>CAZTPX010000088.1:0-40429 GCA_964615095.1 uncultured Planctomycetaceae bacterium | reverse complement strand
ATGGCTGCCGAGGTTGCACGATTTGCAAGTGGTTGAACCGCTACCACACGCCGCCTTCGCATCCGGCAGCCGCTGGTGCCGTGGCGGGTTGCGGGTAGCCGCCGTTACGTATCAGAGGCAGTCAATCTTACAGTTTGGCAGGGCCTCCTGAAGTCTCTCAATGCCCTTCGCAGAAACCGACGATCGATCGAGACGCAAGAGCTGGAGGTGCTGAAGTTCTTCTAGCGACACAAGACCGTCATCACTGATATCGCTAGATTCCAGCCATAATTCTTCCAGCAACGGTAAGTCCTTGAGGTGCTTAAGCACTAGACCGGTGAGACGGTTGTCAAAATATAGATTGCGAACGTCATGGAAGAAATCAACCCCAAACAGACTTCGCAGCCAAGCTGGTTCCGGTGGTTGTGCATGCGAAATTGGAAGCCAGAAGAAATTCTTCCGATAATCGTAAAATACGCTCCCGCCCAACCGGTTGATGGTTTCCACTGCCGTCTTCTGCTCTCTCGCTGCCTTCATCTTCACCGTCAACCAACTACACGGCAACGCAACCGCCGCGACCAAGACCAGCAGCGACCGGATCGAGAACTGGAACCGCCATCGAAAAACCAGTGCCACGATGAACCAGCCCAGCATGACAATCATTACGACGCCGACCGTTGCTACGGCAGTCAGGACGGCATAGCCCTTGTGCCAAGTTGGCCACTGATACCTCTCCGACAGCCACAGCAGCCCCTCCACGACCAGCAAGCCCAAGATCAGGCAGGCGGGCGTCGGGTGTGGGCGGCGAGTGGTGGGGGTGGGGCCGGTCATGTCAGCGGAAAATCATGCACTTCGGCAGTGCCTTTCTTAGTTCTTTGACGCCATCGTCCGTAACCTGCGTGCCATCGAGACCCAACCGCTGGAGTGTCGTCAACCCTTTGAGATTATCCAGCCCAGCATCGGTGATTGCGGTATCGTATAGCCACAGTTCTTCGAGTCGAGGTAGCTTCTTGACGTGAATCAGACCGGCGTCTGTCACTTTGGTTTTCCACAAGCACAACGATTCAAGTTGGGACAACCCTTTCAGATTTGCCAACCCTGCATCCGTAACCATAGTATCATGCAAGTCCAGCGTTTTAAGTCGGGACGTACTTTTCAGGTTTACTAGCCCCACGTCTGTGATCTTTGTTCCACTGAGGTTAAGCCATTCGAGTTGCGACAACCCTTTGAGTTGCTTCAGTGTCCCATCGCTCACTTGGGTATGCCCCACATTCAGGTGTTGGAGGTTAGGCAGCTCATTGAGGTGCTCCAGCCGAACGTCGATCACCTTCGTGTTCTTTAGGCTCAGCCCTTGCAGTTGGGGCAAGCCTTTGAGGTACTTCAGCCCTTCGCCATTCACCTGGGTAGACTCAAGATTGAGCCATTGGAGTTTGGTTAGCCCTGTGAAATGCTCTAGTCCTGCATCGGTTACATGGGTTTCCCGCAGGTCCAGTTCTCGGAGGTTGGTCAAGTTGGCGAGATGTGTCATCCCGGCATCGGTCACCTTGCAATGGTGCAGAGTCAGAGTTTTGAGTTGCTTCAGCCCTTTAAGGTGTTCTAGCCCTGCATCAGTCACTGCGGTATCCCAAAGACTCAGCGATTGGAGTTTGGTCAGCCCAGCGAGATGCTTTAGCCCCGCCCCGGTCACATGGGTTGCACCCAGGTTCAGCGTTTGAAGTTGCGTGAGCCCTTTGAGATGCTCCAAGCCTGTATCGGTCAGATTGAATGCGTCCATAAGGTCGACCGATTCGAGTGTCGCAAGCATTTCGAGGTGCCCCAGTTCTGCATCGGTCACCTTATTGATCCACAGGCTCACGCCAATAACCCGCTTGCCTGGACTCTTCTCATCCCGCGTGACCTTGCCGCCCAGCTTCTCGATCTCAGCAACCGCCTTGGCTTCATCCGTCTTCGGTTCTGCCGCCCAGCAGAGAACGGGGGCAGGCGACAAGCCCAGCGTCACCAAGAGAATAGCACGGTTCATCGAAATGCCTTTCTAAACGTGGAATCGCAGAAGGTCCGCTCGTGGGTACTCACACCCGTGCTCGGACCACCAGCCTATTCATCTTCGCCGCCAGCTTGCCCGCCGTCAACTCTATGCCGCTTATGGGTTGTTCGACGTGCCTCGACCGCCTCGTTCTCGTGGCCCTGGAGCCTGCCTGCCAGAATCGTACAATGCGTTCCGAACCATGCACCAACGAGCACGGTTGCCGCGGAACGAAGATGGCCAGGACCGTGGTTATCGAGCCTGTGTTCGTCGTGATTCCGTTCTCGGGTTTCAGCAGCGTCGGGCTTGCATGCGAAATCGCGTAGACCTGGCAAAGCAGGCAATATGGCTCTGGGCCGCTCGTCTTCTTTATCGGCGCCAGGTCCTTAAAGTGCCGTTTGAACGACCCGTGGGCGGGAGTATGATACCGGCCTTTGTCGTCTCTCGCTTCAGCCGCGTGAAAGGAGTAAGCCCGTGCAACGTCTTTTCCTGAATCTCGTCGTGCTCTTTGTGGGTTGCCTTACCATGCCAGCCAATCTTTCTGCAGAAGACGCGGCGGATTACTTCAGTCGTGGTAACATTTTGCAGAACAACGGCGACTTCGACAAGGCCATTGCCGCCTATAGCCAAGCCGTGCGGATCGTCGATGTTAGCAATCCCACTCATGTTGCTATGATCTTCTCCAAACGCGGCACTGCCTGGGCGAACAAGGGTAATTACGACAAGGCAATCGCGGACTTTGATCAAGCCCTGCCGCTCTTTGATTCCAAGGACGTGACCAGCCTTGCGACGGTATGGTGCTGGCGAGGCAGTGCTTGGGCGAGCAAGGGCGAATACGGGAAGGCAATCGCGGACTTGAATCAAGCACTGGCGATCAATCCGAAGTACGGTAATGCTTTCTACAATCGCGGTGTCTCCTGGTACAAAGCAGGTGAATACGGCAAGGCAATTGCAGACTACAGTCAAGTCCTGACGTTCGATCCGAGTTACGCCCAAGCCTACGCTGGACTTGCATGGATTGAGGCAACTTGTCCTGACGAGAAATACCGCGATGGCAAGAAGGCAGTCGAGAATGCAAGTAAGGCTTATCAACGGACTGAAAGAACGAATTGGCATTGTATCTGCACTCTCGCAGCGGCGTATGCTGAAAGCGGCGACTTTGAGAAGGCCAAGGAATGGCAGGCAAAAGCCGTCGAATTAGCAGCACCAGACAAGTCGGCAACGGACAAAGACCGGCAGGAGATGCGTGCCCGTCTGGAACTCTACAAGCAAGGCAAGCCCTACCGCGAAGAGATGAAGAGGCAGTGAGGTTGTATTTGTTGCGGAGACCGACTTGCCAAGCGACGCGTTACGAAGGCGACAATAGCCCGACGGGTTTTCCATCATGGTCGTGGGCGGCGTCGGTGTGTTCCCGCTAGCGTTTCATCTCAACATCCATTTCTCCTCTGGGCCGGCAACTTCTGGTATTTGCGGTGGTTGATCGATTCTAATCGGCACGAGCGACGTACCGGCTACATGAACCATAGCACCAGCCGCTGATCTACATCGCAGTGCTTCTCCCCTGCGTCGAGCGTGCCAATTGTCGGTCTCGGCGATACTCGCTGCCTGCGACTTCCACGCTACTTTCGCAGCCCTCATTGGCGATGTACAATCAGTAACGGCTCGACGCTAGTCGCTTCGTGCGGGGCGGCATCGGGCGAGTAGGGTGTTGAATGAAAGAACGAGGCTGCTTTGCCAGACGACCAATATGAGCGACCCGAAATTCCCGCTTTACTCAGACGCAAAATGCGTGACCACGCGTGAGGAACTCGTCGGTATTCGCGGATTACGGGTCGGCATTATCGACCGACGCCAGAAGGAAGATGGTTCATGGGAGTACACGGTGTCGCCAAGTAAGGGATACGAACTCTACATTTGCGATGAATCCGAGTTGGTGCATGCTGAACCACGTACTCCATTCACAACGGACGAGGAAATCACATTTGGGCTCGTCGCGTTAACCGCAGAATTCCGGTATCGCATTTGCTGGGCTGGCGGACGATTGCTGCTCGCCCAGCTTGGCATCGATCCTATGCAGTGCATTCTCATGTCTTGTGAGCAGGGATTCGACGTGTTTGTCATGTTGATGCTCCCCGATGGCAAAGTTGTCACTTGTGACATGGAGGAGAACCCCGAGACGAGGGAGTTGGTTTCGATCAGCAATTGGGAGTTGGTTTCTTACTCTAGTCGCGATACAGAAGTAGCACGGTCTCTCGTGCTGAGTCCTGATACGACCGCGTTCGACGAACAGGTCCGCGACTATTTCCAACGTGAATGGAAGGACCGTGATGCTCCTTTAGCCCGCACGCCTTAGGTCGCCGTACGTCGAGTTTCTGCTTCGGCTGGCCGACTCCTGGCATCTGCGTTCCTGCCGCCGCCACGCCGCTTTCCTCTTGTCCCCAGCGTGCCAGCCCGACACGTTCCAGCTCGCCAGCCCCATTTGCAGCCGACGCTGCTCGCCGAACCTTCCAGCCCCAAATGAGGCAATGCCCCATCTTCTGGTGCATAAATAGTGGAACAATAGGTGGCATATTTGCACTCGAATAGGGGGCGGCATCCCAGCCCAGCCCGCCGACGCCCATCAGCCTCATTTGGGGCCGACCGCTACTCGCCGCCCCGCAGCCTCAAATGATGCAATAGTAGCCAGTCTGGTGCATAAGCAATATAACACTAGATGGCATATCTACACTCGAATAGGTGGTTAGTATCCCTCCGCTAAGCGTGCTCTTAGGTACAAGCCGCCTGTTTCGCAACATAGATATATGTCACCGCTGCCCGCAGCATCGCCAGGCCGGCGGCAGCCTCTCCTTATCGCCTTGCCGCTTTGCGACGCTGGGCCCGGCCGACCCCGCAAGCAAGGTAAACCGCCGACTCCGCCCTCGCCCGCGACCCGCAAATTCCCCGCGAAAACCCAGGGGAATTCAGCCGCCCCACTCCAACGGGTTGTTGTCCGGGAGAGGACAGGTTGGCGTCGTGGGCGGGAGCGAGGCATCGGGCGGGATACTTGGATGCTTGATTCGACATTGATCTGCTCGCTGTTGGCCGTGCTATACTGGCGGTTATGAGCGAATCGCAGCCCCAACGCCGATGGTTCTACCCAACTCCAGCTTGGCTGGTGCTGGGTTCGCTGGCGGTGACGGGCTTACTGTTCCTGTCAGAGCGATGGCGTTGGTTCCCGTTCAACGAGTACAAGGGTTGGACCGTGCTTCTGGCGGTGGCTGGTGTCGGCGTGGTGATGCTGGCGATGCTGCTGTGGTGGCTCGTGGCGTTGGTCTTTCGATGTCGGTTTCAATTCGGGATTCGGACGCTGTTGGTGCTGACGGTTGCAGTTGCATTGCCATGCAGTTGGCTGGCGGTGGAGATGAACAATGCCAAACGGCAGCGAGAGGCGTTGGAGGGGATCGGGAAGTTGGATTGTTCAGTGGCGTATGATTGGCAGGTCGTAACATTCGACTTGAACAACCTGATACCGACACTGCCAGATCCGCCAGGACCGGAGTGGTTAAGGAATCTGCTGGGGCTAGATTTCTTTTCGGACGCCGATGTGGTAAACGACTGGAAGGGCACGCCGGTCACGAACGCTAAACTGGAATACCTGAGAGGTTTCCCCAAACTTCGACAGTTATGCCTCTACGGCACCAACGTCACAGACGCTGACGTGAAAAAGCTCAAAGAGGCATTGCCCAAGTGCCAGATTGACCGAATTGAATCTCCGCCAAGTACACCCGCCGGCAACACCGAACAGCCGAGCAATCTGCCTGCCATTGGTCCAGCCTCCAGCCCACTCGCAACTCCATCGTCCCCGAACTAGAATAGACCACACCACGCAAAGGGACCCCTCATGTTCCGCCGCTGGCCTCTCCTGCTGCTTCTCCTCCTGGCCATCTCTGCCTCTCTACACGCCGCCGTCGACCTCGTCACACTGCCCACCCGCGACGCTACGCAGCTCACGATCTACAACTCCGAGGACATCACCATGGTCCGCGAGCACCCGCGGCGTAGTAGAATTCAAGTGGCTCGACGCTCCGTCGTCACGGCTTGGGCCGGTGTTGAAGGCGGTGTTTGCTGGAACTTCGTTGGGTAAAATCATGTGGGACCTCCTGCTCATTCTCTTTTCGTCGTTCGTCGATTTCCTGTTCATGACCGAAACAGCGGCCGATATGAAGTCGCGGTCGCGACGTAAACGGCCCACTTCTGTTGTCGAAAAGACCGCGGTTGTCGGAAGTAGTTCAACGACAAATAGAATGCAGCGACATTCTCAGTTCAGCCTACGCGAGCTGCTGATTTTCACGACGGCCTGTGCCATGTTCTGGGCGTTTCTTCGGCTAGTTTCCTCGCAGGAAGTCTATGGCTTCTGCGTAGCATTGAGTTTGGCAGGCTCTTTATGCCTCGGATTCTCCATGCTCTCGGTTCGTTCTGGGCATATCGGCTTACGCAGCAAAATAAGTCTTGCAGCCGCGAGCCTTCTCCTTGTACTTACATTGTGGCTGGCGTGCCTTTCGCGGCTTGGGTTGTGACGATTATTGCGGCCGTTGCCGTGCGTGCAGCCATGGAACCAACCACCACCGCCAAGCGTCCAATTTCGGACCCAGTGGCACAATCGCCGCACCTGAAGTACGATAGAAATAGCTCTGCCGAAGGGAATTGCCATGCTCCGCCCCAAATTGGTGCCTTTTCTGCTGCTCCTTGCCATTTCTGCCCCGCTGCACGCCGCCGTGGACCTCGTCACGCTACCCACCCGCGAATCCACGCAGCTTACGATCTACAACTCCGAAGACATCACTATGGTCCGCGAGCACCGCCTGCTCACGGTCAAAGAGAGCGTCAACCGCATCCAGTTCTCCTGGGCCAATACACTCATCGATCCCACAAGCATCGAGTTCCGCATCCTCGACAAACAGGACAAGGTCGATCTGGTCGATACGACCTTCCCGGCGGGCCGCAACGACGCCCTGCAATGGAACATCAAGAGCCAAGTGGCCGGCAAGATCCCCGTCGAGATCAGGTATTTTACTTCGGGCATAACGTGGGCCGCTGATTATGTGGGCATCGCCAACGAGGACGAGACCAAGATTAGCCTGACGGGCTACGTGCGGGTGACGAACGGTTCGGGCGAGCAGTACGACAATGCAGAAACCCGGCTGGTGGTGGGCAACATCAACCTTGTGGAAAAGATCGTGGATTTGGCAAGGAGACCGCCGCCAGGAACGCCATTGCCTGGAGCAAAGCCGTTAGTCCCCCGCGAGGAGGATATGATTTTGGAGCGTGGAGACAAGGGGAAGGCCGTTAAAGACATCGTGGACAGATTCGACTCACTTATGCCCGACGCCAGGAAAGAGTTGCAAAAGCAGGTCATCAAGCAGGGTCTCTCCGAATACTTCCTCTTCACGATCGAAGGCCGCGACGACATCAAGGACAAGGAACCCAAGCGGCTGGTGGCCCTGAAGGCCATCGACGTACCGCTGGAATCGATCTACAAGCTCTCCGACCGCACCGGCGACCAGGGCTTCACCAAGTTCTACCGCTTCAAAAACGTCAAGCTCCTGGACGAGCAGGGCAAGGAGAAGAAGCTCTCCTCCATGGAGAACCTGGGCCTCTCGCCCCTGCCCAACGGCACGGTCAGGCTCTTCTCGGAATACCGCAACCACGATCTGGCCTACGTCGGCGGCACCGAGACCAAGTACGTGCCCATCGGCGACCGCGTGGAGGTCAACGTCGGCCCCGACAAGGACATTACCATCCAACGTCGCGTGAAGGACCAGAAGATCGGCAACGTCGTCGCCCGGCAGTGCAAACGCCGGCTCGATAATGATTTCGTGCTTTATTACGACCTGGTGGATTACGACGAGACCTTCTTCTATGAGGAAGAGCTAGTTTCCGGCAAGCCCGCCAAGATCGAGGTCGAAAGGCAGTTCGACGCCAACGTCGTGCTCTGGGGCTCGGAAGGCGAGCCCAAGGGCTGGACGAGCAACGAGGCCGGAGCGTATGTCGATCTGCATACCGTGGGGCACGTGGAACTGGTGGATCAGCAGCACGTCAAGTACTTTCTGGACCTGAAGCCGGGAAAGAAGCAGACGGTGACGTATAGCGTGACCTACAAGCGGAGGAAGGTCGGGCCGGAGTTGAATACCGAGAAGAAACGGGAGCCGCTGTAAGGCCGCGTGACTGAATCGTTGATATACTGACCGCATGGACGCCGTCTGATGGCGTCCCGATCGAAGGAGTTGTTTATGCGTGCTCGGCAGATTCTATTTGTGCTGGCGGTGCCTCTTGCTGCCTTGCTGACCTTTTGCGGCTCAGGATGCTCTGATAAGCAGGCAACTGTTCCCGAAGATAGCAAGCCGAATCAGCTTCCATCGGTAAGCCTCGATGAATCGCGTACAGCGGAACCGTCTACATCGACGAGGCCGACATGGGATCAGCTTCCATCGGTAAGCCTCGATGAATCGCGAGCGTCAGGTGCCATATACGATGGCAACTCGGTCGCCCCGCTGCCTGCCATTGACCTCGCTGACCACGAAAATGTATTGGCCCACTTGCGTGGCAAGCTTCCTGGCAAGCCCGACGATGAGATCATCCGCGTGCTCCGCGGCTACTGCGACGATGACAAATCCACCGCCGTCGGCATGACGTGGTTCGCGGAGAGGCTTCGGCGGGCGGATGAGCAGAGAAATGTGGTGGCCCGGATTCGACACATAGGAGGCCATATCGTATATGAGGAGAAGTTTGGCCCGGAAGATATTCCGCTACCAAGGCCGCAGCCGGGCTGGTTGCGTGTTCTTCTGGGAGATGATTTCTTTGACTCGATAGTGACCGTGAGCCTCGAAGGCCCCGCGGCGTCGGGAGTCACCGAGGCCGACATTGAGCAGATGAAGAAGTTGACCTGCCTCGAATACTTGCATCTTAACGAGACTAGGATTGGCGACACAGCCTTAGAACATCTCAAAGGACTAAGCCAACTTCGCTGCTTGTCGCTGAGTAGCACAAGGGTTACCGACAGTGGACTCAAGTTCGTCAAGGGATTGAGCCGACTGGAAGACTTATTCGTTGATGGCACCCAAATCACCGATGCTGGGTTGCAGCATCTCGTAGGAATGTGCCAACTCCAAGAGTTATCCCTCAGAGATACCAAAGTCACCGACGCTGGCGTCGCCAAGCTCCAACAAGCGTTGCCGAAGTGCTCGATCGACCACTGAAATGCCCACCGCCGGTCCTCGACGCCGGTCGATTGGTAGGAAGGTGCGATTCGCGGTGGCCATCAAGACGACCAGGCATTGCCAAGGGCTAAAGAAGAGTCGCGATCGCAAGCCGCCCGAAGGCGGCATGTACGCCCTTGGTACCGATTGACGACCACCAGGAGCCGCCTATAAACTGGATGTTTCGGTCCGGTATCGTGTGTCCCGCCGTAACTAGCCTGGAGGAGGTTTGGCCCATGTTCCGACAAGTATCGAGAGTCGTGTTGCTGGTCTTGGTGGCCGCAGGCAGCCTTGCCGTCGCAGTCGCCGAAGAACCCAAGGCAGATGGCGGTAAGACGAAAAGTCAGCCGAAGGAACTCACGGTCGACCTCGGCAAAGGCATCAAGCTGGAGATGGTCTTGATTCCCGCTGGCGAGTTCCTGATGGGCTCGCCCGATTCGGACAAGTCCGGCCGGGCCGATGAGAGGCCACAACACCGCGTTCGCATCACGAGGCCGTTCTACTTGGGCAAGTATCTTGTCACACAGGAGCAATGGCAGGCCGTGATGGGGAACAATCCCAGCGAATTCAAGGGTCCAAAGAACCCCGTGGATAGCGTCGGCTGGGAAGATTGCCGTGAGTTTCTCAAGAGACTCAACAAGCTTTTCGTCCACACGGGGATTAAAGCATCTTTGCCGACTGAAGCTCAATGGGAGTACGCTTGCCGTGCGGGCAGTACGACCAGGTACTTTTACGGCGACGAAGATGCAAAGCTGGCTGAGTACGCCTGGTTCAACGAGAACTCGCTAGAGAAGACGCACCCAGTTGGCCAGAAGAAACCGAACGCGTGGGGGCTTTACGATATGCACGGGAGCCTGTTTCAATGGTGTGCCGATTGGTACGACGGCGACTATTACAAGTCGTCTCCTACAAGCGACCCGTGTGGCCCATCGTCCGGCTCGTTGCACATCGATCGCGGCGGTTGCTGGAATAGTCTTCCTCGTGGCTGCTGCTCGGCCTTTCGCCACACCAATTCGCCGCGTCCGGACCACTTCATTGGTTTGCGTTTGCTGGTCATGCGTCAGGACTCGACGGACGAACCGACAAAGGAGAAGCCCCGGTGACTCCTTTTTCTGCGTGATACCCGGACCAAGGATCTCTATTATGAAGCCGATATTCTCGATGGCACTCTTGGCGTCGATGATCCTTCCTGCCAGCCTGGCAACCGCCGCAGAGCCCACCGCCACCCCGAAGCAGATCAC
This sequence comes from uncultured Planctomycetaceae bacterium, assembly GCA_964615095.1. Taxonomy (GTDB): domain Bacteria; phylum Planctomycetota; class Planctomycetia; order Pirellulales; family Thermoguttaceae; genus JANXQG01. The sequence continues at coordinate 29,951 of CAZTPX010000088.1, read as the reverse complement.
CAACTCGATCGGCATGAAGCTCACGCTCGTCCCTTCCGGCGAATTCATGATGGGCAGCAAGGAGTCGGCGGAGGAGACGGCGGCGTTTCTCAAGACGAACTATGGCTATGTCAGTACAAGGGCTGCTCTCTTCAAAAACGAGCATCCCCAACACCGCGTCCGGATCACGAAGCCATTTTATCTGGGTACCTACCATGTCACGCGAGGCCAATTTCGTCGGTTCGTCAAAGACTTGAAATACAAGTCGGATTCGGAAAAGCTCACAGTGTTTGGATGTCCCGGATGGGACCCCGACAAACAAGACTCCGGTTTTCGCAAAGATTACTCTTGGCAGAAGGTGGGTTTTGAACAGACCGACGAACACCCCGTGGTGAACGTAAGTTGGAACGACGCGGTGGCCTTCTGCAAGTGGCTCAGCAAACAGGAGAACAAGACGTACCGCTTGCCAACCGAAGCAGAGTGGGAATATGCCTGTCGAGCGGGCACAACGACCCGGTACTATAGCGGCGACGACCCGGAGACGCTCGTTAAGGTCGGCAATATCGCGGACGCAACATTCAAAGAGAAGGTGCCGAACTGGCCAAACGCCACCATCAAGGCCAGTGACGGCTATGTGTTCACGGCTCCGGTGGGGCAGTTCAAGCCCAATGCCTTCGGGCTCTACGACATGCACGGAAACGCTTACCAGTGGTGCTCAGACTGCTATGACGAGGACTACTACGCGAAATCGCCCGTAGACGATCCCAAGGGCCCCGACAGCGGAAATGACCGTGTTCTTCGAGGCGGTTCCTGGTTTCACTCACCAGATGCTTGTCGCTCATGTGGTCGCTTTGGATTCGTTCCGAGCGGCTTGGATTGCATGGCAGGCTTCCGCGTTGCTAGGATTCCGTAACGTGCTATGGCATCTAGCCCCGTTCGCGGTCGCCCTTCTTTCCGGCTCTACGCCACCGCCATCCACCGATCTGCCAGCCACCCCGTCCTCCAGCCCCGGCTCTTGCTCGGCGGCCAGCGTAGTACGCGTGCCGGAGGGCCCCTATCGCCCATAATATGTTGTCTCGGCAAGAGAGGGGTTCGAACGAGGCCGGCGTGCATGCTGCAGCAACGGCGTAGGAAGGAACGGGGCCGGCAGCAGGCAGTCGATGCCATGACCGTAGACCTGATCGGCGATCGCGTCGAGAAGGGCAAGGATGCCCTTGCCTTGCACGGACCTGCCAGCCCTACTTGCGTGGTGGTGCGTGCTCGCTTATGCTGCCAGAAGTGGAATTCACGTCAGCGGGGAAAGGCTCGAAGATCAAGATCGGTTGGAATATTGTTCGTACCAAGCCGATTGCCAGGACGTATGACCACCCGAGAACTGGCTAGGCGTCGTGTGAGGCAGCAACCATGCTCCGAAAGACATGCAATGTGGTTTCGCCAGAAGAGTTCGACAAGCTTTTTCGCGAGGAAGCACTCATTGCCGAGTTTGCGTCACCGGACGAAGAGGAAGCTTATGCGAAGAGAGACGCATTCCTCGTTTACCTGATACGGAAGGAAGTGCAGCAACTCTTCGGCACAGACGAGGATCGGCAGCTATTTGTCGGTGACGATTGGTGGCCTAACCACACGCGGTACATAGATGCGATACCGGTCTATTGTACGGCGGCCTTCTTCGCGGCTCTGCGGAGTCTCCTGACCGACGAGTACAGGAACTATCGCGTCCAGATTTCTGTTTGGGGAGACCTGCTCGATGGCAAGAGCTACATCGGGTCGATGGCTCTTCACGCCAAACGCGTGCTCATCGAAAAGCGACTGCATGAGTTATTGCAGAGTAAGCAGATCGTTCTTTGACGCGTATGCCGGGGCAGCCACCCGCCAGCACCCATTGTACGCCCCTGCGACGCCAGCACGCAACCAGGTCGCTTGGCACCCGCGTGGGGCGATGCCGATACGATGAGGGGCATGAACCCCTGCCCGTTCGGCATCAGCGTTGGTATGCAGGCCAGTTCGAGAAGCTTTTGTCTGAAAGCCACAGTGGAAATCGAGAGCGAATATCGTCTCCCCAGGACATCACCTACTCCCTTCATCGTCAGAACGCCCAGGGTTCGCCTGAATCGCGGCCCGCACCTGTTCGAGTCGCAAGCCGAGATTCATCAGCACCTGGGATGCGTACCCCTCTTCTTCGCTCAGCAATCCCAGCAAGATATGCTCAGTGCCGACGTCGCGGTTGAGATGCCGAGCTTCCTGCATCGCGAATCCAATGACCTTCTTCGCTCGCGGCGTTATTGGACGTTTGCCGAAAAGGTTCGCAGCAGCCCCTCTTTGTTCGCACTTTTCGACCGCAGTGGTGATTGCGTGCAGTTGTATGCCAAGCTCCTTCAGCACGGCGGCTGCCACACCACCCGCTTCTTTTACGAGTCCACGGAGAATGTGTTCAGTGCCGACGAAGTCGTTATTTAGCCGCTCTGCCTCCTGGCCGGCAAGTCGCATGACTTTTCGGGCCCGCTCACTGAAGCGTTCGTACATGCTATTCACCTTTCTTCCAAGATTCGACACACTTCCAGCACGGGTATGCCCAACCACGATCGCCATTCTACGTCCCTGCGACGCACGCACGCAACCAGGTCGCTGGGCAGTCGCGTGGGCATCGCTGACGCTTCAGGGCTTGATCGCCGGTAGGCCGCTTCTCGCCGGTGCAAATGCCCGCTGCGACTTCGACCAAGCGTGTGCCCATTACTTATCGGAAGGAATCTAAAAAGACAGAACTGGCAGCGTTCTGACACCGAATCTCGGTATCGAGTATATGGCAGAATGGGCAATTTGCTTGGTCAGCATCTGAATGCCCTCAAAAGGCGTCGGCACGGTGCATCCGGAGTTGTGAGATTAGGGATGCACCGCGTCGCGATACCAGTTACCGCTAGCCGACGTCTTAGGGAGTATAATCTGGCGGCTTGGTGCTCGCAAGTAACGCCGGGCCGGGCCGCCGATTCCGCGTCGCAGCATTTTCATCTTGATATGAAAATGATCGACGCGACCGTACGATGTTGTTCCGTAGCATGGTTGACCGGCCCTCTCGTCGGTTGTAGACTGCCTTGTTAGCCAACGCCGCACGGGCGATCCACAATGACGGTTAACATTGTTCGTCATCGAATCAGGAAGAACTTATGCTTCGAATTGAGCTTAACGCGTGCACCTTGGTATCGCGGTGGATCACAAGTCACGTCATTCGCCAAAAACCGCCTTCCAAGGAGCATTACTTGGCGGTGGGACGCAGCCTTGGCTGGCTTCTGGCCTGTGTCTTGATCGCCATTTCCTCACCCGCCAACGCGAAGATGGCTGACCCGAATTCAGAGTTCAGCCCAGAGAACCTCTACCCGTCGCAGGCCAAACTGATTCGATCGCCCGGCGACATGACGTACTACGTTGATCCGGCCAAGGGCAATGATGCGAATCCTCCCGGCAAGCCATGGCAGAGTCTGGCGAAGATCAACGCCCTGATGCTCGCACCTGGCGATCGGGTGGTGATCGCTCCCGGCATTCATCACGAGACCCTCAAGCCTTCCGCGGCTGGCACGAAGGAAAAGCCCGTCGTGATCGAGTTCCTGCCAGGCCGGCATGAATTTCGGGCGGCCCAAGCGATTAAACTCTGTTACTTCGTCTCAAACTCTGCCGACGCCCCGCTGAAGCCCCGGCCCATTGGTATTCTCGTCAGGCACGCAAAGCACCTGCAGTTCACTGGTGGCAAGGATTGCGAGATCTGGTACGGCGATCGTATGACGGAATTGATCAACGACCATTCCGAGGACATTACCTTCTTCGGTCTTACCTTCGATTTCGTTCGCCCGACTGTTTCTGAATATCGCGTGCTGGAATCCGGGCCCAACAGTGTCGTCATCCAGGTGGCCGAAGGCTCGACGTACAGGGTCGAGAAAGGCCAGTTCGCTTGGACCGGCGATCTGGGATCGGGGTGGACGATGGTGCAGCAGGCCGACCCAGTAACAAAGATCTGCTGGAGGCTCGGCGAATGGAATCCCTTTGGCAGTGCGAAAGCGGAGGATTTGGGAGGCGGCAAGGTGCGTCTGACCTACAAGGCGGGCAACTTTGGCATGGCCAAAGGACGGCAGTTCCAATTCCGCAATGTCGAGCGTGATACAACCAGTGCCGTCAACACTCGCTGCAAGGGCATCGTCTTCCGCGACTGCAATTTCTACATGTTGCCGGGTATGGGGATAGTCAGTCAGTTCAGCGAGAACATCACCTTGGAACGAGTCGATGTCGTGCCACGCCCAGGTACGCTCCGCACCTGTCCCGCCTGGGCGGATTGTTTCCACTTCTCCGGTTGCCGAGGCGATATTCTCGTTGATTCATGTCGCTTCAGCGGTACGCAGGACGACGCGATCAACGTCCACGGCACGCATTTACGTCTCGTCGAGAAGACCGGGCCCAACCAAGTCCTTGTGCAATTCATGCAATCGCAAACTTACGGATTCGCCGCATTCCAACCCGGCGACCGAGTCGATTTTGTCAACCATCGAACCCTTCGTGCCTACTCCGCCAACTCCGTCACCGGCATTCATCGCAAGACAGACAAGGAATGGCTGCTCGATCTGAAGCAGCCGGCAGCCGCGTTTGGCAAGGACGACGTCGTTGACAATATCTCGTGGTATCCGAATATTACCATCCGCAACTGCACGGTGGACACGGATTCCTGTCGAGGCTTCCTGATCACCACGCGAGGCAAGGCGGTGGTTGACGGCTGTACCTTCACTCGTACGCAGATGAGTGCCATCCTGGTTGAGGACGACGCCGAGGGATGGTTTGAGTCCGGACCCGTTCGCGACCTGGTCATCCGCAACAACAAGTTCGTCCAATGTGGACAGAACGGTAATGCGGTCATTTGCCTGAACCCGCATAACAGCAACAGCGATCCATCGCTCCCCGTGCATGAAAATATCCGTATCCTCGACAATTCCTTCAACGGCGGCGGGGTTTCCGCCAAGTGCATCAAGGGCCTCACCATTGCCGGCAACCGGTTCTCGGCAAAAACATTGCCGGTGACGCAGGCAGCCTGCACAGACGTGGTCATCGAGAACAACCAGATTGGACGATGAAGTAATCCGCTAGCGGAAGTGCTACCTTCAGCCGGCGTTGTACAACGGGATGGTTGATTACGAACAATGAAGGAGAATCTCATGAAACGTCAAACGGTCTTATACTTGGCCTTTTGTCTGTTCCTGGCCTCAGTGGCTTACGGCGAGGAAGAATCCGGCCTGGCGGCCTTGGCGGGCAAAAACACACCGCTCAAGCCCGGCACCAGCATTGCCTTCTTCGGCGATTCCATCACCATGCAAGGCGGCTATATCCAGACGATGCAGAAAGCCCTGGCCACAAGCCCGCAGACGAAGGATCTCAAGGTGAAGTTGCTCCAGCACGGGCTTAACGGCGGCCGCGTACCCACGGTGCTAGAAGGCCAAAGCCCTTGGGGCAAGCTCGGCGGCACAATGCAGCAGTTGCTCGACAAGGAAAAACCCAACGTGGTCGTGATCTTCCTGGGCGTCAACGACGTCTGGCACAAGGAGAAGGGAACCACCCCGGAAGACTTCCAAGCGGGCTTGAAGAAGATGATCGACCTTTCCAAGGCCCGTGGGGCCAAGGTCGTGCTGGCCACACTTGCCACTATCGGCGAGAAGCCCGATGGCAGCAACCCCTTCGATAAGAAGCTGGACCAATATGCCCAACTCACCCGCGACATGGCTCGGCAAACCGGCGTTACTCTGGTCGATCTTCGCAAGGAATTCCTCGCCTACCTGAAGCAGCACAACACCAAAGATGCCGGCGGCCAGTACAAAGCCGACAAAATTCTGACTTACGATGGCGTCCACATGCTCCCGGCCGGCAACGACCTCTTGGCCGATCGAATCAGCCGCGGGATTGTCGCAACGCTGAAGAAGTAGACTGCGGTGCCGACAAGGAATGACTTGCTTCCCACGCCGGGAAGAAACCTTGTGCCGAGTACCAGCCGTGATCGCCTAATCGCCTTTGCCGCCCAACTCCCTCCGAATAGCCTGCAACTCCTCGGTGGCATCCATCTTGAACTGCCCCGGCTTTCCCGCCCGCGAGTACCAGTACATGCTATTGCTGCGGTCGCCTTCGATCTTGTGCAACACGGCATGAATCCAGTAGGCCGCGGGGTCCTCGATGTTCTGCACGATCTTGTGGGCCAGGTCCCATTCGTCGTTAAGGGCGAGGTCGATGGCCTGAATAAGCTCCTGCATGGTTTTGCTCCTGCGGCCTACTTGAATATCTCCGCGAAGAACGCCTTCATCGCCTCCCACGACCTTCGATCGGCTTTCTCGTCGTACGCGGCACCTCTGGACTTATCGTTGCCAGCTTCGGGATTGGTGAAGGCATGCACCGCACCGCCGTAGGCCACAAGCTGCCAATCGACTCCGCCGGCCCGCATCTCGTTCTCGAACGCTTCCACGTCCTTTGCCGGTACATGAGGATCGTCTCCACCGTGCAGGACGAGCACCTTGCACTTGATATTCTTCGCTTCTTCGGGCGTCGGCGTATCCAACCCGCCGTGGAAGCTGACCACGCCAGCGATGTTGGCTCCGCTGCGGGCCAATTCCAGAACGCACGTGCCGCCGAAGCAGTAGCCGATGGCCGCGACCCGCTTGGGATCGCACAGCGGATTGCTGCGTAGTGCTTCCAGCCCAGCAAGGGTCCTGGCACGCATCAGTGTGCGGTCCTTCTTATACTTGCCCGACGCTGCTGCTGCCTCCTGCGGTCCTTTGGGCCGAACGCTCTTGCCGTAGATGTCGGCGGCGAAGGCCACGTAGCCCATCGCTGCCAACTGCCGGGCTCTGGCTTTGGCATAGTCGCCCAGCCCGGTCCATTCATGGACGACCAGGACGCCGGGCCGCTTACCTTGTGCGGCATCGTCCCAGGCCAGATAGCCCTCCAGGTTTGTATCTCCTTGCTGGTACTCGACGACTTGGGTTTTGACGGTAGCGGTTGCAGTGCCGGCGGTTGCTGCCAAAATGGCCATTCCCATTGCCAATGTCCTCATGCTGTTTTCCTGCTGAATCGTGGTTTGAATGCCGGATGATGGGAATTGTAGGCAGGCGATGCCGTCGAGGATAGTCTCGCCAGCTAACCTCTGTTTGGCCGGCGACCCGTTCGGTCTGCCCAGCCGGGTTTATTCCACCTGTTTTGCTAGGGCCTTGGCGACCCTCCAAAGGCACGGCACCATCGAGTACAATGATCCTACTGGCTCTGTCCTTGTGGGGCTAGCTCAACGAAAGCACGGGGTCTGGCATGATCGATCAGGACAAAAGTAAGCAAGAACTCATCGAAGAACTTGCAGAAATGCGGCGACGAGTTGTATTGCTCGAAACGGTGTTGCAGGAGAACCAGTCCGCGGCGGCCCTTCTTCAAATCGCTCCGCTTGGGATTCACGAACTTGACACCACGGGCCGAATTACGTTCGTGAACCCATCTCAGGAGGCGATCACCGGCTACACCGCAGACGAATTGGTGGGAACCTACGCTTGGGATCGTATCGAGCCTGGGCCGGAAAGGGATTCCCTGCCTGCATATCTGGAGTATCTCGTTTCTGAGCAGCCCAAGCCAACTCCATTCTTCGCCAAGAACATCAGGAAGAACGGTGAGGTCTTCCATGTCCGTATCGATTGGGACTACAAGCGGAATCCACAGGGGCAAGTTACCGGGTTCGTGTGCATCGTCTGCGACATTACCGAGAAGAAACGGGCTGAGGAGGCACGACAGGAAAGCGAAGAGCGATTCAAACTGTTCATGGACAACAGCCCAGCCATCGCCTGGATGAAGGACGAGCAGGGGCGTTACGTCTACGTCAATGAGTCCTGTGGGAGGCGTATCGGCGTACGGCCTGAAGACCGGATTGGGAAGACGGATTTCGAGCTTTGGCCGGGGGAAACCGCCGAATTGTTTAGGAAGAACGATCAACAAGTTCTGGCCAGCGGTCAAGTTGTCGAGGTTATTGAAGAATCCATCATGCCAGACGGCCACCGGAGCTACTGCCGGAACTTTAAATTCCCTTTCCAAGATTCGACGGGAAGGCGGTTTGTCGGTGGGGTTGGCATCGACATTACCGAGCGTAGGCAGTCGGAAGAGGCGTTGGAGAAAGCCTACGACGAACTGGAACAGCGAGTGAAGGAACGCACCGCTCAACTGGTGAAGGCGAACGACAACCTTGAAATCTTCCGAAGATTTGCCGAAGACTCCGACCAGGGCTTCGGGATGTCGGACTTCGATGGCCGCATTGTCTACGCAAACCCAACGCTTTGTCGATTGTTCGGCGAGAACGAGCCGGAAGATGTCATCGGTAAGAATGTATCTGCGTACTACCCCAAAGAATACATGCAAAGGCGAAAGGAGGAACTGATCCCTGCTCTGCTGCGGGAAGGACATTGGCACATTGAACCAACGGTCTTGCCACGCCACGGAAAACCGATCCAGACATTGCAAAGCACATTTTTGATTCGTGATGCAGACGGGAGTCCTCTTCGGATTGCGGTCGTGATCAGCGACATCACCGAACGCAAACAGGCCGAGGAGGCATTGCGGCAGAGCCACGGTGAACTCCAGGCCATCTACGACGGGATGGCGGACGGCTTATTGGTCACAGACATCGAGACCAAGCGATTTGTGCGGGCGAATGCCGCAATCTGCCGCATGCTCGGGTATTCGGAAGCCGAACTACTGTCTTTGTCGGTAATGGACATTCACCCCGCCGAGGCACTCCCACATATCTTGAAACAGATCGGCTTGTTAGATCAGACCCCCGGGTGTATCCCGCTTTTACGCAAGGACGGGAGCGTATTCTATGCAGAAGTCATCGGCAGGTTTTTGGTTTACTCTGGAAAGCCGCGTGCAATGGCGATCTTCCGTGACATCACCGAACGCAAGCAGGTCGAGGAAGCACTGCGGGCAAGCGAGGAACGATTCCGGGTCACGTTTGAAGAGGCTCCGGTAGGGATGGTTATCGGCCAGGGCGATGGCGTAGTCGTCAAGGCCAATCATGCCCTCTGCCACATGAGCGGCTATAGCCAGGAGGAATTGATCGGGCAGCATGTCCGTGACCTTACCCATCCCGAAGACCGGGAACTGAGCGGTCCCTTGGTCAAGAGACTCCTTGGTGGGGAGATTTCCAGTTTCAGGCTTGAGAAGCGTTATCTTCGGAAGGACGGCCAACCGTTTTGGGCTCAGGCAACGACTGCTGCGGCCCGTGGTCCTGACGGGAAGATCGTTTTCACCCTCGGCGTGGTGGAGGACATCGACGAACGCAAACGGGCCGAGGAGGCATTACGGCAGAGCGAAGAGCGGTACGACTTGGCCGTTCGAGGAGCGGGTGTTGGCATCTGGGACTGGGATATTCGCACCGGCAAGTTGTACTTCTCGCCTCGCTGGAAGAAGATGTTTGGCTTTGAGGAGACTGAAATTGGCGAGAGCCTTGAGGACTGGGCCAGACTTCTCCACCCAGATGAAAAGGACTGGATGCTCAAGTTTCTCGAAGATTTCCTTGCGGGCACGTCACCTACGGTTACTGTCGAGTACCGTCTGCGTCACAAAGACGGTTCCTACCGCTGGATCGTGGCAACTGGCCTTGTACTGCGAGATGAGCAAGGCAAAGCCTACCGATTCGTCGGATCGCATGGAGACATTACCGACCGTAAACGGGCCGAAGAGGCGTTGCAGCGAAGCGAGGAACGCCATCGCACGCTGATGGACAATATTCACTCTGGCATTACGGTAATGGATAGGGAACTCAATATCGTGATGCTGAACAAGGCCAGTGCCGCGTTTATTGGAAGGCCCACCGGAAAGTGCATTGGTAAAGAGTGTTTCCGGGTGTTCCGCAAGCAAGACGCGGTTTGCCCGGACTGCCCAGGAGTGCGAGCCATGAACACTGGTCTGCCCGCTGAGATAGAGAATATCGGGACACGGGATGATGGCAGCGTCTACGTCGCCAGAGTCAGAGCCTACCCTATCTTCGCTGCCGATGGACATGTTGAGGGGTTCGTTGAATTGGTCGATGACATTACGGATCGAAAGCGTGCCGAGGAGGCATTGGCGAAGGAACACCGCAACCTCCGGTACATGCTCCGATCCAGCGATTACGAACGGCAACTTATCGCCTACGAGATCCATGATGGGCTGGCCCAGCAGTTGGCGGCGGCGATCATGCAGTTCCAAGCCTACGGTCACCTGAAGGACACGCAGCCCAAGCAAGCCGCGAAGGCTTACGACGCAGGGCTGACCATGCTCCAACAAGGGCATTTTGAGGCCCGCCGCCTGATCGCCGGGGTCAGGCCGCCGATCCTGGACGAATCGGGCGTGGTGGAAGCTGTCGCCCACCTCGTCCATGAACAAGGCCGTGACCAGGGGCCGAAGATCGAATATCACAGCAGGGTCGATTTTGACCGGCTTGACCCAACCTTTGAAAACGCCATTTACCGGATTGCCCAGGAGGCCTTGACGAATGCCTGCATGCACAGCAAGAGCGAGAGAATATCAGTCAGTCTCTTGCAACGCGAAGATCGTCTTCGTATCGAGATTCGTGATTGGGGAGTAGGATTCGACCCCAAGACTGGTCCGAAGAATCGTTTTGGGCTGGAGGGTATTCGACAACGGGCAAGGCTGCTCGGTGGAAAATGCAATATCCGAAGCAAGGCGGGTAAAGGCACTCGGATCACTGTTGAATTGCCCGTGATACCAAGGGACGAGGAAGTCTGATCGGCCCCGGGGATATGTCTCGCATTTTGATTATAAGATGACAATTGCTTGGGACCATCGCATGCTGTCGTCCGGCCCCGTGGTTGGTCATTTCGTAACCGAGGAGGAACTTGCCGAGAATCCAGGCATCGAGACACGCCCGGCGTATGGCGTCCAGGACGAGCATCTGAAGGAGTGGATCGAGTTCCTTCGGCACTGCGGCGGCTTCGAGGTCTGGTAGAAGGCGGCGTTCTGCGATTTGTGGCGTCCGGAGATAAACCACTTGGTCTGTCGCCGCTCGCGGAAATCCTGGCTGTTTGCGTCGAATCGAACTGCTGGCCGCCGTCATCGGCCCTCTATTGCCTGTCGCCGGTCCTAATCTCACGCAGGTCTTGCTGCACGCCAAAGACTGCTACGCATTGCCGTTGTTCCGTTCTGCTTCAAGTACGTATGAAAACGCAACACTTCTCGTGGTCTCCGCCTGGAGCGAAATCGATCGGAGCGATCATGCAAGTCCAAATTCGACAAGCGTTTCGGACGCCGCAGCTTGATTTTACACATTTGGCATGCGGTATGCTTCGCTTGGGGACGCCATGACCTGCTGGCGTACATGACTCCGCACGGCGGATGGGGATCTGATTGGCTGTCCTTCCCGTCGCGGAAGAGAGAAGCGACACGGCAGGCGGCATAATCGAGTCCTCCTTTCGGAGTACGCAACAATGAACCGATCGACATTCTCCGTGTTTGGCCTCTTGTTCGCAGTCTTGCTTTGTGTACCCGCAAACGCAGACACTTTCACTTTCACGACGCTTGACGACCCTTCGGCCGCCTATTCAACCAATCCTTGTGGCATTTCTGGCAATAATATCGTGGGGTATTATTGGGGCCTAGAGCCCCAAGGGTTCATTTACAATGGGTCAACCTACACGACGATTAACGACCCATTGGCATTGGGAGGACAGGGAACTTGGGCACAAGGAATTTCAGGCAGCAATGTCGTGGGGTATTATGTTCCGAACCAAGGCCCCACCCAAGGCTTCATTCATAATGGGTCAACCTATACGCCGTGTGACGACCCTCAGGGCGTGAATGGAACTTGGGCAGAAGGCATTGATGGCAACAATATCGTTGGGTATTATTGGGACATATCAGAACAGTACCATGGCTTCATCTACAATGGGTCAACCTACACGAGGCTTGACGACCCGTTGGAAGCGTGGGGGACTGCCGCGACTGGCATTTCTGGCAACAATGTCGTGGGGTATTACGCGGACTCATCAGACGAGCGCCACGGCTTCATCTACAACATCTCTACAAATAGCTATACGACGCTTGACGACCCTTTGGAGGGCCAACAAGCCACCTATGGAACTTTTGCTCTTGGTATTTCTGGCAACAATATCGTGGGGTTTTATTACGATTCGTCAGGCGAGGCCCACGGCTTCCTCTACAACGGGTCAACCTACACGACGATTGACGACCCTTTGGCGGCGAAGGGTGTAAACAAAGGCACTTATGCTACTGGCATTTCTGGCAACAATATCGTGGGGTATTATACGGACTCGTCAGGCTACGACCACGGCTTCATAGCCACTACCCCCGAACCTTCCACCTTTGCCCTATTGGGTATCGGTGCAATCGGTCTTACGGCATACGCTTGGCGACGAAGACGGCTAGCAGTGGAGCTAGCCGCTTCCAGCCAAGATGTTCAGGCCACTTTGTCCTTCCCCTCGCGGAAGGCAGAAGCGACACGGCGGGCGGCGTGACGCTGTCTGCTGAGAGGGCGGCTGCGGCACCGCGAAGGGCTAAAAGAAAGCCTGAACACGCTGCCGCCCGAAGGCGGCAAAGCGTCAGGCATTATCGTGGAATCTTGGTGTCGATCACGACCCGATCCAGCTTCTGCACTGCTCGCGGTAATCGCACATCCCGCAGCCGAAGCCGGGGCGAAAGTTGAACCTACCCGAGTCGAGGGCGTCGAGATATTCGCGTATGACGGCAAAAAGCCTGCGGAAATGAGCCTCGCTGCGTGCTGGATACGGATGGAATTCCACTTTCGGCTGTTTCGTCTTTATCAGGCTGCGAATCTCAAGCCCCGATTCCGACCACTTGTTGTGGTGTCTGAGCAGGTACGCGTAGCTGGTAAGCTGGATCTCATGGCTGATTTCCATCGGTTCGCTGCTTCTGGCGGCCGTCTTGAAGTCCACGATCAGTGGCCCGGCTTCATAGTCGAGCACGAGGTCCACAACGCCGACCAGGGGCATGCCCAGATCCTCGCCGGTATCAGGATCGATCAGCGGGGCTTCCAGGGCCACCTCGACGGCCAGTGGCTTCTCATCTGGCGGAGCATACGCCAGGTACGCCTTCACCAGATCGCAGGCTTGCTGCCGAAGGGCCTGCTCGTCCGCTGCGGAATCAAACGTGATGGATTCCTCGTCGATGAGCTTGGCCCAGCCGTCAAACATCTTGCCCACGACCTGTTCGGCGTCCAGGTTGACGCCAAGCTGCCGATGCCGATATGCCGCCTCCAAGCCGAAATGGCAGACTTTGCCCAGGAACATCGACGGCGAAGTCGGCGTGCGGATGCCATCTTGGTATCGAAGCCGAAACGCTAACGGACACTTCAACCAGCAATTCAGCCGCGACGGCGAGATATACGAATCGAAACCAGCCTGCCGTTCTTCGATCGTTTCAAAGCCCAGTAAGCCGGTGCTCATGCTGCGTTGCCCTCCAGCACGGTGTCGAGGTTGATCTCGCCGGCCTTGATCGATATCAGCGTATCGATGAGCCCAGAAGCGTCGAGTGTGGTCAGGGCCGCAAGAGGCTTGCCGCACATTTTCTGCACGAGCGTTTCCAAGCGACGGATGCCGAGGCCCGGGATGCCTTTGGCCAGTTGCTTGGCGAAGTTAAGCTGTTTCTCGGACGCGATATTACCGGTCTGGCCGTTGCGGCTGCCATTGCCATTGGTGGCGGTGTGACCGTTGCCGTTGGTGGCGGCATGCCCGTTGTTGCCGTTATTCGACGGCTGGGCGGCATGGCCGTTGCTGCCGTACGTCGCGTGGCTCGCAGGGCCCTGCTGCCGGCCCAGCTCTTCGTCGATAGCCTGCTGGGCCAGATGGAAGACCTGGCGAATACGCTCGTGGAAGAGCTTGGGGTCCTGAATCAAAGTCGAATCGAGTTCGACCTCCAAATTCACGCTTGCACCGCGGCTCCCGTAGTTGTTGTCCGCGACTTTACGGCTGACGCCGATGTTGGTTCTCAGGGGCATTGTGCCCTCCTTGTGGGTTATGGGGAATGTGTCTGCAACTTTCATCAGGAGATGAAAATGTCGGCCCTTGGTCTACACGCCCAATGTCTTGAGCTGCTTGAGCGAGGCCAGCGTGTTCTGGATGGCCTTGCTCTGGCGGCGGTGCTGTTTGAGGGCCTTGACGAGCCCGTTGGACTGCTGCACCAGCGTATGCAGGGCCGTGCGGAACTCCGTCGCTTGGTCGATCAAGGCGGCGAGATCCTGCTGGCTGGCCTTGCGGCGAGAAGCCTTACGGTTCGTGGTGTCGGTCTTGGCTTGGGCGTTCGTTTCGGCCTTGGCGGTGGTGGTTGTCGGTTCGCTCATGGGCTGAACTTCCTTTGAGGTTGCGGGGTTGGGAATAGGAGCAGCGAGTTCGCCTGGGGGCGATTCGATGCGGATGGCGTCTTCCGCCGGCGGGATGGCAGAGCCAGCCCCCAACGGCATCCAGAGAAACTTGCGATCGAAAGCCTGGCAAAGCAACGCACGTTCGTCGCCGTAGAGCGACAATTCGCCGAGGCCGAGCTTCATCGCCCGCTGCAAGTACGTGCGATTGATGTTGATGCGGATGGGCTCGCCCGTCCAATGCGAGTTCGTGAGTACGACTTCCGTGGGCTTGGCCTTCTGGCCCTCCTTGTCTGCCCCTCTGGCACGAATGGCAATGGAACCATTAAAGTCGATCGTCACCGGGCAGTTGTCCTCGTCTTCGCAAGGAAGCTGCGGAAGGGTCTCGACCAGGAAACGGATGTCGTCCTTCGACAACTGGCAGCGGGCTTTGGCAGTGTCCGGGTTGGGAACAATATCCGCCACTTTGGGATACCGGCTTGCGTTGATCCGCAGATAGACAGTCCAGCGGCCCGCACGAACGGCAACCCAGTCGCCGCTCTTTGCCACGGCAACCGGCTGGTCTTGAGGCAACTCCGCACAAGTGAAGACCTTGTTGCGAGGCACGAGCACGGCATCCTGCCACGGAAAGGTGAATCCCGACTGGATCAAGAGCTGGCGTCCGTCCGTGGCGTTGATGGTGCCATCCGGGGAAAGCTGAATGCAGTCGGTTGCGTATCGCACGCCTTCGAGGGCTGTGACTTCCGATGCCGCATCCAAAGCCTGCAAGAGTCCCGCCGGGTTGGCGGTAAACGCGGTCGGCAGGACAGGGAACTTGTTGGCGTCGAGCGGTGCCTTGGTGTCGTACTTGACGATCTGCGGCACGTTGCCGGTACGCCACTGGACGCTGACTTGGCCGTCGCCGGCTGCTTCCAGATTGACCTCCGCGTCATTCTTTCCGGCGATATCGGCGAGGAACTCAAACGGCAGCCAGAGTGTTTCCGTGGGGCGATCGCCGGGCAGCCGACACTCGACGGCGACGTCGCCGAAGCTGGACTTCACGGTTAGACCCTCCTTGCCGGCGATGAAAGCGATGGCAGGTCCGGTGCCGCGGAAGTTGCCGAAGGCACGACGCAGAACGGAGCGAAGTTGCTGAGCCAGGCGGCGAGTAATCGTAATCAATGGTGGTTCTCCTTGTGAGATAGTTGAGCAGAAAGAGGATCATGCTGATTGCCGCCGTAATCGGGTACGTTGCGGCAGATAGGCCGGACGCAGGGCATCGAGTCGGTCCCAATCCACGGTGCGTGGCTTGGGCAGTTCGTCGAAATCTTGATCGGTGGGGTCGAGGATGCTGAAGCCGCGACGGCGGATAGTGGAAATGGCTTCGCCGGTGGCTGAGGCCACGGCACGTTCGAGCAGGGATTGTTTCATGGAAAGACCTTGCGGAAGCAGTACACGAGTTGGGCCGCCATGTAAAACATGACGACTCGGAATGCGTTATAATGACTTCTGAGTGGAGTTCGATCGTCTAGGAATTACCCCGAGAAGGAGAGTGTATCGTGAGATCCGATCTGGCTGACGTTACCCTGGTGGTCGATCGTAGCGGGTCAATGAGTTCTATCCGGGAAGATGCCGAGGGCGGCATCAACACGTTCGTTCAGGAGCAGGCAAAGCAGCCTGGAGAAGCTCTGCTGACGCTGGTGCAGTTCGACACGGAATACGAATTTGTCCATCGAGCCGTGTCTGTCAGCCGCGTGCCCCACTACAAGCTGGTGCCGCGGGGCAACACTGCGTTATTGGACGCTGTCGGCAGGGCGATTAACGAGACTGGCGAGCGGCTTGCCAAAATACCCGCGAATGATCGCCCCGGCCTCGTGGTCTTCGTGATAGTGACCGATGGCCAGGAGAATTCCAGCAAGGAGTTCTCCAAGGCAAAGATCAAGGAACTAATCGAGCACCAGCAATCGAAGTACAATTGGCAGTTCACCTTCCTTGGTGCCAACCAAGACGCCTTCGCCGAAGCGGGCGGCCTCGGAATCCGAGCCGCCGGGGCAGCGACCTTTGCTCCAGGGAAAGTCGGAGCTGCTTGGCAGGGAACCTGCATGCTGGTTGCCCGAATGCGTAAGCAAACTAGCGACGAAGAGACAGTCGTCAACGAGTTCACCGACTCGGAAAGAAAGGCGATGAGCTAGGGCGTTCTTACATTCTCAACCAGTGCGTTTCTAGCCATACCTGTTCCGCCTCAAGAGCCTCGCTGCGAAGCTCATACGGCCCCAGCAAAGGCCCTCTCATCGGTCCCATGTCAGCCTGCCAGCGTCCTTGCTGGTCAGGCTCGACGTGGGAGGCTCTGGTGATTGTGGGACTGCCGATTGCTGCCAGGTCGATCTCTTCCGTGTAGATGCAGCGTGCGGTGCCGCTTAGTTCGATGATGATCTGCATGGTTGGTATGCTCACTTGGCCCTACGCAAAATGTTCCGCCGCGGGCGATCTACGAGCAGCCCATCCAGCACGCTTGACACCCGTGACATCTCGGTTGCGACGTGCTGACGGAGACCGGCATTGTCACGTAGGTCCTGGGCATCGACGCCACGGATGACCCGCTGTGCCTGACCGACAAGCTGGTCAAGTTGCTCGCTGGAGCGGACATTCAATTCGCGGAACCGTTGGAAGAACTCGGTCAAGTTCTCCACGGCGGAATCACGAAATACCTTCTGCCGCCCATCTTCCTGACCAGATAGCCGCTCCGTGAGATGCGAGATCAGCCTCGCCAATTCGGCCGTGAACGCCTCCTCGGCCAATCTGACGGCTTCGTCGAATCGCTGCTGTACGCGACGGCATTCTTCTTCGTATAAAGCCGGGTTCAGTTGGCTCAGGTAATCGGGCGGCTCAATGGAAGGGAAGTCATAGCTGATCTCGAACAGTCCGCGGAGCGATGCCGGGTAATCGCTGCTGTTGTAGAGGCTGCCCAGCCGTTGGCGGGCCGCATTCTTTAGCTCGTGATAGCGGCGATCGAGGGCTTCGACCGCCTCGGCAAGCTCCTGCTGGAACTCCTGCATCTTACCGGCGAACTCTTCGATCTTGTCCTGCTTGATAAGCCGGATGCCCGGCTCCGGGTACGGCAGGGACATGGATTTCCAATACGACTGGACCTTGCCCCGCACGGCGGTCACCGCTTTGAACGCGGGATGTGAAATATCCAAAAGCTTCTTTCCGGCGGACAGGAATTTTGCCTCGGCGTTAAAGGGCTCGGCGGCTTCGGCCTTTTGCTCAACGGTGAGCGACTTCCGCGTGCCGAACCATGAGATCGAAACACGCACTGCCGCCATACTGGTACGCAGCCGATCGGCGGGCGTGGGTAAATCGAGAACGGAACTCATAGATATACTGTTTCCGCAAAAGTGGGGTGATGAGTGAATACGCGTGCTGCCATCGTAGGCAGCGGGATGGTAACGGCCAGAACAGCGTTCCCATTGATGAGGCGGCAATGGTAAATCAGACAGCCGTTCCTTGGCTCTGCGAGCGTCCCTTGGCTTTGATGTGCTCAAAGTTCGCGAACTTCGTGATGGCGGACAACACCTCGTCGCCCAGCTTGTCCTTCAGCTCTCCGGCCAGCCCGGCGATCATCTCGTTCCATTGGCCGACTTCGCGGCTCAGGTCTTCGATGTTTCGCTTTTCCCAGAAGTCGCCTTCGTCGCTTACGGATCTCAGAATGCCCAGTTCCTTGGCATGATCGAGCATCCGGATCACGATCAGGTGACAATGCAGGAAATTGGCGACGCCGCCGCACTCGGGGTTCGAGGCGTACTGAGTTTTGCAGAAGCTGCCCCAGCACCAGCCGCCAAGCCGGGTCGGGAGCTTTCTGGTTTGCCCTCGCAATACCCGATCCTGAACCTCGATGTACGCCGGATAGCGGCAGAGTCCGAAATTGGCATCTTCGCAGCCTTGGCCGGGCCAGGTTGAGAAGGCGATGACGTGCGTGGGCTTGACGCGATAGCTGAAGTGCTTATCTCGCGGGTCGTCCACGTACGCTCCCGACTGGATAAGGAGCCAACGATGTGGATGATCCAAGCCGCACTGCTCGTAATCGCAAGCAGGGCCGGAAAGCTCGATGATGTCATCGACCCGCTCGAAAGGCAGGTCGAGTGCCCGGCCACGCAGCCGAGCGACCAGTTCGCGGGCCTTCTTCGGGCTTCGCGTGCTGGATTTCAAGTTGTAATGGATCGTCAAACCCAAGGTAGGCTCCTATGGTTGTGAATATCAACGAAAAAGGACCGGCATGCCAATCTTGCGACGACACGCCGGTCCCGTGAATTGATCGATCAGAAATTATTGTCTAGCAGGCGACCGTTTCCCGGTAGCCCTTGGCGAGCTTGCTGTCGATCACCTTCTTGGCGTGCTTCATGGCCGCGTCGCTGTCCGTGAATACTTTGGACTGGACCTGGCCGTCAGTGCCGATCCGGCCATAACGGGTGGTCACGGTGTTGTTGCAGACGGAAACCTCGTAGAACTTGGCGGACGAACCGCCGACGAACTCGAAATAGCGTTTCATGTTGAACTCTGGTGTGAGAATGGACTCTATGAACTTGTCGCGTTTCATGGCTGTTTTGAGCAGCTACGCGAAAGATGACGACTGGGCATCCATGCGGACGCGAACGAACGATGGAAACCGTGGCACGCCGCGATCGGTCAGTTCCTGATAGCGGTAGGTAATCAGGCTGCCGACGGCCGGCGGATTCTGGCGTTGAGCGTCGGAGAAACCCGTCCCCACGGAAAATGTCAACCCGTTCGGCAATTCCACAACGACGGCACCGAGCCTGCCTGTGTGACGCCCCTTGCCGGGAAGATGATCGACCACGTAACCTTCGGCATCGTGAAACGTCTTGACCTTGAGCAAGCTCGATGAACGGCCGGCTTCATAGCAGGAGCCTGGCTGCCGCAGCATCAAGCCTTCGCCGCCGAGAGATTCGACGTGGGCCAGTTCCCGCCGCAGGTCATCCAACCCTTCACAGCGGGACTGATAGAGATACCGTGCAAAGGGTAGCTTCCGCGTGCGGAACAACTCCGACAGGAACGCCTGGCGGCCCTCGAACGGTTCGCGGACTGCCGGGGCATCGAAGATCACGAACTTGATCTGCCGCCAGTGTTCGCTCTGGTCATGCCGCCGCACGATGCTCACGGTACGCTGGAACGCCTTGCGGTTGAGCCATAGCTCCCCGTCCAACGGTTGCTTCGGCAGGCTGGCAGCGAACCACGCCGGTGCGTAGTAGACGTTGCCTTGGCGAGATAGGAACTGCTTTCCGTCCCACCAAGCTCTCACGCCGTCGAGCTTCTCGCTCATCCACCAGCCTGCCAAGTCAGCCTCATTGTCCCAGGACTGGGCCAATAACAGGCTCGGCACGGTGGGCATGCCCTTGGTTTCCGGTGCAGGGTTGGACAGTCCGGCAGAACCGAGTCGCTCGCGTTCCATCTGCTCTCCCCTGAGACTTCGGATGTGCTTGCAGGTGCGACGTTCGATCGGCAGCGACTGGTTCCTCCATGCTGGGCACGAGCAGGAATACACGCCGCCGACATTCTTCAGGATGTACGGTGTGCGGGCAGAGCCTTGCACTTCGGCTGTTTCGCCGTCTTTGAGATCGGGCATAATGGTTGTCCTCAGATGAAATGGTTGAAGAATGCGGAAATCGTTATGAACGGAAGCATGCCGTGCTTGACGGGCAGTTGTTACGAGTCCAGAATGACGTCGGTTGCATGATGTCGTATAGAATGGCGTGAGGATCAAATGCTTCGACTTCACGAGTGCTATTCCCGAGAGCAGATCCACAAAATCGTTGGCGGTGGCAGCCTTGAGTCCTATTTGCCGCACAAAGACGGCCGAGTCCTCTGTGCATGCCTCGGCACCGACCTCAATCCAGATGCCCCAAGAGTAATCTTGCCGGGAACCGGCGTGGATATTGAGAAGTCAGCGAAGATGCTTGTGAGCCAGGGAGGATCTGTTCCCACGTTTATCAAACTCGATGTTAACCAATGGGAATACCGTGGAACCTTTCGGGTGAAACACTTCACCGACGATCCTGGCGAGATCAGCAAGCACGCAAAAAAGACGGGCCGCACGGACATTACGATGGTCATCTGTATGGAACCCGCCGTGCAGAAGATCACTCCGTCTCTTTGGTTCGACGGCCAGGCCTCAATCGCAGCCGATTTCTACGTCTCCGTTTTCAGGAACTCCAAAATCATCAGAAAGACCTACTATCCCGAGGGCTCGCCTGGAGTTGCGGGGTCGGTCATGACAGTCCAGTTTATCCTTGACGGTGTGGAGTTCGTGGCGATCAACGGCGGTTCGCAGTTCAAGTTCACGCCAGCCATATCATTCGTTGCGAATTGCGAGACGCAAGAAGAGGTGGACCGGCTGTGGCAGGCGTTGTCCGCAGGCGGGCAGGAAGTGCAGTGCGGATGGCTGACGGACAGGTTCGGTGTGTCCTGGCAGATCGTGCCCATGGTACTTCCTGACATGCTGAGCAGTGCGGACACGTTTGCGGCACAACGGGCGTTCACGACTATGCTCGGAATGAAGAAGCTCGACATCGCCGCCTTGAAGCGGGCTCTTGAAGGCGGCTGATCCGCAGTATCGCCCTTTTGGTCGGTAATTCCATCGGCTGTACGTCAAGCACGCCTTCAGGAACGGCAATCACAGCTACCGATGATCCGGCGTGTTCCTCATGTGGATGTCGATTGCGAAATCGTTCGGGCTGATCGCAAAACCTTCGTTCGTCCAAGTGCGGCACATTACCGTTAGCTTGTCGTGAATCTTCGCACTTTCCGTGCGAAACCAGTTCAAGCCGGCGGGTGTATTGGCGTAGCTGCCGACAACGTGGAACCGGACACCACGAGCCGTAGGCTCCTTCGTCACACCGAGATCGTAGTCCGGGCAAGAGGCGTGCAAGGTTGCGTTGGTGTATACGAGCACCCAGTCGTCAAACTCCGGCGTGTAGACTTGGGTGGCTACGTCGCGGGTAATGTCCGCCACGGCAAACCGAGGGCTTGCGATAGTGGAGATTACTACGAGGCAGGCACAACTCGGCAAGCCTCTCAGGATACGTTTCATCGTGTGACTCCGATAATCAGGTGATTCGTGCAAGAGGAAAGTTTGCTCACTTGGCAGATGTGGCAACCACCGATGGAATTTGCATGGCCGTCTTCGGGTCCAGCCGGAATGGCTTACTCTGCTTGAACAGCTCAAGCCGGGCAAGGTATCGCTGCTTCATCTCCTGGGTCTTCGCTAGGTCGAGGGCTTTCTGCTGCCAGGTGATGGCTTGGGCGAAGTCGCCGTTCTCCGCATAGACGGAGGCCAGAATGGAGATGTTGGCGACGTTGCTGCCATTGGTCAGTTGGTAAGCTTTGGTCGCGTTGGCGAAGGCCTGTTGGCCGTTGCGGAACTGCGGATCGAGGCACGTCGCCTGAAAGAAGGCCAGATCGTCGTAGTATTCCGCGTTATTGGCATCCAAGGCAATGGCCTGATCGAAGTCGGCCTTGGCCTTATCGTACTCGCCCTTCATGTTCCAGGCACCGGCTCGATTGGAGTAGGCTTGAGCCGAGCTTGGATCGATCGCCAAGGCTGAGTTGTCGTCGGCGATGGCCTTGTCGTACTCGCCTTTATTGTACAAGATCGCACTGCGGCTGATGTAGGCATCGACAAAACTGGGTTCGATGGCCAGGGCCAGGTTGACGTCCACGAGGGCCTTGTCGAATTCGTTCTTGGCGTCCAAAGCGGCAGCCCGATTGTTGTAGGCCGAGGCATCACTGTGGTTGTTGGCGATCGCCAGTGTGGCGTCGGTAATGGCCTTGTCGAAGTCGCCCTTGGAGTACCACGCGGCACCACGCTGGTTGTAAGCCAGGGCACAGGTCGGGTCGTTGGCGATGGCCTGGGTATAGTTCGCGATGGCCTGATCGAAATTGCCTTGGTCGTACCAGGCGTCGCCCTGGTTAATGTAGTACGTGCAAGTCGAGTTGAGATAGCAGCCGTAATAGGAGCTATAGTATCCGCAGCCGCTGGTGCCGTGATAGTGGCCGTGGTAATAGCTGTGGTGGCCATGGGAGTAGCTGTGATGGCCGCCGGAGTGGTGGGCCAGGGCCGGGACTGCGGTTGCGGCGATGATTCCGATGGCGGTGAGGATGGGGGCGAGTCGATTCATGGCGTCTTCTTTCGTGAGGGTTAGGGAAAAACGCATACTGGATCCAGCATGCGAACAAAACGCAAAGAATGTGCCATACCCGCCTTTGAGAAACGCAAAGCATTGGCCCATACGCAGTTCTGGCGGATCGTCAGTTCGCGGACCGACGTTCTCCTGAAGAAGAGTGTCATCAAACCGACAACGCTGGAATCTGAGTGAGAACGCTCAGGTAGCGGTACAAAGGCAACGGGCGAGACCGCGATGGTCCCGCCCGTTTGCCAAGGTATCTCGTCAGTTTTTCGACGGTCGCAGATTGCGGCCAGGCTTTACCGGCGTACTATTCCGATAGATGCCGCTGCTCTCGGCGTCCAGGCATCGCCCGGAAGCCCACGATCGCAGCCGCTCGACCGATTCCGCGGCCGTGACAGCCACGGGCACAACATTCTGGGCAGCCGCCGTCAACGGCAAGTCCAGCAACGCCGCCAATCGGCAGCATGCCCGGATCTCGGCACCCGTCCACTGCTGGTCGTTCGGCTTGGCCTGGTCGGCATCCAGATCGAACAGCTTCAAGTAGATCTCCCAGATCTTCCGCCGTTGTTCGCTGCTGGGCAGATCGAGGAAGAAGCAGCCATCGAATCGTTCGGCACGCGAGAACTCCGGCGGCAGCTTGGAGATGTCGTTGCACGTGCAGATCGTAAACACGTCGCTCTGGTGGTCATTGAGCCAGGTAAGGAACGTGCCGAAAAGCCTGGCCGACACGCCACTGTCGCCTGAACTCGAAACGCCGGATAGGGCCTTCTCCACTTCGTCTATGAAGCAGATACACGGTTCCATCGCGTCGATGATCTTCAGGGCTTGGCGGATGTTCGCTTCCGTGCTACCCACAAGCGAGCCCATCAGCGAGCCGATGTCCAGGATCAGCGTGGGCCTGCCCGTTTCGGCTCCAAGGGCCTTGGCGAAAGCGGACTTCCCAGTGCCTGGGACGCCCAAGAGCAAAACTCCACGAGGACGCCTGAGCGGATCTCGATGACCTTGACGACGCATCGCCCTGAGACAGAATGTCTTCAGCGATTGTAGCCCGCCCAGGCCGTCGAACCGCTCACCGCCACGATGAAGTTGCAAGAGGCCGCTCTTTTTTAGCGTTTGCGACTTCAGTTCCCAGATCGCGTCCGGCCGGATGTTGCCATGCCGCACGATGCTCAAGCTGTAGGCTCCTTCCGCTTCGTATCGCGTCAGACCGGCGGCCGCATCGAGCACGGTGTTCATTTCTTCGCCTTGTGGCAAGTCGCCATCTTCGGTCGCGATGCTACGGGCAATCTGCTCAAGCTGGTCGCGGCCGGGCAGGTCATGATCGAGCACAACGAAGACCTTCTCAAGCTCGGCGGGGATGCTCACGATCGGTGACAGCACCACAATGAACGTGCGATTGGCCTTCCCGGTGCTGATCTGCTTTGCCAGGGCCTGGACGATCTCCGGCGAATTCAGAAAGCGATGGAAGTTGGCCAGGACCAGGATTGCCGAGCTATCCTGCGAAGCCAGAGCGTTGATGCTGCGGATGGCAGCCAGAGGATCACTGCCGCCGGCATCGGTGGGGTTGTTTTGGCCCGGGATTTGCAGGCCGGAGGCGATATCCCAGGTGGCAAGCCGCCAGTTCTGGTCGCGGCAGAGCTTGGCGATTTCGGCCAGGGCATCGTCATGTTCGTGCGATGTGACCCAGAGACCGGTAAAACAGGCAGAGATGTATTCCGTCAGACGTTGGGTGAGTGTCATGTAGGTTACTTTCGGTTACGATAGGGTGATGAACGAGAAAAGACACGATCGTGATTCGCTCGATTTGCCATCGCAGCCAGGCACCTATGCCTTGCTTTTGGAGGCAACTACGACTCAGGACGTGCCCGTCGGCAAGCTGGGCGTACTACGCATGCTGCCGGGAATCTACGTCTACGTCGGCAGTGCGTTGGGACCGGGCGGATTGGCGGCACGCATTGAACGGCATGCCCTGCGTGAGAAGGTGCTGCATTGGCACATCGATTACCTGCGTGCCGAAACGCGGCTGGTAGCAGTATGGTTCGCAAGAGGAGCGAATCAAGGGGAATGCCGCTGGTCCCGGATGCTCGAACGGGCAGACGGGGCACTGATTCCGCTGGACGGACTCGGGTCGTCGGATTGTCGTTGCCGATCGCATCTGCAATACTTTGCGGATCTGAGTGCTGCGGATGCTGTTCGATCCAAGCTGAAGTGCCGGGCGATACGGTTTACCGAAGATTGAGCGGCCTAAGCCCTCTGTTGCTCAACGGTCGATCACGATTCGTCGCCAAAGCCGTTGCTGCGGCGTTCGATGAACTTGTCCAGGTCGGACTTGCGGTAACGCAGGCACCTGCCGATCTTCACGGCGGGAAGGCCGTAGCGGTGGGTACATCGCCAGACCGACAGTGTCTGAGGCTTGACGCCAAGGTATTCGGCAGCTTCCTTGGTCGTAAGCATCTCCGGCACTGCCTTGGTTTCAGGTTTCTCTGGCCGTTCCAAGATTGGGGCGGGTTTCTGCTGGGCAATCTCGACCAGCAGATCGGCAACGACGTGCAGAACTTCAGCACACGAACGTGCGGCTGCATCGATCTTGAGCTTGAGTTGGCTGCGAAGGCGTTCTACTTTGTCGTCGTAGGCAGGTTGTTTCATCGCGGTGCCCTACGACCGTTGTTGTTGCTGCTGATCGACCACGGCCGTCTGATGAAACTCGGCGGTGAGTGTCTCGGAAGTCCGCTGGCCGAGGGCCTGTTCGATGAATTTGCTTGCGTCCCGGCACGAAGAGCCAACGAAGCCCTTGGTCGTGACGGCGGTTTCGCCCTTAGGGCTGATAAGTATCTCGATTGTCTTCACGCTGCTGCTCCTACCTGGACTGTGACCTTGATCGAACCGTCAGCAAGTTGCTGCTCGGTGACGCCATGGCCCTTGCGGCGGGCCTCGATGCGGCACTTCTCGACCGCGTAGGCTTGGAGCAAGCGATCGAGTTCTTTCTGATCGCCCCACTCGCCGTTGTAGTTGTCGAACTTGAGCTGGCCGGTGGCGATGTTGCAGACGACAGGGTAGACCCAATCGGGCAACTGCACGGCAAGGCCCTCGACTTCGCCGCTAAACAGCTTGGTTTTGCCCTGCAAGGGAGCAGGCAGCCGCAGACGATCGCACGCGGCACGAACCGCGGCGGCGTCTCTTATTTCGGTCTTGATGGTAACTGTGTGACTCATGGTTCTCCTGTGGTTCAAAAGGGAAGTGGCGGCAATCAGGTCGCCGCAGGTTCGGGTTCGGCGGTCTCGGGCTTCGGCAGTTGCAGGGGTTCGGGCGATGTCGGCGGTCCCAAGAGCAAGGGATGCTCGGCTGCCATGTCGGTGACGAGGAACTCCACGACAATGGCGTCGTCCTGGCTGGGGGTGTGCCGCATTGCCCAGACCAGGTAGCCAGCCAGCACCAGCGGCAGCAGGCAGGCCAACCAAAGCCCGACTTGCACTATCGATGCAGCAATGATCGGGTCGCGGATACGTTGCTGGGCAATTTCGCGACGTTCGCCTTCGAGCTTGTCGCGTTGCTCGCCCACGGTGGCCTGGTCGGCACGCAGGTTCTCCTGCATAGCCTGGAACTTCTCGCGGGATTCGGCCTCGGCTTCAACGAGACGCTTGGTGCCGTCAGCGACGCTCTTTTGCAGTTCGGCCATTGTCCGGTTCTGAGCGGCTTGTTGCGTGTCGTGGTCTTGGGCCATCTTGGCGAGACGCTCATCGTTACTTCCGCAGCCCACGATCAGGCAGATCAACAGGATTGCCGGCAGGGTTCGTTTCATGGTTCCTCCAGTGTTTGAGTAGGCGGCGAAGCAGGCTTTCGAGGGCTCGCCGCAGTCGGTGTTCACGAATCAAGATCAGAACGAGTACGGTTGCCAGCAAGGAACTGGCCAACAGAATCGCAGTCATAGGGGCCTTTCGAGAGAGACGGTGACGGACGGTGAAGAAGAGCAAGGCAAGCGTCTGAATAACTATGCCGGGCGTCGAAGGAAGTTTGAGAACGCTGATCGCGTAAGGGTTGCTTCGATAGACCCGATAACTTCATTTCGAGATGAAAATCTTGGTGTTCTGGCTCGGCCTCGTAGGAAGCGATCTGAGGGCCTAGAAGCCAGGGTGGCTCTGTGGGTCGTTTTGACCTAGAAAGGGCCAGGGAAGGGCCTTGTAGCTCGTTTAGGGGGTTGTGTAATCTATTGACCGGTTGCCAGGGTTCAGATCGAACGAGAAGGCTGGGAAAGCAAAGTAACAGGAATGGCAGGAGTTCTGTCGATTACATGCTTCCAAAAGACATAAAAAATTCCGGGACTTACTTACGTTAGTAAGTAAGTAAGGAGTAAACAGCTCCAAACATTCTGCCGGTAGACCACGAACTTTCATTACACGATGAAAATCTCCATCGTGCTCGACGATGGGTGGTATCCAAGTCCATAGGCCCGGCAGGAAACCTGCCGGGCCTATCCACCGAATCATTGCCGAGCTACGCGGCGTTGCCTTCGTTGCCGTTCGTGTATGCGTTCCACGATTCCTGGAGTTCACGCCTCAACTGCGAAATTCTGCCCTGGCTCACTTTGAACTTGCGGGCAGCATCGGAAGTGCGGTTGCCGAGCGAGAGAAACTCCGCCACCTTGCGATCACGCCGTGGCAGTGCGTGGAGCCAGGCGTCGAAATCGATGCGGGAGCAGGCGGTTTCTGCGGGTCCGGCGTGCCTGTCTTCGACGAGAACTTCGCACCAGGCGTTGTCTTCGTCCTTCTCGCGGCGATCGAGCCTTTCGACGACGATGTCTTTCAGCCGCTGACAGTATCGCGACGAGATGTCCAAGCAATTCAAATGGCCGCCCGTCAAACGTCCATCTTTGACCTGGGCGATAGAATACCGGCTCAGCACACTGGCATAGCACAGGTCCAGCTTGCCGAGTTCGGCCAAGCGGGCGACGGCGGCACAGGCATTGCAGAGGACGGCCTGAACGGCCTCCTCGCGGGCTTCGAGATCGTAGTGGCGGAAGGCGATACGGGCTGCTTTGCGAATTCGTCCGGCCATTCGCAGGAACACAGCGTGCCATTCGGGCTGGGGATCAAACGGCGATGAAATGCGAACCATGAGAGAATCTCCTACGGCCGCCCCATAGCCAGGAGCGGCATTTTGGGGTGGTGGAGGCCATCGAAGGATGCAGTGCCCAGAAGCAGTGAATATCGCGATTTTGGGCTCTGGAGCGACCTGCTGACGGCTAAAGCAGGGCTCAGGTTATACTGCCTTGGGAAAGTGCCTTTCTTTAGCATTTGGGAGGCACTTACCCTGGTTTGCCCGCGTAAGCCGGTTCGTGCGAGAATTGCAGACGGCTGGTGGTCGATGTATGATGCCAGGTAACACGTGCTGATCGATAAGAAACCGAGATCGGATCATGAACTATCGCTTCGACCTTGATGAATGGCTTCCTCGGTTTCCGTTGAAGCCACGGAACGGCCGCTTCACCGGTGAAATCATCACCAGTCCCTGCGACATCTGCAATAATGAGCACTTGCGGTGGGCGGCCTACGATCAGTTCGACTGGGGGCCAGCCGTGCCGGTGGACATCTTCATCATGGCCGACGGCGAGCCGAATAATCGACATGCCACTAAAATCGGCGGACTACCCTACAGGCCAGCAAGGATGGAATGGCCGACTAGCCTGGATGGAACCCCGATGTCTTTCTTAGCCCAGATTGATTTTGCTGACTCAACGGACTTGGTAGGAGAACTGCCTGGTGATGTGCTGTTGGTGTTTACCCCCGATACCGAAGGCTGCTGCATCGAAACTCTGCACTTCGAGTGGCAACCGCTGGGGCTTAGCGACTTAATCTCAGGAAACGCTCTTCCCAAGCAGGAATTGTGTCACGATCCTTGCTATGGATATCTGTGCCGAACCGTCAGCTATCCTGACGCACGGCGAACCCCGGAGTTTGCCGCCACGAAGTACCCGATGTGCGGAGGTCGCGAGATTTGGAGTTCGCATCATTTACATCAGTACCAAGCCACGCAGATCGGCACAGCACCTTTCTTCATCCAGCAAGGCGATGATGATCTTCCGGGTCGCTTGTTGTGTGCCGTCAGCTCCGTACAACCTGACCAGCACGAGCCCCATCCGTGGGTCAATCACCCAGAGCCATTGATGCCAAAAGACCAGTGGCGGTATGACGACAAGCACTTGATGATGGGCGACGTAGGCTGCATTTACATCTCGATTGACGAGGTGGGCAACCTGCACCATGCCATGTCGTGTTACTGAGTTGCCGGCGTTCGCACGGCTGGAATTGCCGTCGCTGGCCGCGAGCGGGCCGCTTTCGGGTGCGTTGCCAACGGCAAGCCGCCACAGTACGATATCGAGACTATGCCCAAAGACAAACGACAGAAACGCGACCTGCACGCTCTCGATGCCGACGGCATGGTGCTGTGCAATCCTCGCGACAAGGAAGCCGCCCATCGGGCTGAAATGGAAAGCATCGCCACCGACGACCACGAGGCGGTGACGTGCCGGAAGTGTTTGGAGTTGCTGCACCGGCTTGACAAGGCGGCGGGCTCGACGCCAGCGGTGCCAAAGTACACGCCCAGGCAAGGCGAGTATCTTGCCTTCATCTACCGCTACACCAAACGCCATCACCGCAGCCCGGCCGAACGCGACATAGGAGACTATTTTCGGCTTTTTCAGCCCGCCGTGCATGACATGCTGCGTAGGCTGAAGCAACGGGGGTTTATTAGCTGGGAACCGGGCGTGCCAAGGTCGATCCGGCTGCTGCTGAAGCGGGAAGAACTGCCGGACCTAGAATGACGGGTCGGGTTATGGCTCTAGAACCGGACAGGAGGGACAGCCGTGAAGAATTCTGAATGCACGATCTACATCACGACCAAAAACGGCTGGATGCAGAAATACCGTAAGGAGAAGAACGGCTGGACGCAGACCGGTCCAAACGGTATCGTCCGCTCTCTTAGTGCAGAGCAGTTGTTGTCGCACATCTTGCCACTACTCACGGGTGCTTCGGACCACGCAAGCGTGAGGGTGGAACCCGACGCCAAGACTGAGAGCGAATAGGACAGCGTAGTGCATCTGAGCGGGCTGCCAATTTCATCACAACATCAGAATCCAGCCGCTACGCCTCAGCCTATCCGCTCGCCGACTTCGATCACGCGGCGGAAATGGTCCGCCTCAAACGTCTCCATCATCTGCCTCGCGGCTTTCTCTGCTTCGTCGCGGCTGCTGGTCTCCTGAAGGCCAAACGCACGATGTGCGTCGGGTGCGTCATAGACCGCGAAAACCTGGAAACGCGGACAATGTTCGCTCGGGTGGGTGAGGACGATCGTGGTCATGGCAGGCATCTTCTCCGTGGATGACAGACAGTATTATCTGTACTGCTCTGCCGGGCTTG
>CAZTPX010000087.1:0-40522 GCA_964615095.1 uncultured Planctomycetaceae bacterium | reverse complement strand
CCCCGCCCGGCGGAGAAGAAGACGCACATCCAGCTCACGCTCTTCGGCGCCGCCGATCATCCGCTGGTGGACGAGTTGCGGAAGCTCGATTTGGACAACCTCACGCCGCTGGCGGCCATGCAGCTTTTGCAACGCTGGCAGGAGGATCTGGGCAAGGAAGGGAAACGTTAGAAGAGACGCCGGGCAAACACACATGCAGTCATGTCAATGAAGAATTCCGTAATGGAGAAACCGGGCATTTGGACACTCAATGGCATGGAAATCCAAGAGTTTCTCGACCTTGAACAGTTTCTACGCCGGCATCTACCGGAGCACAAGGCCGAAGGCGAGTAGAGTCAAGTTACACCTCAAGACCGACGAGCGTTTCCCGCCTCAATCTCTGGGCGGATGCCAACCAGCAATGACCCACCCGCACCGCGCTTCCACGAGTTCGGCGCGATTCAAGCGAAGCGCAGCAACTGTGGCTCTGCCGGTTGGCGTCTTGCCGATAATCAAGTCCCCTTCCGCGTTCCAGCCAAAATGCTCCAGCCAAACCTGCCGGCGCGGATCGAAGAGCCGCACGATCTCGCCTGCAACTGGGTCGGGGGCCGCGATTCGGTTGCCTTTGTGGTCGTTGCACATCGAGCATGCAAGCCAAAGATTCTCTCTTGCGGTCGGCCCGCCGAGCGACTCCGGGACAATGTGATCGATCTCCAGCGGCGTTCCAACGATCTTGGCCGAAGTCAGGCAATAGCCGCAACGATGACGCGCATCGGCGTTTATCTGGCGGCGCAGCGCCGCGCCGACGCGGCTATGGCTCATGTCCTTCGACCAACCCCGATACGTCGTGGCCCCGCTGTTTCAGCAGCGCGGCGGATTGAGAGCGAACCAGCATGATCCTCGTATACTCCTGCATGAGCATCGCCAACGTCTCGCTCTCCGAGGCAGAGAGCCCTTCGCTCTGACGTTTCGCGTGCAGCCCTTCGATCTCCGCCGCCTTTTCGGGGGCGAGGTTCTGCTTGGCGGCGCGCCATAGATCTTCATCACCCAACAGGTTCAATGCGGCGATGGCCTCCGCCATGTCGGCGGGCAATTCGTCGGGCTCGTCGGGAAGAACCGCGATGGCGTCGGCAAGTTCGGCCTCGACGCTTCGCCGCGACTTTTTCGCGCGGCGAGCCAGACGCTCGTACAATCGCTCAGGCAGGGTCACCGTGAGGGGTTGAACATCCATAATTACACGCTACTCGGCATCATCCGGACGCGTTTCAGTGGATACGACGCAATCGGCGAGTTGGGTGAAGAACAAGGCGTAAGTACGCGAAAAACCAAAAAGCTCCTCAACTACGAACCGAACACCCTCAAAAATACGCAAAATAACGCGGAAAGTCAAGCGAAGCACGAATGTTCACAACGTCAAGCACGAAGTTTTGGATTTTCCCATTTGAATTTTGAATTCGTTTCGTATTTCGACATTCGTATTTCGTATTTTCTTCCTACAGGGTGACGAGCAGCCTTCAGTAGTCCCCGCCTCGCTACTTCGCCAGTTCCCTCGTCCCCGGCTTGAAATGCGGCCACTCCGGTGTGTATTCCACCGTGGTCTGCTTGCGCTCGCGCTGCGAGATCTTCTCCAGCAACTCTTTGGCCAAGGCCGCGTCGATGGGCGCGGTGAGATCGGAAAGCCTCTTGGTCCCGGGCGCAACCTCGTCGCAGCGGATCAGGTGTACGCCGAACCGCGAACGGACGGGCGGGCTGAGCTCGCCGGCCTTGAGCTTGAAGGCCGCGCGGGAAAACGTGTCGTCCATGGGGCCGTCGCGGCGGATCTTGCCCAGCCGGCCGCCCTGCTTGGCGCTAGGACCGGCGGAGTATTTTTTCGCGGCTGCGGCGAAGTCGATCTTGCCGGAGAGGATATCCGCCCGGATCGACTCGGCCTGCTTTTCCAAATCATCGCTCTCCTTCACGCCGGCGGCGGGATGGAGCAGGATCTGGCTGACGACCAGTTCCGTGCCGTCCAGATCGCGGTGGTGGTCCTGGAACCAGACCTCGCGGCGCTGGGGCGTGCGGTACTTGGCCAGGTAGCGGTCCCAGATCAGCCGCCAGAGCACCTGCCGCTGGAGATCGGCCTCCGTGAGCGACTCGGTCTTGAGCACGTCGGCCACCTTGCGGCCCTGCGCGGCCAGGCGAAGTTGCAATTCCTTCTTGGCCTTGGCCAACTCGGCGTCGTCGGGAATGTCGCCGATCCGCCGGGCGTAGGCCAGCACCAGCCGGCGATTGACGATCTCTTCCAGCACCAGGGCCTTGGCCATCGACAACATCTCGCCGACGGGCTTCTTGTCGGGGAAGATCTGGTCCATGTACTGCTGGGCCTCGGCCACGTTGACCGGATCCTCATCGCCCACGGTGGCGGCGACAGCCGAGGCCACGGCCGGCTTCCTCTGTGCGACGGCCGGCAGAGCTATGCTGAGAGAAGTAAGCAAGAAAACGAGAACGGTAAGTCGTGTGTTCATGGGTCCAGTCCTTTGTGATGCGGCAGCAGGCCGCCCGCGGAGAAAGTGCGCAGGGCGGCCCCAAGATAGTTTAGCACGTTTTGGAGTGCGGGAATTCATTCCCGCTTTGAATCGCCGCGGAGCGGCTTTTCCGCGCTACTCAGTGGAAACAGCCCGCGGTTCCATGCGGGGCAAACATGCCTACCCTCGGCTACGCCAAGTGAAGGCATGCCACCCTCGCAGTCCCGCACTCCAGAACTGGCTCAGTCCCACCACCAGCGGTTGACGGCCTGGGGCTTGGCGGCCTTGCCGGGCCGCTGCTGCTGAAGCTGCGGATAGCTCTCGACCTTGATGGCTTTCTGGCTGACCAGCTCGCTGGGCTTCACGACCACGCCGCCGCTGACGCCGGCGATGAAACGTCCCTTTTCGGCCACGCGACAGTTGACGATCGCGTCGACTTCCTTGGGCGCGTCGCCGCGCTCGACGGCGAAGGCCTGCGGATTGCCGAAATAGGCCATGTGCCAGCCAGCCTTGTCGGCTAGGCCCTCCTCGCGCACCAGCGAGGCGGCCAGGGCCAGGTCGCACAGGTTCCGCAATTCGGCATAGACCGGATACTTGCCGCAGAGCTCGCTGAAATGCTTGGTGAAGCTCTCGGCGAACTGGCGGTTGATCGGCTCGGATTCACCCGTGTGCTTCCGCTCGCCCTGGGCCGTAACGTGTTCGTTCTCGCTCTCGACCTTGACGCCCTGGCCGCGGATGTTGAAGGCCAGGTGGTCTTGCGAAGTCTGGATGGAATCGTAGTCCAACGTGAACCACCAGCGGAGCACGCCCATGTCGCGGGGTGGTGCGCCCTTGATCAGGTTCAGGTAGCTCGTGACACCGGGCACGCCCTCTTCCAGGCCCATGCCCACGAGCTTCATGCGATAGTCGGCCTCGACCAGCGTCCGCGCCGCGCGGGTCTGCGGGTCCAGCCCGCCGAAAATCTCGATATCTTCCGTGCCCACGGCCTCGCGGAACTGCTCGCACCAGGCCTTGCGGGCGGCGGCCCCCGGCGGGATTGCATGGCCGGCGGACTTGGCGAGGAAGGCGACGGCGCGCTTCAGCCCTTCTTGCCGCGGATTGATCATGCAGCCGAACTCGGCATCCCGCGCGGCCAGCATGTGGCGGAAAATGACCACCAGATCGTCCAGACGCACGACCGGATCGCCCGTATCGCGGGAGACCACGCGGTTCTCGCCGGCCACGGTCCAATCGCCCGCAGGTCCGGCCAGGACCAGGTCGCCCGTGTCCGGATAAACGAACACATATTCGATCCGCCGCAGGCCGGCCAGATAACGCATTGCGTCGTCGACGCCCTGGCCTAGGGCCGCGTTCAGTTCAATCTGCTTTTCCAGCCGCGTAAGCGAGATCATCCGCAGGGGCGAACTGCAGCGCACGTCATCCTGCCCGACCCGCTGCTGGTTGTTGGTTCGCAAGGCCGCCAGGTCGCCCGTACGGGCTTCTTTCATCAGGGGCCGCAATACGCCCTTGGGATCGACCCAAACGCCGGTGGGAAAATGCGAGATCGTACCGGTGCCGCCGTTATCCGACCACGTCTTGGTGGCGATCGTGCTGGTAATGAGATCCTCCAGCGGCTTGAAGTCGACCGCCGCGTTTCCAGCAGCGCCCCCGGCGGCACCGCCGGCGGCAGGAGCACCCATGCCCGCCAGGATGTGTGCCCGCAGACGGTCATCGCCCACGCGAGCAACGGTCGCCACGGCGGCTTCGGGCGCTCCGGCCTGGGCTTGCGCGGCGGCCACCTGCGCGAGCATGGCGTCGCGCTGTTTGGGATCGGCCGCGTTTTGCGCGGCGTTGACGGCCGGGGCGAACTCGCCCGCGGCCAATTGGGCCTGAATGTCTGCATTCGGCTGGTCGCTCCTGGCCCACGAGACCATCGACCCCACAAGGCCGACTCCCGCCAAGAGCACAAGAGTTTGCCTTAATCCACCTCTGACTGTTCCGGTTCGTGACAACATATCTGCCTCCATCGATACCACTGGCCCACTATAAACCCTATTACCACTATGGGCAGAAAAGGCAAGAAATGCAAGCGGGATACAAAAATTTGTGAACAACCATTTGGATGGGTGAGGAGCGGAAATCCGAAGGAAAAACAGAAAATGGCGAATGACGAAGGGTTTGCACTGGCGTTGGCCTTTTCGTCAATCGTCATTCGGATTTTTTCCTCAGGGCATTTTCACTCCCCGCACCTCGTAGCGGAAGTCCTTGGTCACGATCATCCCCGCCGTCTTATAGACAAAGACGGCTTTTTTGGGCAGTTCGGGCATGGCAAAAACATAGCCCACGCCGATCTCGTTCTTGGTCCGCAGGGTGGTTTCCAGCGAGTCGGGTTGGATGGGCTTGCCATCGGTCCCTTCCAAGTATGCCTCGTTCTGCAGCACCCAATTGCGGTGCGATTCCAGGGCATCGCCGGCATCGTCGAAGCGGAGGCGTACAAAGACCTCCCAGGAATCGCCATTGCGGCGGACCTCGTCCAGCGTGACCTTGGCGGCGGCGATCCGCTGTTCCTGTTTGCCCTTGGCGAGATTGGAGAACTTGAAAGTCTCGATCTTGCCCAGCAGCATCAACTGCAAGTTACCTTTCAACGAGGCAATTTCTTTCAGCGGCCGCTCGGGCATGGCCAGGGCAACGTCCATTTCCACGGCCGAACTACCCAACCGGGGAAATGCCTCTTTTTCGCCCTGGGGATCGTCGACAGCCAACTTGTCGCCGTTGGAATCCAGGACCGTGAGATCGGCCATCCGCTGCTTGACGGCGATCGGTTGCAGCCGCGGTTCCCAGGCGACTTCCAGGGCGATCTGTAAGGTCGCCGGCGACGAACTTCGCAATTCGCGCTTGGCCAGCACCGAAACCGGCTCGATCCGCAGAGGCCCTTGGATTGCGGCCCGACCCGTGCGCGGCAGGTCGTGCGGCCCCCGCGGCACGATTTGCACCGAGTGCGGCTGGCCATAGGGATAAATCGACAACTGGGCATCGTCCAGCACTGTGTCCAGCGCGGTCCAGAAGGGCGTTTTCTTGAGTTGCACAGAGATTTCTGGATCGGGCATCGAGGCGTCGGCGGGGCGCGGCAGATCGGTGATCGTGTTGCCCGTCTGCTTTTGCAATTCGGCCAGTGCCTTGGAGACTTTCATCCGTCCTTGCAGCGTCACGGTCGATGTCTCGACGCTGTGGGCGGCCTGAGCATCCTGTAGTGTTTTGGTGATCTGCCGCAGGGCATCGCGAACACCGTCCCTGGACTCCGATTCGGGAGAAGGAAGGAACTCAAGCACGGCAGGGCCGAGTTTGAGGATGTCTTCTTTGGCCTGCTTGCGTTCGATGGCTGTATCCGCGTCGAGCTTGCGAACCAGATGCGCGACTTCAGTCTTCATCGCGTCGTTACTTACAGGCTCAGTGGCCAGCAGGCAGCTCATCACAAGAAAAAGCATAATTTGGCTCCTTTTTTGGCTCATCCGCTTTTAGGTACGAACGTGCACTGGAGTCCCGCCTTTAGGCGGAATTTCACTCGATTCCGCCTAAAGGCGGGACTCCAGCGCACTCGCTCGTCCGGTTTGCACCTAAAAGCGGGAGCCCCATCGTATTCTTCATCACGGCGCGCACCGCTACGGCTCGATGCGCCCTCCCTTATTATAATCGCTTGCGCCTCTAGCGATTATTGGGCGCCGCAACCGATTTTTCCACCGGCTTGCCAGCCGTGGCGGGGGCATCGCAGAGAAAAGTATACCAGGCCAGCCGTTGAACGACCGCCGCAGACGCAAGATAGCGGTCGTAATCGTGCTTGCGGCCGACCTGGCAGGAGACATCGACCGCCTCGATCTTTCCCCCCGCCGTGCTTGGGGAGCCGACATAGCCCAGGGCCTCGGGGCCGTGGGGGCCGTAAAGCCGTGAGTAAAACTTCAAGACGCGGTCACAGCCGTTCACGGTGATCAGCATCCGCTGGACCGCCAAGGGGGCCAGACCGTGCGGGCAACCCGGTTCCAGCCAGTTGTAATCCATGGCACCGGCAATCATCATCACGCGCATGGGCCGCAGTCCGGCGCCGTTCCAAGCGGCCAAGTCCGCGGGCGAAAGGCTGCGGCAGGCCACCGCGCCGCCCGCCAATAACTGTAAGGCCCCGCTTGCGGCCCGGTCCCCCAGGCTGAAGCCGATTAGGCTCAGGGGCACGCCTTGGGGCAAATGAGCGAGCAGGCGGGCCACATAATAGGACTCGACGTCGCTGCGGCAGAGCTTGCTTTGCACGTCGGGACGGATTCGCCGCCCCGCACGCTCCGCCGGCCACGACCAGACCACCAGGCGGAAAGGTCGCCCGCAGGCCTGCTGCTTCAACAGACAGTATAGCGTGTTGCCGTGCCGTACGGCCCACTCCTCGTCGGTACCGTAACCATGGATCAGGACCACCGTCGGCAAGCCCGGCAAAGCCGAACCCTGAAAGGCCGCCACATCCGCCGCTTGCCAGCGGCTGCAATCGCCCGACTCATCGAGCCGGTAATAGGCGATCTTGGACAACTCCGCGTCCAAGTCGCCACAGCCGGCAGCGCAGCAAGTATTGACCAGCCAGACTTGAATTACGGGCGCCGGCGCGGGGGACCTTTCCCCGGCAAACGCGAAAACCGCAGAGTAGGCAAGCAGCCAACAGCAGACACGCAGGACAGAACGACGGGACATGGCGGCATCCTCGTTATGGATGGGACTTTTTTCCTAGAAAGGAATCTTTACCCAAGTCTACCCTGCATTTGAGCGTCGTGTGGAAAAAAATCAACCCCACGTTCCCAAAAAACCACCACGTGGAAGTTGCACATCGTCAATCCTGGGGTAGAGTTTCCATGTTGGAAATGTCCCGCGGCAATGTGGGCGGCATACTTCGTGTGCCGCCGGGACCGGCACACGGAGTGTACCGCATACATTGGAAGTCGAGAGCAAAAAGGGAACGAATCATGCGTAGGCTGTTCATGGTGACGGCAGTTGCGGTCTTATTGGCGCCGGCGATCGGCTGCGAGTCGTGCTTGAATCGCGGCGCGAAAGTTCCGGCCTATCCGGCTTGCACCCCGGCGCCGGCTTATGAACCCGGTTGCCCGACTTGTGTGCAGTCGGGCGGTTGCGCCCCGGCAGGCGGGTGTCCTTCGTGCGCTCCCACGATGACAACTATGCCTGGCCCAGCGGGCGGTTAAGACCTGGCGGAATCGAGTCGTACGATTCCCAGACGTTTTCCGCAGGAAACGTCCTCCTTGGCGTTGCGAACCGCTTCGGAACGGCACCGACCCGCAAGCGGGTGCCTCGCCGTTCCCTACAGAAAATACAAGCCTGTTTGCTTGCACTCCCCCGGTTAGGCCCGTCCGGGTCGGTTCTGCCATCCTGAACGGAACCGACTCGGACGAGCCGTTTTGCTTTTCTTGGCGAGGTTAGAATAGAAGGAATGACTACCGCGCCCGCCAAGCTCGATTTGATCGCCACCGCCACTTTTGGCCTGGAAGCCGTCGTCGCCCGCGAACTCCAATCGCTGGGCTACGAGCAACAAATCATCCAGCCCGGCCGGATCCTGTTTGCCGGTGACGAGTCGGATATCTGCCGCACGAACCTCTGGCTGCGGACGGCCGATCGCGTGCTGCTGCGGCTGGACACTTTCGAAGCCCGCGATTTCGGCCAGC
Organism: uncultured Planctomycetaceae bacterium; assembly: GCA_964615095.1. Classification (GTDB taxonomy): domain Bacteria; phylum Planctomycetota; class Planctomycetia; order Pirellulales; family Thermoguttaceae; genus JANXQG01. The sequence goes on along the minus strand of CAZTPX010000087.1, from coordinate 32,358 downwards.
TTTTCGATCGTACCCGCGCGCTGCCCTGGGAAGACTGGCTTCCTCCGCAGGCCGAGTTCCCGGTGACGGGCCGATCGGTCAAGTCGCAACTCTCCAGCGTGCCCGCCTGCCAGAAAATCGTGAAAAAGGCGATTGTCGAGCGGCTCAAGGCCGCGTATCAGATCGAATGGTTCGCCGAGACAGGCCCGAAATACTCCGTGGAAGTGGCCTTGCTCAACGACCAGGCCACGCTGACGATCGACACCAGCGGCCCCGGGCTGCACAAGCGGGGCTACCGACCGCTGACCGCCCATGCGCCACTGAAGGAAACCTTGGCGGCGGCGATGGTGCTTTTGAGCGTCTGGCGGCCGGAGCGGCCGCTGATCGATCCCTTCTGCGGCTCCGGCACGATTCCCATCGAGGCCGCGCTGATCGGCCGCCGCCTGGCGCCGGGAATGGGCCGTAGCTTTGCCGCCGAGGCCTGGCCCCGGCTTCCTGGAGCGTTGTGGGAAGCCGCACGGCAGCAGGCCCGCGAGGCGGCCCTGCCGGAACTGCCGGCACGGATCATCGGCACTGATATCGACGACGGCGTATTGGGAATGGCCCGCTTTCACGCCGAGAAGGCAGGCGTGGCCGCCGACATCCACTTTCAACAGAGGACCTTCGCCGAGCTTTCCAGCAAGCAAGCTTACGGCTGCGTGATTTGCAATCCGCCCTACGGCGAGCGGATGGGCCGGGCGGCGGAGGCCCTCGCACTGCACCGCGCCATGCCCGACATCTTCCGCCGCTTGAAGACCTGGTCGTTCTTCATTCTCACCGCTCTGCCCGACTTCGAGGCAGTCATCGGCCAGACGGCCACGCGACGGAGGAAACTTTACAACGGGCGGATCGAATGCACCTACTACCAGTTTCTGGGACCAAAACCGGGAGGAGAAAAAAAATACGAAATACGAAATACGAAATACGAAACAAATTCAAAATCGGAAATCGAAATGACAGAAACGACCTCCGATATGCCGTCCGCGCCACGGGAGGATGCCGAATCTGGAACGTCGGAACCTTTATCAAGTTCGGAATCTGCAAGCGGCATGGACGAATCCGTATCGAACACTTCTCCTTCTTTATTAGAATTTGTTTCGGATTCCGGATTTCGAATTTCGAATGTCTCTCCTGCTTCGCGTCCTTCCCCGCAACCGGTCTTTGGCGGTCTCTCGGCCAAGGCATTGGAACAAGCGGAGATCTTTCGCGCGCGTTTGACCAAGCGCGTGCGGCACCTGCGGCGCTGGCCGACGAAGATGGGCATCACCTGTTACCGGCTCTACGAACACGATGTGCCCGAGCTACCGCTGGTCGTCGACCGCTATGAAGATTACCTGCATCTTGCCGAGTTCGCGCGGCCCAACGAGCACACGCCGGCCCAGCATGCCGACTGGCTCGACCTGATGCGACGGACTGCCGCCGAGGTGGCGGAAGTACCCCTGGACCACGTCTTTCTGAAGAAACGCGAGCGGCAGCGGGGCACAGCGCAATACGAGCGGCTAGGCTCCGAACAACACTTGATCGTGGCCCGTGAAGGCGGATTGCAGTTCGAGGTGAATCTCTCCGATTACCTCGACACGGGCCTGTTCCTCGACCACCGCATTACCCGCGGCATGGTCCGCGAGATGGCCGCCGGCAAGCGGTTCCTGAACCTGTTTGCCTACACCGGCTCGTTCACGGTCTACGCGGCGGCAGGCCGCGCGGCCTCGACGGTGACGGTCGACCTCTCGAACACCTATCTCGATTGGGCCCAACGGAACATGGCCCACAACGGCTTCCAGGGTCCGGACCACGAGTTCGTGCGCGACGACGCCCTGCACTTTCTGCAAGGGCATGGCCGGCGGGCGGCGTTCGACCTGGCCGTGGTCGACGCGCCCACCTTCTCCAATAGCAAGAGCCTGGAAGACTATTGGGATATCCAGCGGAACCACGTCGAATTGCTCAATCGGCTGGTGGAGTTGATGGCGTCGGGAGGGACTATTTTCTTCTCGACGAATTTCCGTCGCTTCAAGCTGGCCGAGGCGGAGATCCGCGGGGTGACGATTCGCGAGATCAGCCGTCAGACCGTGCCCGCCGATTTTCGCAACCGGCGGATCCACCGCTGCTGGCGCATGGAAGTTGAATCTGCAACGGGAATATCGAAATCTGGGACACGTGGCAAGGGTTGAAATTTTAATGATGGAAGCGCCTGACAGACTCGCATATAAGGAATCTATCAGAGTTCATTTTGCTCTCATAAGGTAGGGGGGGTTGACGGGGCGACGCTTGCGTTTTCTACCCCGCCCCGCGATACTTGAGATGTTCCGTTGCGGTTGCCGGAACCGCGCTGTGCTTGTTCCGGCCTACGGATGGACCCACAATCGGGCCGTGGCGGCGTGCGGCGACGTGTGAGGGAAACTTATGAGCGAGATGCAGCACGTAAGTGTTTTGCAAGGAATCGAGCGCATTTTCAAGGAAGCCCTGGCGTGTCGGACCGAGGAAGAGCTTGGCCAGACATGCTTGGCCGCGGCCCAAGCGGAAATCGCCAGGTTGACCCGCCTGTACGCGGTGCTCAGCCGCGTGAACGCGGTGATCGTCCGCGCCCGTGACGCCAATACTCTTTACGCGGATGTCTGCCAGAGCGTGGCGGAGATTGGCGAGTTTCCGCTCGTCTGGATTGGCGAAGTCCGCGGGCGGCAAGTGGTTCCCGTGGCGTCCGCCGGTCCCGCGACCGGCTATCTCGAAGGAATCCAGATCGAGATCGACGGCCCGCTGGGCGCCGGGCCGGCCGGGACGTGCATTCGCGAGAACCGCACCGTCCTCAACGCGGATTTCTCCGTCGATCCGCGGACGGCCCCCTGGCGCGGGGCGGCCCTCCGCTTCGGCTTTCTGGCCTCGGCCTGTTTTCCGCTCCGCCGCGACGGCAAGCCAGCGGCCGTATTGGCACTCTATGCCCGCGATGCCCATGCCTTCGACGCCCAGCAGGTTGGCCTGCTCGAATCGCTGGGCGAGAACCTTTCCTATGCCCTCGATGCGCTGGATCGCGAGCAACTCCACGCGCAGGCGGAAGCGCGGACGCGACTTCTTGCCGACGTCACCGCGCAGTTGCTCTGCAACGGCCAGCCGCAAGAGATTGTCGAGACGCTCTGCGGCAAAGTCATGGACCACCTGGACTGCCAGGTGTTCTTCAATTTCCTCGTGGACGAAGAAGCAGGCTGCCTGCATCTGAACGCCTGCGCCGGCATCCCCGCGGAGACCGCCCGGCAGATTGAGTGGCTCGACTACGGCGTGGCAGTGTGCGGCTGTGCGGCCCGCGACGGCTGCCGCATCGTGGCGGAGCACATCCAGACGACGCCCGACGTCCGTACGGAACTTGTCCGCGGCTTCGGCGTGCAGGCCTATGCCTGCCATCCACTCATGGACCAGGGAAAGGTCATCGGAACTTTGTCGTTCGGCTCGCGCGTGAAGCCCGCCTTTGCCGCCGACGAGCTGGAGTTGATGAAAACGGTGGCCGATCACGCGGCGACCGCCATGCAGCGGATCCGCCTGCTGGAGTCGTTGGAGAAACACGTGCGGGCCGCCGAGGCCGCCAACGCGGCTAAGGGCCAGTTCCTGGCCAACATGAGCCACGAGCTGCGCACCCCCATGAACGCCATCCTGGGCATGATCGACATGGCCCTCTCTAAGGCCATCGACCCGACCGTCCAGGACTGCCTGCAAACCGCCCACGGATCGGCCGAGCTGTTGTTGGTGCTGCTGAACGATCTGCTGGACTCCGCCAAGATCGAGTCGGGCAAGCTGGAGTTGGAGTCGACACCCTTCGCTTTGCGGCGGATGCTGGACCAGCTTACACGCGTGCTTGCCGTGCGGGCAAGCGAGAAGGGCCTGGCATTCTGCTGTCGCGTGCCGGACGCCGTACCCGACGCGCTCATGGGCGACCGTATGCGTTTGCATCAGATCCTGCTCAACCTGGCCGGCAACGCCGTCAAGTTCACCGAGTGCGGCAAAGTGGAAGTGCGCGTGGAAGTTGGGAAATCCGAAATTTCGAATTTGAAATCTGAAATCCAAGCTCCGAACGCTTCCGTCACGCTGGAGTTCACCGTGCGCGACACGGGCATTGGCATCCCGCCCGAGGCGCTGGCACAGCTCTTCCGGCCCTTTGCCCAGGCCGATGCTTCCATGTCGCGGCGTTTTGGCGGGACGGGCCTGGGGCTATCGATCTGCAAGAGCCTGGTCGAGATGATGGGCGGACGCACTTGGGCCGAAAGCGAAGTGGGCCGGGGCAGCGCGTTCCACTTTACCGTGCGGCTGCCCTTGGCCAAGGAACTGCCGGCCGAGTTCGAGTCGCCGACGGTCCTTGCCGTGGGGGCCTGCCGTCCGTTGCGGATCCTTTTGGCGGAAGACAACCCGGCCAACCAGAAGTTGGTCACGTACATCCTGCGGGACCGCGGCCATACGGTCGAAATCGCCGGGAATGGCCAAGAGGCGCTCTGGTTGACCGAGCAGAACCACTACGACGTGATCCTGATGGATGTGCAAATGCCCGACATGGACGGCATCGAGGCCACGGCCGTCATCCGCCAGCGCGAAACGGGCGGCGGCCGCATGCCGATCATCGCCGTGACGGCCCACGCCATGAAGGACGACCGCGACCGCTGCCTGGCGGCGGGCATGGACGGCTATCTATCGAAGCCGGTCAACGCTGCAGCGCTGGTCGGCTTGGTCGAGAGCCTGGCCGGCAAGGGGAATGGTCAATTGCAAATTGCAAATTGCAAATTGCAAACCGGGAATCTCCGATCGGGAATCTCAAATCACGAATTCCCCACCGAGCAGGCAAATCACGAATTCCCCGCTCTCGACCCCCATCGCGAAGCCGCAACTCCCGTCTTCGATCCGCAATTGGCATTTGCGCGGTGTTTCGAGAGCCAGGAGATCGTGCGGGAGATGGTCAAGTGTTTCTTCGACGAAGTGGAGAGCTTGCTGCCGCAAGTGCGGGCGGCCTTGAACAACGGCGACCTGGCCCAAGTTGGCCGGTTGGGGCACCGCATGAAGGGGACCGTGATTTATCTGGGCGCGGAGCCGGCGGCGGAGGCCGCAGGGCGAGTGGAACGGCTGGGCAAGTCCAACGACGGTGTTCCACCGAACGCCGAGGAAGCCGCCGACGCACTGGATCGCGAGTGCGCCAAATTGAAGGCCGTGCTCGCCGAATGTCCGCTAGAAGGCGGAGCAAGGCAGGGCGAGTAGGGCATGGAGGTCAGGTCGACCCGCGGTTCCACCATTGCCCCAACACGCGGCGGTTCTCCTTCAAGACCGCCGCCAGCGCCGTGCGTGTCTTCTTCCCCTGCGGCGCCCACGGGTACTCGACGTGCAGCGACAGCGGCCCACTGTAGTTCATCCTGGCCAGCAGGGGGAAGAAACCACTGCGGCCGAACTCGCCCTGGCCGAAGGGCACAAAGCGATCGGGCCGCCGCACATCCTTGACGTAGACCGCGCGAATGTGCGGCTTGAGCTTCTCGAACCGCCCACGCCAGGCGTCGCCGTGTACGATGATGGCGTGCCCCAGGTCGAAGGCCACGCCGATGCGCCGTGGGTCAAAATCCTTCACCAGGTCGAAAAGCTCGTCCAGGTCGCCGCCGGCCGGTCCGCGGCCCTCGCCGGACCAGGACGAATGGTTCTGCATCAGCGCGCAGACGCCCAGTTCGGCGTTCATGGCCGCGAGGTCCTTGAGCTTCGCGCGGATCTCGGCCCGGAGCGTCTTGGCCGGCACCTCGGGCTGGTGCATCCAATAACCCATGCGGTAGTCGGCCGCCCCAAGCTTCTTGCCCGTGCTGAGGATCTCGCGGGCGTGCGGCGAATCGACGTCGCGAATTTCGGTTGTCAGCAACAACAGGCGGAGCTCGTGCCTGGCCAGCGCGTCGACATAGCGCGGCAACTGCTCGGCCGCTCGCTCCGGCAGGACCTCGCCCTTGGGCCGCACGGCGCAGTCCAGACCGTCCAGGCCCGCCTCGGCGGCGGTCTGGGCCGATTGCTCGAAATCGAGATTCAGTTCCTGGAAAATCTTGCCGAACACGGCCACGGGCGGCATGGCGGCCTTGGTGCCCGTGCCGCCCGGCTCGCCGGCAGAGAGAATCCGACCGGTATGCAGGGCAGCGGCCGCAGCGCCGGCCATTTTCAGGAAACGCCGCCGGGAGAGGGAATCGATGATGGTCATGGCGATACTCCTTGCTGGAAAAAGGCACTCGCCCCATTATATCAGAATTCAGTCCGCGCTCAAATCAACACACAGGAGTTTCGACATATCGCGGATGTACAGTCGATTCCCGACAATGGCTGGGTGCGACAACACCTGGCTGTCTTCGGGAAACACCCTCAGCCGCGAAACGATCTTGAATTGCTCGGCCTCCGCGTCGACAAGCGCCAGCTCGCCGTGGTTCGTAACGACCAGTACGCGATTGGCCGAGGCGATCAGGCAGGCGTAGTTGGAAAACGCGTCGTCTTCGCCGCTCCAGCGGGTCGCCAGCTTCGCGGCAACATCGAGGCGAAACAGCGAACCCGAACAGCCAAACAGCTTGCCGCCCACCAGTACCGGCGTGCTCGCATCGGGCACAAGGTCGTCGTTGCTTGCAGCGGGCGGACCCTTGATGCGACCGTCGGCCTGGAATTCGTACAAGCGCGCGCCGTTGTTTTCGCTGGCGACAATCAGCTTGCCGCCGGCGTCGATGGGCGTCGGCACGTTGAAATCGCCGGGCCTGGGCGGCACAAGGGTCCAAATTCGCCTGCCGGTCGACGGGTCCCAGGCACCCAACGATTTCTCGTCGTAGCCGACAATCTGCCGCATGCCGCCGAACGTACCGACAATGAAAGATGCGTATCCCGGCGGCAGGCCCGGGCAGCGCCACACTTCCTTGCCCGAGACGCAGTCCAGCGCGACAACGGCCGCCAACCTGGCGCCCGGATTGACGATCAGCTTCCCGTCGACTTCCAGCGGAGAAGAACAGTAGCCCCAGGTCGGCACCCGCGTGGCAAAGTCGCGGGCGAGGTGTTTCGACCAGGCGATTCTTCCGCTTGCCAGTTCCACGCAGTTCAGATCGCCCAAGCCGCCCAACAGGAAGACCCTCTCGGCGCAAATGAGCGGAGTGGCCCGCGGCACGTTGCCGTAGTCCTTGATCGTGCCCGCGGTGGCGTAGGACAACTGCCAAAGCTCGCCGCCCGTGGCGGCATCCAGACAGCGAAAGAGATCGCCGGTATCGGTGGCGGTGCGGTCGGCGACGAGAAGGCACTTCCGCGTGGCGACAAGTCCTGCCAGCCCGCGGCTATTCAGCGTCTTCGACCAAAGCACTTTCAATCGGCCCGGCAAACGGGCCGGCAAGCGGGCAACCAGACCGTTGCGATCGCGGCCACGAAAACCGGGCCACGCTGCATTGTCGTCAGTCGCTAGTTTTTTTTTGCGGAGCCGTCAGGTGTAGACGGTTCCACCGCAGATGCCGCCTTCGCCTTGTCTTCGACGGGGATGAACCCCAGCGAGGTTTCCATCGCGGTCAACAGATCGGGATGATCTTTGATCGACGCCAAAGCCCGGCAAATCTTCGCGCCGCGGACTTCATCGATGCGATCCGTGAAGTATACCGTGACGAACGGCACGGGCTGCGTTTCACCGATGATGCGAATCGAGCCTTTCTCGATCGTGCCGCAGCCTTCCAAGAGCGCGGCGGCATAACTGGAAATCACCGCTGCCGTCGGCTTTTCCGGATGCTCCAGCATTTCCACCACCGAATCGCTGCAACCGGGACGCGTCTCGATCTTGGCCGGCAGGCTAATGCCCGCCTTCTTGAGGGCCGCGGCGGCGGCCGTGAACTTCTCGTCGCAGTCGGGCGGCCCAAAGAAAATCGCGTAATCCCGCAGGTCTTCGAGTTTCTTCGCCGGATCGTCCTTGCGAACGACGATCAAGCCCGTGACCGTGGTCTTGCCGTCCTTGCCGGTGAGCATCATCGCCGGGCGAACGTGTAGACGGCTGATCTTGGCGTCGAACTGGACCACCGAACGCTTGCCGATGACAACGTCGACATCCTTCGTCTGGTTGTGCAAGGCCTTCGAGAGGTCGTCCGAGAACAAGACCTTCACCGGCCGGTCAAGCTGTTTTTCCAGGTGCGCGCCCAGCTTGTCGTAAAGCCGCTGCGCGTGGCCTTTCACGCAGGGGCAGGAAAGCGGCAACGCTAACGGATCCATGACGAGGACCGTCAGCGGCGCGCGTTCCTTGGCCACTGCCGGGGCAGGCAAACGCGCTGCGACCGTTACCAAGAAGCAGAAGAATACGATGCGACACATGAGATTAGCGCTCCTCCGCGGGGAGCGACGATTCTCCGCTCTTGAACGAAGCACTCGCCGCCGCCTTCGCGGCCTGCTTGGCAAAGACATGGATCGACTGCTCGTCGCTGTGGAGCACGAAGAAGCGGTCTTGCTTGGCGTCATACTCAGTCGTCACGCGGACACATCCCGAGTTCCACGGCGCAATAACCGCAACGCCCACGAACTTGCCCGCGGCGGTAAACCGCTTGACGCAGGTCGGCGGCCCCGACTCGGCGGCGAAAACGATGTCGCCCGGGCCGAAGCGAAGATTCTTCGGCTCGCAGCAGCCGCCGAAGCCGTCGGCATTCGTGCGATCGGTCTTGCCGAAGGCTGAGAGCTTCTTGCCCTCGCGGCTGTAACGCTCCACCTTGTGCCGCGCGTTGTGTGCCACCCACAGGTCGCCGCCGCGCGCCTGGATGTCCATCTGCCCGCAGCAGCCGGCCAGGTTCTCGACGATCTTCTTCGCATTGCCGAAGTCGCGATCGAGCCGCCAGACGCTGTAACCGTAGCCCTTGGCCGAAGCGCAGGCGATGAAAAGATCGCGGTCCGTGGCGGCCATCCCGGTGATGGTCGACATGCGTTCGCGCTGCATCTCCGCTTGCTTTACCCGCTGCTCCGGAGTGGTGCTGGCTTCCTGCAATTCGGCCTGGACCGATTGCAGTTTTTCCAGCAACGCCTGGATCTTCTCCTGGTAAGCTTGCCTCGAGACCTCGTCGTCGGATTTGAGGTCCTTTTGCGCTTCGCGGGCGGCTTTCATATAGTCCTTCATTGCCTGGTCCGCGCTGCGCCGCAGTTCGGCGATCTTCTTCTGCTTGGCCTGCTGGGCCGCTTCGGCTGCCGGGCCTTCTTCTTGCGTCGTCTTCTTGACTTCGGGCAGCGGGGGCAGTTCGGCCAGGTTCGGTGCATCGGCCTGGAGCAAGACCTTGCCGCTGCTGTCGAGTTTGACAAGCCGGCCCGCGCCCGCGACATAAATCACATCGCCGCCCAGGCATATCGCTTGCGGGTTCAGCGGAAGTGTCCAACTGGCGATCTTCTTGCCTTCCGCACTCAACGTGAGAACCGCGCCGCGTGCGGCATCCGCTTTTCCGAGAGAGATACCAAAGAAGCTCGCTTGGCTGCCGCCACAACAAACCAGCAGGTTGCCGTCTTTGCTCAGGCAGAAGCTCTCGATTTGTCCTGCGTTGGGCTTGATCACGGCGACCTGCGCGTGCGATGGTTGCCAGAGCGGATCCTCCTCCAGCCGCTTCTTCATTTCTTGCTGCTCTTTTTCATAGGCGGACTGCGCGTCTTGCAGGGCCTTTTTCATCGAATCCTCGGCCTTCTTGTCGTTCTTGGCCGGCGACGTTGTCGGCTTTGCCACCGCCTCGGACAAATCCTCCTTGCAATCGTCGGCCGTCTCGCCATCCTTGACCGGCAACACCATCGGTTCTGCCGCCGCAGTGGCCTTGTTTTTTTCGCCATCGTCGGCCCCGCGAGAAGGCACGTGGGTGCAAAAGACGCCGCCTGCGAGCACGAGGACGATTCCCAGCGATCTTCGATAAGTACAAACGAAAGAACTCACTTCATACGTCCTGTAAAAGGCGATGGGCAAACGATCGTGACACTGCCAAGATAATCGAGGTAAATTCTACCGGTTGGCTCCGTGAAGTGCAATAAGTACGGCGGTATACCTATCGGATGGCATGCTTTCACCGGGGGTGAAGAAGGTTGTGCGGCTGCTGGGTGAAGTGTGACAGCTAGGCAACCTCATTCACCATCCAGGCCGCAAGCTCCGTGGGGTCGTTGCTACATTCCGCTGAAATGCCACCTACTTTGTTACTCGACTAATGTAATGATCCCGAAGTTGGCCGGGTGCCAGGCCGGCGAGAGGCCGCCGCCCCAGTTCATCTGGGCGGCAGGTCCATGGCCGTCGTTGTCGTTCAGTTGGATGGAGAAGCCGAACTTCCCGCCGAACGCCGGCGAGATACCCAGTTCGCTCCAAGGAATGCGCAGCGCGTAGACGCAGCGGCCTGGCGCGGGCTTGACGGCGATCTCGTAGACCGACGAGTCGCGGGCTAAGTGCCCCACGGGCCGCCCCGCGCTGTGTTGCTGCGGCCGCCAGAACGTGTAAAGGCCACTGCCGCCAGCGGGCTTCTGCGCCGAAACGTAGTAGGCCAGCGACTGCCGCGCCGCGTCCGGCGAACGATTGGTCGGATCGAAGGCCAGGATCAGGCTGTCCCCCTCGATCACCGTGTCGCCGTCGCCCGCCGGATGGTGTACGTCGTCCAGCACTTCCACGGCGACGTACAGGTTCCGCGCGTCCCAGCGCAAATAGGCCACGCCACTGAGGTTCTGCGGCGTCCAGGCATAATCCTTGTCGAGCACGCGCAACTGGTTACGCCCGATCAAGGGGATTGGGCACGTGCCGTCCCAACCGTCGAGGCTGCCGTCGATCGCCGGCGGGCGGCGGACCTTGATCGCCTCGGCGGCGAAGTCGGATCCCTCGAAGACCGTGACGCGAAGGTTGTCGTAGAGTGCCGCGCCCGGCCCGCGGGCCACGGTCACGAAGCCGGCCTTCGCCAGGTTCTCCGGGGCCTTGTAGCGGCAGGTGAAGACCTGCCAGGCGGGTGTGCTGTTGCCGATATTGATGACGTCCATGTTATAGAGGGAGCGGGTCGTGCCGTCGGTCAGAAGCTGGTCGATGTTCGAGCCGCCCTCCATGCCCTGGTTCCAGATCCAGGCGGTGTAAAGGTAGGTCTGCCCGCCGCGGAGGGCGACCGACTGGCCGTAATTCGCCCATTGGCCGGCATTCGCGAATTTCAGCACGCGCTTGCCCAGCCCAAGGCCCAGGCCCTCACTGGAAACAAGTTGGGCATTGCTCCCGCGCCAGTGCTTGGGCGTCTTGCCGTCCGCCTCGACCTGTTCGAAGTCGCCATTGCGGAGCAGGTTGCCGACACTTTCCGGCGAGATCACCGAGACCACAAAGGGCTTGCTCACCGTGGGGAGCTTCTGCCAGTCGAACGTCAGACGGAGTTGACAGGGCGACGCGGCTAACGGGCTGGAACTAGGCACGGTCACCGGCAGGGTCACGATCTTCTCTTCGCCCGCTGGCAGCAAGAAACGGGTTTCCGGCGCGCTTTGCCAGCTTTCCGGCAGATCCAGCCGTAGCGTTCCAGCAAGTGGCCGCGTGTACGGATTGCGGAAGCGGATGCGGACAGTGCTGGGCTTTCCAGCCAGCAGGGTGACGGGGACCTCGACGGCGCCCACCAGGTTGGTCTTGAGCACGTCCAGGTCGCCGCCCTCGATGAAGCAGCGCAGGGGCGCTAGCGGCAAGCGGGCAACGTCACCGGCGGTCGGTAACGTCGTCTCGTTGCCCTGGTAGTCGGTGATGCGCACGGAGGGCGCGCCCACGGGCAGCGATACCTCCTCGCCCGGTTCCTCGTTGCTGGAGGCAATCAGGAGCGGCTTGCCGTCGCGCTCGAAGAGGTGGAACAAGGCCCGTTTGCCCGGCGAGGAAAAAACGCCGACCGGCTTGGCCTCGAATGTCTTGGCGGCCAGCACGGCCAGCGTGGCGGCGACCGGCAGGGGCGTGAAATCGGCCCGCAGGTAGTCGCCATAGCCAGTCGCCGCGCCCTCGCCTCCGAAGTAGATCAGCTTTTCGCAGCCGGCAGACAATTCGTCGGCCCATTGCGAGAGGACCCAGTTGCACTTGACCGTCTCCGAGACCCATTCCAGCCCCGGACAATCCCATTGGATCACGAAGGCGCATGATTCGTTCTCCCAGACGGCGACCTGCGGACAGCCGTACGCGTCGAGATCCTCGCGGGCCTCCTGGACGCCCGCGCCGTTGCTGTAATGGATCGGCAGGGCATCGACGTACTTGCCCGCGCCGGCGTTGAGCACTTCCAGCCGGAATCCCCGCGGCCACAGCCCGCCCGCCAGCACCGAGCGCAGGCCCGGATCGACCGCGCGGGCCGCCTCGACGCCCGTGCGGCAGAGTTTCACGTAATCCGCCACGTAGTCCGGCGGTCCGCCGGGCGTGATCTCGTTGAGCCATTCCCAGGCCGCCAGCTTGCCCTTATAACGCGTCGAAACGGTGGTCACCATCTCGCGAAAGGCATCCAGGTTGCAATCGAACATCTGGTAGCCCACCGTCTGGCCCCGGGGCATGACCCAGGCTGGCGGGTCGTAGATGGTCATCGTGGTTTCGATGCCGTTGCGCATGGCCGCCTCGAAGAAGCGGTCCCAGTGCTGCAGGGCGTAGTGTTTGGGGCCCGGCTCGATCGATTTCCACTCGGTGAACAGGCGGCAGTTGGTCAGACCCAGCCGCCGCGCGGCCTCGATCATCTGCGCGGTGCGGAATCCGACCCGTGGCGCGGCGTGGGCGGTGAACCCCAATCGCGTGGGCCGGCCGCGGGTGATTGCCGCCAGGTCGGGGATGCGGCAGAAGGTGGTCTCGCGGGCCTCCCAGCCTTCGACCTCCGCCTGGAAGAGGAACGTGCCTTGCCGGGCCAGATCCAGCGGCACATGTATCTTCTGCCCGTCCTGTCCTGCTGTAAAAGGCACGGCCCCTTGCGCGACGAGCGTCTTGGTGTAGTCGTAGACTTTATATTTGAGCGCCTTTTTCTCGCTGCCCGATCGGACATTCTTCAGCCGCGCCGTGATCCGCACCGGCTCGTCAAGCGTGAACAGGTTGCCCGGTTTGTCGGTTTCCAACTCAAAGTATCCACCTTTGCGGGCAAACCAGGCTCCCGCGCGCACGTCCCAGGGCCAACGTTTGCCGCGGCTATCGGAGAACAACGCCAGCAGCAAGAGATCGTTCTGCGACGAGGCATTGGGGACAGTCAGCGGAAAGAGGTGTCGCCCGCGGCCAGGCTCGATTTTGACCGACTGCGCCCCGTACCAGATATGCTGCGTGTTCTCGAAGCTCACCGGCTTGGGCGCGTCGGGCTTGGGCACACGGGGACCGAGGGCCTCGAGCGAGAGCGTCGTCGCGCGGTAGTGCTCCCCAGGGTCGAGGTAGTACTCGATCGGGATCTCGATCTTGTCGCCTTCCACCAGCGGGCCTGCCAGGACACTCCAGTCCACGGCAATCCAGCTCTTGTTGTGCTTCACTTCCTTCAGATACTTGCTGTAGCCGGGGTCGGGGTCGACGACCGGGATCGGTTTGGAGTAGACCAGCCGCGAATGCTTGGCCCATTGTCCTTCCGGGGCCGTGAAGACCACGAGCACGGCGTTGGCCACGTCGGCCGCCTCGCGGATGGGAATGCGGAACGTGATCTGGCCCTGGCCTTGTATCGGCGGATGGGGACGCCAATCGTTGGAGTAGAAGCCGCCCGAACTTCCGTCGGCCTTCACGGAGTGCATGTCGCAGCAGAGCGTCGTCTTCTCGGCGATGCCCCGGTAGGTCACCTTGATCTCGGCCTCCGTGCCGACGAGCAGCACGTCCGGGCAGGTGACCGTGTACGACTGGCCAAGGTCCTGGGTCTGCGGCTTAGGGACCGGCAAGGCGGCAGAAGCGGAGGCCTGCGCGATTAGAATGGCCAGCCAGGCCGCGATAGCAGTTTGGCAAACCAGTGGGCAAGTCAAGTTCATGGCGATACTCCTTACATCTCAAACTGTAGCCATTTTACTTCGTCGTCACCTGTATCGCTATCGGGGCGGTCGCCGCTTGGTGGTCGGGATTGTAATACTCATAGACCCGGGCAGCTTGGGCGACAATCTTCACCGGCATGGTCGCGCGGAGGCGATAGGTCAGCTCCAGCGGTTCCGCAGGACTCAACGCGCGGAGGTAGACGATCGCGCTCCGCGGCGTCACCTGGCACTTGGCAATCTTGCTGGCGGAGAGCAACGCGTCCAGGTCCGCCGCTTCCACGGCAAAGCCGGCGGGAATCGGCAGGTCGAGAATCACCATCGGCGCTGTCTCGGTCATGCGGTTGGTCACCGTGACGCTGGCTTGCACCTGGTCGTCGACCACCAGCGCGGTCTTGTCGTATTGTAGCCGAATCGCAAGCGGCTCGCCCGCCGCGGGTCGGTCCGCCCCCGGCAGATGGTAGGCCAGCGTGGCCAAGTAGCCGGTTCCCGTGCCGGACGGTTCGCTGATTGTCAGGCGATGGCTGCCCGCGGTAAGGCGAGCCGACAGATCGACCTGCTGCACGACCTCGCCCTGGTCGGCAGGGATGGCAAGCGTTTCGACCGTCTTACCGTCCAAGGCGATCTCGATCCGCCGCGGCTGTGGTTCGCCCAGCGGCCGATCGGTGCCGGCCAACAGGGCCTTCAGGGCCAGCACGGTCGCTTGCGTCGAGTGCCACGTACCGGAGGCATCTTTCTCGGTGATGAGCCAAGCCAGGGCACCGCGCGCCGTAGCAGGGCTGGCATGACCCTCGATCATCGCCAAGGCGGCCAGGGCCGTCGTTTCGATGTTGCCGCTCCGCCCGCCGCCGTAGAACATCGTGCGGCGATCCGCGCCCGACTCCCACCAGGCCAGTTTCCCGTCGGCCGAGCGGCGGCTCAGCGATTCCAACCGCTCCAGGTACGGCCGGGCGTGCGCATCGCCGGGGCGAATCGCCAGCAGGGCGTTGGCCACCAGGGCCAGCACGTAGGGATCGTCGATCGCTGCCGGCTCGTGCCGCAGAATGAAATCGGACGCTGCCCGGGCCTTCTCCGTATCGGTCGCCCCGCCGCCAAAGACCGACCAGGCGACGTAGGCCGTCGTGCCCAACCGGCAAAGATCGCCGCGGACCTGCGTGGGATCCTCGTGTAGCGCGTGCCCCTCCGGCGACCACGAGCCGTCGGCGTTCTGCCGATCCAACAGCCAGCGCCCGGTTCGCTCGATCAGCCGCGGATCGACGTCATGCACCCGCGCCATGTCGACAAACTCCATCAATCCATAAGCGGTCAAGGTTTGGTTGGCCGGCGGATGGCCGAACCAATCGAACCCGCCGCCGGAAATCTCGAAGCCCAAGAGCCGCTGGTAGCCGAGGTGGATATACTGCCGTGCCGTGGCCTCGACCTGCGGCGCGCTCCGCTTGGTCCGGCGGAGATAATCCAGGGCCAGCACGTTCGGATAGGTGGTCGACGAGGTTTGCTCGAAACAGCCGTAAGGCCGCTGGAAAATGGCTTCCAGCCCATCGACAAGCTGACTGAAGGTGGAAGGGAAGATTTTGACGTGGGCCTTCACGCTTCCTTCGATCGTGTCGGCGGGCACATTCCAAGTAAGCGCGGCCGGCTGTTGCAGCGTGCCGCTGACGGTCTGCTCCACGCGGCGGCCGTCGGGCATGACTTCTATCGACCGCTTGATGGCGTCGGCCACGCCGCTGCCCGAGGCATGCACGATCAGCTCGTGGGAGCCTACCTGCCGCACCCGCAGCCGATAACTGACCGAGCGGACCTCGCCCGCAGCCAGATCGAGTTTCTTCGTGGGCGGATCCATGCGCTCGAACCACGGCGCCTCGTCCAGGCGAAGCTCCACGGAAAGTGGTTTGTCGAGATAGTTATAGACCACGGCGGGCACGGCCACCTCGTCGCCGCGGGTCAAGGTAACGGGCAGGTTCAGGTCGACGAAGATCGGCTGGAAGACGCGGATCGATTCCGTGGCCCCGCCCAATTGGCCCTCGGCCGAGATGGCACTGGCCGATAGCCGCCAAGTGGTGATCGAATCGGCAAGGTCGATGTTGAGGCTGGCCCGGCCGTTGTCGTCGGTGATGACCTCCGGCCGCCAGAGCAGCGTTTCGGGAAACCATTCCCGCACGCGGGCGGGAGGCGCGGCAGATGCCTCTTGCGAGTCTTGGGACCACTTAGGCCCCCACCCGGCTGTTGGTCCGGCTTCCTTGGCGTTTTCCAAGGCAATTCCTATTTGCCTCAGATCGTTCATCGCTTGCGCACGTCGGCCCGATTCTCTTGCGCTCTTGACGGCGGGCAGTAGCAGACCGATGAGTATGCCGACCATGGCGATAACCACCACCATTTCGACAAGGGTACGCAAGAAGGTCCGAAGTAGCAGCACGAAGACGACAATCCCTCCGAAAATTCCCAGCACTACCCAGATCCCGGTCATTTGCTCAAGCCGTTCGTTGCGGACCCGTTCGACCTCGTGCAGCTTCTTCGGATAGGTCGAATCGCGGAGGGAATAGACCGACCCCGCTCCTTTGAGCAGTGGAAGGAACGTCTCCATGCCGGGCATGTTCTCCGCAAGCTGTTCCCAATCCGGGCGCTCAAACACGCGGAGAAGCTGTTGCTCGTTGTCACCAAACTGTTGGATGACTTGCTTGAGGATCGCATCGCGGTCCTTGCCGCCGCGACCCGCCCTGGCAAAGAGGGCCTTCTCGAAGCGGTCGCGTTCGGCAAGCGGCAGCTTGACGTCCAGGTCCGGCGACCAGGGATAAATGGCATAGACGGGCTTGAGCAGTTCCTCCTCCAGTTTGGAGAAGACCGGCTGCATGCCCGCCGCGGGGCCGAGCACGGAATAGACCGCCTCGTCGACCGCCGCCAAGCTAACCGCGCCGGGGACCGGCTTGCCCTGGCGGTCGGTGACCGCCAAGGTCAGTTTCGCCTGCTTGCCGGGCCGGTACTCGGGCCGGTCGAGCTGGGCGTCGATCTTGAGGCCCCCGGCGGCCCGGACGTAAATCACGCGGGTCTGCATCACCGGCAGGCCCTCGCGCCCGAAGCGGTAGGCACAAAGCTGCAGCGTTCCGGAAACCGCGGGCGGAAGATCGATCTCATACTCGCCGCGGCCCTTGGCCATAGGCACCGTATCGGTGAGCATGGTCTGCCCGTCCTTGATCACATCGAGGAAGAGCGGCTCGCTCCCGCCGCCCAGGGCCAGCACGTGGACCGTCTGCCCGCCGTCGTAGACCGCCTTGTCGGTGCGCACGAGGAAGCCCTGGCCGCTCTCATCGGCATCCAATGAAACCTCGCGACGGCCGCTTTGGCCCGCCGCATCCGTCGCGCGGACCACCCAGGCCTTGTTGTTCCCCTGGGGTGTGTACTCGATCGAGGCTACGCCCATGTCGTTGGTTTTGCTCTCCTCCGGGAAACCGCTGATCGCAATCCGCGTCGCCGCGGGGCGGCCGTCGGCATAGGTCGTGAGGAAGTAGACGGTGTTCGATAGCCCGGCGACAAGCCGGCCCGCCTCGGGAATGACCTCGATACGGACCGGCTGCTGCGTGACGATCCGCGAGACGGTCACGGCTTGCTTCTGTCCTGCGCTGTCGCAGACGGTGGCGGTGAGCGCGAAGCGGGCATCGCCCTCGTCCTGCGGGCGGCCGACAAGCGACTGCGGCAGGACGAAGTCGAAGGCGGCCCTGCCTTGCGCGTCGGTCTTGGCCGTCGTCTCCGCGATGCGGCCGGCGGCCACGTCGTTGGCCAGGACCTCAACTTTCACCTCGGCATTGGCCAACGGCTTGCCGAAGAAGTATTGCGCCGAAAGCCTGCCGCGGACCTTTTGCCCGGGCTGGTAGAACGGCTCATCCAGCTCGACGGCGAGCTTGAACTTGGGCAGCACGTACTTCTTGATCTCGACACTGATCGCGCTCTTGGTGTCGCCCACTTCGCAAGCAAGCTGATAGGTCCCTTCGATGATCTCGCCGGCCAAGGGGCAATCGGCCGACGAGATGCCAAAGCGGCTGGTGACGTCGGGCTTGCGAAAGATCACGTTGCCCTTGGCGTCGGTCACGTAGAAGACGGCCTTCTTCCCCGCGACGGGCTTGGTCTGCGGGCGGGCCAACGCCAGGCTCCGCAGGTGGATCACCTGGCCCGGTTGGTAGACGGGCTTGTCGCTGGTGAGCATCAACTGCCAGGAGCGGCGCAGCGTGACCACCTGTTCGATCGTCTCCGTCCGTTCGCCGGGCTGGGCGCTGACGCGCAAGCTATAGCGGCCCGGCGGCCAATCGGGCATCTGCATGCGAACCGTGCCGCTGCCGAATTGGTCCGTCTGGAAACTGGCTAGGTGAAACACGGCCTGCGGTTTCGCGCGGACCAGGTCGATTTCCACGGGCGCGCCGGCCCGCGGCGCGGCATCGCGGTGGTCCAACAGCACAACGCGCAGCGAGGCCTCCGCCCCGGCCGCCAGATCGGCCTGCCCCATCACGCGCAAGTCATAAGGCGAAGGGGCCATGCTGTACAAATAGAGATGGACCGTAGCCAGTGCGAGCACGGCTGCCGCCGCGGCCGTCAACCCATAACGCGTCCAATTCCGCCGCACGACCTGGTGCCGTTCGATCCGCTGGAGCGTCTGCCGGATCAGGGCCTCCGGGGCCTCGACAGGCGGCAGCGACTGCAGGGCCTCCTGCCGTTTGCGGGCCTCCTCCAAGGCCACGCGGCAGATGGGGCAGGATTCGCAGTGCGCGGCGATCTGCCGGTCGTCTTGCGGGGAAAGGACGCCGTGCAGGTAGGCGTCGACCTCTTCCAGAACGTGTTCATCAGGATTGATCATGGCAGTCCTCCCCTGCTCTTCGCATACGGGGTTCCAGGTAACGCCGCAGTCTGGCCAAGGCGTGGAACATCTGCGAGCGGATGGTGCCCTCGCTGCGGTCCAGGGCCTGGGCGATCTCGGCGTATTCCAGGCCGTTCCAGACCCGCAGCACGAGCACGACCCGCTGTTTGGGCGGCAAGGCGGCCACGCCCTGGGCCACAATGGCCGCCGTTTCCGTATTGATGGCGGCCTCGACCGGCGACGGCTCGCGCGTGGCGGGCGGGTCGAGCCAACCGGCCAGAGGCTCCGGCGCACCGGGGGCCTTGCGGAAGGCGGCGCGGCACTTGTTGGCGGCGATGCCGAAGAGCCACGGCCGGAAGGGCCGCGGGTATTCATAACGGCGGCGGGCCTGCCAAACGGCCAGAAACGCCTCCTGGAACAACTCTTCGGCGCAATGCCAATTCCCCGTCATGCGGCGGATGAAGGTCAGCAGCGAACTGGCATGCCGGCGCAACAGCGGGCCCATGGCCTCACGATTGCCCTGCACCACTCGCTGCATCAGTTCTTCGTCCTTCGCGCGGTCGTAGCTCATAATCGACCTCCCCGCTGGCCCTAAGAGTAATTTGCGCTTACGCGCCGATTTGTTGCAAGGATTTTCCCGCCGGGAGCCAATTTTGGGAAGCTAGCCCGATTTTTCGTTGCACCGCCTTGAAGAACCGGTCGTGGCGGCCGGTCACAGGGGGCATGGCTAGCCTGTTGTGCAGAAACCATTTAGAATCTACTTCCATCACGGGTTGCGAGTCTCGTTTCCGGGACGTTCTTGCGGGTTTTGAAATAGTTTCTCATTCAATCGGAATTGCAGTCCATGTGGTCCATGCACTTCTCATTGCGTCGTGGCGTGCTCGTTAGTCTCGCGGGTGTCGTGCTCTTGGGGGCCGCCTGCCGGCCCACGCTGCCGCCGGACGCCGGCCATCCCCAAGCGGCGAACAGCACTTCCTCCGCGCCAAAGCCAACAGCGGCGCCGCCGGCACCACTCCTGCCGGCACCACTCCCGCTGGCGTTGGTCGAGGCCCTGGCGACCTTCAATCGGGGCGCAGCGCTCTTGGAGCAATATCGCTACAATGAGGCGGCTCAGGCCTTCGAAAAGGTCCTGAAAGCAGCGCCCGATTGGCAGGCGGCCCGCTTCAACCTCGGCCTGGCCTACCTGAATATCGAGGGACAGGACCGCAAGACCGATCGCTTCAACGCCGCCTGCCAGGCCTTTGATGCCGTTCTGAAGGCGGATCCCCAGCAACTTCACGCCCGCTTCTGCCGCGGACTGTGCTACCAGCATGCCGGCGACAACGCCCAGGCGCTGGAGTGTTTTCAGGCCGTTTACCAACGCGACAAGGCCGACCCCTGCGTGGCCTACAAGTGCGGCGAGGCGCTGCTGGCGCTGGGGCGCAACGCGGATGCCGTGAAAATGCTGGAAAAGGCGCTGGAGATCGATCCGGGGTTCGTTTCCGCCGCCTACCGCCTGGCCCTGCAATACCAGCGCAGCGAGCAGACCGAGAAGGCCGACGCGCTCTTCCAGCGGTTCCAGGAACTCAACGCCATCGAACTCACGGGCGGGTCGGCGAGCGTGCAGAAGGTGTACGGGATGTGCGGCAAGTATTACCTGGCCCTGGGGGCCGACAACTTGCCGTTGCCACCCGTGGAAACTGGCCCTGCCGCCCGCGTACTCTTTTCGCCCCAGATCGTCCGCCTGCCGCAACCGGCATCGACGTGGGACTGGAGCGGCGGGACTGTGGGATTGCCGGGGATCGCCGTGGGCGATCTTACGGGCAGCGGGCATCTCGACCTGGTGCTGAGCGGCATCGGCGGCGAGGGGAGCACGTCGGTCTGGATCAACGACGGCGGAGGTCGGTTTACGGCGCGGCCGCCCCTGGCCACACAGGGCGTCTCGCCCTGCCTGGGCGACGTGGACAATGCCGGCCACCTCGATCTGTGGCTGGGGACCGCCAGCGGGGGCGTCCTTTTCCAGAACGATGGCAAAGGGAACTTCAGCCGCCGCTCGGCGGCGGGCCTGCCCGCTGCTGCGGCTTTCACGGCCCTGGCCCGTCTGCGCGACATCGATTGCGACGGCGACCTCGACCTGTTGGCCTTTCGACTGCAGAAGGGTTCCGTCCCGGCCGCCGGCAATGCGCTGGCGGCCAAGTGCAGCGTCTACCGCAACAACCGCGACGGGTCCTTTACGGACGTGGCGGCGCAACTCGGCCTGGAACTGCCCGACACGCCGCTCGCGGCGGTGGTGAGCGAGGATTTCGACAACGACGGCGACCTGGATCTCGTGCTCTTCCCGGCCAACGGCAAGAAACCCATCGCCTGGGTCAACGACCGGGCGGGCAAGTATCATCTGCTGGACGCGGCCGCCACGGGGCTCGACGTGCGCGACGTCATCAGCGCCACTGCGGGCGATTACAACAAGGACGGAAAGCGCGACCTGCTGGTCTTTGCCAAGGACGGGCTGCACCTGTTCATCAACCACGGGGCATTCCGCTTCGAGGAGCACAAGGACTTCCGGAACCGCTTCGGCGCTTTGGGCGGCAGCGGCGGGCAGTTCGCCGACATGCAAAACAGCGGCAATCTGGATATCCTCATCGCCGACGCACACCGTCGCGACGGCAGCCGCGGCCCGGTGCTCCTGCTGAACGATTGGCCGCGCGACCGCTTCCTGGATGCCGCCGAGTTGGATCCCGGTTTGCTGCTGGCGGCGATCCAGACCAAGGGCGACGCGAGTTGTGTGGCGGCCGATTTCTGCGGTAAGGGACGCTGCGACATCCTCCTGGCCCCCGCGGGCGACGCGCCGCTGCTCATTCAGAACGTCACGTCGGGCCGCCACTGGATCGAGTTGGACCTGGTCGGCGCGCGGAAGCAGGACAACAAGGCCCGCTCCGACGGCTCGGCCATTGGGGCGCGGGTGGAGATCCGCACGGGCCGCGTGTATCAGCAATACGTGGTCGGCGGTTCCTCCGGGCCGGTAGCCATGTCGCCCCTGCGGATCCACGCCGGCCTGGGTGAGAACGACAAGGTGGAGTGGTTGCGGATCCGCTGGCCGGACGGCGTGCTGCAGGCGGAAATCGACGTCGCCGCCGACCGCGTTGTCCGCATCGAGGAATTGCCGCGAAAGGTCTCGTCCTGCCCCACGCTGTTCGCCTGGGACGGCGACTACTTCCGCTTCGTCTCCGATTTCGGCGGCAAGGGCGGACTGGGATACCTGCTGGCGCCCGGTCAATATGCGCCGCCCGATCCGCGGGAGTACATCCGCCTGCCGCACTTGGAGCCAGTCCGCGGCGATTACGTGCTGCAAGTCACGGAACCGTTGGAAGAAGTGGTCTACTTCGATGAAGCCAAGCTGATTGCCGTCGATCATCCGGCCGGCACGGAGGTCTTCCCGAACGAGATGATGCCGGTCAATGCCCCGCCGCCGGTCTTCGAGGCCTTCGTCGTCGAGAAACCGATCGAGCCGGTGCGGGCGGTCGACCACCGCGGGGTCGACGTTACCGACGAGCTGCGACGGATCGATCGCCGCTACGCCGGGGCGACGGAATTGGACCAGCGATTTACCGGTTTTGCCAAGGACCACTTTGTCGACCTGGATTTCGGCGATCGCTTCCAAGGCGTCGGCCCTAACGACCGCCTGGTGCTCTTCCTGCACGGTTGGGTTGAATATGGTTACTCGGCAACGGGCTTTGCCGCCGCCCAGGCGGGCGTGCGATTGAAGGCGCCGAGTATTTCCGCCCTGCGGGACGGCAAGTGGGTCGAGCTCTTTCACGAGGCAGGGTATCCGGCCGGGCTGAACCACACGATGACGCTCGACGTGACGGGCAAGGTCTTGCCCTCCGATCGCCGCTTGCGGGTGTCGAGCAATATGGAACTCTACTGGGACCGCATTTTCCTGGCCGTCGTGCTCGACAAGAAGGCAGCGACGCTCAAGGAAGCGGCGGTGCGGAGCGCGGACCTGCACTTCCTGGGCTATCCGCGCGAGTATTCGCCCGACGGGCGGCAGCCGAACCTCTACGATTACGACAACCTGGACCACGGCGTGGCCTGGAAAGCGATGGCAGGCAGCTACACGCGATTTGGCGAGGTGGGCGAACTGCTGGCGGAGGCCGACGACCGCTACGTGATCATGGGACCGGGCGAGGAGGTGACGCTGCGTTTTCCCGCTGCCGCCTTTGGACCCGTGCCACCAGGTAAGACGCGGACCTTCATTTTGAAAACCGACAGCTACTGCAAGGACATGGACCCGCACACGGCCTACCCGGCCACCGTAGGTCCGCTGCCGTTCCACGCCATGAGCGGCTATCCTTACCGTTCCGATGAACACTATCCCGACAACGAGAAGACGCGGGCCTACCAGTTGAAGTTCAACACCCGCCCGGTCCGCGGGCAGTGAAGGGCTGGTCGGATCCTCCAACGTGTTGGTCACGTTCTGCCATGATGGGAAGCCATCGCGGCCCGGTCGGCTTTCAGGCCTCTGCCACTGATGAATGGCACCACCATATAGAGTCAATTGGTTGTGCCATTTAGTCACGAAAACAGGCGTTTCTAGATTTCTTGCCAATTCTTTACATCTATAAGGTTGCTAATTTCTAATCACAGTGGTGGTATCTTTGGAGAAAAACTCGTGATAAACGATGTCTTGACACTCTTTCGATTTTCCTTGTACCCTCGTAAGATGTTGTCATTTTTGCGCCAAACCTGGCCACTTTTGTGCCAAAAGCTAGCCACATTGTACCATTTTGTGCCATTATAGTCCGTTCATACACTACTTTGGAGTCACTTGCAACACGCTTTTCAAGATAATTGTCTGACCGGGACAGAAAAAAATCATTTTTTGTACTATTGCCGATTACGGCTTCCCGATTTCCGCGGAGCGGGTGTTCCTTCAAGAAACGAACTGCCATCACTGTCAACTCGTGAAGTTGGCGGCGGCCTTCATTCTGGCCCCCAGTTCGCTACGCCGGGGGCTGGTTCAATTGTCAAGGAACCATGGGAGCAACCCCTGGGCGGTTTCCAATGCGTCGTGTATCGGTTTCTACTCTACAATACGCTGGCCGGTCCATGACTATTTGTTTCAATGAGCGCCCCTTTCAATTGCAATTCGAATAAATGGATATTTGAAATATAAGGAAACGGCCGTTACCTCACTCTTGAGCGACATGATCGTATTGGCCGGGATCCGCCGCAGGTTGGCCCAGTCCACCGACTTAGAGCAGATCCCCGACTTGTACGAGCGGTTTAGGATACTCTATGGGGCTCGCAACTCTGTTTTATGTATCCTCTTGCTCCCTACATGGGAACCGATCGCAATCGATGCGTGCTTCGCGCGCTGCGGTTGGGGTTCAAGGTGTCCGGTGCGTTTTCCGCTCTCAATGGCAAGGCGGCCGGCGCGGCCGTCCTGCTACGGCGACTCGCCGTGGAGGCTTTCAACGACCACGACCTCTCTTGTTTCATTGCCCGCGGCCTGGCCTGTCCGCTTGGGCCTCGCAACCTTCGCGGGGTACTTTGTCATTGGTTATAATCAGGAGGCCGGAACGTTTATCGTGATCAAGACCGGATACGTTACTTTGACGTTCCTCCTATCGCAGCAAACGAACTTCTCGTACCGAGCGGCGTTCAGCGACAGGAGTTCGGCTTTGACTTGGACACCTTTCGCGGTTTCCGCATAAAGTAGGGGCTACGTGCTTTGGGCCCACGTATTGAATCCCCACGAGAAAAAGAAAATGGTCTTTGACAGGGATTCAAAAACTGTGTAAATTGCGGATTGCATGCGGGCCAGGATAGAAAGTGGGGGGTAGTATGAACCCGAAACTAATTTGTATCCTGTTGCTCGTCGTTCTTGCCGACGTAGCCGCCCTGGCCGACACCTTGCCGGTGGATATAGCTCTGGTGACCGTGGGCGATCCGGGAAACGTTGCCGACCCCTTAACGGGATACGGCGCGGTGCCTTACACCTACCAGATCGGCGAGTACGACGTGACTCTTTCGCAGTACGCTACGTTCCTCAGCAGCGTGGCCGTTTCCGGCGATCCTTATGGCCTCTACACGCCCGGAATGGCCACGGATATGCCGACCTGCGGCATCCTCCAGACGAGCAGTTCCAGCGGCTATAGCTATGCCCTGAAGGGAAACAAGAATGGCACCATGCCGGTTTTCGACGTCACCTGGGGCGATGCGGCGCGATTTGTGAACTGGCTTTCAAACGGCGAGCCGACCACCGGCACGGAAGCAGCGGGTACGACCGAGACCGGCACCTATAACCTGAACGGCGGCACGAGCAATGCCGCCTTAATGGCAGTCACACGCAGCACGACGGCCGCCTGGGTGCTGCCGAACGTCAATGAATGGTATAAAGCTTCGTACTATGTCGGTGGTGGCACCAACGCGGGGTACTGGGTTTACGCGACCCAGAGCAACACGACGCCCAGCAACGTGCTTTCTTCCACGGGAAAAAACAACGCGAACTTTTCCGGCTACGGAGCTGCCGGTCCATCGGATCCCGTCAACTATTTGACGCCCGTCGGCTTCTTCGCCGGTTCGCCATCCGCCTACGGGACGTATGGCTCATCCCAATAAATCTGCAACGTATGTGACCCTGAAAAGCCCGTAAAACGCCCCTGGAAGCCTTAATCTACGATGATGCGAATTTATTGGGACGACCCATACGACCAAAGCGGGGATGTTTATCAGTGGAATGAAACTGACTACAGCGGGATTCAGCGAGGCATATATGGCGGGGGCTTTGGCAGCGACTTTATTGAGATATCTTCGACGGGAGGTGGTAGCGGCGGCCCAGTCCCAGCTTCCGAGAACGAAGGAATTGGTTTTCGTGTGGCAAGCGTGCCTGAGCCGAGCAGCATTTTGCTGCTGTTAGTCGGTGCGGGCACGGTTGCCTTGCGTTTTCTACGTAATCTTGGTAAAGGAGAATGACATTTTGCTGCGATGGAGATGGCTTTCGCAGCATGCATTTGAAGGTATATGCGACCGCCTCAGAAGACTCGCTTGGCTTTCGCATAAGGCCGTCAAGGCATACATTGCGCGTTTGCGCAAGGTGCGGAAGAGGACGCGGCGAGTCGAGTGGAGCCTCCACTTCGAGTGCCTGTGCTTCGAGCGAGTTGAAGACAGACGCCTGCTTTCGACAGTGGCGGTCTGGGACGGATCCTTGAGTGGTTCGTGGGTCGCGCCCCAGGGCCAGACATCGCACTGGCTGGTCAATGGCCAGCCCGCGCCGTGGCAAGACGGGTATGATGCAGAAATCTCCGGCCCAACGGGCCAGGAAGTTAGCATTCTAATTCAAAGCCAGGTCAATCCGGCTTCGATAACATGCTTAGTAGGCGCCTCTTGCCTTCTGACGGGTGGCAAGATTGGGCTTACCGGCAGTACCTCGATTAATGTTGCTCCCACTACCACCCTTGAGATCGATTCGGAAATTGTCGACGCGACCAGCGGTGTTGCCGGGCAGATTGTAACGCCGGAGAGCGGCACCCTCATTGTCGGCAACCCGGACAACTCCTACAGCGGCGGGACGCAGATCGCCTTCGGCAGCACGGTGCAGTTGGCCAACAACGCCACGTTGGGCCAGCCGACCAATCCCTTGCAACTGATCGGGACCTTGGACGTCAACGGCTGCGGACTCACCGTGGGCTCCCTGACCGGCGGCGGGACGGTCGAGAATTCCTCCGGCTTGGTCACTTTCACGGTCGCCACCGACTCGGCGTTGGATACGTTCTCTGGCGACATCACGGGCGCGATCGACTTGCAGACGGCCGGCAGCGGCGTCCTGGCCCTGGCGGGCACGGAGAGCTATACGGGCTACACCTATATCGTTTCCGGCAACACTGCCGCGCGTTATGCCCTGGATGCCCGCCGCAAGACCGGGGCCACCCTCATGGCCATGCGGGAGCGGGGAGAGCTTGCAGAACGCGGAGAACACAAGATGTCCGCGTGGGACATGTTCGTTCCAGGACCTCGGTTTGAAGCGAACTCAGGCATCTTATTACCAGCAGGAAGCGAGCGTGCCCCAGGACGTCTATGAACAATGGGTGCGGGAAGTCATGGCGAGCGACGACCGGATGCTAAAGTGCCGCCGGCCTGCGTGCGCTGGCGCGGCAGGAGGATGAATCGCCGGTCTCCCTGGCCGCAGCGGAAAAGCGAGTAGGGCGGTTGCTTACAAAGCTGTGGAACCGGATGAGCGCTGAAGACAATGCCTGCCTGCCGGATCTGCTGGCCTCCCTGGCCCGTCAGTTGAAGGGGATAACGGTCGCCCATTGCGATAAGCCCGGGCGCCGTGCAGCGGACCAGCGTAAGTCGCGATTGTCAAAACAGGGCACAAGAACGGCAAAAACCGCAGGGAACGTCGCCGATCCCCAGCCTATCGGTGGTAAAATCGTTGTTGCTGGTAAGAAGTTGCAGTAACGGAGAGATGTCATGAGCATGTCATGTGAAGTTTTTCGATCGATTGTGCTGAGCCTTCGGGCGGATCAGCCGCCGTTCGTTCGATCAATGTTCGCAATCGCAAAACGCATCACGCAGACAGTCTTGGCGATGGCCGCGCTGGCCTTGGTCGCGGCGCAGTCGCACGGCCAAGCGCCGCCGAAAAAGGACGCGGCAGCCGACGCCGACGAACAGGCCGCGCTGACCGCCTTCTGCCATGGGCACAACGGGCCCGAATTTGATATCCGCCTCCCGTTCACTTCCGATGGGCACGTAAGGTGTCTCAACTTGGTCGCGCACACGTCTCCCGACAAGGATTGCGCCCTATTGCCGCGTTTCCCCTATCTCCTCAAGCTGGTTTTCCGCGCCAACATCACCGACGCGGGGCTGGCCCACGTGAGCGGCTTGAAAGGACTCAAGTATCTCGAATTGTGGAGCGACAAGGTCACGGACGAGGGGCTTCGGCATCTGGCCAGCTTGAACGACCTCGAATCCCTTACCCTCAACACACCTCATATTAAAGGCGCGGGCCTGAAGTACCTTGCGGGGCTCCCGAAGCTGGCGAACCTGGAGGTATGGATGAACGAAAAAGAGATCGTTCGCAGCATGGTCGCGTTTCCCGCGCTGCGAGAGATCCAACTGAAGCACGCCGTGCCCGGCGCGGATCTGGCCCCACTGCAGCGGCTTTCCCACTTGGAACGCTTGCGCCTTTTTGGCGGCACCGACGACGACGGGATCAAGAACCTCGCGCCGATCAAGACGCTTCACTACATCGACGACGACGTTTCGCTCACCGACAAGGGCTTGCCCTACCTTGCCGAGTTGTCCGACCTCCGCGAGCTTACCATCGGTGCGAACGGCGCGAGCGAGGCCGGGCTGGCCAGCCTGCGCAAGTTGAAGAAAATCGAGGCTCTTGAAATCTGGGGCAAGGCCGACGCAATACTTAAGAATGTCACGGGTTGGACCAAGCTGCGCTGGGTCATAGCGCGGGGCGCGACGGACGATGGCCTGCGCTACCTGGAAGGCCTGCCCGAAGTTACCTCCGTCAGACTGGCCAATGCCGAGATCGGCGATGCAGGGTTGGCGCACCTGGCACGAATTCCGAAACTGGACACCCTGGACGCGCAGGTAACCCGGGTCAGCGACGCGGGGATGGTTCATTTGGAAGCGATGCACGCGCTCAAGTTTCTCGACCTGTCGGACACGAAGATTACCGACGCAGGCATGAAACATATCGCCAAGCTCGACCGCCTGGAGGCTCTTTACCTGGGCGGAAACCAAATCACCGACGCGGGCTTGGTGCATCTCTTGGGATTGAGCAAGCTCGGAACGCTCAACCTTTCGCAAACCTATGTCACCGCCAAAGGCATTCAGCAGCTTGTAGCACTCAAGAACCTGGGGCTCCTCGACGTGCAATACACGTCGGTATCCGAGAAGGCCGCATATAAACTCCAGCGAGCCATGAAGAACCCCCCAACCATTCGTACAACCCCACGGTCAATTCTGGACGACAACCCGTTGCACATTCCATAGGAACTGTAAAAGAATCACGCATTCCTCGGCAATTTCGCTGCGGCGGCGCTGGGGATGTTCGACCCGCGAAGTGATTCCATAAACCGCACTAACGACTTTCAAACTTTGGGAGCACGATGATCATGAGTATGAAGAAAACGATTCTCTCGCGCATCTTCGGGACCAGGAGGCGAGGAAAGCAGCCCCAGGCAAAGCGACAGTCGCCATGGCTGCGGCATCTGCGCGTCGAGCCGCTGGAGCGCCGGACCTTGCTTGCGGTGACATTGAACGGGATCGTGACCATCGATTATCCGTCGGGGCTCAAGGGGCGGATGCCTGGCGCGGTCGTTCAGTTTTCCGTCGTGAACCCCAAGGCCAACACGGTCGTTGCCGCCATCGCAAGCGCGACAACGAAGGCAGACGGTACTTAGTGGACAACAATTCCGACTGCTCCCGTCTTGGCCCCCGGTGAAATAGTCGCCGCGACCGTCTATGCGGGTTTGCAAGGTCTGACGCAGTATTGGGTGGATTACACACAACCACACCCCGGCAAGCCGACGCAACTCGACTATTTCGCGTACTCGGTCTACTACTCGAACAGCTCGAAGGGGCTCGGCACAGGGGTAAACAACTTCGAGATCCCCACGAACAACAAGGCCGCGCCCGCCTTTCAGATCCTCGCCACCATTATCAACGTCGATGCCGCCTACGCAACCAGCCAACTCAACGTCAATCTTACCGACCCGCTGGAGATCGACTACCCCGTTGCCGTCGGTGCTTCGGAGTTCAACTGCGCGGATCCCAAGAACCTCCACATCGATCTCGACACGACGGCCGGATCACAAAACCCGAACACCGCCGTGTACGACACCATCGGCCACGAGTTCGGGCATTATGTATCATACGAATCAAATTCATTCTATACGGCCGGCGGCGCTCAGCATTCGGTCGGGTTCAACCAACGGTTCTTCAACGGGACCACTGGTGCAACCAATAGAGTGAACTTCGATGCCACTTTGACGTATAGCGACCTGGCAACCCCATCCCAAGAGGGGTGGGCCGATTACTTTGATGTTTGTGCGAAGGACTGGTACATCACACAAGCAGGGGTAAAACACAACAACTCGGGATACGCGGCGCTGGTGGACATTCAGGCCGCTGATCCCACGCAGTTCTACTGGAGCAATAATCAGTTCATCTCGCTCCGCCAACCTGGGATACCCAAACCCGTTGCCGGCAATTCGACTCCCATATCCCGAGGCGAAGACGAAGAGGGCTCGATCGCCAGGATCCTTTGGGGCCTCGCCCACGGCTTCACCGTTCCTGGCGGCCAGCCGGTGGCCGGCATCGGTGAAAAGAATCTGTTCAACGCCTTGGTCAGTGGCAAATCGCCGATCGGTGCGAGTATCGCCAAGCCGTTCGCCGTCACGACGTTGGACGGACTTGCCGAGGAATTCGGGCTGTTCAATACGATTGCCCTCGCCCAGCAATACGGATGGTTACAGCGACACGGGCCACTGCTTTGACCGATCTGGTCGACAAATGGTTCTACGGCACGGATCTTCCGGCGATTGATCCGGCTTTCGTTTCCTTGTCGGCCAGCTATAGCGCGGTGGCCGGCCCGCTGTATGGCGACAACCCTAATCCAGAATTGCAAATACCGTCATCAAGCGACGATGAACAAGGCAACTTGGGGGATTGCTATTTCATCGCCGCGCTGGGAGCAATTGCAGATAGCAACCCGGCCGCCATCGAGAACATGATTATTTCCAACGGGGTTGAAAACGGCATCGCCAGCTACACGGTGAGGTTCTACTATCAGAACAACGGGACCGGGCCGTACATCGCGGATTACGTCACTGTCAATGGCCTCTTGCCGGCCTGGCAAAACGGGGGCCTGATATACGACCGGCCTGGCCCCGACGGGTCCTACTGGTTGCCCATTGTCGAAAAGGCCTATGCCCAGTGGAACGAAACCGGGCACGAGGGACGGGACGGAAGTAATACCTACGCGGCTCTCACCTCTGGCTACATGAATCTGGTGGACCAACAGGTTCTGGGCGTTGCCGCGACGACGTATTCTCCCGTGGCCAGCGACCTGGCGACCAAGCAGGCCGTGATCGCCGCGATTCAAAGCGGCGAGGCGGTGACGGCGGCGATTTTCCTCAGCGGCGATCCCACGTTTTTCTCGCAGTTAGGGTTGGTTAGCTGCCACGCATACGAGATCGCTAGCTACGACGCCGACCCCAACAGCCCCACCTACGACACGTTCCAGTTGGAGAATCCCTGGGGCTGGCACGAGCCATTGCCCCTCACCTGGAGCCAGTTGTGTCAGTATGGTTGGATCGCGGTGGCCAACACGTCAGGGACAGTCGCTGCGGATTCTACGGCGGCCGGGGAAACCGCGGCGACCAGCGCGGCGACAGATGTGGAGGCGCACGCGACGGTCTTTGCGTCGATCGGCAAGCCGAAGTGCGCGGCGGACGCGGATGTCTTGGCGAGCTTCGCCAACAGCGGAAATTCCCCTGCCCCCGACAACGCGCAGGACATGCGGAAGCACGCCGTTGACATGCTCATGGCCGAATTTGGCCGGTAGCTGTCTGTTACGCAGCGTGGTGGCCGCATGTCCGCACAGGCAGCGGTGGGCCAGAATTGGCGGCCGTCAAGCCTCCCCCATCTGGCCCAACCTCCTTGCCGCCAGCCGTTTACGCCTCGAAATCACGTGGCGCACGGCGAAATCGGCTCGGGCGTGATTAGCGATATCGTGCAGTTGAGCGGCATTGCCCTGAACGGCAGCAGCGGGCAGACCGCTCCCTTTGTCTTGCAGATGAGCTACGACTCCGACATATTGCCGGGCACGTCGGCCGCAGACGATCCGCTCTATTTGGCGTGGCTCGATCCGCTCACCGGCTTGTGGGTGAATGCCGTTGACGGCAATATCGGGACAAACTCAGGCAATTTCGAAGTGGGGGCTTATCCCAATGGCGATACGACGGTGGGCGATTGGGGCGTGAATACGGCGAACCAGACGGTCTGGGCCGTGGTGAACCACGACGGCGATTTCGCCGTCGTGCCGGAACCTTCCACGCTGGCTTTACTGGGAGTCGGTGCCCTCGGTCTTGTCTGCTACGGTTTGCGGCGGCGATGGGCAACGAGAACCGCGAAACCATCCGCCTTCGACCAACAGGACGCCCCAGCCATCCTGGCGTTCCCGTCGCATCCGTCCACGGTGCATGCGGCACGGCGGGCGGCTTGATCGAGCGCGTCGAAGCCCCACGCTTCTGATTATCCATTTCGTAACTGTTTAGCAGAATGGAGGAGCAGACCCCAGCCCGCTTGGCCGGGCTGGTGAACCAGTCTTCTTAGCGAGTAAGAGTTCCGTCAGTCGATCCATGACCCCTGCCAGCTTGCCTGGCAGGTGAACAAGTCTTTGGGCGAGTGCAGGCCCAACGCCGACAAGGCTCCATCACCTGCCAGCTTGCGGTTTGTCGATTTAGTCGGGAGACGGCCTCTCGTCCCCGCTGGGCTTGCCCCGATTGTTCCGGAATTCGGTTGCGCCGTTTCACAAAGCGGGGACGGCACTTAGTACTACAGCGCTAAGTTGATATTGCATTGTTTGGGTAAAACTGCGAAAC
>CAZTPX010000086.1:0-40823 GCA_964615095.1 uncultured Planctomycetaceae bacterium | reverse complement strand
CCTGACGCTTTCCGGCTCCCTTAGTGGTCACGGAAGCTTGACGCTGAATGACACCATTGGTGCCGGCGTCCTGACTTTAGCGGCGACTAATACCTTCACGGGAAATACACTCATCGGCGGCGGCACGCTTGCCTTGGGCAGTCCCCTAGCCTTGCAGAACAGCACGCTCGATACCAGCGGCAGCGGGACGCTTAGCTTCGGGTCGTGCATCGCAGCAACGCTGGGTGGACTGGCCGGCCCCGGAACGCTTAGCCTTGCCAACAGCGCAGCGAGCGCCGTAGCCCTTAGCGTGGGCAACAACAACGCGAGCACGACCTACTTGGGCACACTCCAAGGTGTTGGAAACCTGACAAAGGTTGGCAGCGGCGTGCTCGTCCTGGCCGGCAGTAACACGTACAGTGGCGGTACGACCGTCAGTGCCGGCACGTTGCAACTCGGCGACGAGGTGGCCAATAACGGCTATGTCCAGCGCAACATTTTGAATAACGCCGTGGTGACCTTCGCCAATCCGGCCGCGCAGACCTACTCCGGCATTATCAGCGGCTCCGGTTCACTGACAAAAGTCGGTGTGGGCACGCTAGCGATGACCGGTAGCAACACCTACACGGGCCCCACCACGATCAACCAGTGTGAACTCGTCGTCAACGGCTCCTTGGCCAGCCCGGTGACCGTCAACCGTGGTGGCATCTTGGGCGGCACGGGCAGCCTGACCAGCGTGACCGTGGCTTCGGGCGGCTCGTTGTCGCCGGCGGCAGCGCCGACCCCGATGAACGTCAGCGGCAGCCTCACGCTCCAATCTGGCGCGGTGATGGTCTTCGATCTCGACACGACGGCGGACAGCGACGAAGTCTACATGCCCTCGGGCAACCTTGTCCTCAGTGGCCAGCAGTTCGCTGATTTCAACTTCACGCCGCTGGGCGGCTTTGGGCCGGGCAACTACACGCTCATCGACGCCCTCGCGATCACCGGCAGCCTTAGCACCAGCGGCACGATCGACGGCCTGCCAGCCACGCTCGCCGTGCAGGGCAACGACGTGGTGCTCACCGTCGTGCCGGAACCGTCGACGCTGGCGCTGCTTGGGGCTGGTGTCGTCGCACTGCTGGCAGGCCGCTGGCGACGGCACCATTGCACGTGGAGAACGACCATGATTGACTTTGCATTGCTGCGTCGTGCCGGTTTACCCTTGATCCTATTGATGATGACCAAGGCTGCAGGAGCGAGCGAATTGCTTGTGGCCGATTGGTCCAACAACAAGGTCCTTGCGTTCGATGGCATAACTGGCGATTATCAACGCGATCTCGTGGCGAGTAACAGCGGACGTCTTAGCAACCCGTCCGGCATGGCCGTTGGTCCCGACGGCACACTGTATGTGGCTAACGGATATACGAGCAACGTGGTTCGTTACAATTTGCAAACCGGGGCCTACCTTGGAGTATTCGCAACGGGTGCCGATATCCCCGTCGGCATTACGTTTGGGCCAGACGGCAACTTGTACGTCGCCAGTCGGGACGGCAACGGAGTGTATCGCTACAACGGGCAAACAGGGGCCTCGATGGGCGAATTTGCTACGGCTTCCACGTCAGATCTGTGGTGGGCTTGGGATTTGGACTTTGGGCCGAGCGGAGATCTGTTCGTTTCATCGTTCGAGCGAGGCGATGTCCTGCGATTCAACGGCAAAACGGGCGCTTACGAGGGTATTTTCACGTCGGGCGAGAGCATCGCTGATGCCAGCGGCATTACCTTCGGCCCCGACGGCAACTTATATGTCAGTGATTTTGGGAACAACCAAATCGATTGTTTCAACGGGGCAACTGGCGCTTTTCTGGACGTGTTTGCGTCCGGGAACGGCCTCGACTACCCCGGCCACCTGACCTTTGGGCCGGACGGCAGCCTTTACGTAAGCAACGAGCGCTCCGACGTCATTTCCAGGTTCAACGGCGCGACGGGGAAGCCAATGGGCAATTTTGTGTCAGGCGGAAGTTGGTATGGCTCAGACTTTCTGGTGTTTACGCCTGTCCCCGAACCTTCCGCCTTCGCCCTCCTTGCTGCCGGCGCCTGCCTGCTGGGCTATCGCATGCGGCTTCGAAGGCGTCGCGCAGCACGAACACCCGTGCCCTGCGAAAACGGCGCCCAGGCCACTTTGTCTTTCCCATCTCGCCTGCCGGAAGCCATGCGACGGGCGGCGTGACGTTCATTGTGGCTAGCCCCAAGACTGATTCCCTCGACGACAACCGACCCAACTGAAAAGGTAGACCAAGCCATGACCAGATATCCATCGCTTCATCGTATTGCCCTCAGTGCTGCCGCCGTGTGGTTCTTGTTATCTGCCGCCTCGGCCCAGGCCGACGTGTTCAACATGCCCACTGGCGATACCAGCCTGCAATTCGTGACCGTGGGCAACCCGGGGAACACGGCGGACACGACCGGCTACGGCTCGGTTGGCTACGTCTACCAGATGGGCAAGTACGACGTGACGCTGGCCCAGTACACGCAGTTCCTCAACGCCGTGGCCAAGACCGACACCTACGGCCTGTACAACTCGTACATGGCGAACGGCAATGGTGCTTTTCCGTTCGGCATCAGCCAACGTGGCGGTCCGGGCAGCTATTCCTATTCGGTCACCGGATCGAACCCCCAGGCGGGCAACATGCCCATGTTCTGCGAGACCTGGGGTGACGCGGCCCGCTTCTGTAACTGGCTGGACAACGGTCAGCCGACAACCGGGGTGGAGAACAGCTCAACTACCGAGGACGGCGCATACGCCCTCAATGGCGCTACATCCCAGTCGGCAATCTTGGCTGTGGCTTCACCTGCCCACAGCGGCAGCGGCGCCGCCCAGTACTTCCTGCCCACGGAAAACGAATGGTACAAGGCAGCCTATTACATGGGCGGTGGCACGGCCTCGGGCTACTGGACGTATCCGACCCAGAGCAACTCCGCCCCGGGCAACTCTTTGGCTTTGGCACTGACCGCCAGCAACGAAGCCAACTTTTACAACGGCGACTATACCGATCCGACGAACTTCCTGACGCCCGTGGGGACGTTTGCCGCGTCGCCCGGCCCCTACGGGACTTATGACATGGGCGGCGACGTCACAGAATGGAACGAGGCAACGCTTTATGGTACGTCGCGGGGTGCCAGATGTGCTGCGTACTCATACCAGGCCCTCGAAATGGCCTCGAACTTCCGTAATTACTCAATGCCGACGGTGGATTCCAGTAACGCTGGTTTCCGAGTTGCAAGTAGCGTAGCGGTCCCTGAGCCAGGTAGCATCGCGTTGCTGCTTGCAGGCGCGGTTGCGTTTGGAATCTGGGGACGACGCCGGAAGGCCCGAAATGTCAATTAAGCTGACTAGGCTTCTGTCGGAGACGCGACGCGAGTGCGTCCACCAGCGGCAAAACTCTCTGCCAGCCGTTTGCCACTTTAGGATGCATGGCGCGGACGGCCCCCGAACCCACGCCGTAGTGCTCGCCGATCGAGCGGCCGCTTGAGTCGGCCAGCCTCTCCTCGTTAATCGATATTTCAAGCCTGACTCCGACCACTTTCGCCACGTTCGCTCCTCACTTCACCTCTTCAATCCAAATCACGAACCCGTCGGCGTGTCCTTCCGGTAACTTTGGCGAAGCCTCTGCATCGTCATCGATTTCGCATCGCAACAATAGCAACTTGCTGTCCGGTTCAACTATCGCTTCTTCGGGACACAAGTCGGCTGGGCCAGTATGGAAACCTCTGTTGAGGGGCGGTATATCATCCTCGACCGCTCCCCGGCCACCCGCGAACATACCACGATCAAGAACTTCGGAGTGAAGTCGCCATTTGCCGTTGCGCGTTGGTTCCGCATATGCGTAGAGAACGTACTCTCCTGGCGACAGAGTCCTGCTAGAACTGCCCTTGGGATCGGGAAATTCATCGTCCGGAATGGCCCCCGTCGAAATCAAGAGCCAGCACTGGTGTCCTTGGGGCAAGTAAAAACGCCACGCCCAGCGATTCGGCAGGTCTCCGATGCCGCGCGAGTGAATCTTCGTCGGATTGGCAGCCACCAGGTCCAAGCATCCCGTTTCGTAGCGGTAGTTCTTGGAGGTGCCGGAGTTGCTGATTGACCAGACCCGCCAGATCGCCACGGAAGCGATGGAAGCCATGCCTCCCGGGTTCAGCCTGCCGCTGCGGGTAGACATCCGCACCGGTCGGACCTAGGCAGAGTGCAAAGAAACCAGGCAGCCGCGCGCCTCAGAATAGGCCGGCGGGCAAATTGTTGCCCATGGCAATAATGTCTCAACCTTCGATCTCGCGCTCCTGGTGCCTGAGCGCAAGCCCATGCCGTCCGGCGAGTATCCGAGTTTGATATGGCGACGTAATGCTTGCCAACGTGGTATAATTGACCTGTGTAGTGTGTCCGAAGCCCAATAGATCGACTTGCCGAGGGTACGCCGGATGGCGCAGATCTTCTTTTGCGTATGGTTGGCTATGCTCGTGCCGGGACCCGAGCCGACAAGTGAGATCCAACGGCTTGGCGGTCACTTCCTGGCCGAAGGCTCCTCGCCAAGTTGGTCTCCCACCGGCAGCAACATCGTCTACTGTCGTGGCGACGAACTCATGGTCCTCGATATTCAGAACGGCAAGACCAGACGCGTCGTACGAGGGGGAAGATCGCCCGTGTGGTCCCCTGGAAATGGCCGCTACATCGCCTACGTCAGTGGCCGGGTCGGAGAGGAAGAGATTTTCCTGTGCGAAGCCGCCGGCGGCTCTCCCCAACGGCTTGCTGCTGGGAAAAACTCGCACTGGTCGGTTGACGGCCGGATGCTGTACTTCTGCTCGACGCAGAAACCACAGTGGTATACAATCGACGTCGACCGCAAGCTCCCCGCCGTAGCCGTCGACCCGCCGGGAGATTTCTCAAGCGTTGGCGGAATTGGGATGGAAGCCGCAAGTCGTGCCGGTCAGCAGATCAAAGGTCGCCTGCGGATCGTCGATCGCAAAACAGGAAAGTCCGTTCGGGAATGGCCCCTGGTCAAGGTGGAGGACGAGACGCCGGTCTGGTCTCCCGCCCGCGGTTATCTGGCCTTGGCGGGATTTCATTGTGCCGGCGGGGTGATTCTGGGAGTCCTGGACGTCAAACAGAATCTCTTACTGCGCGTAGGAGACAGCAGCCAGTTCGGTTGTCCCCGGTGGTCGCCTGATGGTTCCCAACTGGCCGTCGTCGTGCGGCGGCAGGATCACCCGGAGATCTGGTCCCTGGAGATCAGCGCTTTGCAGCGATCGCAGCCGTTGGCTCCGGCATGTGCGTGCCCGGACGTTCCCCAAGCGGCGGCTGAACTAGTCGGTCCCTGGCACCGCCCTTGTGGCAAGCTCGTTCCGATCGATTTGAGTCACCACTACAACAGCGTCAAGGCTGGCGCCGACGACAAGAAT
Organism: uncultured Planctomycetaceae bacterium; assembly: GCA_964615095.1. Classification (GTDB taxonomy): domain Bacteria; phylum Planctomycetota; class Planctomycetia; order Pirellulales; family Thermoguttaceae; genus JANXQG01. The sequence goes on along the minus strand of CAZTPX010000086.1, from coordinate 35,414 downwards.
CAGCTCGAACTCGCCACGGGAACTCGGATTCTGGCGGGTGTGGAATTCCAGATTGGAAACCGTATGATCCAGTTACAGGGCGCGCACCTCCCGCAGATGCCGCCCTCCGTGGAAGGAATTCCCGTCCATCGCCGGATGGTGCGGCTGTACATCCTCCATGCCACCCAAGACGCGTCGAAGAGTCAGGGAATCGTCGATGGCCAACGGATTGCCGAGTATCGAGTCCGCTACGCCGATGGCGATCTGGCAACGGTTCCGGTGATCGTCGGCCAAGATGTTCGTGATTGGTGGAGCGGGGATAAGGGACCGGTCTCTCGCGGCCAGGTCGCCTGGGCTGGCAATAATAAGGCCGCCCTCGACAGCCATTGCTACGTACGGTTGTATCTCTCGACGTGGACGAACCTGCACCCCGAGAAGACAGTCCAGGGTATCGACTACGTTGCGATGAAGAGCAGCGCCGCTCCGTTTTGCGTGGCGATGACGGCGGAAGAACCGCGATGCCTCGACCAGCAGGGGCAGGCCACCGGCCTGCCCAGTGCGCCATCGGTCAGGTCAGCAGGCGAGTTCTTGACCCCAGCCCCTCTTGCAACTCACTGAGGCGCTCGATCCTGGCCAATTTTGTCCCGCCTTGCCGCCTTCGACGGTGCGCAGGGCAGCTTCGCCGCCAGCGGCCAAGCGATCTTGGGCGTCCCACGACTACCAGCGACGTTTCTCGGCCGTGTCCATGCCTGCCAATATACCGCGCCACCAGCGGCCCTACCAGAATGGGCCCTGAGCGCAGCCACCCCACACGCCCGCGTTCCGAGCCCGCTTTCCCGCCGCACGAAGGTTGCCGCCTTGTGGTGCAGCGTGTCGCGGCGCGGTAGAATAGAGGGGTTCCTGGGAATGATGACGTCGATAGGGTGCGAAGGCGCGGCGGCGTCAAAGGGCATTCGCCCGGACCAACCGCCTGTGACTGGTGGCAGTCGGCCGAGCAATTAGCCGGACCGCCCGCCTGAGGACACGGCGAAAGGAACTCGGTCCCGATGACCCCTTTTTCTTGAAAGGACAGATCCATGAGCAGACAGATTCCCCAAGGCATCGAGGTGCTGGTCCTCAAGGCCGCCATTGATCCCGATTTCAAACAACTCCTGCTCCAGCAGAGAACTGCGGCGGCCGTAGCGATCGGTCTGGAACTTACCGCGGCCGAGACGACGATGCTGACCACCGTCCCCGCCGCGCAGCTTGAGGCGGTCATCGCCCGGGCCTCCGTGCCGCAGGAGCACCGCCGGGCGTTCTTGGGGCAGGCCGCCGCGGCCATGCTGGCAGCCCTGGGGGCAAGCACGGCCGGGCCGGCCATGGCTTGGCAAGGCATCGGCCCGGGCCTGCCTCCGCCCAAGAAAGCGGCCACGGTGGAGGAACGGGTCATCGAGATCATCTCCAATCGGACACAGATCGAGGCGAAAAGTATTAAGCGCGGCGACGCGCTCGTCAAGGACCTGGCAGCAAAGCCCGACGACCTGGTCAAGCTCCGCAAGGACGTGGAGAAGAAGTTTGATCTCAAGGTCCCCGCCGATGACTTCAAGAAAATCGACACCGTGGGAGAGACGATCGACTACGTGGAGAAGGCCCTCAAGAAAAAGACTACGCCGCCGCCCGCTTCTCGGGGAATTCAGCCCGACGTCCCTTACCCGGCCCCCGGCGGCGTACGCCCGGGCTAAAAAGCTGTTTCAAGATTGGGCCTGTAGCGCACGCATCTTGCCTGCGCGCCCGGAATCTGGCTAGGCCGAAACAAGTTTGCGCGGTTCCGGCAAAGGTCACCGATCTCGATTCGATCCCTTTCCCGGCCTTCGAGAAAGTGGACCTCGCCGGCACGGAAATCTCCGCGCTTCGCTGGGCTGGAAAATGAAAGCACGCATGGAGCCTGGGCCATATCGCAGTCCACCGCAGCGCGGTAGAATAGCGGCAAAACGCTGGGCGCTAGGAGATGAAGCAATTTAATGGGCGAGCGTACCGAACAGCGAAGTCACTTGCTTTGGGCGTTCTGTCCGAAGTGCCGAAGCGCGATGGGCCAAACGGACATCGTCTGCCCGAACTGCGGCTACAATTTCCCACCCGATCCGCCGCCGCCCGACGTTGACGCCATAACGTATCAGTTCGATATCCGCTTGCTCTTCTACCTTATGGTGCTGACGGCGTTGATCGGCTCCGCCTGTCGCCTGTTGGGGCGAGGCGCCTGGCTCTTTGCAGGGCCGATGTTCGTCTCCGGAATCTTGATCTGGCGGACGCGCAAGGTACGGTACGCCGCCTTGCCAGGGCTTGCGATCGGCTTTGCCGTCGGAGAACTTTTGACGCTTTCGGCCGATCCGCTCGACAGGGTCTTTGGCGGCATCTGTCTTGCGACGATCATCGGATGTCCGATCAATGCATGGCTCAAGGGTTTTCCGAGGTCGGGCTGCCTTGCCATTGTCCTTGGTATCGCCTCGATGTTCATTACGGCCTGGTTAGTCGCCGCACTGCGCGGATAGAGTTGCCGATCCGTCATCATCGCAAGTCTCCCTCCAATGGAGACTTGCGTCAGTTTACTCGATCCCTCAACCGGGAATTCTAATTGTCGTCAGCCGGGAAAAGTAATTGTCGCCATACACTGCTGCTCTTGTTCGTGGTACTGGGGTCGTCGCTGGCCGTGTTCGGTGCGTGGGGTATCGTGGTTTTCGGTCTGGTGGTGGGGTTGGCAGTTTATATTGAGCGGAAGTTCCCCTCGCTGGCCGAAACGGGTAAAATGTTGGCTTGGCTGCCTCTCTTTGCCTGGTGATTCTCAAAGCTACCGAAAGGGCCTTCGAGTCATGCAAGCAACAAACGTCGTTACGGGGCCTATGCGCGCCTGTAAACACCTGGTTGTCCGAGACGGAACTACTATGCCTCAGCGTTGTGCTGTTTGCAATAAACCAACGCAGAGTGCTCCGGTGAAAGTGGCATTCGCTAAAAGTCAATCCAAGGGTTTTGACGGAAGCTTCGTAGGAGTCAAGCTCGGAGGCGTAATCGGAGGCGTCGTAGGAGGCGCTATAGGGGAATTGCTGGAATCGGCCGACGCGAAGAGCGGTTATGATCTATTGGGCCGAGTCAGTTCCCACCTCATTCGCTCGGCTCCCCTAGCCCAAAAGGAATTGGCTCCCCCCATTTTTTCTGGGTCACCTTATTGTTTTCCAGCTCGACAAGCAAATGGTCCCGCCCTTGATCGCAGAAGTACGAGACGCGGAGCTTATCGTCGGCACGAACTTCCCACGCTGCGTGTTCACAGACATCATCCCACGTCATCTCCTCATGGAGGATTGGTCGGAGATCGTTCCAGGTCATCCCTTCTTTGATCTTGTTATAGTTGGCATTCGTCACGACAAGCCTAGTTCCTTCAAACCACATTCGTCTGACTGAGATCGACTGATTGCGAGGTCCTGACTTCGATCCGCTTGCATCAGCGCTCCACGCGCAAACGAATCCCGTGTTTGCGAGGCGCGGAGACAGTTTTGCCAGCGCCTTGATTGCCTCAGGGTTGATCTTTCTCAGAGTGCCCCAGAAGACGTTAAACCCGTATCCATCTTGCTTCGTTTCAAGCAACTTGATCAAAACCGGCGTCGCGTCCGCGGCATCAGGGCCGATCCGCCGCAACGCCTTCGCCGCTACGGCCCGTGCGGTCGGATTGGGATCTTGCAACATCTCGATAAGATAGGGCACCGCGTCCTTCTTGATATCCTCGGCGATGATTTTGATTAGCCCGTCGACCGCAAAACCGCTGAATATGGCCACCATCCCTTGCGCGTCCGGCTGCACCTTTACGGGCTGACACATCACTTTCAACTCGTCAATCCAATAACTTGCCGGCATGCCGTGGTAAAACTTGTCGCCTCGCCACCGCGCGAGCGTTGCATAGCGCACGGGCGGCAGTAGCAAGCTGGAGGCGACATTGGCGAGCACCAAAATGATAGCCAACGAGAACTTCGATAAAATGCGCTTGTACGATTTCCCGCCGGGAGGCACGTCTTGGACAGGCCCACGAACCGCGAACCAGATCCACAAAATGCCCACAACCGGGACCAGAAGCCAAAATGCCCGTATCAACAGACCCAAGCCTATCGTGGCGAAGAACACATACGTAATTGGAGAGATTCTCGCTGGAGGCCGCTTGACCGATGTGTCAGCGGGAGGAGAGAGCTGCGCCTGGCCGGGAATGCTCAACCAGGCCCATAGCATTCCAACGATCGCGCCAAGAGCCAGCGCCAGCGTGTAGAATTTCCTCCAGCCTGAAGGGTCACCGGGGACGCCCCAAATAGAGGCCCTCCAAGGCTCGATCGGCAGAATGATAAGGATATCACGGTCGATCACGCTAGCCTCAACAAGGCCTATTATCAAGGCAATTATGAGGCTGATCGCGATCCCGACGACCCCGCCAATGATCACCAGCAGAATCCGTCTCATGACACGGCTCGCGCCCGTAGGTAATCAGGCCGAATAGAACAACTCGCTATTCTACCCGTAGGAGGTCTCAGGGACAAGGGCTGTCGGCCCCAAGGTGCGGAACCGAGCCTAAGCGCCACCGCGACCATCTTTCCCGTCGCCGCGCCCAGCCCTCTTCGATATGCGCGGCCAAGCATCCCCTGCCCAAGCCCGCCACGATCGCCACGGCTGAGAAGGTTGGCCAGACACGAAGAAGGTCCCGGTCAGCGCATAGGGCCTCTGGGAGCGCGTAGGGCGACGGGGCCGCCATAGCCTCGGGCCGACGAACCGACCAGAGCTAACTTCTTGCGGGCATGTTGGGCACATTCATGTAGCGGATCTACTTCGCTCACAACGCCAGCTTCAAGCCTCGCATCCGCCACCTTTAAGTTTGCCTCAGCACCCCGGACTTGCTCTTCCAAGCAACCTACGTCAACCTTCGAGAACTGCTGATCGAGCAACAAGGCGTCAGCGCGTGCTGCCGCCGCGCGGAGCTTGACGAGAATCAGTTGTCGGGCCATGACGTCGACTTGGCTCTGACTTGCCTTAAGCTCCGCCTCAAGCTCCCCAAGCTTCGCTGCATTCTCTTTGGCCTTCCGCGCATTCTCGCTGGCTTTCTGAGCGTTCTCTTCGATTTGCGTCTGACTCGCCTCAAGCTTCTCAAACTTCGCTGCGTTCTTCTCTTTAAGCCCTCGCTTGCCATAGAGTGGCTTTTCCGCCTTTCGGTTTGCTGAGTATCACGGTATACAAGTGTCACCAGTCCAGCGGTTTATAAAGCGGCAAAAAACCATGGTAGTATACTTGCAACGGCAAGACCGAAAGGCTAGTCTTCATCAGTCGGCCGCCTTGCGTGCCCCAGGCGTCGTTTGCCGGATCCCAGCTCCCGTCGGCGCAGCTATTGGTGTCGCGGATTTGCGTGCGGACCAGCAGATCGCGTGTCGCGCGGTTCCATGTATCCCATTCGTAGCCGCTCATGTTGTGCATGAAATGCTGGGCGTAGTAGCAATAGCATGCGTTCAAGGAATGCTCGTCCGGCAGGTGATCGAGCAGGTACTTCTCACCTCCGCTCAGCATGGGGTTGTCGCGTCTGACGCCCAAGTATTGACGGCAAAGCAAGCCCACGGCAGTCATCGATGCCGAGGGACCAAGCCCGCGCCGGTAGGCATACTCCGTGCCGTCGTGGACGGCCGCGGAATCGAGGTACTTGCCGGCACGGGTGATTACGCTCCGGTCGACCTGCAAACCGGCCATCTTGGCGCTCGTCAGAGCCAACAGTTGCCAACCGAACACTGACGTGTTGCCGGGCTCCTTGGGACTGTAACCCCAGCCGCCGTCTTTAGGTTCCTTCCTTTGGGCGTCCTGGCCGGAATTCTTCGGTTCGACCGCCGGGGATGCAGCCGAGGGCTTTGCGCGGAAGCTTTCACTTTCCTCTGGCTTCTTTCTTTGGGGATCGCTGCTTGCGTCAGCTTGGCTCTCGTCCCCGGCCTCGCGGACTGTTGGACGGCAACCGAAACCGACGATAAGCACGACCCCCACGACAATGAAGCATACCTGGCGGGACATGGTTCGCATACTTTTGGAGTCCGGTAGGCCCCCTAGTGCTTTCCTTTGCTGCGAAGCGACTCATTATTCTCTGTTCGTACTGTAAGCCGAAAATCATTCCGCACAATCCCACCGCACCCGACTGACATTGTCGCCGCAGCCTTCTATTTGTGCATGCGAGAACCATCGTCCTCATAACCCGCGATGCTGTTGCTTTGTGCGATTCGGCAAACGATAATAGCATTGTTCCGCCCAGTAGCCACAGGCGGATTTGCTGATCGACCGGGAAGTTGCTGCTGCCCTACGGCTTGGACACGCCCTGCTTCTCGGGCCTTGGGCGATCCTCCGTTTTGGCGTCGGTTTGACGGCTTGACTACTGCCGAAAGGCGTGTGCAGCGACGTTCGCCCGCCAAGGTCCATCTGGAACACCCGGATGAGAAAAGAAGAAGGAAGCAACATGAGTTCGTTTATTCTACGCACTATTTCGATCGCGGCATTGGTCCTGGCAGTGGGAGCGGCGCTGTCGTCGGCCACCGCACGCGGGCAGGACATCTTTGTCGTTAATGGCGGCAACGGCACGAGCAACGGTACGATTGGCGAATACACCCTGTCGGGTGGAACCGTGAACGTCAGCCTGGTCTCGGGGTTGAGTAATCCCGTGGGCATTGCCGCGTCCGGATCGAACCTGTTTGTCACGAACTACGGCAACGGCACGATTGGCGAATACACCATGTCGGGCGCAACGGTGAACGCCACGCTGGTCTTCGGACTGAATGACCCGTTTGGCCTTGTGGTGTCCGGATCGAACCTGTTCGTCGCGAATGGCAACGGCACGATTGGCGAATACACCACGTCGGGCGCAGTGGTGAACGCCTCCCTCTTCTCGGGATTGGGTACTCTGGAGGGCCTTGCCGTTTCCGGGTCGGACTTGTTTGTCGTGAGATATCCCAGCGGTTCAGCAAACTACGGTACGGTTGGTGAATACACCACGTCGGGAGCAGTCGTGAACGCCGCCATGATCTCGAACTACAATTATCCGTATGCTGTCGCCGTGTCCGGATCGAATATGTTCGTCACGTTTCCGCAAACTGGTTCGATCGGCGAATACACCACGTCCGGTGCCGTCGTGAACGTCAACTTTATCGCGAACGCCTATAATCCGAATGTCATCGCCATGTCCGGATCGAACCTGTTCGTAACGAATTCGGCTGACGACCTGATTAGCGAATTCACCACGTCCGGAGCGCTGGTGAACCTTTCGCTGGTCTCGGGGTTGTCTGCTCCGCGTGGCATTCTGCTAACGGCCCCGCCCGTCAGCGGCACCTGGAGCAATGGGTCCGGCGGCAATTGGTCGGTCGGCGGTAATTGGTCGGGTGGCAATGTGCCGGGCCTGAACGGCGCGATTCAGAGCGCCGCCGACACGGCTACCTTCGCTGCGGCGGCGACCAGCGGCTCCGCCGTTACCGTAACGTTGGACACCAGCCCGCAGGTGAGCACACTGACCTTCAGCAGCACCGGCAGCTATGTCCTGCAGGGCAGCGGCACGAACGTGCTGACGCTCAGCGCCACCGGCGGGTTGGCATTGGTCGCGGTGAGCGCCGGCACGCAAACGATCGCCGCGCCCCTGGTGTTGGCCAGCAGCGCAAATTTCGCGCCGGCCAGCGGCACGCAGTTGACCCTTGCGGGCGCGATCGGCGGCACGGGCGGCCTCTCGCTGACCGGCGCCGGCCTGCTGGTGCTCAGCGGCACGAACAACTACACCGGCGGCACGACCGTCAGCGCCGGGACGCTCCAGGGCACGGCCAGCAGCCTGCAAGGCAGCCTGACCGACAACGCCACACTGGTGTTCAATCAGGTGGCGGCCGGCACCTTCGGCGGAACGATCAACGGTACGGGGACGGTGAACAAGAGCGGCAGCGGGCAATTGACGTTCAGTTCGATCGACGCTGCAAGCTGCCCGATCGCGGTCAACCAGGGCGTACTCGTGCTGCCCGGCGGATTGGCCGGTGGCGGTCCGCTCAGCGTTTCCAGTGGCGGCGCGCTGCAAGCAACCGGACTGATCGGACGAGCCGTGGCAGGAGCAGGAACGATAGCCGCAACCGGCGACCTCATCATCGGCAACTCCCAGCAGGCCGGCCAGTTCAATCAGGGCGGAGGCCCGGGCGTCGGCGGTACGCTGAATATCGGCGGTAATGCTTTTGCGGTCTTTTCAAGCAGCACGGCGATCCTTGGCAGCCAGACCAATATCGGCGCCGGCGGCAGCCTGACCGCGCTCAACGGCGCGCAGCTCGGCAACCCGACTTCGGTTGATGCCACGAAGATCCTGACGGCCACGGGCAACGCCACGATCAACGCCAACTTTGTCAACAATGGCGTTGTCAACGGGCCAACCGGCAGCGGCCAGGAACTGAAGTTCACACAAGCAGTTCAAGGGGCCGGCAGCACGACGGGCAATATCGAATACGCCGGCAGCTACCAAGTCGGAAATAGTCCCGATGCTGTTTCCGTCCAGAATGTGCTGTTCGATCCCACGAGTACGCTGATCATGGAGTTTGCCGGCGACGTGCCCGGGAGTGGCTACGACCAACTCGACATTTCCGGGCTAGCTGCGCTCAACGGCGTGCTGGACGTGGATCTCTTGAATGGCTTCTCACCATCGGCCGGCGAGATCTTCCATCTCTTCAACGGCCAGACGACGGGCAGTTTTTCCCAGTTCGGTTTGCCCTCTCTGGGCAACGGTCTGAGTTGGGACACGAGCAACCTCGACACGAACGGTACGATTACGGTCACGCCGGAACCTTCTTCGCTCGCGCTGCTCGCCGCCGCCGGTGCTGTCGGCCTTGTCGGATATGGATTGCGACGCCGCGCAACGAGAAGAACCGCGAAGTCAACGGCCCTCGACCAAGGCGCCCCAGCCATCCTTTCTTTCCCTTCGCATTCGTCCCTGTCGCACGCGGCACGCAGGGCAGCTTGATCGAGCGCGGCGAAGGCCCACGCTTCTGACTATCGATTTCTTATAGTCAACAGTGCCGTTGGCCCAATTCTTCGTTGCCACCCGCGGTTTTTATCGCGAGCTTTGTGGCCGTCGTGCTTCTGGCCTCGTGCCCGGCCCACGCGCAGGACACATGGACCCTTTCATCGAGTTTATCGGGCGGCTGGTTAAGTGCAGCCAACTGGAGTGCGGGCGTTCCGTGTGGCGCGCGAATTCATCGTTGACTGCCTGGGTCGCGGCAATATACACACTCCGGGCATGGCGGTGGAACGCCTCCAGGTCGTCGAACACGATGTTGTTGGGCAATTCGACCTCGACCGCGCACGAAGCGCCCAAGCTACCAAAATCGGGCTGTCCGACCTTCTTGCTGACTGATACGTTTACTTTAAGGGGCATGGAATGATCCTCGTTGATAAAGGGTGTTGCTTGTTGATTCGTCATTGGCCACTGGCTTCGCTTTCCCACTTCACTTGCCGACGAATACCTTCCCGTCAACTATCCGTCAGTTGCCGAGAACCGCTTGAACAGTCTCGAGGGTGATGGCTAGGTGGCGAGGGTCGCTGGGGAAAGGAAGAAAACCGTACTTCCCGTAGAACGCCCTGGCGCGATCGTCGATCGCTTCCACCTCGATCGCCCGAAAAGCGACTTCGCGGGCGACGCGGAGGCAGCGCTCAAAGGCGTCGAATAGGAGGAACTTGCCCAGCCCTTGGCCGCACTCGGATTGGGCAACAGCCAGGCGTGCGAGGAGAAGGCTCGGTACAGGGTGTTTCGGCAGTCCTTTGAGCAGTTCCGCCGGAGCATGCGCAAATGCGAAATGACTTGGGGCTAGCGTGTAGTAGCCCAGGACGCGCTGCTGGTCAGCGGTGACGGCGACGTAAGTCATGCCCAGCTTGCGCCGCGCGTATTGGCCGGCGTACTTCTTCAAGAAGTCGTCCAGCGATGCGTGACCGCAAGAGAAATCGGCACGCTGGTGCTCCTCGCTCAGCCGCTGCACGGTCCAGTTACCCATGATGGCGCCGGTGCTCTCTGGCGGCCTTTTTCAGTTCGGCGTTCGCTGCGGGAGGAGCGGCGAGGAGAGCAAGCAGGAAGTCCCGGTCGACGTCCGAAAGCGGCGAACGGTTCATCTCTGTAAAGGGGATCTCGTCTTCGGGAAGGAAAACCGCCTTGCGAATACGGAGTTCGGTTTCGCTGACTTCTTCAACAAGTACCGCCGAGTTGGCGAACCGCGCCGGAAGAACCAGGCGGGCTTTCTTGTCCGTAAACCGCGGGGTCACGGCAGGCATGTTTCGGCCTCGACCGATGGGAATGAGCGTAAGGCAACTGTCACAATGAACGTCATCTGTGGGATAAACCCACCTCTTAAGTATAGAATATCATGCTATGTGGGTCAATCCCACCAGACAGAAAAACAACGGGACAGAAAAATGGGAGAAACCACGAAATACACAAAACACACGAAAAAATCGGGGGGAATTGCAGCCAAATCCGGAAGTTATTCCTCGGTCGCTCCTAAGATGAGCGGCCCAAGCTCATATTGCCTGGAAACAAAAGGGGCGGAAGTCGTTTTGCAAGACAGACCGGGGCGGAAATCGACTCCCGACCCCTTGTGCCCGGCCTGTTACGGCGTCTTGCGCTACTTGCCCAGCAGGTGATCGAGCACGGCCCACTCCAGGGCTTCGTAGTCACGGTCGGCAATACACTGTCGCTCGACGTCCTTGGGGAAGGTGCGGACCTTTTCCACCAGGCGGAGGAAGACGGCGCGGCTGTTGCTCAAATGCCGCGTGGCCGCCTCGGCCGGTTGCGAGCGCATGGCCTTCACGTCCAGCCCGACGAATCGTCCGCTGGCCGGATAGCCGCCCAGTTCCAACACCCGGACCTGGTTGTACGCCGCGCGGAGGTTGGCTGCGCCGAAGGTCTTGTCCTGATCGAATTTCAGCCCGTTCTGGTCGTTCAAGTGGACGCTCCACAACTTGCCGAGCGAGAGGGCGAAGGCCATTTCGTCGGAGGGATCGAGCCCCGCCAACAAGGCATGGGCCGTTTCAATGAGCCCGCCGACCCGCGCGGGATCCGCGGCATGCGCCGCCAAGGCCAGGGCGTGGCCGATCGTGGGGACGTAGGCATGGTCCATCGGCTCGTTGGGCTTGGGCTCGATGGCGATCTGCACGCGGGGGTTGTAGCGCAGGACTTCGTTGACAGCCTCCAATTGCCGGCAATAGGCTTCGATGGCGTTCTTCGCCTCGCGGATGTACGTGCCTTCGCGCGCCAGCCAGAGCACGATGAGCTTTGTGTCGAGGTAGTCGCAAATATCGGCGGTGCGCTTCAGGCGGTCGATGGCCCAACGGCGGCTGGCGGCTGAATTGGCGGTGAAACCGCCGTCGATCCCCTTTGGACTTTCCCACAACCGCGGCGCGACAAATTCGGCCACCAGGCCCTCTCCGGCGAGCATCTTGCGGAGTTCCAGGGCCGCCTTCTCCACCTGGGCGGGCGATTTGTCGTCGACCTCGGGAACCGCATCGTCGTCGTGAAACTGCACACCCTCAAAGCCCAACTCCTTGTACAATTTGAGCTTCTGGCCGAAACTGAGGCTCGCGCGCACCGCTGGGCCAAACGGATCGGCTCCCTCGTGGATGTTCCATGGTCCGAAAGAAAAGCGATATTGGGCTGCCATTGCCACTCTCTCCTTGTGAGCGTTATGGGAAATATTGCCATTCTGGTCGTTTGTCAGGCGCAAGTCAACCGGTGGGAGAGGTGATTTACACTTTAGGGCTTGCGAAGAAACACGAGCGGTGGTAATCTGGGGCATCCCTCGTCCACCACGCCTCGACCTTCCGCGGCTTTAGTCGACATTCCGTGTTGTAGTTTGCGCGGGCAGAAATAAGCCGTTGGAGTTCCGCCTTTAGGCGGCGATTCCGGCAAAAGACCGGCTAAAGCCGGGACTCCAACTGCTCATTTCTGCCCGCTCGCGGTATATGCCAGGCTTTGAAGCGGATGCTTTATGTCCTGGCGGGCCGTGAACAGTCTGTTGAAACCATTCCGGCCCAACCAGCCGGGCCGCATGTGGATGCTGCATGGCCACTATACGTGAAGCCCTAGCGATTGCCATCGGGCACCATCAAGCCGGTCGCCTGCAGGCTGCCGAGCAGACGTATCGGCAGATTCTCGCGGTCCAGCCGAACCAGGCCGACGCGATCCATCTTCTCGGCGTGATTGCTCAACAAGTCGGGAAATACGAGGTTGCCGTCGAGTACATTGGACGGGCGATCCGCTTACATGGGAGCGAAGCATCTTTCCACAACAACCTGGGCAATGCGTTCCGAGGACAGGGGAAGCTGGACGAGGCGGCCGATTCCTACCGCCGGGCACTGGAACTGAAGCCCGATTTTGCCGAGGCACACAACAACCTGGGCACTGTCTTGCAAGGCCGTGGCGAACTGGACGAGGCGGTCGCCTGCTACCGCCGGGCATTGCAACTGAAAGCGGATATTGCCGAGGTATACGCCAACCTGGGCGGCGCGCTGAAGGACCTGGGGAAGTTCGATGAGGCAATCGCCTGCTGCCGTCGGGCACTGGATCTCAACCCGGCCTATGCCGAGGCACACAACAACCTGGGCAATGCATTCGCCTTTCAGGGGAAACTGGACGAGGCGGCCGACTCCTACCGCCGGGCAGTGGAAGTGAAGCCGAACTATCCCGAGGCACACAACAACCTAGGCAGTACATTGCAGGCGCAAGGCAGGCTCGACGAGGCGCTCGCTTGTTGCCGCCGGGCGCTGGAATTGAAGCCGGACTATGCCGGGGCGCACAACAACCTGGGCGTCGTGTTCCAGGAGCAGGGAAAGCTGGACGAGGCGGCCGCCTGCTGGCGTCGGACATTGGAGTTGAATCCGCAGCACGCCGGGGCCACCAAGAACCTGGGCGATGTTCTCCAATACCAGGGCAAACTGGACGAGGCGGCGGCTTGCTACCGGCGGGTCGTGCAACTTGAATTGGGCAATGTGCCCAGCGATGGAGGAGACCGCGAGGAATCCGCCGCATGCAGCCAGCCCGCGGCGCGACCGCGCTCGCGGCACGCGGAAATGCACAGCAGTCTGGGCGAGGCATTTCTCGAACTGGCGACGATTCTCCGCGATCGCTTGCCGGCAGACGACTTGCACGCCATGCGGCAGTTGTCGTCGGAATTGAACCTTCGCGACGACGACCGGGCCGCCCTCGAGTTCGGCCTGGCCCAGGCGCTCGACGCACGGCACGAATATGACGCAGCCGCCGAGCACATGGGCCGGGCCAATGCGGCGCGACTCGCCGCCTTGAAGAAGCAAGGGCGCGACTATAGTCCCGTCAAGCACGCGCACTTCATCGGCGACGTCATGGCAACCTTCACGCCCCAGTTCTTTGCCCGCACAAGTGGGTTCGGCCTGGAGACGGAGTTGCCTGTTTTCATCGTCGGCTTGCCGCGCTCGGGGACCACGCTGGTGGAGCAGATCCTGGCAAGCCATTCCCGGGTGTTCGGCGGCGGCGAGTTGCCTTATTGCGACCAGGCCTTTCAGTCGCTGCCCAAGACCATGCGGCGCGACAACAGGCCCTTCCAATGCCTGCTCGAACTCGACCGGGAAGCCACCCGTCATCTCGCGCAACAGTACGCGGACCGACTGCGGGCCCTGGACGAACGGGCCACGCGCATTGTGGACAAGATGCCCGGAAACCACCAATACCTCGGTCTTATTCGGGTCCTCTTCCCCCAAGCGCGGCTCATCCATTGCCGCCGCGACCTGCGCGACGTGGCCCTCTCCTGCTGGGCCACCAAGTTCACTTCCTTGTCTTGGACTTCCGACCAGGAGCACCTGCTCTCCTACTTCGAGAACTATGCGCGCGTGATGGACCACTGGCGAGTGGCGCTGCCCGCCCCGCCCCTGGATGTCGATTATGAGGAGTTGGTGGAAGACACGGAAGGCGTCGCTCACCGCATTGTCGACTGGTGCGGCCTTGAATGGGAACCGGGATGCCTGCGTTTCAATGAGACGCGGCGAACCGTACGGACCGCCAGCGCGACGCAAGTTCGGCGTCCGATTTACAAGAGTTCCGTAGGACGCTGGCGGAACTACGAAAACTCGCTGGGCGAGCTGTTTTCCCGCGTACACCGCCTCGACAAGATGCGGCCCGGTTAGTAACCAACGACGGATCGAAACAATTGACGTTATGTCAACGATTCCCGAAGCATTGGCGATTGCGATCCAACACCGCCAGGCCGGCCGACTGGAAGCTGCCGAGCAGATCTACCGGCAGATTCTCGCGGTCGAGCCGAATCATGCCGAAGCACACAACAACCTGGGAAACATTTTCAATAACCAGGAGAAGCTGGACGAAGCGATCGCCTGCTACCGCCGGGCAGTGGAACTGAAACCGGACTTCGCCGTGGCGCACAACAACCTAGGTGTGGCCTTCAAGGAGCAGGGGAAGCTTGACGAAGCGGTCATCTGCTACCGCCGGGCACTGGCATTGAAGCCGGACTATGCCGAGGCGCACAACAACCTGGGCGTGGCCTTCAAACAGCAAGGAAAGCCGGACGACGCGGTCGCCTGCTACCGCCGGGCACTGGAACTGAAGCCGAACTATGCCGTGGCGTACAGCAACCTGGGCATCGCCTTCAAGGAGCAGGGGAAGCTGGATGAAGCGGTCGTCTGTTGCCGCCGGGCATTGGAACTGAAGCCGGACTACGCCGAGGCGCACAATAATCTGGGCGTGGCCTGCAAAGACTTGGGAAATTTGCACGACGCGGTCGCCTGCTATCGCCGGGCATTGGAACTGAAGCCGGGCTATGCCGAGGCGCACAACAACCTGGGCGTGGCCTTCAAACAGCAGGGACAAATAGACGAGGCGGTGGCCTGCTACCGTCGGGCACTGGAACTGAAAGCAGATTATGCCGAGGTACACAACAATCTGGGCGTTGCCTTCATGGAGCAGGAGAAATTGACCGCAGCGGTGGCCTGTTACCGCCGGGCAGTGGAACTGAAGGCGGACTATGCCGAGGCGCACAACAACCTGGGCATTGCCTTCAAGGAGCAAGGGAACCTGGACGAAGCGCTAACCTGCTACCGCCGGGCACTGGAACTGAAACCGGATTATGCCGAAACGCACAGCAATCTGCTCTTTACACTCCAGTATCGTGTGGCCGTAACGCCGGCAGCGTTAGCCGAAGCGCATGCCGAGTACGATCGCCGGCACGCAGCGCCCCTACGCGGCACCCTCGCGCATGAAAATGTCCACGATCGGCACGGCCGGCTCCGTCTGGGCTTCATTTCGCCCGATCTGGGACGGCATCCGGTCGGCTATTTCCTAATCCGGGTTCTGGAGAACTTCGACAAGCAACGGATGGAGACGGTCTGTTACTCCGACCGGATGGTCGAGGACGATTTGACGCGTCGCTTTCAGGCCGCTGCGGCCCAATGGCGCGACGTGGCTGGCGTAAGCGACCAGCGGCTGGCCGAGCAAATTCGGGCGGACCAGATCGACATCCTTTTCGACCTGGCAGGACACACCGCTCACAACCGACTGTTGGTCTTCGCCCGCAAGCCGGCGCCGATCCAAGTGACCTGGGCGGGCTATGTGGGCAGCACCGGACTGAAAGCGATGGACTACCTGATTGCCGACCGCTACGAGATCCCGCCAGACGCCGAGCAGCACTACCGGGAGCGGCTGTTGCGCATGCCCGACGGCTACGTCTGTTATGACCCACCGGTCTATGCACCGCAGGTGGCGCGTCTGCCGGCGTTGGACCACGGACAAGTGACTTTTGGTTGTTTCAACAATCCCGCCAAGATCACGCCCCAGGCGATCGAAGTCTGGGCGAGGATTCTCCGCCAACTGCCGGGGGCGCGGCTGGTGCTTAAGTATAAGGGGTGGAGCGACTGCGGCGTTGCCCGGCGATTTACCGAGATGTTTGCCGCCCAGGCGATCGATCCCGGCAGGCTGGAACTTCTCGGCTCGTCGCCGCACGTCAAGTTGCTGGCAGAGTACAATCGCATTGATTTAGCGCTCGATCCATTTCCCTACAATGGCGGTTTGACCACCTGCGAGGCGTTATGGATGGGCGTGCCCGTAGTGACTTGCCCCAGTGAGACGTTTGCCAGTCGGCATTCGCTCAGCCATCTTTCAAATGTGGGTCTAACCGAGACGATCGCCCGCGACCTGGACGAGTACGTGGAACTGGCCGTTTCCCTGGCAGGCGACTTGCCGCGACTGGCAGGGTTGCGGGCAGGCTTGCGAGCGCGGATGGCGGCCTCGCCCCTGTGCGATGCGACGCGCTTTGCCGCCAATCTGGCGTCGCGCTTGCAGGAGGTGTGGGAACAGCGGGCAGAAAATGGCTACGATTCCTGAAGCATTGGCGATCACTTGACTACCTGGAATGCGGCGGCACGTGTGAAGATCGATCGTCGAGTGGATTTGCCAGCACTGAAGACATACGCCCTTGGGACATCGCCGTAATCTCGATCACGGATTCCAAAGCTTAGTGGTCCATTTCACAAGTAATGTCAGGGATAGATTCGTAGGGTGGGACCAGCGAGCTTGCGAGCGCCGGCCCACCACTCATCGTTTTTGGTGGGTCGGCGCTCGCAAGCTCGCTGGTCCCACGCTCCTACGACCGAGGGCACGGAACCCTGACATTATTTCTGAAATTGACTGCTTAGCCCTCCTGCTGGATGGCCGTGATGGAAACGAGGGACGGCCTGCGACGCCCCCTCGATAGGCTCCCTGTCATCCAACCTTGGACTCAGGCAGCCGGCCCAGGGCAGCGAGAAGGGCGTGCAAGATGGTCAAGGGATGTGGCGGACAGCCCGGCACGAACACGTCGACCGGCACAATCGAAACCGCCCCGTTTTGCGCTTCCGCATGATCGACATAGGGGCCCCCGGCGACTGCGCAGGCGCCGACGGCGATGACGATTTTTGGATGCGGGACTGCCCTGTACGTCTTTTCCAGCGCGAGCCTCATGTTCTCGGTTACCGGACCGGTGACCAGTAACCCGTCGGCGTGACGGGGAGAGGCGACGAACTGAATCCCGAAGCGACCGAGGTCCCACCCGACTGTGCCAAGCACGTTCGTGTCAGCCTCACAGGCGCCGCACCCACCGGCGCTCACCTGCCGGAGTTTCAGGGACCGACCGAGAAGTCGGCGCAGAGAACCTTCCAATTCAATATTCGGCAAATCGCTGTTGCCGCTGACGATAAGTTGGTCTCTGCGTGCGGCGGCCAGGCGATAGTCTCGTGAAAAGGCAATTGCCCCAGACGGGCACGCGCTTTCACACGCACGACAAAAGATACATCGCCCCATGTCCAATTGCAACGAACGTTTGTCCGCCAGGACCGTAATCGCGGCAGTTGGGCATGCCTCGCTGCACTCATGGCAGTTGCCGCCGCACTTGCCGGCATCTAGGATTGGCCGGCCGACGAAGCGCGGGGGCAGTTCCGGCGGCGGACCGTCCGGATAACGCATCGTACGATAGCCTTGCTGCACCCTTGCGCGGAGTACTTTCAACATAGCGACCTCTTCATCACAAATCGTGTCCGCAGTAGGACAGGTTGAAGCTCTTGTTGCACACAGGAAAATCGGATATCTGCTGGTTCCGCAACGCCATCGCCAGTCCGAACCAGTTGTGGAACGAAGGATCGATCACTTTGTAGTTGCAGAAACGGCCCTGCTCATCCGTTTCGACAACGTGACAGATTTCGCCCCGCCATCCCTCGTTGAGCGTAATCACGCAGCAAAGAGGATCCAGCGGCCCGACGGGTTCCCGAACAGATCCGGCCGGCAATGAAGCAAGCTGCTCGCGAACGAAGGCGAAGGAACGCTGGATTTCCAGCCAGCGCACGTAGGCCCGGGCAAACACATCCCCTGAGGCCCACGTGGAAACCGGTATCTGAGCAAGGCGATAGATTCCGAAGGGGAAATCGAGCCGCACGTCACGCGCGACCCCGCAGGCGCGGGCCGCAACCCCGACCAGGCCCATCTGCTCGCAGGCCTCCCTGGTCACGACCCCGGTCTGCTCGAATCGCCCCATCACAGACGGGGAGTCCCAAAGAAGTTCGATCGCGACCCTGGCGTCCCGGGCCGTGCGCAGCAGGCGGTTTTCCAGTTCCGCAACCAGCGATGCATCCAAGTCGAAGGCCACTCCGCCCGGCCGGATCAAGCCACGACCGAAACGGTTGCCACAGAGCAGGGCTGTCATGTTCAGCACGTCACCGCGAACCCGGCCGCAGTAGGACATTGTCGGCAGAAAGCCTACGTCGCCGGCCAGCGCGCCGAGATCGCCGATGTGATTGGCCAGCCGCTCCAACTCCAAGGCCACGCCGCGAAGCACCTGGGCGCGGGCCGGAATGCCGGTCTGGGAAAGGGCCTCGACGGCCCGGCAATAGGCGATCGCGTGTCCTACCGAGGAATCGCCGGCCAGCGTCTCGGCATAGTGGATCGTCCGCCGGTCCGGCCCGCCCAGCAGCGCCCGCTCCACGCCCCGATGTTGATAGCCGAGCGAGATTTCCAAATGGTAGACCGTTTCGCCGTGGCATTGGAAGCGGAAATGACCGGGCTCGATGATTCCGGCATGCACCGGGCCGACCGCAACCTCGTGGACTTCTTCCCCCTCCATGCGGAAGAACTCGGCGACTCCGCAGGTTGCCATCAGCTTCTGTTGGCCGGTGGCATCCCGCGCAGCGGCTGCCGGCGAGAAGCGAATCGGCTTGAGCCAGGGGTGCTCAAGCGGACGAATTCCGTGCTTCTCGAAGATTTCCCGCTCGAACCAGTGCGCCTGGGCGCACTGCGGCGTCAAAGAAGGGTATTCCCGTTCCACAGGAGCCGACGTGACGCTGAGCGCGCCTTCCGCCTCATGGGCAAGGACACCGACGAGGGCCGACGGCCTGGACGCGCCTGCACGGACCAGCAACGCCACCAACCGCCCGCCGGCGACCGCCTTCACGATCCCGTTGCGAAAGGCGTCCATCGTCGTACAAGGCAGGTCCCGCGCGGCGAACGCTTCGCCGTTGTGGACAGCTAGATCATGCGTGGCCGACATTACTTGGCTCCTAGGGCGGTGGCTGCGTCTTGCAACAGCGCAGTGAGTTCCTTGGGCAGATAAAGACCCAGCACGAGCGCTGCTGTCCCGAGAAGCAGTGGCGGCACCACGGACCACCAGGCCTCGACGCCGCGAGCTTCCGCATCCGCTTTCGGCAAGCCCTGGCCGGGGTGGTCGCCGGGAGCAGGATCGTCAGTCGCCTTCATGGGAGTCCCGTAGATCATGGGCAAAACCACCGTGGCCATTCCTACGAAGGCAATGCTCAATGCTCCCAGGTAGAAAGCCGCAACGAGCATGCGATGCGTGTCCACGATGCCCTTAAGCACTGCCAATTCGCTGATGAAGGTCCCGAAGGGCGGCGAGCCAGTGATGGCCAGCAGGCCGACGAGCCAGATCACGCCGGTGACGGGGATCGCCCCGAGGATGCCGCGCGTCTGCGAAGTCGATTTCGAATGAAAGAAGGCGAGCGTGTTTCCCGCGGCCAGGAAAAGCATGGCTTTCGTCAGCGAGTGATTGACCATGTGCAGCAGGCTGCCCACGCCCGCGGCCCCTCCGATGCCTATCCCCAAGGCGAGGATCCCCATGTGTTCCACGCTCGAATAGGCCAAGAGTCGCTTGTAATCGGCCTGCCCGATGATGAACAGGGCCGCGAGTCCCATGGAGATCAGTCCGAAGAGAGTGAGCAAGTCCCGGCTGAAGGCCTCCAGGCCGGCCTTGGCGAGCAACGAATGGGCGCGAAGGACGGCGAGGAAGGCACAATTCAAGAGCACACCCGATAGGAGCGCGGAAACCATCGAGGGCGCCTCGCTATGGGCGTCCGGCAACCAGGTGTGCAGCGGCGCCAACCCCATCTTGGTCCCGTAACCGACCAGTAGGAGCATGAAGGCGGCTTTTAGCCAAAGCGGGTCGAGTTCCGTCGCGTGGGCTTCCAACTGGCCAACCACGAGGTGGATTCTCTCGCTGCCCACGCCCCGCGCAGCTACCGCGAGAAAGAAGTTGCCCAGCAGGGCGATCGCTATGCCCACGGAGCAGATCACCAGGTACTTCCAGGTCGCCTCCAACGACCGGGGAGAGCGGTGAAAGTAGATCAGAGGCGCACTGGCGAGAGTCGTCGCCTCCACGGCGACCCACATCAAACCCCAATGCCGGCTCACGAGCACTAGCGTCATGGCCGCCAGGAAGAGCAGCAGGCAGCCGGTGAAGGTGGCTTCCGGATAATTTACGAAGGGAACATCGTCGCTGCCATGCGCGGAAGCATGCTGTCCTTCGCGGGCCAGATATCCCACCGCGTACACGCAGGTGACGAGGAACACGACGGTCATCGTGGAAAGGAACAGCAGCGAAACCGAGTCCACCGCGAGCCAACCGTCGACCAGCGGCTGCGGAGTTTGTCGCCAGCAGGCCAGTACCAGGCTGCCATGCGCGACCGCCGCAAGAACCAGCAAGGCCCGCCGCGGCCAATTCGGTCGCATCGCAAAAGCCAACCCGCCGCCTATCAGCGGCGTCAGCAACAACGCAAGAATCATCCGTCTAGTCCTTAAGCGAGGCGAGTTGATCGGTCTCGATGCTGTCGAACTCGCGATTCAGGTGATAGATGGCGATGCCCATTACGAAGACGGCCGCGAAGACGTCCAGAAGCACCCCCATTTCCACCAAGAGCGGTTCTTCGATCGCAAACGCCCAGCCGAAGGCATAGATCCCGTTTTCCAGGACCAGGTATCCGACCACGTGCATCACCGCGGTGTTTCGGCTGACGATGAGCAAGAGCCCGGACATCACGGTGAAAGTCGCGACCGGCACGAGCAACGAGGACGTTTCGGTCCCCGGCAGCGGCAGGCGCCCGGCCAGATGCAGCGCCAAACCCCAGAGTCCGATCCCCAGCAGGATCGAGGTCGTGAAGCCGACCAGCGGCTCGACTTCATTCCTGACATTTGCCTCCCGCACCGCACGCCGCAACAAGGCCGGAAGGATGATCCCCTTGAGACCAACGCTGAGCGCCGCCACCGCCAGCAAACGCGGGGTGACGCCCGGCCATTGGGCCAGCAGCGGGATCAATCCCAGCAGCAAGCCTTGATTGGCCACCATCTGGATGCAGGCCGGCAAGCGGCTGGAACCCAGGAGCCAGAAATTACTCAACACCAGCAACACCAGGACCGTGTCCAGCCAGAATTCCATGCGTTACCTCGTGACCAATACCAGGGCAATGATTGAGAGGATGGAAGCCGCGACGAGGAGTTGCGGCACGCGCACGAGCCGCAGGCGGGCCATCACCGACTCCACCACCCCGGTCGCGGCGGCCAAGAGCGTCATGGCCGCCACTCCCGCGGCAAGATCCGCGATCAGTATTCCACTTCGTACCGGCATCAGCACGCCAGTGACCAGCGACCCCAGAATCCAGATCTTCAGGCAGGCCCCATACTGGATCATGGCGAAGTCCGGCCCGCTGTGGTCCAAGACCATCACCTCATGGATCATCGTGAGTTCCAGATGCGTGTTCGGATCGTCGAACGGTATGCGGGCATTCTCCGCCAAGAATACCACCATCAGTGCCGCCGCCGCCAGCAGCACGGCGGGGAAGGCCTGCGGGCCGACGGCGGCCGGCCCGAGACCCGCGTAGATCCCCGACAACGATAACGAGTGGGTGAAAGCAACCAGGGTTGCCATCGCCAGCAGGAGCGCCGGTTCTGCCAGCGACGAGAAGAGAACTTCCCGGCTCGCGCCCATTCCCTCGAAACTGGAGCCGGTATCCATCGCCGCCGAGACGGTAAAGAAACGAATCAGTCCCAACAGGTAGGCGACGAAAAGAAAGTCGCCCGGAAAGGAAATCAACGCGGGCCAGCCTCCCAGGGGAATAAACACCAGGGCGACCGCCGCCGCCGAGCATGCGAGAATGGGTCCCAGCGCGAACACAGAGGTAGTCGTGCGACTGAAAACGGTGGACTTGTGCAAGAGCTTCCACAAATCGAAATAGGGTTGCAGCCAGGGCTGTCCCCGCCGCCCGGCAAATACGGCCTTCGTGCGCTGGATCACACTCACCAGCAACGGCGCGCCCAGGAAGGCAATCAGGGCTTGAATCAGACCCAAAGGTGCCAACATCGACTAACCCAGTTTCCAAATGAGAAGGACAAGAACCGTCACAGCAATGTACAGCACGTACAGTTGGAGACGCCCCTGCTGGAGCCATCGCAGCTTCGAGGCAACCCAGCTCACGACAAAGAACATAGGTCCGTACACGCAGTCCTGGAACACGTCGGAGGTCTCCGATTCGAACTTTGCCCGTTCCGGAAAGAAGCCGCGCGGCAACTCCACGTGCGTTTTTGTCCGCAAAAACATGCGGAAGAGCGCGGTAAGGGGACTAGCGAATGATGACGCCGTGTACTGCATGCGCGCCGTAGGGGCTGCATAACCACAGTCCCACGTTGGCTCCCGCTCGACCTGCCGACGACGAAGAAGGCGTCTGCGCACCATAGCGACAAGCCCGACGGCCCCCAGCAGCGCCCAGGATGCGCCGCAGAGGATGGCCAAGGGCTGGACCGCCTGGCTTACTGTCCCCGAAGCCGAGTTGCGCGCAGAAGCCGGGATGAGTTGCAAGACGGCCCCCTCCATCACGATCGGCCAAAGAGGCGCAGTCAGTCCGATCACGATGCAGGCCCCGGCCAGCAACAGCATGGCGACACGCATCGTACTACCGGCTTCGCGGCCATCGCGCGCCTGCGCAGACCGGGGTTCGCCCAGGAACACGCAGCCGAATGCCTTGGTGAAGCAGGCGCCCGCCAGGCCGCCGATCAAGGCCAGTCCCCCGATTACCAAGACACCCAGCAGCGCCCATGAATGGCCCGACGCTCGATTCCCTTCTGCCACGCCGGCCAGGGCGCCCAGGTAAATCAGCAGCTCGCTTACGAACCCGTTGAGCGGTGGCAACCCGGAAATCGCGCAGGCCCCCACAAGAAACGCGCCTCCGGTAATGGGCATCCGTTTGAGCAGCCCTCCCAGGTGTTCGATGTCTCGCAAGCCGGTGCTCTGCTGGACTGCCCCCGCTCCCAGAAACAGAAGGCTCTTGAAGATCGCGTGGTTGAATACATGGAGCAGTCCGCCGAAAAAACCCAGCACCGCCATAGCGGGAATGCCGTAGCTCACGCCCAGCATGCCGATCCCCAGGCCCAGGGCAATGATCCCGATGTTCTCCACGCTATGATACGCCAAGAGGCGTTTGAGATCATGTTGGGCCAAGGCGAAGAGCACGCCCAGGATGCCCGAAACGACGCCGATTGCCAGCAGCGTCCACCCCCACCAGGCCGGTATCGGGCCGAGAAACGTCAAGGTCCGCACAAGACCGTAAATACCGGTCTTGATCATCACTCCGCTCATCACGGCGGAGACGTGGGAAGGCGCTGCCGGATGCGCCTCGGGCAACCACACGTGGACCGGAATGAAGCCGGCCTTCGTGCCGAACCCCACAATCGCCAGCAAGAATGCCACGCCGGCGGTTCCCGGCCCGACCGAGAAGCGGTCGAAGTCCAGGGAGCCTGAATCCCGTCCGAGCAGCAAGAACAACACCAGCAGGAATGCCGTGCCCAAATGCATGGCAACCAGGTACGTCCATCCGGCGCGGCGGACGGACTCGCGCTCATGCTCGCTCATTACCAGGAAAAATGACGCCAGCGACATCCCTTCCCAACACATCAGGAACAGCAACCCGTTGCGCGCTGTCACCACAAGCAGCATCGTGGCCGCCAAGAGATTGAAGAAGAAACACATGAGGCCGACATGGGCATGGCCGTGCGGATGTCGCAGATAACCGATACTGTACAGAGCCGCGACCGCGACAACCAGGGCGATCGGTACGACGAAAACGGCAGAGAGCGGGTCGAGCCCCAGGCTCAAGGAGCCCAAAGGCATGGACCAGCCGGCCCGCGCGGATTCGCCCGTGCCGGTCCAGAGAACGCGCACCGCGTCAACCAACACCACGATGCTGCCGGCGATGCCGCTGAGGCCCCCGGCGGCAGCCGCCCATTTCGGCGACCTTCCGGTCAACAGCGCAGCCACTCCCCCGACCACGAGGACCGACACTCCAGCAACAAACAACCACATCTTGAACGCTTTCTAGGACTTGGAGGCGGCCTGCTGGATGCCGCGATCGACCGCATCGCTGGCGGCAAGGATCTCTTCCGGCGGACCCTGGCGGTTGATCGCGTCCGCAAAAGCCGGCTGCTGCAGGCCGAACGAAAGTCTCGCCAAAACGTTGAGATGGGCGCGAACGGTGGGACTCAACATGGTGAAGAGCGTGCCCACCGGTTGCCCGTCAATGGCGCCGAAGTCGACCGGCTGCTCCAAGAAGCAAAGCGTGATCATCGGCTGCGTCACGTGCATGACGACGGGGCTCCGCACGTGGGGCACTGCAATACCATTTCCGATCGCCGTCGACCCCAGGGACTCGCGAGCCAGGAACACCTCCAACACGAAGTGCCGATTCACTTCGTCGGGAAGCGGCATGAATTCCACAGCCGCTTGCAGCACCGCCCGTTTATCGGCGCCGCCGACCCGGTAGTGAATCCCACCTGCTCGCAGGGCGTCGGCAAGCGCAACCGTGGCGCCGCCGCTCTCCGGCTCCGTGAAGATCTCGGCCGAGACATTGACCCGTTGCGCGGTCGCCCACTCGAGCAGCTCCGCCCGGTTGAAACGGTACTGCTCGTTCACGCGGTACGCGGGCAGTGTGCCTTGCTTGACCCACTGATAGATCGTCTTCTCGGAGACCTTCAGCAAGCGTGCGGAATCCCTGACAGTAAGTTCCATCGTTTTCCAGATACCTTCGTTTCAGCATGCAGTGCCGTGCGGCAACCACGAGCCGGGAGTCCCTGCATGGCTTATTTTGGGGGAGCTGTCTCGCTCGTGATTTCGTTGAGGAGTTTGAGAATTTCAGTCGCGTGAGATTGGAAGTACTTTTGCATCAGGTTGAGAATCTTGCCGAGGATCGGATCACGCAGCGAATAGAAGACCTGGCTGCCGTCTTTTCGGCCTAGGACGATCTGCTTTGATCGCAGCACGGTCAAATGTTGTGAGACATTCGCTTGTTCAAGCCCAAGTTGTTCGCAGATGCGGGTGACCGGCACGGATGCTTCGTCGCGTAACAATTCGACGATGGCGATCCGTGTGGGATGCGACAGGGCCTGGAACACTTCGGCTTTGAAGCGACGAAGTTGGTCTCGCAGCGGGGATTCCCCTGAAAGCATGTAGTCCTCCCCACGTTAATCCGAGGAAAATCGGTCCAAAAGGCGTGCCAAAATGGCCGCCTGGCACCATTTGTCCGCGGAAAACAAGGAGCCGCCATTGCGGCCATGCCTTCGCTAACCGCGCATACTCTTATCGAACAAATAACCGCATGAGCATGGTTATATATTAGATAATGCGAATATGTCAAGGCCAAAGGCAGGCTGCTTCTTGCGAGGGAAACCCAAAGACAAAAAATCAAAACAAAGACGATGACAGGAAGATGGACGACAGGAAGATAAGACTGAAATTCATATTCCTGTCGTTCATCTTCCCGTCATGTCGGATTCTTGGATTTCGTGCCCCACCCTAACCATCTCCCGCAGGAAGAGGGGACCAGCAGCCGGGTCGATTGCGCCGGTAAGGTGAAGCTCTTACCCGCCTTCCTCGTCGTCTTTCCAAAACTCCTTCTCATCGTGCATGTCGTACTTCTTGGCGATGACCGGATCGCTGGTCACCAGGTACGCATAATCGTCGGATGTGCCGCGCCCTGGATCGAGAGTCACGCCGTCCGCAAACATCTCACGAAGCTTGTCCGCAGCCGATTGCAATCCTGCAATCACATCTTCAAGGGATTTTGCGTCGGCAGTAAGCCACTTGTTGCGCCAAAGCGCGACGTAGCGCTTTGCCGGCGGATGGGCGTCTTGCCAGAGCTGTTTGTATTTGTCCTGCACAAACGGATTCAGCGTGTCGCCAAGACCAAAGGGCAGATTCAGGGCTTTGATCAGTTCGACCACGTCAGCCAGGTCTTTCATTCGCTCCGAACTGGTCATCCCCGAAGCCAATTTTAGTTCAATGAGGGTCTGGAGATTGATGTAGCGGATGCCGCCAATTTCGTCTGCCACCGAGGCCGGAGTGGGGAAGGCCACCGGCTTCGGTTTTCCGTCGCCGGGGAATTCGCCGGTCAACAAGAATTCGACTTTGACGCCGTGGTCGGTGTCCCGCAGGTTCTTGCTGCCCTGGAAGGGACAGCGGTAGCCTAGCCCTTCCAACTTTTGGTGAATCTCCTTGAGACCCTCGCGGGTGACCAATAAGTCGACGTCCTCGGTGAATCGACGGTACCCGTGCTGAAACATCGCCATGCCACCGACGACAACATAGTCGACGCCCATCTCATTCAGCCTCTGGGTTATCTTTCTTAGAGTAAGGTGTACCTCGCTCGTCCCTTGAAAGAACCTGCTTCCCTCGCTCATGGCCCACTCCCTGTCGCTCCCCAACCGATGTTCGTAATTCTCGACCCCCGTCACGCTCGACGCGGCCTGAAAAGGAGCGATCGACCGCAGTCGCTCTTTCGTGGTTGGCTGTTTCATGGTCCTCTCCTCCGACGTCATTGGAACAGTCGGCTTAGGACCGGAGAATCAATAACTGTCGTATTGTCGCCTTTCGCTCCGCGAAAGCAGCGCTACTTTCGCGGGGCGAAAGGCGACACTTATCTCTGTGCCGGTCCTCACTTGTCATGATACCCTATTTTTCCATCCCGCTCAAGGTACCGGGTCTCGCCGAACCAATGACAAAGATCCGCGTATCGCCTTTGTGAAGCGGGAGGAGGACCTTCGGTCCGCTGGCAATCGGTTGCCCGGTGAGAACGTCGCGAATCGCTCCGGCTCGGCCCGTATCGAGTTCCACAGGCCCGTCCCGGCTGGCATGCAGGACGACGTAGGGACCGTTGGCATACACGTTGCAGTCCGACGAAACGAAGAGGTGTACCTTGGCCTCACGGGCAGCCAGGCGGAGCAACTCGGAACTGAGTCCCGGCGGGCCCACAAACAGCGACTGCTCGCCGCGGTTGTTGCGCAGGGCGATAGCCGCCGAGCCGTCGGCGTACGTCGCTAGGACCTCGTCCGCAGATGCGTCGGCAGCGGCAAAGAGCGGCTCAAGCCGTTGCGGTATTCCCAGCGCATCGCGCAAGCCTCGCTTACGGCCCAGGGCGGTCGGTTCGGCGCGGGCCTGCACGCCCGTAACCCGCTTGATGCGGAACCCGGTCAGTTGGCTCATGCCGTCCAGCGAAGTCTGATCGGGTTCGAGGTATCCAGGCGCGTAGCACCAGATCCGCAGGCTGCCGTTCGTGGCAGTCAGGAGTGGCAGCCGCTGGGCTGGCGAGAGCGACCAGGCCGTAAGAAAGACGTACATGCCGGCGTGGACGCGACCGGCGGCAACGTCGTCCAACAGGTACTGCCCATAGGGCGCGCCCATGCGGCCCAGCGCCCGCCGGGCCTCGTAGACGCCGGGGACGGTGGCCACCTGGCCGCCGGCGGCAACGCGGATCATGCTCGGCTCGTCGATGACTGCGGCCACGGCAGGCCGGAAAGGCCGCGGGTGCTTCAGGAGCGGCTCGTCGAGGGCCTTTAGCCGCCGCATTTCGGCCCACATCCGCGGGTCGTTGAACCAGCCGGTAGACCCCAAGTCCATCCACCACGTGCCAAAGTTGCGCAGGGCGCATTGGGCCGTGTTGCGCAACAGTTCCTGATTCGTTTTCTCGATCGTATCGACCGCGTCCGTCCAGCCCGGCGCGTTGCCCGTGCCCAGGTAGGTCCGCGTGTCGTCTTCGTAGAGCCACATCTTGCCGGCTAGGGCCACGCTCTCGGCGGCAGTCATGGCCGGAGCGCTCTGCCCCAAGCCGCGGTCGAAGTAGGAGATGGGTGAACAGAGCACGTCGATGTCGGGGCACTTCAATACCCGCCGCAAGGCGTAATGCCCCGAAGTGGCCGGGCCATTGGGCACCGCGCCGAATTCGAAAACGTAGCCGTAGAAAAAGAGCACGAGTTTCCTTCCCTGCGATGCCTGCCGCACGGCGTGGGCCAGGCAGCAGACGCACTCGGCCATCGATTGCTGCTGGAATTCGGCAAAGTCGATCAAGGGCCGCTCGAAGGCCGGATCGCGGAAGACGCCCGCCGGCGCGGCCAGGCGAGCGCTGGGCGAGGGGACGGCGGCCGTAGCAAGGGTGACGCGAAAGTCGATCCAGGCGGCCTGAAGCGCCGCGTCGTCGGCATACCGCCGCATGAGCCACGCCCGCCATGCCCGCAGATCACCCTGGGCGTAGCCGTTCAAGGGAGCGTCCCATGTGTTCTGGTAGAACCATTCGCCCGTGTTCTGTCCGCAGGGATGATAACCAGCCACGCGCTGGCCGAAGCGGGTTTCGAGGTGTTTGACCAAGGCCGCCAAGCGCCCGGCGGCATCGTGGAGATAGTCGGGCGACGTGACAACCACGCCCACTTGCTGCTGTGGCCCTTTGTCCCAGACCATCACGTCTTGCGGGTGCAATTTCCGCCACCAGGCTGGCGGATCCATGCCAATGCGCGGCAATAGCAGTGCCTTGGGATTGGCGTCCAACACCGTCTGGCATACATCGTCTGCAGTGGACCAATCGGCTTTCTGACCAGGCTCCGGCCAGGGAAGATCAATGGGGAAACTGACGAAATCGACACCGGCTTCGGCCGCCATGCGGATCTGCGACTCGAACACCCCGGGAGGCCCGCCGAGAAAGACATACTTCTCGCCCGGCCGGTAAAAAGCCACGTTGAGATCCCGCGGCGGCTCGGCCCGTGCCCAGAAACTCACCCGGTAGCGATGACCCTTGCGAAGCGCGAGGTCGGCGTGGTGATAGATGTGGAAGTCGGGCCAATTGTCGCCGGGCGGGGCCTTCAACTCGACGTGCAGTGCGGCCGAGCTGCCGCGTCCCTTGCCCGCCGCTACACTCACCGTGCCCACCGTGTTCTGGGGTCCGGGCGGCCACGTGGTCCACGACCGGTTGAACCCCTCCATGCCGCGCTCGAAATCGTTACTGGGCATGGTGTCCTGGCCCGTGCTGAGGTCGACGACGCGGATGTTGTCGAGGTAGACGTCGCCGGGCAGGCTGCCGAAACGGAAGTGCATCGTGGCCCGGGCCGGCTCATCCTCCGTGGGCGAAAACTCGAACGTAACCGGCGCCCCGGCACGCGTGATCGGCAGCGGCCTGACCCCGGGCGCGCCCCAAAAGACCCTCGCCCGCACCGGCTGGCCGTCGACCAGCAGACGCGGCGCCCCGCCGGAAACATCGACGCGGACGGTCTCCACCGACAAGGCCAGGTTGCCAGCAAGGAATATAAATACACCGTAAGTCAACGCTCGGGCCGTCATCGCCATGCTCCACAAAGTTGTGCCTTTCATCCCCCATCCTGTTATACATGGATGCAAAACTGCCGTAAAGCCACGGTTGCTATAGTCCAACGGCTCTCGATGGAATACAATCAATTCCCAGTTCTCCCCGCATGAACCAACCCGACATGGACGGTAATGATCATGCTCCGTTGCATAATCCGTTGATGAGGTGGAGTCGGATTTGATCTGGAACCATGCCGTATGTTTCGCCACGTTCTATGCGTCTTTCCCTATCGGCGCACGCGCAGTTCAAGGACCTCCTTCCCACCGTTGGGACTCGAGTACGTTGCCGCCGCCTTGCGCCCGCACGCCGAACGGCTTGACCTGATCAATTTTCGACATGAACGCGCGCCCAGCACCCGGTCATTCCTCAAAGCGGAGACCGACCTGGTCTGCTATTCCATCAACTGGCCGGAGGACCTGCGTTTCATCCGCGACGATATCGACGCGTTGCCGGCGGGCGTGATGACGATTCTGGGCGGGCGGACAGCGACAGAGAATCCGCGTTACTGGCTGGATGCGTGTCCCAACGTGGATGCCGTCGTTTGCGGCGACGGCGAAGAGGCGATTGCCGAGATGGCCGCCGGGCGCCCGTGGGCGGAGATCGCCGGCCTGGCCCACCGCAGCGGCGACGGTCAACTGGTGTTCAATCCCCCGCGGGAAAACGTGCCTTTGGACGACAACCTGATGCCGGCGCGGAACTTGCGACGGCATGCGTATTACCTGACGAGCAAGGGCGTGAGCACGGGGATCAAGATCGACCAGGTTGCCGGCTCGCGCGGCTGTCCGTTCAATTGCCGGTTCTGCAATTTCGCCATCAATCCGTGGGGAGTGAAGCGCTGCTGGACGCCGCGGTCGCCCGCATCGATTGTCCGCGAGATCGAGCAGATCGACGCCGACCTGGTCATGTTTGTCGATGACGTGTTCACGTATCAGCCGGACCGAGTGGTTGAAATCTGCGATCTGCTGATCGCCCGGGGGATACGAAAACACTACATCGTCAACGCCCGGCTGGAGATTGCCAAGCGCCCCGACGTGCTTGCCAAAATGGAGCAGGCCGGCTTTGTCGCCCTGCTCGTGGGCGTCGAGTCGACCCAGGATGCGACGCTGAAGTCGATGGGCAAGGGGTTCACCATCGCGCAGGTCCGCGAGCGGTTCGAAACGCTCCGCAAGTCGAAGATGGTCATCAACGCCTATTTCATCGTGGGCAACATGGGCGAGACCGAGGAACAGATGCTCTCCACCGCGCCGTTCGCCCGCTCGCTCGGCGTCGACCTGGTCCACGTCTCGCGGCTGCGCAACGAGCTTTATTCGGGCCTGGGGGAACTGGTAGCGCAGACACCCGGATACCACATCGCCGCCGATGGCTCCGTCTACAGCGATGCCTACTCGGCCGAGCACATCGCCAGCCTGCGCAAGCGGATCGATCGGAGCTTCCACACTCCCCTCCAGGTGGCACACGTGGTGATCAAGCTGGCGCGGATCTTGAATTGGCGGGTGAAGGCCAGGGCGCTGCTGACGATTCCCCTTTTCTTAACGGTGCTGATTGCAACGCAGGCAGGCATGAAGATGCGCAAATGGTTGGGTATACCGGTGAACTGATTTGCCGTCGCGCCAAAGTATTACCAATCTATTACACAGTTTGCCCCAATCCGCCGCTCCGAGAAACAGCGGGACGAGTACAATATGAGGTTGGCAACTGTCCCCCTTTTTCGAAAGCACCTGTCATCAACCAGCCATCCAATAGCCGCCTGCCCACCCCTTTCAATACCGCGCCACCCCATGCTCATTATCCGCGTGCCCGTCGGCCCAACATTCTGCTGAGCAGCGTTTTCGGACCTTACGCCCAGGACGACGAATATGGCAGCCGCGTAAGAAACCCGATGGAGTTGTATCACAATCAGGTGACGCGCGTGCAAGGGCCGTTTTCGTTGCGGCTGTTCCATCGTTCCTGGGGGCTGATGCTGATCCAGGCCAATCTCGAGGCGCCTTGTACGCTCTTGGACTATCCCGACTTGGACCGCTTTACCGAGGAGCTTCGCCGCGGCAACTATGACATCGTTGGCATCAGCGGCATCGTGCCGAATTTTCTCAAGGTCAAGAAGATGTGCGAATTGGTCCGCACGCATCTTCCCCGCGCAACGATCATTGTCGGCGGGCACATCGCCAATATGCCCGATCTTGCGGGGCGAATCGACGCCGATCACCTCGTCCGCGGCGAAGGGGTCCGCTGGTTTCGCACGTTCCTGGGCGAAGACCCCGAGCAGCCCATCCGCCACCCGCAGATCATCGCCGGGCACGGAACACGCGCCGTTGGCATCACCACCCCGGAGAACAGGAGTGATATGGCCGCAGCGGTCATCCCCTCGGTCGGCTGCCCCGTGGGTTGCAACTTCTGCTCGACCTCGGCGATGTTCGGCGGCAAGGGGCATTCGGTCCGCTTCTACCGGACGGGCGACGAATTGTTCGACATCATGCGTCAACTCGAAGCCAATCTGAAAGTCCACTCGTTCTTCATGATGGACGAGAACTTCCTCCTGGACCGGGGGCGTGCCCTGCGGCTCTTGGAACTCATGGAGCGCCACGACAAGGCCTGGGCGCTCTATCTTTTCAGTTCCGCCGGGGCGCTAAGCTCTTACCGCACCGATCAACTCGTGCGGCTGGGGCTGACCTGGGTCTGGCTGGGCCTGGAAGGCGAGGACAGCCAGTACGCGAAACTCCACGGCACGGACACGCAGGCCCTGGTCCGCCGGCTGCAGGCGCACGGCACCCGCGTGCTGGGCTCAACGATCATCGGGCTGGAAGGCCACACGCCCGCCAATATCGACCGCGTGATCGAGCGCGCCGTGCGCCACGACACCGATTTCCACCAGTTCATGCTCTACACCCCGCTGCCCGGCACTCCGCTGCACGCCGACCTCACGGCCCAAGGGCGGATGAAGGATGAAAACGAGTACGACATTTCCGACATTCACGGGCAGTCCTTGTTCAATTACCGGCACCCGCACATCCGTGACGGCCAGGAAACGGACCTCATCGTGCGGGCCTTCCAGCGGGACTTCGAGGTCAACGGCCCCAGCGTGGTGCGGATGGCGCGGACCATGCTGGCCGGTTGGAAACGGCACAAGAATCATCCGGACCCGCGCGTCCGCCGCCGCTTCGCCTGGGAAGCCCGAGACCTATCGACCGTTTACCCGGCCGTGGTCGCCGCGGCGCGGCTGCACTACCGCGGCAATCCAGGTTTGCGTGCGAAGATGGATGCGATCCTGCAGGACTTGCATCGCGAGTTCGGCTTGAAATCGCGATTCTACGCTGCCGTTGCCGGGCGATACGTACATTGGAAAATGCGGCGCGAGGGGAAAAGGCTGGCGCGCGGCTGGACCTACGAGCCGCCGACGTTCTACGAGTGCAACGAGGCGGCCCAACGCTTAGCCGGCAGCGACGGCCCGCAGGCCACGTTCTGCCAACCCGTGAGCTGCCGCTGCGCCGGGCTGCCGATCGCAATTCCAGCCGCCACGCCGCGGCGGGAGCCGCTGGCCGTGGAATGATCATTACGTGGTCTCGATTGCCAGCAGCAACGGGCAGAGTCTCAGCCTCAACGCGTCCGCCGGGACGATCGACGTCTCCAACCTCAGTCCCGGGCCGAGCAATATTCAGGTTCAATCGGGCGGAAGCGTCCTGATCGGCAGCCTCAATTTACACAACAGCACGCTCACGCTTTGCCGTCTCGCCGGAAGGAAACGACACGGCGGGCGGCGTGACCTCTTGGGTGGATTCTGATAGCGAAAACAGCGCCCTCGCTGTTCAAGACGACGGGAATCCATACTTAGGCAGCTTGGCATTGGGCCGCGTGCTGTCAACAGGGCTCAATTCTGACACAGGCATTGCAATTTCGCAATCTGCACGTACAATTATTGTATTTGACATTCCGCAGCAAAACAGGCCGCGTCTCTCGATCGCCGGAGTCGTACGTGGTCCGAGAGATAGTCGATGCTGGAGAGTCCGGCAAATCAGGAGGAATTATGGCCAAAGACGGCAACACATTCGCCAAGCGTCAACGCGAGACCCAAAAGAAGCGGAAGGCCCTGGAAAAAAGGGAGCGTCGCCAGAAGCGCAAGGACCAACCGGACAGCCCGGTTGTTGTCTCCGTGCCGGATGACTCTGTGCCCGATGACCGTCCCGCTGGCGAACCTTGAATAGAGCGCCTGAAGGAGTGTTTCATGATCCGTGCCGCGACCTACGTGCTTTCCCGACATGCGTCCACCGGACGGCAACGACGGCTCAGGCGTGCGTCGCGCCGCTTGCCCCTGCAATGCGCGATTCGTTGCGCGGTCGATCTGTGCTACGGCTTCCAGGGCCGGTCCATTCAGGGCAAGGCCCTGTGGTCGACGACCGAACGCGTCTGGATGGGTCCGGAGACGTTCCTGCACTGGTCGCTTTGCCTGGAAGACATCGATATCCCCTGGGCGGTGGCCACCGCCGTCGGCGCCCCGCAGGACGTCGAGCAGCTTCGTGACGCCGTGCATACGGAACTCGTCGCCTATTGGGCCGATCGCTTGCAGGCCCTGCCCTGTCAGGAGTGTCCCGCTTGGCTGCCGCTGCCCTGACTATCTATTTCGAGCAACCGTTCACGGCGGACAAGTCCGCCGTGAACGGTCAGGCGTAGTTCAAAGATCAATCAGAGCGATTGCTTAATAGCGCCGGCCACCGCCGTATCCGCCGCGTCCGCCGCCACCACCACCACCGCCACCGCCACCGCCGCGGCGCTCTTCACGCGGACGGGCCTCGTTCACGGTCAACGCTCGACCGTCGTGCTCTTTTCCGTTGAGCCCCGAAATGGCGGCCTGCGCCTCCTGGTCGTTGCTCATCTCGACAAAGGCAAAGCCCTTGCTCCGTCCCGTATCGCGGTCCATGATGACCTCGGCACTGCGAACGGCGCCATAGGCGGTGAGCATGCCCTCCAAGTCGGCCTTCGTTACGTTAAAGCCCAAATTGCCCACATACAGTTTCTTACCCAAAACAACACTCCTAAAAATTTCCGCATCTTGAACTGAACCAGCCGCTAACACAGCGGAAAATCTGCTCGAACCGTCTGCGGTCAAATGACTCTTCTAAATACGTTACCCTAGTTTGGATTGCGCGCCTGTGCGGCCGCGCCGTTGCACTCGTTCCCGCACGGACATGTAGGGCATTCCCTCGGGACGCGTGTAGCGCTCGGCACGTAGGAACCAGAACGCCAAGCCACCGGTATTGTGCCGGGCCTTAGTCGCTTTTCCGGGCCCCGCCGCCGCAATACGAACGCCGAGGCTGCCTTTTTTCCCGGTCTTCGCCCAACCTAACTTCTCCATGACCATCCGCACCGTCACTCCAATCGCCTGCCGCAAGCGTTTGGTGCGGTTGGACGGACTGGCGGCCAGGAATTTCTCGATGGCCGGCAAAGCCTCTAATTCTCGCACTACCCCTGCCATCGGCGGCCTGTCGTGGTGGATCTCCGACTCCTCCATACGCCGCTGCCGGCCTTCATTACTGAAGAAGTCGAGCACTGCCTCGAAATCTACCGCCGGGTCGTTGGCCACGTCGCTGAATGTCCGCCCCTGCCGATCACCGAGGAAATCGTCCCGGGAAATGGTAACTTTCATCAACGGCTACTTCGACGCAGGCACTAAAAACGAGGGAAATTGGCGATGCAACTTATGCACTTTCAATAATTGTATCTGCAATGCACCCATGAGGCAAGCCCTATCCTCCATCGGGGGTAAGCCCTTGTGCACTTTATTGGAATTCTCCCGGCCCTCTGGGTCGGAAGCTGTTTATTGTCCGGTCCCTGTTACCCTAAATAACCTCTCGCGATTCTGGGACCTTGTCGACAATGCCTGCAGGGAACGGACTTCGAATTCCGGGGACACATAACTTAATTCGGGTTCTGTTTCAATTTTGGACCGCGCT
>CAZTPX010000085.1:0-41221 GCA_964615095.1 uncultured Planctomycetaceae bacterium | reverse complement strand
CCGCCGATCGAACCGCCGATCTGGTCCTGCCAGCCGCCACCGGTGGTCAATTCCTGTTCCAGCCGCAAGACATTGTAAAAAAGCCTGTCCTGGGAGAGCGAGCGGCCCATCATGCGATTGATGACGGCCAGGAGCACGGCCCCCATGATGCTCGACGTACCCAGTCCGCTGCCCTTGGGAATGGCCGCCAACGTGGTGATTTCCAGGCCCCCGCCGAAACTGGCGAGCACCTCGCGGAGCGGGCGATTGCGATCCGATCTGCCGCCGACCATGGATACATGGCACCCGGGCGTGAATCCGGAGATCACCAACGCGGCTTTCACCAGCGAGAACGCCCCGACCGCGGAACTGCAATCGAACAGCTCGTCCCAAACCCGGATATCGAGGTGCGTACCCAGATCGATCGAGCGCACGCGGATTACCGGCTCGGCGGTTACGCGCCCGTAGACCTGCACCGGCGGCTGCCCGTTGAGTTGCACGGCGGCGTTCAGCACGGTGCCGCCGTTTTCCAGGGTGTACGGCGGCGTATCGCTCCAACCGCCGGCCAGGTCCAGGCGGGCTGGAGCGCGCCCCCAAGCGATCTCGTCGCTGCGCAAGGCACTGCGCAGGACCGGTTCTTCATCGTGCCCGCCGGCGCCGATCTTCCGCCGCAAATAATCGAAGGCCAGCGACTGGGCGCGGCCGGTCCAAGCCCCGGCGTCCAGTTCGTCACTCAGTCCCAGACCGTGAAGATCGAGCCAGTCGTGCGTCTCCGCATCGAGGGACTGCCGGGCCTCGACGAGCCACTTGCCGGCGACGTCGGCTGCTTCCGTGGTTCGCTGCAGGGCCGAGCCCAGCGTGTGGATCGTGCGGGCGAAACCGAATGCCTCGCTGACCGGTTCCGCGGCTTGACATGTCTCTCGCCGTCGCGCCTCGCGGAGCACGGCGGCTACGCAAGTGCCCGGTGCGGGGGAGTTGTCCAGGGCGTAGGCCAGATCGGCCGCCGAAAAGCTGCTGTCGTGCCGAAACCAAAGGCAGAGCGACTTCTGCATGGCCTCGACGTGCAGCCGCACGCGCCGCCCATGAAAGGCCTCCTGGTCGGCCAGCGTGGCCATTTCCGCGAAGCTGTAGCGGTCGGCTTTCCGCCAGGCATTCCACTGTTCCGCGGTGGCATCCCGCGGATGGAACATCCACAACCAGCGCCGATAATCGCCCGCGCTGGCCTCGGCGGGGAACATGCGGGCAGTCCAGAGAGGAGCGGCGAGGGGAGAGGGGAGAAGGGGAGAAAGGGAGAAGGGGAGAGGGGGAGTCTCTGCAACCTCGTCCGCTCCTCCTGACATCTGTTTCTCCCGCCACCACTCCAGCGTTTCGCCGCAGAGCGTCGAAGCGCCGTTGGACGTGTCGTCGATTCCATAGCAGCGGACAAAAGTCACGGCTTGCCCGCTGCGATCCCGGCCGGGCAGCAGATCGAGGCAGGCCCGCGGGGGAAGTTCCAAGGGCTGATCCACGTCGACTCCGATCACGACATTCTCGCCCGCCAGACTCAGAGGCTGCCCGATCGCGCAGCCTTCGATCCAGCATGCGCCGCCGCCGATACTGCCCTGCCCATCCAGCCGCGTGTTCATCAGCAAGGGGCCCGCGGTGGCGGGCGTAAAACCGGCCGCGGAGCGGACAAGCTGCTGGCCGCTGGTGATGATCTGCCGGCTGGCGCCGAAGTGCAGGAACTGGCACTGCGAGACGACCTGTACGCGGCAGGGAACGTTGTGCATCGCCTCGTAAATCCGGCGGAGGTCCGCATCCGCCCAGCGGGAACCACCGCAGCGGGCGGCGGCCTGGTAGTTCTCCAGGGTTGTCTCCGTGCCAAACGCGCAGGCGATTTCACGATAGAAGTCCAGGCCGAACTCTTCGATGCCGCGGCCGATCGGGCCAGTCCAACCCAGCGCCCCGGCTGCATTCGGGCGCACGTCGCTCAGTTCCAGCAGGCGGACCGCCGTTTGCGCCTCGAAACTGAAGACCCCCATGTCCAGGACCGATTGGCCATAGGCCGAGATCGCCCGCTCCTGGGCCTGGACTTCGGCCGTGGGCTTCTGCAGGAAGCGCCGCACGCGACCGTTGCCCACAAGGCAGAACACACCATGCCGGCTGGCCTCCTCCGGCCGGGCAAGGCACCCCAGCCCGCACACGCCTTCGCCAGGCGACTCAACCTCTTGCGCGTCGAAACGCAGCAGTACGTCGCCTGCCGTGATCACGATTTGCCCGTTCCCCCGGCCGCCGGGCGGCAGGGCCAGGTAGGTGGGCAATTGGCGATCGAAAAGCGTGGTTCCCAAGGCCGAGTCGGACGCTCCGGGCAGGGGGACGAAGATCTTTCCGCACGGTCCATAGGCCGGTAGCCGGCGGGAGTCGCCGCCGGCATGGATGATGAGGATCCGCAGTCGCTGCAACGTTTCCAGCCAGGATTGTGGGGCGGCCGAAACGTCGGAATTCCCATCTGCTTCGCGGCTGAGCACTTCCAGCAGGCAGGCCAGCGTGCTTCCGCCGCTGCCCACCCGGCGGCCGCCAGGATCGGCGACCACCAGCGTATGGCGAGCGCCGGCCAGAAGCCCCAGATCCGCGCGGATTTCAAGCTGCCCGCGGTAAGCCGCGGCCTGGGCCTCGTTCGAGGCCGTGAGTATCAGATAATCCCAAGGTGATGTATTCATGGATTTTCCGAAACAATTCCTATTTTCGTAGCACGGAATTTATTCCGTGGCCTTGTCCTTCGTAGGGCAAAACGGAATGAATTCCGTGCTACGAAGGGTTGGCCTGCCAGACCGAGTCAGAAAAAAGTATATCCAGCGGCCTTTCTCCGCTCTTGGCCGCCGAAATCGACACACCCTATCGCGTCATGCAGTGGCCTGGCCACTTCAAAAAATTGGCCTCTTGGCGTTTCAACACCGATTTTATACGTCCACGGATGTAGCCGTCTTCCACTGAAGGTAGTTGCCGATGTGGGTGAAACTGCGGAAAAAGCAACATTTGACACTCTAATGATAGTTCTGGCACAGCCGAAGGCCGTATCCATTTTGTATCCATTTTGTGCCATTTTGTGCCATTTGTGCCATTTTGTGCCATTTCCTGGCCATTTTTTGGATATATGGTCATGCGTACAGTATTTTGGAGTAGGGCACGCGGTAGTTTCTTGCAGTTATTAAATTGCAGAGTCATAAAAATAATTTATTTCTCTTGAGGACGGCCCCGTTACAGCTTCTATTGTCCCGTATCTTCATTAAAATAATACGTCGGCGACGTGAAAACCATTTGCGCTGCCGCTGGTAGTCCCGGTTTCAGCCGGGAGCTTTGTTAGGCTGCCGAAGCACGTGGCCACCGGCCGCGAGCCGCCGAGCAAGGTGCCCGGCCGCACATGCGCGGCCTTGGGCCCCAGCACCATCGTCGTCGAATGCCCGCCATCCAGCAGAAATCCGTCCTGAGCGCCGTGCTGCCGGAGCACCTTGGGCAACCCCCAGATAAGGAGCACTCTCGAACACGGCCAGCCACAGCAAACGGTGTTCGCCTCTAACCTGCGCCCCGCTCCCTGCTCCTCACCAACCGCGCAGGCTGGCCTGCCACAATCGCCGCTGCGGGCACGTTTTTGGTGACGACACCGCCGGCGGCCACCACCGCGTTGGCCCCCACCGACACGCCGCCGAGAATCAGGGCCCTTGCGCCCAGCCAGGCCCCGTTGCCCACCAGGACCGGGCGCGTGATTAGATCGAACGTCGGCTTGCGGTAGTCGTGACTGCCGGCACAGATATAGACCTGCTGTGAGATGCAGACGTGACTTCCGAGCGTCACGTCTGCCAGGTTGTCGATCCAGACGCCTTTTCCGATCCAGCAGTGGTCGCCCACTACCAGCCGCCAAGGATACTTGATCCATACCTGGGGCTTGAGCACCAGTCCGCGTCCGATCTTGGCGCCAAACAGCCGTAGCAGCCAGTGCTTTACTCCCCCCAGAGGAAACCAATCGCTCTCGAAAATCACAAGGCTAACCACGTACCAGAGTGCGCGGACCAAGCGACCCCGCCCGGGCGAGTACGAACGATTGTCGTAAGACGAGAGATCGACCCACGCCTTTTCGATCGGATCCGTGAGCGAATCGGTTTCGTGGCCGCGAACGCTCGTGTCTCGCATCTATTCCCTTCTCCCCATACGATAGAGGCCCGCGAACCGCGTGGCAACCGATCGCCAAGAGTACTTGTCCACCACAAGTCTACGACCGGCACCGCCAATGGAATCGAGTTCATCTTTCGAACAGGCTGTAGCAGAAGCTAAAGCCATGGAGAGACCTTCCACGGATGCCGGGACCCACCACCCGCCACCTTCTGTCGCCAATATTTCCCACGGCGCTCCCTGGCTGGCGATGACCGGTACGCCGTATGACAATGCCTCGCCCACGACCATTCCGAAATTCTCTGTGTAACTGGGCAGAATGAAGAGATCGGAATCTTCGTAAGCTTCGCGCAAGGCATCGCCTTCCAGGCCGCCGGTGAACTCGAAAACGGCATTCAGGTCCGCCTTGCGCACCAGCGATTCCAGCTTCGCCCGATGACCGTCTTCGTCAGGACCGACAATCTTCATCTTCCACTCGCTGGGCCGAACTTTCGCCCATGCCTCGACTAACATGGGCAGTCCTTTTACCGGATGGAGCCGGCCGACAAACAACGCCGTTCGCTGGGCGCTGCGTGCTTTGGCGGCCGCGGCATAGTCCCGGGGTTCCGCTATCTCAATTCCCCATGGGATGGTTTCGACTGTTGCCTTTAGCCCGAGCCGCCTCAAGTTTGCCGCTTCGCGGGCCGAAGTGGCGTGCAGGGCGGCAGCGCGATTGAGGATGTGCCGCTGATAGATATGCCACGCAAACATCTTCTTGACCGGTTTATGCGCCAGGGCCCACGGCTCAAGCATGCCGTGCGGGCTGACCACGCAGGGAATTCCCCGCCTCCGCCACCGCAAAAACCGACTGGCCAAAGACGGCGACCAGATACCGTGGAAGTGGACGCATTCCGGAATGTCCTCGTGTACGGCAACCGGACGCTCGGACGATCTCGACACGCTGATGCCTTCTTCTCGCAGGCTCTCCACCAGCCCGCGGATGGCGGTCTCAATGCCACCGGCGCGTTGTGCAGCTCCCGGTTCTTCAAAACGAATCTTCATCGCGCGTCCAAGAGCTCGCGATAGACCTCCGCATATTGCGCGGCCACCGACTTCGCAGAATAGCGCTCCACATTGCAGAACCCCTCCCGCACGAGACGGCTTCGCAGTTCCGCATCCGCAATCAGGCGGGTCAGCCCGGATCGAATTGCGGCCACATCGAATGGATCGACTTTCAATGCCCCTTCGCCCGCCACCTCGCGCATGGGCGAGATATCCGAAGTCAGGACGGGACGTCCTACCGCCTGCCCTTCCAAAATCGGCAAGCCGAATCCTTCATATGTGGAAACAAACACGACCAGATCACAAGCCTCGTAAATCGCCACAACTTTTTTCTTCGGTAGGTCCCACTGGTTATCGTACTCCAAACCGTGCCTATCGAGGTAGTCGCGTTGCGACGCCGTCAGTTCTCCCAGGATGGAAAGTTGAACCGCTAGGCCGATACATGCCTCCGCGACCCGGTTCAGGTTCTTGTTCCCGGTCGTGCCGACCAGCAGCAACCGTGGCTGGCTTGAAGGCCATGCTTTGGGTGTGGCCTTGAATTCCGGGGCAACGCAGTCCGGAATCACCCGCACTTTTGCGGGCTTAACGGGACACAGCGCCAAGAGACGCGCCTTGGTGAACTCTGAAATCACCGTGACCCGATTCGCCCGCAGGCAGGGCAAGTAAAGCCACAACCACCAAAACAAGAAACGCTTGATGCCCTGCGCTTCCTCGATAAACCGCAGGTCGTGGATGGTCAAGACAACCGCCTTCCGCCGCACCCCGAGCACGGCATAGTGGATGTCGCCTGTTACGTGAACGAGACCGTCAGTCGCCAGGCCGCCAGCCCACTTGATGTTCCTGAGGATCGGCCGCAAGTGCGCTCCGCGCACGGGCGCGGCCACCGTCTGAGCCGCAAAGCCCTCCGGCAACGCTTCGGCAATCGCGCGAAATATTCCTTCAATGCTGTGGAATTCTCCGGGCGCACGATTGGCATAGACGATCCTTGTCCCGTGTGTAAATCGTACTTCGTTGTTCATAACCCGGGCAAACGGTGCGAGTGACTTTTTTTGGGCCGTTGACCGCGGCACAAGTTCCGGCTTGTGTAGCGTCTTGATTATGGGGTTTACAACCAGTGCTTCACGCGCCTGCGCACGCCATGATAGACCCTTTGGATACCTTGACGGATGCGCACCAGCGGGCCTGAATGAACCTTTTCGATGCGATCCAGGTTCGCGGCCTTGTCCGTCCAACGATACTTGTAAGCTTCCTCGCCGCGCAACAAATCAAACGTATTAAGCCGCATTTTGATGGCCCATTCAATAAGTAACATGAGGTGAACCTTCCCAGGAGCTCCGTGCGATTCCTTCTCGGAACGCCCGGGTATGTAGTAGTAAAAGCGACCACCGTACACAAACGACAGCACACACGAAATAAGGTCACCGTCAAGTGTCAAGGAAGAAACGTGCAGCATGCCCGTGGGTAGAACGTGGGTCACCAGGCTCATCCATAATGCAAGCACGCTCGCTTTGACTGCTGCGTCACGCGCGTAGCCCCAACGTTCTGAATGAAACGCCAGAAGTTGCTTCAGCACGTGACATGCGTAATCAGTTTCACTGCATCCACAGACTTTCAACTGGAGCTGCCCAGTCGCCTCCAAACGCCTTTTTTCCCGCCTAACATCCTGCCGGAAACGGCTGGGAAGCCGTGCCAGAAATTCATCCAAGCACGTGACGTCACCCAATTCTATATAAGGGGCAACGTCGCTCCGGCAAACGTCTTCACAACGCGGAAACCAGCCCTCCCGAAGGAATGGCATGCGCAAAATGTCATATTCGCGGCCTATTTGTTTCTCGTAACTATCGAGCGCAAGTCGCAACAGCGAGTCTCCCTGATCGTCGGTCTCGGCGGCCTCCGCCACTAGAGGGTTGTCGTAGTCGAAAACATCCCATCCGGCAGGCAGTAGCGTTCGAAGCCAGCCGTCCGCAAGTTTGCCTTGTTCGAGAACCATTGGGCAAAGCAGGATCATCTCCTCACCACGATAAAGGCAAAGGAAACGAGGCTTAATCGTCCTGAACTGCAGTTGCGATTCGGCCCAGGCGCGGACGACAGCAGGAATAAAAAAAACGTGAGCTTCACGCGCACGCCGTAGAAGCGCATCCCACTCCGAGAGAAAGTGGGGATCCCAAATCTCCTTCCATGAGGTTAGAAAGCGAAATGTGAATTCACTGCACATAAGGGCCATTCATGAGATAGCAGACGTTCGTCTCAAATTCCGCAGCGCCCAAGTCGAGACAACACCATAAATGAGGCACGCGCTTAGCTGAAACCGTCCGATAACGCAAGGCGACGCTGATCTCGTCGATGGATATATGAGTCAGTGCGAGAATGCGGTCTTTGCTCGCCCTGCCGGCTGCCTCATCAGCCGGTTACGGTCAGAAAATCGTTAATTCACCAGCTTCGGGCGTGATTGGCTTGGTTTCAGGAAGAGTGCCTGGCGGAGGGGTGGGAATGCGAGACACATGCCGGCCAGCAGTAGGCAAGCTTTGCTACTCCAGTTCAGAACGCCCACAATATCGTCCTCCGCCTTCAATCCGGTAAAGAAGATGAAAGGCATGATCGCCCACCACATGGGGGAAGCAAAGGCGCGGATACATGCGGCGCGAAACAAGAGGCCAAGGCTCAGGCAATAGAAGCCGCACCCGATGATGCCGCCCCAGTAGCCGAAGTTGGCGTACATCTCGCCGGCATAGCCCAGATTCATACTCGTTTCTTCAGTTAACTGAATTCCTGCAAATTTCTGCATATTCAGCCGCCCGCCGGTTATGGCTTTGTCGGAATAGATTACGCGTGGAAGTAAACAGGCAATGAAAGCGTCTTTCAAAGTAGCACCACAGGCATACGGCTCGCGATTTGGCACATGCTGCATCACGCAATTCACAATCCACCCCTGATTATAGCGCACGATCATATCTCCAGTGGCGTCAGCAT
Source organism: uncultured Planctomycetaceae bacterium (assembly GCA_964615095.1). Taxonomy (GTDB): domain Bacteria; phylum Planctomycetota; class Planctomycetia; order Pirellulales; family Thermoguttaceae; genus JANXQG01. The sequence continues at coordinate 33,085 of CAZTPX010000085.1, read as the reverse complement.
CAAGATTGCCAGCGGCTGCATCCCTGAAGTTTCCCGCCAGGCTGGACAACCAAAAGGAAACTCTGCCCAGGGAGGAATTGGACTTCGCATTGAGCCCATATGTATGGCCCCAGAGGTGGTCCCGCAGCGCCCATTTGGCCGCATGCAACGACGGCATCAGCAGCAACGCCGTTGCCCCGCATACCAAAATCGTCCTCCACGAAGGTGTGTGGAGATAGATCCACAGAGCGCCTGACCATGCTACCCAAAGGAGAAGCTCGTGGAATCCGCCGGTATTGGTTGAAGCAACGATCTCCGCCGCCATGACCAGCGTCAATCGCCAGGCCCACCCCGGCGCATGGTAAACCATGCGCCCAAGAACACCCACGTAGCGCAGACTTGCCAGTAAGACAAACAAAAAACTGAAACTTGTTCCTTGAATCAATCGGCATATCAATACGTTGAAAAGACCGAAAATGAGCAACCCGTCCAAGGCCCAAAGAAATTCGGATCTCGCGGCGACCACTGTCCGCCTCTGGGGAACGCGCATCCCGACGAATCCCACTCCCCAACCGGCGGCGCAAGCCAGGAGAACGAGAGTGCCAAAGGGTAGATACTCAGGCAGACGCGAACCGATATTAAACATTGCATTCGAACTCGGATAGCTATCGGAGATCCAGGCGGCAAGGACGTATTGCAAGGCGGCGATCAGTAGGGCAATGTGCGGAAACGGTATAACATATCGCGAGGCGTAGCGGAGATGGACGACCGTCACTCCCACAATAAACAAGGCAGCGCCAACCCACGCGGAGATATGCCCGTAATAGGGCCATAAAATCATCGCCGTCAATGTTCCCGCCGCGATCGCCCCCCGCCACTGTCGCTTCGTGAGCAACAAGAACAAGCGATCACCTTCCAGACGTGACGCGCCCCCTGGGCGGCTGCCACAGAGCGAATTGCCGTTTAGTTGCGGTTGGGTCTTGGCGATCTCTCGTTTCACGTTTGGCTGTGCTCTTTTCGTCAATAACTCGCGTGACTTATCATTTGACGTCCGACTGGGCGCCAAGAACCGCTTCTTCAATTGCTTGGGCCGCAACTGATACGTCCTGCGTGGCAGCGATCTCGCGGCTCGCCAAAGTCATCTGTCGGCATAGTTCCGGAGATGCCATGAGCCGTTCGATGCTTCTCTGGAGCGCGGACACGTCGCCGCAGGGATAGACCAGTCCATTCCGATTCTCTTGGACGGTATCCGTGGGCCCGATGCAGCCAATCGCGCTCGATGCGATAATAGGCAAACCGCATGCAGCGGCCTCGGTCACCACCAAGGGATGAGGATCTCGGCTGGATGTAACTGCAAGGGTATTCGATGCGCAGTAGATCACCGGCAGGTCCTGCTGGTTTACGAAGCCCGCGAAGCGAACGGCTTCGGGTGCGGACGAACCAGAGCGGGCCGCCTCCAGCAGATCTCCCAGTTCCCCGGAACCGACGAACAAAGCGACTACAGGATGGCCTGCGATGCGTGACGTTACCGCAGCATGCAACAAATCCAGCGGCCGTTTTCGCTCGCACAATTTGCCCGAGAACAGGACCACGAACTCGCTTCCGCTGATGCCGTACTTTTCGCGCACGTCGCATATTGCCGCAATGTCGCGTTGCGCGTCAGAAAAGCGGCGTACGTCAACAGAAAGAGGGCACCGCCGCATCTTTCGAGGATCGGCTCCGTAAGACGTCAAATACTCGGCGTTGCGCTCACCGACCGTTAGAAACACGTCAATTGCCGAAAAGAAATAGCGCACAGGAATTGCCTTGACTACGCGCTTCCACAATTGTCGAGATTCAATCGACGACGAATCGCTGAAATACAGCAACTGCCTTTTGTGCGCTCTTGCCCACGTTCTCGCTCGCCACTGCATTCGTGATGCATAGCCGTACAGCATGACGGCGTCGGGACTTTCGTTATCTAGCAGCGCGCTAAGACGCGGCGAATCCATCTGCCAGAACCCGGCGTCGGACACTGAAGCGCCCGGCGAGAGCACAATACTTCTGTACCCACTCAACAAATCGATGTCCCAGCGGATCTTTTTTCCAAACCCTTCGTCGTGATGCTCTCTCGCGCCAGCGTCAGAATGGTAGAAAACAACCAGATCAATCTGCCCCGATTCACCTATCCGCTTGTAGACCGGGGCGAAGTGCTGAATTGGGTGCGAAACAACGATCGCCAGCTTCGGCGTTCGACTCATTATATCACTTTCAGTGCTTTCACTTTGGGAGGTGTACTATGATTGAACGCAAGGCGCTTGGTTTAAATCAGTGATGGCACGACGACGTGGAACGCGGAAAAGCATTCTTTCAAAGAGGGGCAACAGTAGGCAAATGTGCGGCAAACCAGCTCTCGACACGGATCATCCTCGCGTCGAGCGAATAGCCGCTCTGCAGACAGCGCTCCCGTCCACATGCCGCGACGCGCAATCGTTCGTCGCGGTGCTTTAAGTAGAACTCGACTTTCTCAACCAATTCATCTGCAGATTCGAAGAACCCTGCCTCTTTGTCTTCAGTAAAATAGCGTACGGATTCGGCGTTGCGCTCGTGGAGCATGAACGCACCGCAGGCCGGAATTTCGAAAGTACGACTGGTGGTCAAGTCGCCTGAACTGGCGCCCATCGTGATTTCGCTTAGGAAGCCCAAACAGATCGATGCTCCTTGTAGCGCCTTGGAATACTCATCGCCAAGAATCTCGTCTCCGGTAAGGCTGGTAGCAATTTCGGGCGACCGGCTCCTACCCCATTGGGATCCCCATACCACCAAACGCACGGACGGCAGCGCGCGTTTCAGGTGGGCGAGAAGCTTCTCCTTCTTCGGCGACCATACGCCGATGAACACCACGTCGCACCCATAGAGTTTACGGTCCTTATCGCTCAAGGACAACGGCCGATGAATCTCAGGGTCAAAGCCATGCTCCAGGAAACCGATGCTCTTAGCACCTAGTTGCTGCTGCATGTCAGCTACGCCCCACGATTTTGTTGTAAAAATGTGGTCGTAGAGAGGCAACGCGAGGGGGATGTAACGCCCGTGGGTGCGAAAACTAACATCCGGATAAACATTCACCGTCGGGATGCCGCGCTCTTTGTAAAAACGGATTAGATCAGGATGAACAACGTTGCCCTTATACACAAAAATGCCTTCGGGCCGGAATGACTGGGCAAGTCTCTGAGCCCGCAGGGTTAGCTCGCGAACCAGCAGTGGTCGCATGAGTCTGCGAAGGATCCTCGCGGAGGTAGATCGCCATGCCGCTCCCGAGAACTGATGTTCATCGATAACTTCGATGGAATGTCCGCGCCGCCGTAGTGCCATGATCGCGCCCCGAGCGCACGAACCGAGCCACGTTTCCCCAATACAAAGCAAGCGGAAGGATTGATTGTCTTTAGCCATGGATTTGTAGGGTAGGTTGACAGTGAGGTCTTTCGTTTTCGAGTGATTGCCGTTTGGACAATGCCAAGATAGTTTCCCTAGTTCAGTTCTTATAGAACTATTGTTTGCGAGAACACAATTCCGCAAATCTGAGTGCCACCTAATTCGCCGTTGCGACGAGAATCGACATAACTTAACGATTCTGCTGTCCTCATCACCTGTCCTGGCGGTGCCGGTCCAGAAGTGGCGACTTCCCCACGCTGGTGGGAGCGTTTGTCGGCAAGCCCAGGACAGGCTGTTCGCACTTAACTGTCGTTTTGCTTAACGTTCGCAATGTCTCCTCGAAGCGTCCGAAAGAGTGATCCTCCATGAACGCCGCATAAACCGCGGCCCTTTCGACACTCAAGAACTCCTTGCGTTGACTCATCTGCCGGAGAGCTTCAAGGCACGCCTTTGCAGAAAAGTCGGTCAGAACGTATCCCAGCGAGTATTCTTCAACTTGGTTCGCCATAAGCCCGCCGCTATTGACCAAGACTTGTTTCCGGAACGCCGCTGCCCTGCTGACCACGCCACTCGAATGAAGATGATCCCGATAGACACAGAACAGTATGTCGCAACTTTGAACGACTGCGTTGAAGTCGCCTTCCGACGGAATAGCTTCGGGAGAAAAAACGACATTCGTGTGTTTACCGGCTGCCTCTTCGAGAAATGCCTGGTCGCGGCCGGGCAACGTGCCGGGGGCGTAGGCCCCTGCGATGATGAAAAGAAATTCGTCTGTTTTGGCTTCACGAATCACATTCACCAGCACGTCCAGGCATTTCCGCCGATCTAAAACGCCCAGCAAGCCGACGACAATTGCACTGCTTTGCCTTCGCTCGGAGATCATCCGTACCAGTGCGGGCGGCGGGTCGGACACATCAACAGAAAAGGTCTCCGGCATTCGCACGATCATCTTTCCCGTTTTCAATTTCAGCCAGTCCATGTAGCGCTCATCTAATACGGCGATTCGCTGACAGGAACTTCTTCTTAGCACGAGGTTCCTCTGCCAGAGATAATAACGTCGCAGAATCTCCGAAGCGCCGGTAAGTACTCGGTCAACGACCCAATTCACGAATGCAACGGGCTTAGCGCCATCGCCGGAATTGCCCCAATGCCGGCCAAACCATCGCCTAGCCCCGTTAAAAGGCCATCTCCGGTCTGGGGCCAGCAGCAACCCGCTAAAGGGCAAAGGAAAAAGTTTCCGGATGCGAAGAGCCAGCATGGGAAGATGCCAGACCGTATTAAACAAGCTGTCCAGGCACGTATGATATACGAACGTTTCCTCTCCGGAATTTGCCTGCGCTATCGATGTCACCAGCGATTGCAGTTCACGAAGATCCGCTGCCAAGTCCGAGAACTCCTTGAAGCTCTTTTTTGGGGCTCGGTTAGTGTGAAACATGACGGTGATTTTCTCGACAACGTCGGCGGGCCCTCCGAGCTGCTCGATCGGATTAGCTTCTTGTGGACAAAGCACATAGATCCTGCCGCTAAAGGAAGCACAGGCGCGGATGAGTTGAACACAGTGCGATGGGTGGTGACCGGTCCAGGAAACGACTATCAGTACTGAGATCATGCGTGACGGCATGCGCTCCGATTGAGCGTCAGAAAAGTGGTTTCGTTACGGTTGATTTCGCCGGCCGAAGCGACGAAGTTTTGCTCAGTTGTGACATTAAACGCTTCTGGATTTAACAACCGCGCGTACTAACCGATCCGTATTTCCGTTTACTACCTTCCGCACTGTTGTGGTGACCATGATTCGCATGTCCCTTGCCCTTCATGTATTCGAAGGGACGGTAGATCTCACGGACGAGGTTCTGCCAGGCTCAGGGGTGCAGTCAGCCGCTTCGGTGCCAGGCTGGCCGTCCCGCCCAGGCTTGACGCAGGCGATTCCTTATTGATGCAGAACCTGTTGCGCGATCGGCTCCTACGCGCGAAATCACGAACGGGACATCCCGGCCGAGCCCCCCGGTGGAAAAGAAAAGGCCTATGAAATCATTCCGTTGACGAATACTCGCCAGCCACGCTCGGTCCAGGCCGACGCCGCTTAGGGGAAATGCAAAGGGAACACTTGGTTGGCCTGTCAGGTCGCGGATGATCCTGCAGGATTCCACGATTTCGCGCTCGGCCTCTGCCGCCGGCAGGTTTTGCAGGAATCGATGGCTGCAACTGTGCGCGCCAATCGTGAAACCATCTTCTTGAAGCTGGCGTATTTGCCGAGTCGTCAAGTAAGGTTCGACTTTGGTCAGGTAGGCATGCGTGTCAATTCCCAGGCGCTCAGTTAGCCGATCCACCAATCCAGCCTCATTTGGGCTGGCGTTCAAAAGCCAGTGGAGCAAAGCCTCCAGTTCTTTCGGCGGTTTTGGCTCACGTGAAATGTTGTTGATAGGCGTGGAGTTCATGCCGATGGAGGGATGCATGGACGGGGACAAAAGCTGCGCATCGAGTCCCAACTCCCCCAGGAGCTTTTCAATGACAACGACAGGCTGGCGGCATATTTCATCGATACAAAGCGATGCCTGAGACTCGCGAAACATTACGCGGTTGTCGATCAGATCCGTAGTGACAAAGAATATGCAGGGCGCGCTGTGGCGGAGGAGGATCGGCCGAACCACGCTGGCGCATTGGGCAAACCCGTCGTCGAACGTGATCAAGGCCCTATTGTCTCGGACCGAACTGCCTCTCAGCCGCCGTTCGAGCAACTGGTCATAGCCCATGAAGCCGAAATGATCCTTGAGGCAACAGACGTCGGCCTCGAATTCCGCGCTGCTTAAATAGCGGTAATGTTGCAAATGAGGCACAGGCTCGTCGGCAACCATATGGTAATACAGGCAGAGGCTGGACCTGGGAAAAATCCCAGAATATATCGCCAAGGGCACCGATTGACGGATTCTCCAAAGTGGCGTACGAATCGCCCACGAGATGAAGGGTTTGAACCCGGTTCGAAACATGCAAGCTACTCCAAGGTTATGTAAAGGCAACGTCGCCGTCGAGAAAGCGCAGTCGCAAACTACGAACAGCTTCGGCCGCTTCCACGTCACCCGGGCGAACGTAGAAGAAATAACGATGCTCGGCGGGTCGGAATAGCATGCGCAGCAATGAAAACGGAGCGAGTTGCTTGCAAAAACCATCGGGTATCTCGATTGCATCCGGCCTCAGGCGGCAGGCCGAGGCGAGGACCGATGTCAATACACGGGGTGCGTCCCGGATATCTGGCACTCCATAGGCTAAGACCCTCAGCACTGTGTTCCTGCTATCGAAAGTCCGACGCAGAACCAGCGTTCCAATGGGCCGCTCGCTATCCCGATCGAACAACTGTACCATCTCCGTCCTGAATGAATCCAGATAATCAGGAAAATAATTACCCGCGCTGCGCTCCTGAATATTTGCGCTGACCCAGGGATACTCACGGTTCCAGTTGAGGAACTCAGCGTCGCGAAGCAATCTCGGAGATTGCAGCGAGCCGCGTGGGATGGTCAGCAAATCGTCGCGGATCCGGTCGAGGGGCAAGGTTCGGAGGCGAGTAATCGCGGCGCGGCGAATCAGAGCAATCGCGCCATAAGTGTAGAACCTTGCCGCAGACTGCGTAAACGCGATGGTGCGGTCGAGGAGACGGGACTCGTAGCGAAAACAACTCAAGAGCCTGCGTACCAGGCGTAGCGGGACACCGGCGAAATCGAAGTGGTTGATGCTAAGCCTCCAAAATCGGACCGGCGGCGGCTCGAAGAATCGCAGGGCGCGGTAGATCTTGGCCGCAGCCGGGGTTACACCGGTCACGCCCAAGTGCTGATTTATCGCAATAGCGCGCAAAAGGAGCATCGGGCCGGCGCCGCTCTCGCGATAATCCGGCTGAACGTAATAAATCGAGAGCCAGAAAAAACGGTCTCGGCGTGTCCCGAAATCGACAATATCGGGATACATGCCCAAGTGGCCAACGCAGCGTGTGCCGTCAAAGGCCGCCAGCAACGCGACGTCATCGGGACGGGAACGCGGATTGTGTGCCCAGGCCCTGGCACGGAACCGGGAGATAGGCACCGTTCCTCCCAAATCCGGTTGCGTACGCAAGGTCTCCTCTGCGAAGCTCTCGACCTCGTTCACGCATACGGTTCGAATCGTAATCTTCGGCATATGGGTCGTCCGAAAAAATCTGCAACGTGACAAATCGAGCATCCCGGGGCGTTTTCAGGCTTTTTTGAGACTCAGACGTTGCAGATTTATTGCGATGAGCCATAGGGTTAGCCGCCGGCAGTATTGCGGCCAGCGACGGTTAGCATAGCAGGATGTCAGCGGGTGCAGGATAGTCTTCGCGCACATCCCAGGCATAGGTGTTTTCTGGAAACTGCATGAATCCGGACCCTTGGAAAAAATCGAGGCACGGTTTGTTTTTCTTGGTCGCCAGGTAGACCGCCTCGACTCGCGAAAGCTTCTCGCAGCGGGCGTAATGTAATAAGGTGTGCAACATCGTTTCCTCGATGCGGCGACCGAAGGCACGGCAACTCAGAATAAAGTCAACGACCTTGCCTCGCCCATTTTCCCATTCCAAGCTTGCGATGCCCGCCAATCCACAATCGCCAAAGCGATCGCGGACGCGGAAGGTCCAAAGGCGACATTGCTCCCGCTGACTCCATTGCCACAGTTCCGCTGCCGCGAGGCGACGCGTGCTCAAGTTCATTTGGTTAGTCTTGTTGAAAAGCTGCGTTGCCCGCGGCAAGTTGCTCTCGTCGAGCACCTCGATCTGAACCGCAATCCGCAAGTCTCTAATCCATTCGTCGATCGTTTGGAACGCGCCAGCCGAATCTTTGCGCTGCCGGTCCACTGCATACATGTCGGCTCGCGCAAGGTCCTCGAGGCTGAGGACTGGTGAGTCAAAACAGCGAAGCTGCCACAGCGATTCGCGGTAGAGCATCTTGTCGGCTGGCCACTCGGGGACGAAGACCTCCGGTAGCGCTCCACGAATCCGTTGCCGTTGGCCAGCGTCGTTATCAATGTAGACCACCGATTGAAGGCCGAGGTTCAATTCGTCAACCAAGTCCGTGATGTTGCGAGCCTTATCATCCCAGTTAATCCGCCAGCCGGCAAAGTCCTCCAACCGCAACACCATTTCCGGGTGATTGCGAATCGCCTCCAAGGCCACGGTCTCCTCATTCTTGCTAATGATGCCGAGGATCACGCCGCGGTGCTTGAGCGAGCGAATGGCGAGTTGAAAATCGACGAAGGCCTCGCCGATGGGATCGTGACCGCCCAGACTCAACTGCGGCCAACCAACCTCTCCGACGCTTCCGCCCCAGAGGGTATCGTCCAAGTCCACCAGCAACAGCTTGCGGGACTGGCCGTGCAACCCCGTCAAGGCGGCTTTGATGTCGGCTACCGCTTCCTTGAATACGCTAGCGGAGAACGGTACCTTGCCCATGTACCAGAGTTGCGGGTTACAGGCCCTGGGGCCGACTGACGTCACCCATCTCTGCGCGTCAAGGACGAAATAGCCCGCTGTCTCGCGGAGAGCCAGTGCCAGCCGGGCATTCATTTGCAGCAGGGCCCCCGCTGCGCCGGCACCGTGTTTCAGTTCCAGAACACCGAGGCCGCGTTGCTGTGGCGGCAGGACCCAGGTCGGCACGAAGACCGTCGGCACGCGCCCGGACAATCCTAGCAGGCTACTGGTGTAGCGATCGACTTCCTCCAGGATCTGCTCAATAGGAATGGCCTGGAAATCCAGTAGGGAGTGGAAGGACGGTACGGCCGTTTCCGGGCTGGTCCAAACCACTAGCGCCTCAGGCTTATCGCGCCAGCAAGGGTGCCCCAGGTCAAGAAGCAACTCGGCTACCTGGCCATACGGACCAGCCGCGGCACACACGATAGGCGTGGACTTATCGTTATTGAGTAAGCCGCAGAAGTTCCCACTGTTGAAGTCCGATACCACCAGGCATCGGACGATTCGATCATCCATCTTTTTGATTAGCCAGTGCTCGAAAGGCAAACTCTGCCAGGTCGGCGATCGTTTGCGGGAGTTGGCTTTCGCCGGACTCCATCAGGCTTGAAACTAGCGGCAAGGGAACACCCAACCACGAAGTGATTTTCTCTTCCGTCGTTACGACCAGATTCATGAACGCCAGCGAATCCAACGCCCCGGCAATCAGTCTGGTTTCCTCGCACTTAGGCACTTGCTGCCCAGGCGGAAACTGGAGATTGACTTCGTCAACGGCCTGATAAATCAGTGCGAGAATGTGGTCTCGGTCTGTCATTTACGGTAACTCGTCAATCGGTCCCCATACGATAATACGCTAACATACCGACTTTGGCAATAATTCATCGGCAGCGATCAATGTGCGCGTGGGCGCAACCGTCATAATCATTGCTTTGGCATAACGATTGGTCGCTTGCCAATATCTCTTCGTACCAATTCAAGTACTTCCGTGCCATCCGCGCCAAGCCGAACTCAGCCTGGGCGCGCCGCAGTGCCCGCCGACCCATGTCCAGGCGGAGCGAATCGTCATTGACGAGGATTCGAATCCGCTCGGCCATTTGTTCCGCATCTCCCACCGGGACGAGGAACCCGGTTTGGCCTTCGGCAATTTGGTCGGGGATTCCTCCGACATTGCTGGCTACCACAGGCAATCCGCAGGCCATTGCCTCGGTGATGCTCAGTCCCCAAAGTTCCGCCCTGGCGCCATGCACGTAAATGTCGGCTGCCTGGTAGTGTTTGGCAACAAGAAGCCGATCGCTGAGGTGTGGCACGAACCGCAATTCCGCGTTGCCGATGCGTTCTGTGGGGGACTCCTCTCCCAGAGCAAGAAAAATCAGCCGCTTTTCACCCATAGCCGCGCTTACGATTTCAAACGCGGAACGCATAGTCTTATAGTCCTTCCAAATGTTCTCGCGAATTCCCTGCGCAGCGAACATGAGAATGATCGACGTAGTGGGCAGGCCCAAATCCATGCGGGCCTGGGATCGGTCACCCGGCTTGAATACCGAAAGGTCGATACCGTGGGGGATAAGCCGCGATGAGACGATTGCCGGCGCGAGAATGGAATCCATCACTTTTTCCATAAGCCACCTGCACGGCGTAGCGATGTGGAGCCTGCTTTTCGAATAAATCTGTTGTTTGCGCCGCCAGTTATAGGCAGTTGCGTCGCGGCGAATCGCCGGGTAAATCGTCAAATCGGGACACGATCCGCAACCCGTTCGCCACCGTTCACAAGAAAACGAATGGGAACAATGGCCGGCCAACATCCAAGCGTCGTGCAGCGTGACGAAAGTCGGTATCCGAGCGCTAAGGGAAGGGAGCACACGCAGATCAAAATAAGCGCCGTGAAGGTTGTGCAGATGGACGAGATCCGGCTTTTGCGCGGGTATTTCCAGCAATTTCCAGGTCGCGGGGAAATCGAAATCCTCGTGCCCGAGAAAGAGCCGGGAACTGCTGATCGGCCGTCCGAACAGCTTCGCCCAGCGCTGGCTCAGGCGCATTCGGGCGGCGGTTCTGTCAAATAAACGCGCCCATAAATGCCGGTATCGTTGATGGTCAAGTACTTGGCAATCGGACGAGCCGCATTTACGACGCCCTACGAAAAAACTAGTTGGATAGCCCGCCGCAATGGTCGAGGCGACGAGATCTGAGGTGAGTCTTGCCGCACCGCCCCCCGTGTCACTTGTGTTGACGTGTAGTATATTCATGACCCAGGATCCAGCGAGGGAGCCGACCTCAGCCGTGAAGCAGCTATTGATAAGGTCCGAAAGCTCAAGTCCAGTTGCTTCGTGGCGACGATGCCATGATTCTAATATTTCAACACTGTGGAACGCGTCAATGACTGCGCGACAACTCTCTCCGGAATTCAGTGGATCAAAGGTAGCTCCAGGAATCTTAGTTCCATCCAGTCCGCCGGATTGAGCCAGACCTTACTGCGTGAGGGCAATGGTTGGGGGCGACGGGCGAACCGTTCGGGATGGGCCGCGCTGGCGCGGTCGAGAGCGGTGCATCGGAAAGCAATCGCACACCCGCTAGGGCCTTCTGCCCCCGGGTGGGCACGCTATCGCGAATTGATGCGCGCGGAGGCGTGATTATCGAAGCCAAGATCGAACGGCTCGCCAGGTGCGAATGCTCAGATTTCGCATTCGGGCCGGCAAGAACGAGGAGGCCAAGTAACGGAATCCAATCATGCTCCATTTCACGCTAAGGGATTGCGCAAACAGGCTTCTAGCCTCGCTTATTTCCCATTCATTTCTCAGAAAGACTAGCCCGCGATTAAACAACGCCTCTGCCAATCGTTCGTTTAGATAAGAGGTCAAGCCGGTGCTACGCGAGGCAACCAACAAGCTTTTGTAAATATAGGTCTCGGCTGCATAGGCCGCTCGCGAAATCCTCGCGCTTGCTGAATCACTATGGGACCGCCATGCCATGACTTTTTCGTTAATAAAATAGAATTTACCTTGTTCACTGATCTTAATTGCTAACCAGTAATCATAAGCACCCCCAACCTCACTGACGAGGCAGGTTGGATCCAAAGCGCTTCGCCGAAAAACACTCCCCATGACGACCATTAATCCGCGCCGGATGGCAAAGCCAATGGAATCCGCAATCAATCCTGGCCGCAGCCCGATCCGTCCCCGTACTCGCATTGAGGCGAACGTTTCATTCAACAAAACGTCTCCTTTACCATTGATGATGTCTTCGTTGCCGAAAGCCAGAACTGCCTCAGGATGGCCTTCGAGCACAGCAACCAAATGCTCAAGCATCGACGGATAGAGCAAATCGTCGTCGTTAAGAATCGTTACATATTTCCCTTGGGCCTCACCGACGGCTGCAGCCACATTTAACGGCGTGCCAAGCGTGGATTGATTGCAACGATACCGGAACCTTTGGTCGGCGGCAAATGCCGAAAAAATATTTCGTGCCTTAAGTGTATTTGCATCGTCGGAAACTATACACTCCCAGTCGGAAAAGCGTTGCCCAACAACACTTCGGAGCGCCGCGGCCAAGTAGTCGGTTCGCTCAAAAACGGTAATGATAACGGATACTAGCGGCATTCTGTTATTTGTTACAACGATTCGAAGTCACCCGCTTAATTACCTTAAGCAGGTCCGTGGTAGAGTTTTCCCTGTTGAAAGTGGCCGTAGACCATTTGTAGGCATTTGAGCCGATCTGTAAGCGTAGGGCAGCGTCAGCATATAGCTGTTTAATTCTTTCCGCCAAATCGTCTATATTCCCCGGCTCATAGAGGACCCCGGTAATGCCGTCTTGGATTAAGTCTTCCGTTCCGCCCGCTCGCGCTCCAATAACTGCCCTCGACAGCTTCATCGCCTCTACGGTAACCCGTCCAAAAGCTTCGTTTGAGGAACAGACCAATACAACGTCCGCTTCTCTTAGGTATGAAAGTGGCGACTGTGAAAACCCCTCAATATGAACATGTTGTGGTAGATTGTGTTTCTCAATCAAGCCGCGAATATGCGTAGAGTATGCAGGGTCGAATTCCGCACCAACCAGCGTGAGATGCAAGTCCGCCAGCCCGCCGCGTTGCAAAACGCTTAACGCTTCAATTGCTTCGTGTTGGCCTTTTCCACTACCAATACGTCCCACCAAAACCAGATTGAAGCCGTTCGGCAAAGTGGCGTGTTGCACTGGTGGGGCTACATCCACGGCATAGTAAACGACGGCGGGGTTGGACTCCGGAAGGTGCTGCTGCACGTAACGGCAAACCGGCCTGGAATTGACAATCACCCTGTCTGACAACTTATTAATAAGCCAGAAAGACGCGCGCTTTCCATGATCGAAGACTAGATTGTGATCTTTGTCTCCAAATTCATGCACGTACCAAACGTGCGGAGTATTTCCCAACTTTGCCGCCAAGGCGCCAGATGGAACCGTAATAGTGTTCGTAATGACCACATCGGGTTCAAAAGACCCAATTAGCCTCCGCATCCGGTAAGCAGCACGAACGTGGTTTACAACACGCCACAAAGCGGTCAGCCAGTTGAGCTTTGTATTGGCATCGTGAACCCACCATAAATATGGAATCGTAAAAACAGTGACCCCGCATCCTTCGAGATGGCTTTTAAGCTCACCGACAAAAGGCAGTACCACCCGAACTTCGTGACCTGCGGCGACTAACCCAAGGGAAGCCTCCGCAAGGCATCGCTCGGCTCCCCCCAGTTTTCCAGTGTGCGATATCCAGAAAACCTTCATTTGTCGAAACAAAAAGGGAAGACGATAATTGTATTCAAGCTCTTTGCCGTTTCAATAACCGAGACGCGCGAATTTGCTTTACTTTCCCAAAACATATCTTTTGACAACGCCACCAATCACGCGTAGTGCCAAAAGTCGTTTACCGGTCAACCAATATACCTCGGATGGCTTTGGCTTCCCGTTGGCGGCCACCTTGCGAGCCAACCAACGCGCGACTAGGTCACGGTTCGGCCACGGGGCTGTTGATTTGATGGCCGTTGATACTAATTTGGTTAAGTGATTCAAATCAGTCTGCCGAGATTTGCTGACCAAGTGATCAAAAGAGAACTTAACTCCAGATGACGAATGGAAATGCCATACAACAGCCTCTGTAACGTATTCCCAACTTACCGCGGGTTGGGCGTTAAAGACTGGCGGAAGCACTTGGAGGTTAACGCGGCTCAACTCGACTGCACGGCTCACTGCCGGCTGATCGCGCATCCAACCGTGGGAAGATACGCACGATAGCCAAAGTTCATGCCATTTGCCAAAGAACTCACGCACGGGAACACAAGGCTTGAAAAAGAAAACTCCGCCATTTACATAAACCCTGAAGTTAGCTGGCCATCCCATCTTTCCACACGCGGCCGCATCTTCGCTCCAGATTTGTTGTTCCAAAGTCGCGCCGTTGTGATTTGCCGCAGCACCAAGTTCTGAAACAAGTCGAGGTAGTTCTACAAGAGGCTTTCGAACCAGCGTATCGCTATCAAGATATAACACAGATCCTGGAATAAATTGGTCAAGTTGCGTCTTGATCCATCGGTTGCGGAAGGTGCCGTCGCCCGGCGGCGTAGGGACTGGCACAAGCTCGTCGCAAATCTCCAACAGCCTGTGTCGGGCCAGTTTGATCGCCCGAGCCGACGCTTCATCCGCAACCGCCACAACTCGCAATCCTGGATTGCTTACCCGCAACGATAACATGGATACTAGCGCCATGTCCGCAAACAAATTGCAACCATTACATGTGATGATGTATACAACTGTAAAAGTGCTCACAGACATTGGAATTGAATTAGACCGTTTATACTCAATTATGCCACACTACGTTCAACGAAACCATTGGTGGATGAAGGGACGACGTCCGTCAAATCTAAGGACCCAAAGCATCTGTGTGGGAAAGACACTGCGCTGTTTCACGGAAACAGTACAAATCAAGTCGGAGGTCTTTCTCGTTGAGCACCGCTAACTCGCGCAATGGTCTTGGCGACGGCATTTCTGTGTGAATGTGTAGGCGAAATCCTGCGAGCTCTAGCGATGAGATTGTTTGTCCGAGACGCTGAGGCCGGTCGATAAATGAATGGTATTCAATAAACGCACGGTCCACGTTACGTAGGACATCGACGCAATCACGGACAACCGCAATCTCCGCACCTTCGATATCCAACTTAAGAAAATCACATTTTTCACAAAGAAGCGACCGAAGGCGAACACAAGGCACCATTCGCACCAAGGGTGTATGTTTGGACGAAAATTCTGCGAGGTGGCCACCCTCCCCGCCCTTGACTGCAAAAGGAACTTCACCTTCCTTATCCCAGACGGCGGCATTGATGAGCGTGACCCCCTTAAGGTGTCCGCAGTTTTTTTGAAGACTTTCAAATATGGCCGGATCTGCCTCAAATGCCACTACGCGAGAGTTTGGGTATTTGATCTTAAACCATGTTACGGTTATGCCGACATTAGCTCCGCAATCAATAATGAAGGGGGCATCATTATCTGCGTCAAAATCGTAGATTTGCCGCTCAAAGTAGGTGTCGTAGAGGTCTGAAAAAGATTGCCCATCCACAATTTCAAAAGGCCAACCGAAAATCATGGTCGTGGCCAATTTGCTTCTCGGCATCTCACGAAGTCGTTTTAGTTCGGCCTCGATGGCGCCACGGTTGGACTGGCCTTTTGGGGCAAGTATTTTTCTAACAAACCTCGCCACTAGCGGAGGTAACGCTTCTTTGGCGATCTTACGCACGCTTACATTCATTAGCAACGCCCATGAATAAATGACCCCTTCTTAATTATTAACGCTGGCAGCCAGTTGGCCGATTCCGCCTGGCAGGCCGTCCGCCAACAGCGAATCGCCTCGTGACGATCCCCCGGCGGTCCCACGATATCTATGTCGCCAAGACCATGCCCCACTAAATTCAAAGCGCGACCAAAGCGTATCCATGGCCTCGTCCGACAACTCGCGGGTATCCGGTAACCGTCGTCAAGACGCTCCCGTACCCGATTGACAACTCCCTCGTCGGCGGATTGTTTTCGCAGGAACGCCCGCAACGACTTCATATGCGGCTACATCTTTCACCACTACAGCACCAGCGGCCACTACAGCACCTTTTCCGATCGTTACACCGTCGAGGATTCTAGCTCCACAACCAATCCATACGTCATCGCCAATGGATATGCCGCGACATTCCAATCCCTGTTCCATGATCGGCACATCGGCGCTGTCAAAAATGTGGTTTGCCGGGATTACGACGACGTGAGTCGCTATTCTCGTGCGGTCTCCGATGCTCAAGCCACCATGACCATACAAGACGCTGAATGGGTTGACCGACACAAAATCACCAATATGAATTCGTCCTCCGTATGTAGCTATTATGGCATATGGGAAGATCTCGCATTTCATACCGATACGAATCCTCCCATGCGGTGCCGCCGATGCCCTTCCGTCGAAACCAAGATCAGTAGCTGCAAGGATTGCGTGGTCGTGTATCATGGTGTCACTTCCAATTTCGATGCCAGATATCGCAATCAGGTTGGTATGTCGCGCAATGAGGACTCCGTGCTGGGCAAGTCTTCGTCGTTTCACAAAAGAGTTCAACCACGATCGAAACGCAGAAAGTGTCATGCAGCGATACAGTACTTCTAGGAGTGAGCGGTCCAACCTGCCGGAAGCACCAGATACCCTTGTCCCTTACTTGGAGTTCTGCCCGTTCCGAACACGTCCGAAAACAGAACGTCAAAGCTCAGAACTCGATCTGCCGTTCCGACGATACCGCCGTCCAGAGCGAAAATCACATCGACAAAGTACCGCCCGGGAACTAACGGTACGCTTGGAATGTGGCAGATGACTTCGGTCGCCGCAGATGGCGGTATTTCCATCGCCGAATTGTAGGCCGATTGGAGAGCTGCGATTCGCTGCCCGTATTCGTCGCAAATTACGATTCCACATTCGAGGCCGAGGCAGTCTTGGTGATCTCTGATTTGTAGGATGATGTCCAGCGAGTCTCCGACACGTATCGAGGAATCTCCATTTCGTGTTTGCAACTCCATACCGGAAAGGACTAGTGAGCTACCCCCTCCCTGCAACCGAACGCCAAGACAGCCAAATTCTGTAACCGACCGTATGCGCGCGAGGTATTCGGAAACTGCAGCTTCTGCGGAAACGACCGCTCCTGCAACCCCCTCGGTTAGGGTCAACGCCATATTGCAAAGCGAAACAACTGCGTTTAGATTGTGGCTCACAAACAGTACAGTGCGCCCGCCATTGGCCACCTGCTTCATCTTGCCTAGACATTTCTTCTGAAATTCCACATCCCCGACAGCCAGCACCTCGTCCACGATCAAGATTTCCGGTTCGAGGTGTGCCGCCACGGCGAAGGCTAGTCGCACGTACATCCCGCTGGAGTAGTGTTTGACTGGCGTGTCAAGGAACTTCTCGACTTCAGCAAAGGCGACGATCTCGTCGAACTTCCGGCGGATCTCCGCCCGGGACATACCCAGGACGGCCCCGTTGAGGTAGACGTTCTCGCGGCCGGTCAGTTCGGGATGGAAACCGGTGCCGACCTCCAGCAGGCTGGCCACCCGGCCGCGGAGCCGCACGCGGCCTTCGCTCGGCTCGGTGATGCGACTTAGGACTTTCAGCAGCGTGCTCTTACCCGCGCCGTTGCGGCCGATGATGCCCAGGACGTCGCCCTGCTGGACCTCGAAGGAGACGCCCTTGAGGGCCCAGAAGTCTTCCCTCACCCCCTGGCCGTCTCCCGGTTGGAGAGGGGAGCCATCGCCATCGGCGCTCGCGCCCTGCCCCTCTCCGCGGGCACCATTTACCCATGGTCGGCGAGCGGAGAAGAGGCGGCGGAAAGGACGCTTGACTAGGTCGACCAGCTCCTCGCTGAAACGACGATAGCCGGCCCCGTTGCCGCCCTGATGACGCAGGGTGTAACGCTTGCCGAGATTCTCGACGCTTATGATGGGGGAAGGCACAGAGGTCAAAGGTCAAAGGTCAGGGGGAAACCACAAATGACACGAATGGGAAGACGGGGGAAAGGGGGAAAGGGGAGAACGGGAGAACGGGAGAAGGGGAGAAGGGGAGAACGGGAACACTAATAGTCGCTAATTAACGCTGATTGCTCGGTGCCGGCGGTCTTGGTGTGCTCTCGCTCCAGGCGTTCGGCCTCGGCCTCCTCCGCAGCCATCTCGGCATCCATGGCCTCCCGATTGGCGTGGTAGAAACTAAGCGCTGCATAGACCTGAGCCAGTGAAACATGACCGATCCGACGCACTATCTGTTCGGCAGTGTGGCCCAACTTGTAGAATCCCACAATGCGACGGACGGAAACGCCCGTGCCCGCAATCCGCAGGCGGCCATCGCAGACACCCGGCGTCCGCTCGATCAGTGTTCCAATGTCGGTTACTGTGGCCATGATAGAAGAGGTTAGAAGTTAGAGAGCAAGATTGGACAGAAAAATGCCCGTGGATACACGGCGGGTAAGAATATAAGACTCGGGAGAAGGAACCACAAAAAACACGAAAAAGATTAGCGATAATTAGTGTAGATCAGCGTTCCGCTTTTCTACACCATCTTTCTGTATGCGATTTTCTTTTCTTGGGATGCTAAATTATATCCGCAAAGGTCTTCTCGGTCTTGCGGAAGTGCCGCACGCCGGCGTACAACAACAGGAATACGAAGACTACGGAAAGCAGGAAGCCGGGCCAATAAATCGTTGCCTCGCCGCCCAGGATCGCCCAACGGAAACCGTCGATCACGCCCACCATGGGGTTGAGCGAGTAGATCGTAAAGGCCACGTCGCCAAACCGCTGGCGAATCACCGAGCTGCTGTAGGCCACCGGCGAGACGTACAGGCCAATCTGCACGACGAACGGGACCACATAGCGGAAATCGCGGTACTTGACGTTCATGGCCGTGATCCATAGCCCCGGGCCGACCGCCGCCAAAAAGGCCAGGCCCATGAAAAGCGGCAAGGTCAAGATGTGCCAGTTGGGCACGAAGCGGTACCAGGCCATCATGGCCACCAGGATCAGGAAGGAGATGAGGAAATCGACGAACGCGGTGATCACCGAGCTGGCCGGCACGATCATCCGCGGGAAATAGACCTTCGAGATCAGGTTGGCGTTCGTGACCAGGCTCTGGCTGGCGGTCGAGAGGGCGGTCGAGAAGAACATCCAGGGGAGCATGGCGGCGAAGACCATCAGGCTGTAGGGCGCGGCGCCGTCGGAGGGCAGCCCGGCCACCTTGCCGAAGACCACGGTCATGATCAGCATGGTCAAGAGCGGCTGGATCAAGGCCCAGGCCACGCCGATGGCCGTCTGCTTGTAGCGGACGGAGATGTCGCGCCAGGCGAGGATGTAGAACAGTTCGCGGTAGCGCCACAGGTCGCGCCAGTACTGGCGTTCGGCCCGGCCGGGTTCGAGGATCAGTTCAAACGAACGGGGAGCAGGGAGCACTTTGGAGTGCAGCAATTCATTGCCGCTTTCAAATTGCCGCGGAGCGGCTCTTGGTGTTTCACTGCTTACCATCGCGGTTGCTTCTCCGTTAGGCGAACGTTGATCGGAGGCGAAAACACGGATAGAAAGCGGTAATGAACTACCGCACTCCAAAGTTGGACAGTTCGCGGTCCAGAGCGCCCAACCGTCTTAGGTCGTCCAGGGCTGCCGCCATGTCCCGCAGGGCCCCGTCGTCGAGACGGGTATCGGGAACCTCACTGTTGGCCGCCAGTGTCAGCTTCACTTCCGGCCCCAACTCGAAACGCGGCTTGGTCTTTAGCCAGAGATGACCGGCGAGGACCAGACTTACAGGCCGCGTTCCCTTGGAGATGAACCGCGGCTCCTTGGGCTCCGTGTAGAACTGGCTCTGGCCGTAGTAGATCCGCCCCGCATAATCGTGGATGTCGATCACGGGCGCCTGGCTGTTCATATGCATCTTAGGGCCTTGGATCGTCACGGATCCCGCCGGCTGACCTGGGGCGCCCTCGAAAACCATATCCTGGTCGCTTTGCTCGTTGTAAAATTCGCTTATGACGACGGAGCGATTATCGCGGACCCACAAGGTCGGCTTCGATACGGTTGCCACCCGCGTGAGGAACCCGACGATGCCTTGCTGGGAGGCGGCCGGGCCCTCGATCGTGACCGTGCCTTCGTAGGAAGTGCGGAAGAGGAACCGGGCGCGGTTGCTGCCGGTGATGCGAAGATTGCCTTGGACGTGAAGGGCCTCCACGAGGCTGCCCGGCGACAGGTTGTCGAAGTGCAGGCCATGCTTGTCAGGCGCCCTTTGGTACATGCCGAAGCCGGAGACTTCGTCCAGGGTCAGCCGGCACGGCACGGCGGACGCGGAGGTTACGCGAAGGTCGTCGCCATGCGTCATTGGTCCAAAGTCAGGGTGACCAATCGCCATGTTTGCCAGCGTTACGTCCTGAACGTCGGCGACCTCGATCATGGGTTGGCCCGGCCTACCCCGCCAAACCAGGCCGCAGTGGAAGCCGCTGCCGCCGAAGGTATAATCGCGGCCGGTCAGGAAGAGCGTTTTGGACACAAGATAGCGGCCGGTCGGCAGGTAGGCGATCGCGCCTTGGCCCGCATGTCGCGCGGCGTTGATGGCGGCCTGGATCGAGGCGGTGTCGTCGCTCCTGCCGTCCGCCTTGGCGCCAAACTCGCGCACGGCGTCGAAAACCTTACCGGGCACGGAGGCCGTAGTGTGGAGGAAGTGCTGTTCGGCCCTCACCCCCGGCCCCTCTCCCGAAGGGAGAGGGGAGCCATTGCCACCGGCCCTCACCCCCGGCCCCTCTCCCGAAGAGCGAGGGGAGCTGGATGGGATCACGTAGAGTTTCGCTGCGCGCGCGGTTTGGACAAGGTCCTCGACGACCGCGGGGCGGTTGTTGCTGAGCATCAGCTTCTGCCGCGGACTGTTGAGGATACGGACTGGCCTTTGATCGGAGGGCGGCCGAGTGAACGAGCAATCGGACATAAGCACCGGGGCGCCATTGAGATGCACCGCGCCCTGCGGGTCGGTCCAAGCGGCAACGTGGCAGTCCTCGATCGTCAGCGGGGCAATGGTCCCCCCTCCTGAGTCGATAAATCGCCTGGAACCGACCGAAGTACAGCGGCGGATCGAAATACCGTGTTCGCCGCTAACCACGAAATCGGTCTGGCGGCTGGCAGCAAAGTGGCAATTCCGCGCGTAATAATTGCCCTTGCCGCAGAGTACGCCCGTGCCACAGTTACAGAACTCGCAGCCGTCGATCGTGTTGTCGTAGTCGTTGAAGGTCAGGAAAGCCAGGGCCGTACCGCAGTCTTCGAAGAGGCAATTGTGATACAGGATCTCGGCGGAGGCGATCCTCTGGTCCTGACCGACACGGATGCCGAACCCGGTGAAGTTGCGAAAGGCCTCGTGTTCGTGGCGGACCTCGGTCTCGAACCGTTTATGAGAGTCGTGGTCGAAACCCACGGCCGCCTTGCCCCGGCCGTCCCAACTCAGGCCCACGTAACGGCTGTAGGCCACGCCGTTGCTCCAGAACATGCGGCCGCCCTCCGGCCCGTCCCACACGATCCGCGTGTCGCGACCGTGGCCGACGACCAAGCAACCGTCTCTGGGCCCCTGAAAGACGAGGGTCTTGGTGATCCGGTAGGTACCTGGCGGCAGGTAGACCGTGATGCCGTCGCCCTTGCGGTCCAAGGCGGCCTGGATGGCCGCCGTGTCGTCCGCCCGGCCGTCACCCGCAGCAGGCGGAGTCCCATGCGTTCGGACATTGATCCAGTCCGAGCGTTCCTGCCACGCTAGGTGGGGAATGTCCAACGCCGAGCCCTCCGCACGAAGCACAGGGCTGGGGGCACAGGAAATCCCGGCCAGTATTGCCAGAACGAATAGCGTCGGTTGGATTGCTTTCATGCTGGCGTGGAGGGCAGAGATCTCAGGGGGAAACCACGAATGACACGAATGGGAAGACGGGGGCAAAGGGAGAAGGGGGGCAGGGAGAAAGGGAGAAAGGGAGAAGGGGAACACTAATAGTCGCTAATTAACGCTGAAAGCTCGTAGCCGGCGGCCTTGCCTTTTTCGTTTCCCACATATTCCTTTCATCATTTTTCTGTTCCCCCTGAACACGTGCTGCCAGATGCTCCCTTTCCAGACGATCATACTCGGCATCTTCGGCCGCCATTTCCGCCTCCATCATTTCCCGATTGGCGTGGTAGAAACTAAGCGCTGCATAGACCTGGGCCAGGGAAATATGACCGATCCGACGCACTATCTCTTCGGCAGTGTGGCCCAACTTGTAGAATCCCACAATGCGACGGACGGAAACGCCCGTGCCCGCAATCCGCAGGCGGCCATCCCAGACACCCGGCGTCCGCTCGATCAGTGTTCCAATGTCAGTTACTATGGCCATATTCCTTTCCATCATCTTTCTGTTCCCCGTGTAGTCGCGGGCGTCTTTCTGTCAGGCTTGCAGAAGATTGGGAAAGGAAAATACCTGTGGGTACACAGAGGAAAAGAACATGAAACCCCTCTACCTGCGCACACTCCGTGCCCGTCGGTTGCACACCGATTGCGGCCGCGACTAGCCCCGATGACTGGCACTTGAGACGAGCAACAAACTTCAAGATTCAAGTTTAACATGGAATTGAACGACACGGAAGTAGTGTATACTCATAAGGGTGGTGAGCTGAGAGGGAGGAGAGAACAGCCCTCACCCCCGGCCCCTCTCCCATAGGTAGAGGGGAGCCATTGTCATCGGCCCTCACGCCCGGCCCCTCTCCCAGAGGTAGAGGGGAACCATTGTCACCCTAAAGGCCCCACACCCCTAAACCGGCTGGCGGGCCGCCTGCCGCCGTTCCGGTTCTGACGCGGGAGCGGCTGCGGTGGGCACGAGCAGATCCATCAAGCGTGGCAATAACGCGGCCTGGGAAAAGCGGGTGGCGTCGGGCAGACGACGCCTGGGGTTCCGCCACTGTGCCACGGCCGCCGAATCCTCGACGCACTCCATAACCCCGGCCACGTCGCCGTGCGATACGACCGTGCCCTGCTCCTCGAAGTCGCCTTGAGAAAGCAAATCCGAGAGATGCGAGGGGGTCGGACCGATCGCCAGCAGGGGCGAGCCAATCCGCAGGATGTTGTAGACCTTGCAAGGATGCACGATACCCACAAACGGCTCGCCCAGCACGACCACGTGCAGGTCGGCGGCCGAGAGCGACGCGGAAAGCTGGTCGAGCGGTTGATAGGGCAGGCAGAGAATGTTATCGAGTTGCCGCTCCCGGGCAAACCGTTGCACCTTGCCGAACTCCTTGCCGCCACCCACAAAGCAAAACGCGAACTGCGGCTGAGAAGCGAGGCGCTGGGCCGCCTCCAGGAGCGTATCGAGCGGGTGGCACGGGCTATGATTGCCGGAATACATGACCACAAACTTGTCGCTCAGTCCATGTCGGGCGCGAAAACGCTGCCGCGCCTGCATGTCGAAACGGACGGCGTCATCAAGGGACCAGGGCGGTATGACAACCAGCTTTTCCCTAGGTACGCCCTTGGCCGCGATACGGTCTTTCATGAACCGGTCCAGGGCCACGATACGGTCGGACCGGCGCAGGCTGTACCGCAGCATGCAGTCCAGGATCCTGGCGATCGTCGATCGCTCGCGCAGCCAGCCCGCGGCGATGGCTTCGTCGGGATTCAGGTCCATCGCCCAGAAGACGAAGCGGGCGCCTTTGATGCGGGCGAAGACCGCGCCCAGGAACGAGATCAGGGGAGGAGAAGTCAGGGCCACGACCACCTCGAAACGGGGGAGCAGCGCCAATCGCAGCACGCAGCTCACCCAGTAACTGG
This sequence comes from uncultured Planctomycetaceae bacterium, assembly GCA_964615095.1. GTDB lineage: Bacteria > Planctomycetota > Planctomycetia > Pirellulales > Thermoguttaceae > JANXQG01. The sequence continues at coordinate 9,413 of CAZTPX010000085.1, read as the reverse complement.
CAAAGTCCAGAATCCGCCGCCACTTGGACCGCTTACCCAGCCCCAGGCTGGGGATGCGGATGATCGAAATACCTTTCCAAGTCTCCCGTGGAGGGTACTGCTGGGCCGGGTTATCATAGCCACGACGGCTGGCCAACACGGTCACGGAGTGCCCCCGCGCCGTGAGTTCCACGGCCAGGTCGGTCAGTTGCTGGGCCGTGGCAACCACATCGGGGTAGAAACACTGGTTGAGGAGGAGGATCTTCAATGAAAACCTCGCGTCCAGGCGTAAATCAGGTCGGCAAAAGACTTCAATGTTCTCTCGGCTTCGTCTGGAGTTGTCGCATCGGTTTGCAGCATGACCTTGACGGATGGCGGGCGGAAGGCGCGACCTCGGCAGGCAAGAATGAGACTTTTCTGCTGATCTGTGGTAGTATACGTCCTGCCATCGATCTGATACCAAAAGAGCACGTAAGCCGCTCGCCCCTGCTGTTCCGCCTTGACGAACTCCGCCAGATTCTTCGTCGCATCGCCCTGATCCAAAGGAAGGTACTTCGGTTCTCCAAGGCTCCACCCGTTGTTTGGGTAGCATATCTCCGGACTGTGGGGAAGGCCGTGTCCATCCCCGATGTCCGCAAAGACCGCAAGGTGGACTGAGACGGTCCGCCCGCCGCGGTCGCGATAGCTGCGATCGCAAATCATCGTGGCCCCGGTGCCTTTGAAAATGTCCGGATCCAAGGCAATACTTTCACCTTTCCATTCTCCCAAGGTCATTGGCAAGTCGCCGACCTTCATTTCCAGGGGGGCCAGTTCGGTAGGCATGCCTCGACCCTTGACCCAGCGTACAGCGCCGTAGATGGCAAGCATGAATACGGCGGCGATAAATAAGCGGTATGTCATAGGGCGATAATCCTTGTAGGCTGGAGTCCCGGCTTTAACCGGCATTCCCCTATTACGCCGGCAACAAAGTTGATTAATACCAACCCGAAGCGCCAGCGAGGAACCCTCGCCGACCATGCTGCGCACGGTGCCCGCTTCGGGTCAGTGTGAGGATCTTTCATGGGAGGCGTAATAATACTCCGCCTAAAGGCGGTACTCCAACGTAAATCGTAAATACGCCTGCTCGAATCGCTACACTAGCTTCCTGCCAGTTTCGACTGGTTACGGTGGCGATGGTACGGCTCACCATTCACAATAGAGCGATGTTTGCCCACCTTGGCCACGATGGCCTCTTCGGCAAAATCGTTGAGCTGCAACTCGAAAGGCTCCAGGATATCCTGCACCAGTTCGATGGTGTCGACGTTCGAATGGCCGTTGTTCTCGCCGGCGATCTCCAAGGAGCCCACGGTGTGGCCGGCAACCAGGAGCGGCAATCGCATCTGCCAGTGGTCTTGTCGATCGTGGTGAAGCGGACTCTCCCAAGAGCCGCTGTAGACCTCCTCGATGGCCGGGGCGTTGACGGAAAGATGGATCTTGGTCAGGCCCAGCTTGTCGCCCGATTCTGTAAGCGTGGCCCAAAGAATTCCCCATTGCCGAGAGCCTTGGATGCGGGTCGTGCTCTCGCGGGCCAGGGAATGGTTGGGATTGGGCCGCCGCACCAAGGACCTGGCAGCGTTCCAAAGCCGCGAACCCAATAGCATGAACTCTCCCTGCCCGAACCAACCGGTGACGGCCAGGGTGGCCACCACCGCGAACGAGGCCACCAGGGCCACTGCGTCGCTCTTGGTGGCCGCGCTTACCAGCGCGCAGCCACAAGTTACAACAGAACAGAAGGCGACACAGGCGAGCACTTTGTACTTGCTGCCGAAGCGGGCCAAGAGCCGATGATGCAAGTGGCCGCGATCGGCGGCGCCGATGCTTTGCCCCGCCAGCCGCCGCCGTAGAATGGCGGCGAAGGAGTCGAGAATGGGGATGGTCATCACGGCCAGCGGCGCGGCCAAGAGCACCGTACCAGCCCCTTTGACCGTCGCACGAATAGACAGGCAGCCCACGATGATTCCGATCAACATGCTGCCCGCATCACCCAGATAGATCTTGGCCGGCGAGAGATTGAAGGGCAGGAATCCCAGCAAGGCCCCCGCAAAAACCAGCGCTACGATGGCCACCGCCGCGTGATGCGTGAGCAGCGCCAAAGCGCAGATCGCCAGGCTGAGGATCAGCCCCACGACGGTCGCCATGCCGTCCATGCCGTCGAGCAGATTCAGGGCGTTGATGGCCCCGGTGAGCCAGAACAAGGTGACGGGAATGGCCAGCAGGCCCAGGTCGATTTCCATGCCGAAGATGCCGATATTGCGGATCATTACGCCGCTGGCCACCAAGATCCCCGCGGCCACGATCTGGCCCGCCAGTTTCTGCCGGGCCCGCAGGCCGAAGCGATCGTCCACTAGGCCCAGGTTCACGATCCACGCGCAGGCGATGGCCGCCCCCAAAAGATTCGTCCAGTCCTCGTTGACCTGCATGCGCAAAGGGCTGGCCACGTAGACCAGCCAGCCGAGCACGGCAACGGTCGCCAGGAAAACGGCGGCCCCGCCGCCCAGAGGGATCGGACGCGACTGCTGCTTTCGCTGCTGATCGGGATGATCGACCAGGCCGATACGGGGCGCGAGCTTGATCGCCATTGCCGTCAAGGCCGCGCTGAACACGCATGCCAACAGAAAACTCGTAACAGCAGTTGTGATCATGATTGGGTGATTTCCTTGGAACTGACTATGCGGGTTGGAGTCCCGGCTTTAGCCGGAATGCCTGAAAACTCCGCCTAAAGGCGGGACTCCAACAAGCGGGCATTTTGGGCATTTCTTCCGTTCGCAGTAGTTCTTGACTGAACGGATTTCACTCCGTTGTAACGGGCTCAACTGCACTGGACGGAGTCGCAGCGGCATCGGCCCTGTCCGCCGCTTCGACGCGGGTAGTAATAATGTGATCGTGGTATTCGCCGAAAACCTCTTCCTGGCTGCCGTTGAGCACGACGACATGCTTCCGCGAGCCGAAGGCATTGAGTTTCTCGCAGGCACGCAGCACTTGGGGCGCTTCGCTCGTATCGCGACGGACGGAGAGCACTACCGTGTCGGCATGCTGACTGACCAGCAGCCCGTCGATCACCGGAAGGATCGGGCAGCCATCGACGACGACAAACGTAAAGGCGGCCCGCGCCTTGGCGAAGAAGTCGCTGGTAACGCCGTTGGCCAGCGGGCCGAGCAAATCGGGGAGCGAATTGCCGGCGGTAATCACGGAAAGGTTCTCGGCATCGGTGGCATGCAAGACCTGGCCCATTTCCAATTCCTTGCGCAGGCAGTCGCTGACCCCCGGTCCGCGCGGCATGCCGAAGATGCGATGAATCGACGGTCGCCGCAAGTCGTAATCCACCAGCAAGGTCCGCTCGCCCGTGCGGGCAAGCCGCGTTGCCAGTTGCACGGCCAGCGTGGTCTTTCCTTCTCCTTGGGTGGCGCTGGAGACCATCACCACCTGCACACCCTCGCCGTCTTTGCGCAGGAACAGCCGGGCGGCGATGGAATCGACGGCATGATCCAACGAGTTCTGCCATTTGTGGTGACGCTTACCCAACCGCCCCGGTCGGACCGATTTCTGCGGCAGCAGGGGCACGGTGCCAACCACGGTCAGCCCGAGACCGCGGGAAAGATCGACCAGCGAATTGATCCGCTGCCTGCGGACGTCCAACCACAAGATCAGAAAGACCACCGCGAAGAAGCCGCCGCCGCCCGCCATAGCCACGGCCTGGAGGTGTGCATGGCCCTCGGGTTTGGGAGGTTCGGCACGCTGGAAAATGGTGATCCGCGGGGTGGAACGCAACTCGACCTTGAGTTTCTCGCGCTCATCGGCGATCGGCGAGAGCACCTTGTCGAGATACTGCAACTCGCTGCGCATCATTTCCACATCGATGGACGAATTGCCGAACCGCTCGGCCTTCTGGCGTTGGTCGTCAAGGTCTTTGGTCGCGGCCTTCTCCTGGGCCACCAGGATCTCGACGCGGGTCTTGAGTTCGGCGATCTGGGGATCCAAGTTGACGCGGTTCGTCTTGTGCGACTTGGCCGCGAGTTCTTTTTGCCGTTTTTCCAGCCTCTCCTGAAGTCCTTTCTTGACCTGCTCGTGCTCAGTCGTCAGCCTCGAAAGGAGCGGTTCCTTGACCTTCCCGCGGATCTCAGTTAAGCGCATGTCGGCATCCTCGATCTGCTCGGTCAGCCGCGTCAAGACGGGATCGGCCGTAATTACGGGTTCCGGCTCGGGCCCCTGTTGCGGAGCGGATTGCAAAGCCTTGAGCCAGGCCTGCTTCATTTCCAAGTCGTCCTTGGCCCGCTGCAATTCGGAGCGCAGCTTGGAGAGTTCGTTTCTGGCCTCGGCGTAGGTCTGCAAGGCGATTTGCTGTTTCAGGGCCAGCGCGCCGGTGTCGCCGGTGCCCAGTTGCTCAGCCAGTTGCTTGAGTTCCGTCCTGCGGCTCCGCATTTCCGTTTCTTTTTCCGTGTACAGGCGATCCAGCTCATTCAGCCGGTCCCGTTGCCGGTGGCGTTCCGCATCGACGACCTCATTCATATAGGCATCGACGACCGCGCCGACCAGCACGGCCACTTCATCCGGTTGGGGACCCGTCAGGCTAACGCGCATGATCTCGGTATCGGCGCGACACTCGGCGCGGAGATTCTTGGCCAGCCAGCGGACCGGATCGTCTTGCTTTTGCACCAGGGCCAGGCCTGCCGCCTCAGGCTTGCGGAGGGCCGCAATCAGTACGACGTCACTGGTGAGCATCTGCTGCTGCGTCCCTTTATAGATTTCGAACGTGTTGCTCGCTACCTGGTTGGCCGACTGAAACGAGACGAGTTGCTGTTGCGTGGCCGAGATCTGCAACAAGGACACGGCCGTGTAGCGATCGCTCGTAAGAAACCAGGCGGGGATCATCGCCGCCGCGCTGCAAAAAAGACCCAGCGTGATCGCCAGCGGCCAGCGGCGCCGGAAGGCGTGGAGATAGAGCCCCATGCCACCCGTAGGCCGCCGGGCCGATTCGTCGCGGTCCTGGTCGGCTGCCGGACCCAAGACACCCACATCGCGGCGATCGAGCGCACCGCTGGATGACACACCCGCGGGAACTGTCGCAAGTTCAGTGCCCGCCGGACGGGCTTCGTCAGAAGTTGGTTCTGTCTTACTGGTCATACTGCCGGATACCTGTGAAACGTGATGGCGAACAGGGATGTCAGGTTCAAATAGTGTTTACTGCTAGGATCAACAGCTCGTCGTGTGCGATTCATGCCGCCGATGGGTCATCCGTTGTCTGGCGTACGAAAATACGGTTCAAATAGGCCAACTCCAGCCAGAGGAAAACAACGGCCAGCGGCATCATAAACGCGCCGGCCAGATCATGGTAAAGAGTCGTTGCCACCTGGTGGCTGACCGTCTGGTGAAGGATCGCCGTGATGGCGATCCGCACCACGTTCGCCAGCAATGCAATCACGGCGGAACTGAGCACGACGATCACTTTTTCAGTGATCGAGCGCCGACTGACGAACGCAAATCCTACACACACCGTCAGGAAGAGCATCATATTCCGCAGGCCGTTGCACGCTTCGGCGACACCAATCTGCGAATCCGCCAGGGAGATCACGTTTCCCTCAGCCACCGCGGAAATTCCGATGGTTTGTATGAGGAAGGTGCTGGCAACAGTCGCCAGCCGCTGCAACGGGCCGCCCATCAAGTTGGCGAGAAAGCCCGGCAACGGAACCATGAAGATCAAGAACACGATACTGGGCCAGGCCCAGCGAATAGCTCTCCAACCTCCCAAAAAAATCGCAAGCCCGGCAAGACAGGGAATCAGGGAGGCCGGGTCTAGGAGCGTGTAATAGTAGTATGACGAAACCATCCGCATCGCCCCCGCCACTGCGATCAGGAGAAGTCCCCATAGGCTGCCATTCTCCCCTCGCCTGCTGGGAGAGGGGCTGGGGGTGAGGGCCGATTGCAACATCTCCCGCCGGTACCAAAGCAGCCACGCCGCAAAGACCGGTACAAGGAAACCGTGTACGTAATCCGGATCACCGTACCAGCGCCGGACAAGTTCGGCCAAGGCCGACCAGTAGGTCGCCAGGATGATCACGGTCAATAGCGACCCGGCCGCCCACTTGACCAGGCGGGACCGGTCACCTGCGTTTTCTTGTTTAGTCCGATTCATTTGGAATTCCGTCGGCGAAGCGGTACTTCTGCTGACCGCTGAGCATGATATCCGTTATGAGGCACAAACTCCTCAGTGCCAGTACCAAAACCGTTTCCGTTTTGACCCGACAGATGCGACTTTTCCGGGACGTTCGCAGCCGATCGTCTCATGTTCAAAGCAAAACGCAGCAAACCGGCGATGGAATTGGTCTTCAGTTTTCGCATCAACTGCGTACGGTGATGTTCGATGGTTCGAATGGAAACCCCCAGGTCGCTGGCCATGGCCTGCTTGTTCTTGCAGTCGGCCAGCAATTCCAAGACAGCCAGTTCCTTCTCCGTGAGGATACTGACCCCGGCGTCAATGGTCTCTTGGACGGATTTCATCCTGCGGCGTTCTCCGTCGATATGAATTGCCTCCTGAATGGCCGACCAGAGATCGTGCTCATGGAAGGGCTTCTCCAGGAAGTGCAAGGCGCCCATGCGCATCGCATGCACCGCGATGGAAACACTCGCGGATGCCGTCAGAAAAATCACCGGCAGCGTAGCGTCCATGTTAATGAGCGCTTGCTGGACCTGCAGGCCGTTCATGCCGGAAATCCGGATCTCTAACACTAAACAGCCGGGTCGGTGCCGGTCGAATGCGTCAAGAAACTCCTGCCCGGTTGTGTAGGTTTCGCAGCGAAGCTCCAAGACTGCGGCAACATTCTTGATCGACTCGGCGATCGCCTGATCAGGTTCGATCACGAAGATCGTTGGCAAAGTATTCATCGTCTAGGCCTTAGAAGCGCAACGGGCCCACGTGACTGATAGGAACTGCGAGCAAGGTGTTGGCGCGGACTCCGTCCTTCTCACTTGCGCCAATGCGGCGTAGCATGTATTGAATCTGGCCGTCCTTGCCGCTGAAACGAAGACGTGCGAGTTCCTTCCGTGAATTTCGTTTCATCTATTGTCGCAAGACTTCCGAAAAACTGAATGATTTGACACGCAAAAATGCGCAAACTTTCCGTTAAATTCACAACGAGGCCCCCCGGTTGCTTGCGATCAGCGCAAGTGCTATGCGGGAAACCGAAGGTAAGTTGCGCTTTTGCGCAGTTTCTGACGATTGGGCTCTTCCGGGCCGGGGTGTTCTTACCTCGCTGACGGTGCGGGGTTGGTATGGATTGTGATAATCTCAACCGCGAGTAATAGAACGCCCTCCGTGGCGTCCCAAACCAGACGGAAGGGCTCGACCCGCAAACGGGTGCCCGTTCGTACTCCACAGGCCGTCTCAACGTCTTACGGTGAGACATTGGGATTGAACCACGCCGAAAAAAAGGACGCGCATTTTTCTTGCGTTTTTCGCATTTTCTGGTAAAATGCGAAGACTTTTAGGCCGATGCTCGCAAGGATCTTTCTCATCTAGTGTCGTTTCATACGAAACAACCCCACCTTCGGTCTGGTCTCATGGCGTACGCTCTAAAACTTTATGTCCTGGCTCATCATAAGTTTGTCTCGATTCATGCACCGTGGATCGCCCTCCCGTCACCAGCATAAGAAGCAGCCGAGTAAGAAATGGCAAGGACCACTTTGCAAACTGTCGCGTAATCCGCAGTCCGCGCGGAGACTGCGTTTTGAAGGCTTGGAGCCGCGGACCCTTCTCAGCGGTGCGGCACTGTTTCAGCCGATTATCGCCAACTCCTGGGCAAGTAGCGGAACGGCGAGTCCGCCTCTACTGGGGACGGGAACCCCAATGGGGTGCGCCACACCGCCGGCGGGCGCGTTCTCGCCGCAGCAGATCCGCTCGGCATACGGCGTCAATCTGCTCAGCCAGGAGGGTGCCGGGCAGACGATTGCGATCGTCGACGCCTACGACAACCCGGACCTGGTCAGTAGCAGTAGCGCGGCTTACGCCAGCAGCGATTTGCACAATTTCGACGCCTACTACGGCCTGCCTGATTTTGGCGGTTCGGGTCCTACGTTTACCAAGCTGGATGAAAACGGCGGCACGAACTACCCAGCTACGGAATCAGGCAGCAACTGGGCGGAGGAAGAAGCCTTGGACGTGGAATGGGCCCACGCCATCGCGCCGCTAGCCAATATCGTGCTGATTGAAGCCAGTAGTGCTTCTTACACGGACTTGATTTCGACGGCCGTCGCTACGGCGTGCAACATCCCCGGGGTCTCGGCCGTTTCCATGAGTTTCACCGCCCTGGACTCCTTTTTCGACTCGTTTTATGACCCCTCCTTCGCAACGCCCAGTGGTCATACGGGGATCACGTTCCTGGCCGCTTCCGGCGACTCGGGTGCGCCCGGCGGGTATCCGGCTTATTCACCGAACGTCGTGGCCGTAGGCGGCACTTCACTCACGCTCAGTGCTGGCAACTACAGCAGCGAAACGGGTTGGAGCGGGAGCGGCGGCGGCCTCAGCATTTTGGAATCGCAGCCGAGTTATCAGCAGGGCCTGGTGATCCACAATGGCAGCGGCACGGTTACGCCGACTGGTACGCGTGCGATACCCGACGTGGCATTCGACGCCAATCCGAGCACGGGGGTGGCCATCTACGATTCGTACGATGGCAGTTCGATCCCCTGGTATCAAGTGGGTGGCACGAGCGTGGCCACTCCCTGCTGGGCCGGCCTGATTGCGCTAGCCGACCAGATTCGGGTCTCGGCCGGCCTGTCTACCCTGAACGGAGCGACGCAAACCCTGCCTGCGCTGTATTCTTTGCCCGCCGGCGACTTTCACGACATTACTTCGGGCACAAGTTGCGGCAGCCCGAATTACGCAGTGGATTACACGCCGACCACGGGTTGTAGTTACAATCTTGTCACCGGCCTGGGCAGTCCCAAGGTAAATCTGCTCGTACCCGATCTGGCCCTTGGTCCTCGGGCCGACCTTGCCCTGACCGCGACCCATGTCGGCAACTTCACCCAGGGCGACGTGGGAGACACCTACAAGATCGCGGTGAGCAATTGCGGCTCCGGGGCAACCATTGGAACCGTCAGCCTTGCGGACTCGTTGCCCAGCGGCCTGACCGCCACCGCTATGAGCGGGATCGGTTGGACGGTGAACATGACCACGCTCAGCGCTACCCGCAGCGACGTCCTGGCCCCGGGCAATAGCTACCCGGTCTTGACTGTCACGGTGAACGTGGCCTGCAACGTCCCGGCCTGCGTGACGAACACGGCAACGGTCTCCGGCGGCGGTGAGGTCATCACCTCCAACGACACGGCCAGTGATCCGACCACCGTCAACCCGATGGTCTCGCTCGGTCCTGCTACCCTGCCGACCGACACGGTCAGCG
>CAZTPX010000084.1:0-41808 GCA_964615095.1 uncultured Planctomycetaceae bacterium | reverse complement strand
ACCATACGCACGCCGTGATCTCCATGGCGGCCATCAAGGCCGGCAAGCACGTCTATTGCCAGAAACCGCTTACACACACGGTCTACGAGGCCCGCATGCTGGCCCAAGCGGCCAAAGAACACAAGGTCGCCACGCAGATGGGCATTCAAGGCCACAGTATGGAAGGCCATCGGCTGATTTGTGAATGGGTGGCCGCGGGAGTTATCGGCGAGGTCCGCGAAGTGGATGCCTGGTGCAGCCTCTCCTATTATCCCTGGGGACATGCCGGCTGGAGTTGCTCGTGGTCGGACCGCCCCAAGGACACGCCGCCTGTTCCGCCGTCGCTGGACTGGGATTTGTGGATCGGCCCGGCGCCGATGAGGCCGTACCATCGGGCCTATCATCCGCAAACATGGCGCTGCTTCTGGGATTTTGGCTGCGGGATGATGGGCGACCGCGGGGCGCACACGCTGGACGCGGTGGTGGCGGCCTTGAAACTCGGCCCGCCCACGAGCGTCGAGGCCACCTCCTGCGGCGGCACGGCGGAGGTACACCCGCTCTCGGCGATCGTCACTTTCCGCTTCCCTGCGCGGCAGGGCCTGCCGCCGCTGAAGCTCACCTGGTACGAGGGCACACGCCCGCCGCGGCCCGACGACCTGGAGGATGGCCGCCGCGTGCCGGAGGAGGGCGGTATCTTCGTCAAGGGCAGCCAGGGCACGATCATGGCCGGCGTTTACGGCGAAAGCCCGCGGATCATTCCCGAGAAGCGGATGCTGGAAGTGAAACTGCCGCCCAAGACGCTGCCGCGAGTCAAGGGCTCGCACGAACAGGACTGGGTGCGGGCCTGCAAGACCGGCGTGGCGGCAGGGGCCGACTTCGCCTACAGCGGCCCCTTGACGGAAACCTGCCTGCTGGGCAACATCGCCAAGCGGGTCGACAGCCGCATCGTCTGGGATGCCGAGAACCTGAAGATCACGAATTCGCCCGACGCGAACCGCTTGGTCCGCACGGAATATCGCCAGGGCTGGGAATTGTGAGTTGAGGAGCCCAAAATGAATAGCCACGAGCGCATTTGCGCCGCGCTGGAAGGCCGACCTGTGGACCGCTTGCCGCGGATGCCGATTACGATGATGTTCGCCGCCGACGTGATCGGCGTGCCGTACGGCCGTTATGCGACCGATTACCGCACTATGGTCGAGGCACAGATTCGCACAGCGGAGGCCTACGACCTCGACTATGTTTCCGGCATCTCCGACCCGGGCCGCGAGGCGGCCGACTGCGGGGCGACCGTGCGGTTCTTCGACGACCAACCACCCGCGATCGACGAAATCGATGCCCTTCTGGCCGACAAGACGGTGCTGGCGCGGTTGCAGATGCCCGATCCGCTGGGCGGCGGCCGCATGCACGACCGCGTGCAGGCGGGGGCGCTCTTCCGCGAGAAGGTCGGCGGGCAGCGCTGGATCGAAGGCTGGATCGAAGGCCCCTGTGCCGAGGCGGCCGATTTACGGGGCATCAACCGGCTGATGACCGACTTCTTCGACGACCCGCCCTTTGTCCGCGACCTGTTCGAGTTCGTCTTGGAACTGGGGCTGCGGTTCGGCCGCGCCCAGGTGGAAGCGGGCGTCGACATGATCGGTGTGGGCGATGCGGCCGCTTCGCTCGTGGGACCGCAGATCTACGAGGAGTTTGTCCTGCCGTTCGAGAAGCGTCTTATCGACGGACTGCACGCCATGGGCACCAAGATCCGCTTGCACATTTGCGGCAACGCCAAGCGGATCCTTGCGGGCATGGGCAGCCTCGCTTGCGAGATCGTCGACATCGACTACAAGGTGCCGCTGGCCATGGCCCGCGAGGCGATGGGACCGAACCAGGTGCTAGCCGGCAACGTCGATCCGGTCAAGACTTTGCGCAACGGCACGCCCGAGACGGTGGCGGCGGCGATCGCCCAGTGCTATGCCGAGGCCGGGCCACGATATATCATCGCCGCCGGTTGCGAAGTGCCCCGCGACACGCCCGCCGACAACGTTCGTGCGATGTTCCGCGGTATAAAAGTCACGCAATGATGCCGTCCACCTTGCGGTCTGTCGATTTACCAGCCGCGAAGCGGCGACATGTAATAGCCTGGGGCGGAAGCCCCAGGGGAGAAGAGCCTAACCATGATCGAAGATCTTTCGTTACGCCACGAACCGCTCAGTGGCCTATTTGAACAACCCAGGACGCCCGCCGATTGGCAGAAACACCGCCTGGCGCAAAGCCAAGTAGACTTCTACCATCAACACGGCTATTTGCCCGGAGTGCGGCTGTTGAACAATGCGCAGGTCGAAGCCTTGCGCGAAGAATTGACGATCCTCGCCGAGCCGTCGTATCCCGGCAACCAACTGTTCTACGAGTATCACAGCAACGAGGCGGCGGACAAGGCGACTGTTTTGTTCCACGCCCTGGGGGCCTGGCGGATCACGCCCGCCATGCACGACGTTTTGTGGAATCCGGCCTTTACCACGGCCGCCAGCCAACTCCTGGACGGCGCGGTCCGCTTCTGGCACGACCAGCTCTTTTGCAAGCCGCCGCGGCACGGGGGCGTCGTGGCCTGGCATCAGGATTACTCGTACTGGACCCGCACAAAGCCCATCGCGCATCTGACCTGCTGGATCGCCCTGGACGACGTTTCCTGCGCCAACGGCTGCCTACACTATGTCCCCGGCAGCCATCGTTGGCCGCTCTTGCCGGTCACGGGGCTGGCCGGCGACATGGACGCCATCCAGACTGTGCTCGACGAAGAGCAGAAGGCGCAGTTCAAGCCCGTGCCAGTCGAGTTTCCCCGGGGCTACGCCTCGTTCCATCATTCGCTGACGGTCCACGGTTCGTACGCCAACCGCTCGGACTTTCCTCGGCGGGGCCTGGTGATCAACGTTTTCCGCGACGGCGTGGTTTCGGACTCCGATGAAACGCTGTTGGAAGGCGTGCCGCCGATCCCCAAGGGTCAGAAGATGGGCGGCCGGTTCTTCCCGCTATTGAAGGCTATCACGTAGGTCTCTCTCGCCGAGCGAGACTACTGTGCTCCGTGCCGCCGAGAAACTTCGGGTCTTCTTCGGGGCGGCACGTGTTAGTCCTTTCCGGCAGAAAGGACCTACCAAATGCCCTAACAAGTCGCTATTTCTTCGCTGCGATCATGCCTTCCGTGGGGCTGCTGGCGGTGGCGTAGAGTTTCTTGGGGATTCGCCCGGAGAGATAGGCCAACCGCCCGGCCTCGACGCCTAAGCGCATGGCCCTGGCCATGCGGCAAGGATCCTTGGCGTGGGCGATGCCCGTGTTGAGCAACACGCCGTCAACGCCCAACTCCATAGCCACGGTCACGTCGCTGGCCGTTCCCACGCCGGCATCCACAATCACGGGATAGTCCGGATCGCCGTCCTTGAGGTACTCGAGGCAGATGCGGATGGCGTTGGGATTGAGCACTCCCTGGCCCGAGCCGATGGGGCTGCCGGCGGGCATGACGCTTGTCGCCCCTGCCGCCTTCAGCCGCCGCGCAACCACCGCGTCGTCGCTCGTGTAGACCAACACATGGAAGCCATCGGCGACGAGTTTCTCCGTGGCCGCGAGCGTGGCCACGGGGTCGGGCAAGAGTGTCTTGGCATCGCCCAGCACTTCGAGCTTCACCCAGTCGGCGCCTGGATTGTTCATCTGCGTGAGAATCTCGCGTCCCAGCCGGGCCACGCGAATGGCGTCCTCGGCCGTGAAACAGCCGGCTGTGTTGGGCAGGATCGTGTAGCGGCGGGTATCGATGAAATCCAGCAAGTTCTTGCCGGCCGCGTCGATGAGCCGCTCGCGCCGTACGGCCACGGTGATGCACTCCGTGCCCGAAATATCCAGCGATTGGCTCATCAGTTCGTAGCCGGAGTACTTGCCCGTTCCCACAATCAGGCGGCTTTGAAACGTGTGGGAACCGATCCGAAGTGAATCGACAGGAGTGAAAGATGGGGAAGTCATGGGATTGCGTGTTGCAGGGGGAGCCGAAGTGGGATCAAACGTATTATCTTATCCGCCGCCGACCAAGGTGACAATTTCCACCCGATCGCCGCTGGCAAGGCCATGCTCACTATGCCGCTGCCGAGGCACGAGTTGGAGATTCACCTCGACCGCCACCGGCTTGGCTGTCAGGCCCAGTTGCTCCAAGAGCATAGCCACCGTGCAGGAATCGGCTGTCTCGCAAGGTTGTTCGTTGACTAGAATCTGCATGGAGAACACTTCTTTGGCGTTGTCTTTTACTCGGCGGTCTTGCCAGCCGGCGCGCGGGCGCCGCGGAAGCGGCCCACGCTTAGCAAGGTAAAATCCCCGGAGAGGGTCTGACCGGCGTTCCAGGCGGAACTTGACCAAGGGATCGCGTAGGCGGCCACATTGCCGGATTGCAACTCGGCAACGTACACCAGCGAGCGGCTCAACGCCATAGTCTTGCCTCCCGAACGGCGCAGGTCGGCCGTCCCCGTCGTCAGCAGGAACCGTGGGGGCTTTCCTGGATTGATACCCAGGTCGGCAACGACATTGTGGGTATAAAACGCATTGAAGCGGCCGTTCTGCCTGGAAACCACTGCCGCAGTGAGTTCGCCGGTCACGAAGTCGAGGAAGTAGACTGCCTCCACCGATTCGTCGCAATAACCCGTGGCAATGGCGAATCCGTCGGTCCTGTCGGTGGATACGGCATGTAGGGGAACGTTTGGCCAGCATACGGCGAGCAGCATGCCAGCCACCAGCCCAACTCCTAGGCCGGCCCATAATGCGGAACCGGGACGCGACGAATGCATCGATAAGAACATGGCGAAGACCTCCTTTTGCCAGCACGCTTCCTGGGAAACCCCTATCCTATATGTTTTTCTCGCCGAGTGCCAGACGGCCTTTGGGAGTATAATCATTTCAGCACCAGCGGCGCGAATGACCGGTTGGACGAACCAATCACAACGGAAGAGTAATGATGGCGAACCCATCCGGGTGATTTATTGGCCTTCCCCAAAAAAATTTTCCACGGCCTCTTGCAAAAAATCGCGTTTCGTAATATAACCCCAAATAGCAATTAATGCATGTCGGGAAAGAGAAAAAATGTCGAAGCTGAATGTCGCGCTTATCGGTCAAGGTTTCATGGGCCGCACGCATTCCAACGCGTGGGGTCAGGTCAATCGATTCTTCAAGCCACCCATGCAGGCGGTAATGCATACCGTCTTCGGTCAGCCGGAAGAGAATCCGCAGGCCTTTGCGGATAACTGGGGTTGGCAGAGGTCGACGACCAATTGGGAGCAACTCGTCTGCTCGCCGGAGATTAGCTTGGTGGACGTGGTTACGCCTAACTACATGCATGCTCCGCCCGCCAAGGCAGCGATCGCCGCCGGCAAGGCTTGTTCCTGCGAGAAGCCCATTGCCGGCTCGCTGGCCGACGCCCGTGAGATGGTCGAGGCCGCGCAGAAGGCCAACGTCAAGACGTTCGTCTGGTTCAACTACCGCCGCGTGCCCGCCGTAGGGCTTGCCCATCGTCTTGTTAAAGAAGGCCGGCTGGGCGAGTTACGTCACGTGCGGGCATGTTATCTGCAAGACTGGGCCGGCGAATCGGTGCCGTTGCTGTGGCGGTTCGACAAGAGCCTGGCCGGTTCCGGGGCGCACGGCGACTTGAACGCCCACATCATCGACATGGCCCGTTTCGTCAGTGGCCAGGAAATTACCGAGGTATCCGGGGCAATCGCGGAGACGTTCATCAAGGAGCGGACGTTGCCCAGCGGCGTTTCCACCGGCGGCATTGCGGCCGGGCGGCCGGGCGGCAGCGGCAAGGGACCGGTGACGGTCGATGATACCGTGCTGTTCTTGGCCCGTTTTTCCGGCGGTGCGGTCGGCAGCTTCGAGGCCGCCCGACAGGCAACCGGCAACCAGAACCGCAACACGATCGAGCTGAACGGCACCAAGGGTTCGGTCAAGTTCGATTTCGAGCGGATGAACGAGTTGCAGTATTACGATGCCACGCTGCCCCGCGAGGTGCAGGGCTGGACCACGATCATGTGTACGCATGGCGGCGACCATCCCTACGTAGGCAATTGGTGGCCCGATGCCCACTTGATCGGCTACGAACACGGTTTTGTCAATCAGGCGTATGATATCCTGCGCGTTTTGGCCGGTCAGGAACCGACGCTGCCGATCCCCGATTTCAATGATGCCTACCAGACGCAGCGCGTCCTGGAGGCGGCCATGATCGCCGCTACTGAAGGTCATCCGGTCAAGCTCGATCAAGTCAAGTAAGAGTTGTTTTTTGCGGAAGTTCAAGCCGCGATGCGGACCTCTCCCCTATCGCGATGCTGTGGGATGTCGGAAGTCGTGGAGAGGATGAGCAGTTGTAGGCACCCGTGATTCACCTAGCGGGTCGCGAGCGTCCCCCTCGCGGCTCGCAGCACGTTCGTTGCGCAACGAGGACCCCACGCGCAGAAGGATTCTGCTCGTGGGGTCCGCTTCTTTTGTAACATTTGCCGGCCAGCGGTATGCCCAGCACCGGCAGGAAGAAGAGTATCAGCCCCACCGCACCCAGCACCAGCGCAGCAAGGCCCGCGTCATAGAACGGTTCGCGTTGGAAACTGTTCCAGAAGGCTTTGCGGCAGAATTGGAGTTCCGGCATTAGACGGTTAAAGCCGGAACTCCAACCCCTCTGGAACAGACACTAAGAAATGTCACCACGGAGATCAAACCCATGAAGCGACACATCTTTTGGCCCGTCCCGGTCCTTGTCCTGCTGGCTGTTTTTCCCGTACGCGCCGCGTCACCGCAAGAAGCGGCAAGCAAACTGGTGGAGCGATTGCTCCCCGGCCGGTCGCAACAGTTCGTCTTTGAGACCACTGCGCAGCAAGACGGCCATGACGTGTTCGAGCTGGAAAGCCGCGACGGCAAGGTTGTCGTCCGCGGCAATTCGGCGCTGTCGATGGCCTTCGGGCTTAACTGGTACTTGAAGTATTCTGGCCACTGCAATGTGTCCATTAACGGCAGGCAGTTGAATCTGCCCAGCCCGCTGCCGCTGGTGGAGAAGAAATTCCGCCTGGCCAGTTGGGCCAAGTCGCGCTACCTGCTGAACTACTGCACTTTCGGCTACGTCAAACCGTGGTGGGACTGGCCGCAATGGGAGAGGTTCATCGACTGGATGGCCCTCAATGGCGTGAACATGCCGCTGGCGGTTACCGGCCAGGAAGGCGTCTGGCAGGCGGTTTGCCGCAAGCTGGGCATGACCGATGCGGAGATCGAGGCGTTCCTGCCCGGCCCACCCTATCTGTCCTTCTGTTGGATGGGATGCCTGGACGGTCATGGCGGGCCGTTGCCAAAAGATTGGACGGCGCAACACGTTGAACTCGGTCAGAAGATCGTTGCCCGCGAGCGGGAACTCGGCATGACCCCGGTGCTTCAGGGTTTTACCGGCCACGTCCCCCAGGCACTGGCCAAGAAGTTCCCCGGCAGCCGGGCGCAGCACATCCATTGGATTGAATTCGATACGTGCATGCTCGATCCACAGGACCCGCTGTTTCAGCAGGTCGCCACGTCGTTCATCGAGGAACAGACGCGGCTGTTCGGCAGCGACCATCTGTACGATGCCGATTCGTTCATCGAGATGAGCCCGCCCAGCGGCGACCTGAAGTACCTGGCCGACATCGGCCGTGCCATCTACGAGGGCATGGCCAGGACCGACCCCAAGGCGGTCTGGCTGCTGCAGGGTTGGACCTTCATGAATCAGGCCCATTTCTGGAAGCAAGAGCGGATCAAGGCATTCCTGGACGCTGTCCCCAACGACCACATGCTGGTTCTGGATCTCTTTTGCGAAAGCACGCCGGTTTGGAACACGACCCGAGGTTTCTACGGCAAGCCCTGGGTCTGGTCCTTCGTGTACAACTTCGGCGACACCACGGTTCTTGGAGGCAGCGGGCCATTGCTGCGTCTGAACGACCTGGCCGCCCTGCGAAAGCATCCGCTCGGGCAGAAGGTGCGCGGCGTAGGCCTGATGATGGAGGGATATGGGCACAGTCCGCTGGTATTCGATCTGATGTATGAAATGGCGTGGCGGGACGATCTCGATCTGGCCGCCTGGATGCGAGAATATCCCCGTTTCCGTTATGGGCGAAAGAGCGCGGATGCGGAGTTGGCCTGGAAAATTCTGCGAACCAGCGTCTACGACCGCGGCATGGGCGGGCAGACGATCCTCACGGCCTTCCCGGACGTGGAGCGACACTACACCACATACCCTGCGACGGCGCTGGCGAAAACGTGGAAGTTGCTGCAGCAGGCCCAGAAGGATCTGGGCGGCACGGAGACCTACCGCCACGATCTGGTCAATATCGCGCGGCAGGCCCTTTCCAACCATGCAGGGCAACTCTACGCGCAAACGATCGCCGCGTACAAGGCTAAAGACGCAGCCGCTTATCGCAAGTCATCGCAGGCGTTCCTGCAACTGATCTACGACATCGACGAACTGTTGGCGACCAACGACGAGTTTCTGCTGGGAACGTGGCTTGAAGATGCCCGACGTTGGGGCCAAACCGACGCGGAGCGTGCCCGGCTGGAATGGAATGCCCGCCGCGTGCTGACACTGTGGGGCAAGACGCCGGCGCTGCGCGACTACGCTTGGAAAGAATGGTCGGGAATGCTCTCCGGTTTCTACGCGAAACGCTGGGAGTTGTTCTTCCAGCGACAAATGGAAGCGCTGGAGGCGAACAAGCCGTTCGACCAGAATGCCTGCCATGTGGAATTGCTCAAATTGGAAGATCAATGGGCGGGCCAGACCCGGCACTATCCCTCGAAGTCCGCCGGCGACAGTGTTCAGGTTGCGGGCAGGCTGTTTGAGAAGTACAGGCTGGGCGACTAAGTCGCCAAATGGTACAATGGCGTTTTCTTTGGTCCAACGTTCATTAACTTCACGGCAGTAAGGTGCTCTTATGGAATTGAAAGGCTCCCAAACGGAACGAAACGTGCTCATGGCCTTTGCGGGCGAGTCGCAGGCACGCAACCGTTATACCTACTTCAGCAGCCAGGCCCGCAACGACGGCTACATCCAGATCGCCACGATCTTCGAGGAGACGGCCAACCAGGAAAAGGAACACGCCAAGCGGTTCTTCAAATTCCTGCAGGGCGGCGAGGTGAAGATCGAGTGTGCCTTCCCGGCCGGTATCGTGGGCACGACCGCCGATAATCTTCTGGCGGCGGCAAGCGGCGAGCACGAAGAGTGGACAATTGTGTATCCGGGCTTTGCAACTGTGGCACGGCAGGAAGGTTTTCAGGCCATTGCCAATGCATTCGAGAAGATTTCCGTGGCTGAGAAGCAGCACGAGCGCCGCTACCGAGGCCTGCTGGAGAGCCTTCAGAACGGCCGCGTATTCAAGCGCGGCGAGACCGTGAAGTGGCGATGCCTCAACTGCGGCTACGTCCATGAAGGACCGGATGCCCCCGGCGCTTGTCCGGCCTGCGCTCATCCCCAGGCATATTTCGAGCTACTGGCGGAAAACTGGTGAAAAGGGCGTGGTACAATTTGCGGGCCGTTTGGGTAACACTGTAGGGAACGCCGGGGCACCCGCGCAGCGGGTCGAGGTCTGCCGCGTTAGCGGCACCATGTGAATAGCCGCTGGTGGAGCGCAGCGCAACCCGCGGTTATGATATGCCAATGCGATCTCAGCCGCGTTAGCGGCGACACATTCCCTGCTCGATGAATATCGGCGATTGCTCCGCGAAAACGGACTCCGCGGGTTGCGCTGCGCTCCACCCGCGGCTATTCACAGGTGACCGCTACGCGGTCGCAAGCCTGGCCTTTGTGACTCGGAGGTGTGTAGAGCCCGCCGCACTTCAAGTAACGTTTCGCCGGCCAGCAACCAACCCGCAAGGAGTGGCGATTCCCCCCCTTCGTAGCCAGATAGTTGATCGGTCGGCCAACTGCTGCTAAGTTAGAGTATACTAGCAGGAGAGTGCCCAGATGGTTCCAGTCCTCGACCAGTTCATCCTCAGCTTGCGCGATAGCCGGTTAATTCCGGCCGAGGAGCTCGTGTCGCTACAGAAGGCACTCCAAGGCTCAAAAACGCCGCATTCGGTCGAGGATGTGGCCAAGATGCTGGTCAAAAACGGCAGGCTGACCGAATATCAGGCCACAACGATCGCTCAAGGGCGGTCCCAGAGCCTGATCCTGGGCGAATATGTCTTGCTGAGCATTCTAGGCAAGGGGGGGATGGGCATCGTCTTTCGGGCACGTCACCGGCTGATGGACCGCGAGGTGGCTTTGAAGACGCTTTCTACCGTCGCCATCAAGCCAGACACGATCCAGCGTTTCTATCGCGAAGTGAAAGCGGCGGCCCGCCTCAGCCATCCCAACATCGTCACCGCCTACGATGCGGGCGAGCAGGCTGGAACGCATTACCTGGTCATGGAATACGTTCACGGCCGGGACCTAGCCGCGATCGTCAAGGAGAAAGGGCCGCTACCCTTGCGCCAGGCGATCGATTACGTACAGCAGGCGGCGCGCGGCCTGGAATTCGCCCACAAACATGGTGTCGTCCACCGCGACGTCAAGCCGAGCAACCTGCTGTTGGATCAAGAGGGCGTGGTCAAGATCCTCGATATGGGCCTGGCACGCTTGAGCGAAGACCTGGCCGGAACTCCCGAAGCCATGGAAATCACAAGCACCGGCCAGATCCTGGGAACGGTCGATTACATGTCGCCGGAACAGGCCGAAGACGTGCGCTCGGCCGATCACCGTTCGGACATCTACAGCTTGGGCTGCACGCTCTTCTTCCTGCTGACTCGCCGCCCGGTGTATGGAGGCGAGACCATCGTGAGGCGGATCCTTTGCCACCGCAGCGAGCCGATCCCGTCGCTGATGGAGGTTCGCCCCGATTGTCCCGAAGCGCTCGACGCCTTGCTCCAGTGGATGCTGGCAAAGCAGCCGGAAGACCGCCCTCAGGGCATGGCCGAAGTTATCGTTGCCTTGGAAAGTTGCTTGGCGAAGCCCGATGCGGCGCCGCCGTTGGCCGTGCCAACATCCGACGCACCGGCACCCTCGCGCAACTGGCTGGAGGATCTTTCAGAAGAGCCGGCTGGCAATACGGCCGACTCGCAGGTTCTGGAGACAACGGCCGGTTCCCCGCCCATGGAAGAGGTTTTCGCCGTATCGCAGTTCGCAAGCAAGAGCGGATCGACCAAGGGCCGGCCCAAGCAGCAAACACATCGTCCGGCGGCGAAGAAGACGGCGCCTGCCACGCCAGGGCGTTGGTCCTGGAAGATCGTGGCGGCGGCGATTGCGGCCCCCGTGATTGTCGTCGCGGCGGTAACGGCTCTGGTCCTTAGCCAGACCGACAGCGGCACGGCGAAGAAAGGCTCGGCGGGGACAGCGAAACTTAGCGGGGCTCCCGCGCTGCCCGCCGGTTCGACACCCGACCGGCCGGGCCAGTCGGCATCAGAAGAAGCCTGGGCCAACGCCAAAGCGCAGGCCGACCGCCTGGTCGCCCAGCGGCAGTTCGCCAAGGCAATCCACGAGTACACGACCGTGGCCGGCCTCTTCCAGGATTTCTTCTTCCAACAGCGCTGCAACGAGGCGGTCCGCGGTGTCGAGGCCGAGGCGGACGCGGCGTTCGCAAAACTGGAGGCCGAGGCGCGCAAACATCTGCAACAGCGGCAGTACAAGCCAGCCCGTGCGGCGCTTCAACCGGCCCTGACGACCTTCGGGTTGGATCCCTTGAAAGACCGCGCCAAGAAAGTGATCGCGGAAATCGACCGGGCGGAAAAGCCGGTAACGCCGCAGGCGGAGAAGCCAGTGGAGGTTTCCCGAGTCGTAGAAACGCCGGCCGGCTCAGCGGAATTGACCAGGCAGCGTCAGCAGGACGCGGCATTCGCCAAGGCGGTTGAGGCCGTTGAGGGGCGTGTGGCGGCATGGGACTTTCAGGGAGCAATCCAGGCGCTGGAGAAGCTGCACTTCGACGCGCCGGAATTGACCGCTCGCGCCGCCGCCCGCCGCGAGCAGATCCGACGGATGGCGGACTTGAAAGAGCGCATGATCGCCGCCATCAACCAGGCCGATCCGCCCCTGAAGAAGGCCGACTTGGCGCTGCGGGGAATCAACGGCGACATCAACAAGGCCGACGCCTTGGCGATCACCGCTAAGCTCGCCAACGGCAAGGACGAACCGCTAATCTGGTCCGACTTGGGGCCGAAGGCCGTGCAAAAACTGTTGCAGCTCGTCATGCGCCGCGACGATGGCGGCGATTGGCTGGCGGCCGGCCTGTTGAGCCTGACTGGCCGGGATCTGCAGACCGCCGAGCGCTGTTTCGACAAGGCACAAGTGTTGGGGACCGACACCGCTTCGTCGAAGGCCCTGTTGGCCACGCGGGAGTTCGCCCAGGTCCAGGGCCTGCTGGACAAGCACAAGTACGCAGAGAGCCAGGCGATCCTGACCGCGCTGGAAGAGAAGTACGGAAACCTGCCTTGGTTCAGTGCGAACAAAGCCGAATTCGCCGCCGCCGCCAAGGAGGCCAAACGCGGCTTGCGCGAGAAGGACGTCGAACGGCTCTTCGCGCAGGCGGCCGGCCTGTTCCGCAACGGCGACCTGTACGAGCTGAAGCCGCTTGTCGAACGGCTCAAAACGCAGTATGCCGACAGCACGGCGGCCGCCGATCCGCAGCGAAAACCGTCGCTGGACGAGTTGGCCAAGGCGGTTGCCGATCTCGGCCCGCTGGTCCGCGTGCGGAAGGACGGCAAGGGCGACGCCAAGACCATTCAGGAAGCCGTCAAGATGGCGGCCGACAACGCCACGATCTGCATCGAGGAGGCCGGGCCCTGGACTGAGCAGATCACAATTCCTTCCGAGAAGGACAGCCTCACGATTTGCGGCAAACGCGGCCTCTTGCCCGTCCTCACTACGGCTGGCGCCGCCAACAACTATTCCGAGAACTTCCTGATCCACGCGCCCCGGTTTACGTTGGAACGGCTGGCGATTGTACGGGCCGATGCAGGAGGACCTGCGCGCGTTGCGATCTCGGCCGAAAAGGCGATGCTTTCCCTCCGCGGCGTGGTCGTTTATGGGCACGTGCAGGCGGGCAAAGAGGGTGTTGCCAAGGGTTGCGTATTCTTCGGAAAAGTCGCTTTCGAAGCATCCTCCTCGATCCAAGACGTCGTAGTTGTCGGCGGGGCACTGACTTGCGGCCGCGACTCGCAACTGCGGCACTGCACGATTACGGGGCAACTTCACCTGGCCGGCACGTCGAGCACCGTCTCCGACTGCATCGTAGCTTCCTTTCACGCGCCCAACGCCAGCCATACGATCGAGCATTGCGATGCCTTCGGCGAGAACCCCTACGTGAATCAAGCTGCACCGGGCAAGGTGTGCCTCAAGGCGCCGCCGCAGTTTGCCGACGCGAAAAACTTCGACTTCCGATTGCTGCCGGGCAGCCCTTGTCGCAAGGCCGCGTCCGACGGCGGCGACATGGGCTTCACTTTCACCCCCGAGAACCAGGCCTTGCTCAAGGCGGCTGCCGATCTGCACAATCGGGCCCATAGCAAATAATAACGGGAAAGTTTGCGCAAGCATGGCATGGCCCTTGCCTTTCGATCTCCGCGCCGCATTGAAGGACCCTAGGACCGCGTTTCGCGATCCGCGCTTGCAGGCCTGCACGCTCGAAACGACGGAAACGGGCGAGCCGCGGGCCTGGACCGGCGCGTCCGCCGTCGTCTACAAGGCTATTCCGCCCGATGGAACGCCGTTGGCCATCCGCACGTTCGACACCGAGTTGTTGGAACGCCGCGAGCGCTTCCAGTGGATCGCCGAGTATTTGAAGGACCACCGGCCGCCGTGCCTGGTGGACTTCCAGTACGACGATAGCGGCGTACGGCTGCCCGGCGACCCCATCTGGTATCCCCTGATGGTCATGGACTGGGTGGAAGGGGCAACCTTGTACCAGTACGCTCGCGCGCGGTGCCTGGCCGGCAAAGGAACCTCGATGGCCAAGGCGGCGCGGCACTGGGCCGCCCTGGTCCAGCAGTTGGCCGAGGCCCAGGTGGTTCACGGCGATCTGGAACCCGCCAACGTGCTTGTCACTCGCACGGGCAAGCTCAAGCTGGTCGACTACGATAACCTGTGTGTGCCGGCGCTGGTCGGACTGCCCAGCCTGGAGGCCGGTATGGAGCCGTATCGGCACCCCCGGCGGACCGCCGCCACGCCGTTGTCGTTCGCGCTGGACAATTTTGCGGCGCTGGTGATTTATACGGCCTTGCGGGCGCTGGCCGTTGCTGCCGGATTGTGGACGAAGCACGTCGAGCAAGCGGGCCGCAACACGTTGTTGTTCCACGGCGACGACTTCCGCGACCCGGACGCATCAGCGCTCCTTCGCGATCTGCAAGGATCGCATGACCGCGCGGTCCGCCGCCTGGCGAAGGTAGTTTTCAAAGTAGCGGCCGGGCGGCCTGACCAAGCCCCGCCGCTGGCGGAAGTTATCAAGGCAATTTCCGCTACAGCGACTGCACGCGCTGCCGCGCCAAGTCACGCGTGGCATGATGCAGTGCCCAGCACGCCTGAAGCAGCGTCCGCCAGCAGATCGGGCGCGAAGGTCGTCTTGCAAGTCGTTTCCGGACCGATTCAAGGGCAGCAGTTCGTGTTCGACCGGCACGACACCTTCCTCTTTGGACGCGGCCGCGACTGTCACGCCCAAATCAGCGGCGACCCGCAGGTCTCGCGGCATCACTTCCTTCTGGAGGTCGTGCCACCGCGTGTCCGCGTCCGCGATCTGGGCAGCCGCAACGGAACCTTCGTCAACGGCCGGCGGTACGGCCAGCCCCTGACACCACCGTCCGGCGACGCGGACCCCGTGCCAGGTCAGGCGGAGATCGATCTGCAGCATGGCGATCAGATCACAGTCGGGCACACGACGATCGACGTGCAGATCGAATCGGGTTTGCCCGCCCCTGCGACAGTGGCAGATACCGTGGAATTCCCACGCAGCCCGCCGCCAGCGGCCGCCGCGCCCCAGCCCGGATTGGACGCCTATGTGATCGGCGAGGCCGTGGGCAGCGGGCCCTTGGGAACCGTGTACCGCGCGATTCGAAAATCGGACGGCTGGGTCGTGGCCATCAAGATCGTGCGGCCGGCGGTTGTTGTGAGCGCGGCCGAGGGCCACCAGTTCCTGCAAGGCATCGACGCCTTGCGGCGTTTGCAACATCCGGGCATCGCCGGCGTATTGGAAATGGGCTGGATGGAACAAGACTTCTATTTCGTGACCCCATTTTGCAGCGGACGAAGCCTGGCGGATGCCCTCGCCGGCCGTGGAGGCCCGTTGACCTTGGCGGAAGTCCGGCCCATGTTCCTGCAATGCCTCACCGCACTGGACCACGCCCATCAACAGGGGTTCATACACCGCGATCTCAAGCCGCAGAACATTTTGTTGGACAATCGCGGCGGGGCCTGGGGCGCGGTGATCAGCGATTTCAGCCTGGCAGCCCACTTCGAGTTTGCCGGCTACTCGGGTTTGACGGCCACCGGCAATTTTCGGCTCGGCCACTATTTCATGCCGCGGGAGCTGCTGACCGGCTTCCAGAATTGCCAGCAGGCGAGCGATTTATGGAGCCTGGCCGCCACGTTCTATCACGCCCTGACCGGTCAGTATCCTTACGACTTTTCCAGTCGCGATCCGCTGGCGGTAATCTTGCACGACCAGCCCGTGCCGCTGGCGTTTCGAAACCCCGCGATTCCAGCGCCGGTGGCCGCGGCCATCGACGTGGCGTTGCGAAGCGACCCGGCGGGCCGGTACTCGTCGGCGGGAATGATGATCGTTGCCTTGGAACAGGCGTTCACGTATGCTGCCAGCCGCTTGCGGTGAAGGCGCGAGGTCTTACTTCTCCATGCTTCCCGGCAGGAATTGCGGGGCACTGACACCCATCGAGACATAGATGCTCATCAGTCCCTCGACGCTCACGTCAGTTGGCTGGACCATCTCCACAGGGATGAAGAACAGTCCGCCGCCGATGGGCATGGGGGCCGTGGGCACGATGACAATATGGTAGTTGCGTGCGTTGATGCAATACTGCTCAGGCGAAACCAGCAGGGCCAAAATCCCGGCCCCGGTCTTCTCGCCAAAGAAGCAGAAGACGGCCTTCATCCCCTGCACTTTCTCGGGATCTTTCTTTTCGAAAAGCGTCACCAGTTGTTTCGATGTGCCGTAGATGCTATTGACGATCGGAATCCGCCGCATGGCCAGGTCGACCAATCGCTGAAAGAGGTTCTTGGCCCCGGCCTCGACGGCCACACCGATCAAGAGCACACAGCCAAGGACCAGCAGTCCACCGATCAGGTATGCAGTCGTGTCGTTGGTAACGAAACGGAGACCGAGGGCTGTCAGTCCCTCGCCAATCAGCGTGCCGGGTCCCAGGATTTGCCGGACGAAGCCTGCTACCCAAGCTACGATTGCCACGGTAATGACCACCGGCAGGACGGCGACAATCCCCGCCAGGAAAGAGCGGAGAAGACGGCGAAGATTGTTCAAGAAGAGTCCTTTCATGCTACACTCCGGGGTTGGGAGCTTCGACACAAGATTCGCTTCACAGGGATGCTTGACCTAGGCGTTGCCCGCTGTACGAATGATACACCAATTTATCGCGAATGACTGGGAAAGTGAAGTGCCCAGGCCTCAGGAATATGTACGCCGCCCAGGAAAATCAGTTTGAAAGCTGGCATGTGGCTTGTCGTCTTGCTAACATGGGGGCAGTCACGTGCTCGGAACGCGTCCGAGCCGTGTTCAAGCAGAAGAATGGATCTAACCACAATCTCCACCCTAATGGGAGGTATCACGCCATGACCCCACTCAGCCGCCGTGCATTTCTCGATCGTTGTCGTACCACCGGATGCGCCGCCGCGGGCGCAATCATCCTGGCCAATGCCGCGTCGGTGCGAGGCGCGCCAGCCAACGAACGGGTCGTGCTGGCGGTGGTCGGTATCCGCGGACGCGGCAGCTCGCTGGGGCCGGCCTTCGCCGCCCGCAAAGACTGCCGGGTCGCCTATATCTGCGACGTCGATTCGCGGCTGTTCGCCTCCCGCGTGAAGATGATCGCCGATGCCCAGGGAGGTCGGCAGCCGGAGTGCGTGCAGGACTTCCGCAAGGCGCTGGACGACAAATCGGTCGACGCCATGGTCATCGCCACGCCCGACCACTGGCACGTCCCTGCCGCCATTTGGAGTTGCCAGGCGGGCAAGGATGTCTACGTGGAGAAGCCGGTAAGCCACAACGCCTGGGAGGGACGCAAGCTCGTGGAAGTCGCTCGCAAGCATGAACGGATTGTGCAAGTCGGCACGCAGAACCGCAGCGCGGCGTACAACATGGCCGCCCGCCGCTACATCCAGGAAGGCAAGCTGGGCCGCATCCACTTCTGCCGCATCTGCAATCAGAAGGACTGGGGCAACTTCCGCCTGGAGCCTGAAGGCGACGCGCCCGCGGAGTTGAATTGGGACATGTGGAATGGCCCTGCCCCCGAGTGCCGCTATAGCCGCACCTACGTCGATAATTGGCACCATTTCTGGCGCTACTCGGGCGGCGACACGGCCAACGATGCCAGCCACCAGATCGATCTGGCCCGCTGGGTCCTGGGACTCGACTACCCAAAGTCGGTCTACTCCGTCGGCGGGCGGTTCGACAGCCACGGCGCGGCCGAAACGCCCGACACGCAGACGACCGTGTGGGAGTTTCCCCACATGGTCGTCAACTTCGAATTGACCCTATACACGCCCTATATGCTCAAGATCGCTCCCGTGATCCGCGAGTCGACCGACCAGTATCCTTACTGGCCGCAATGCGCCACGCGGATCGAGATCTACGGTAGCGAGGGCCTGATGTGTCTCGGCCGGCACGGCGGCGGTTGGCAGGTCTTCGGCCGGCCAAAGCTCCACGAGAGCGTGCTCAAGGACGAGGCCAAGGGCAAGTTCCCCGATCCGGAACACAAGGAGAACTTCGTGCAGTGCATCCGCAGCCGGAAGCTGCCCAACGCCGACGTCGAGCAAGGCCATCGCAGCGCGCTATGGATCCACTACGCCAACATCAGCTACCGGCTCGGCGGCCAGAAGCTCGTCATCGATCCCCAGACCGAGCAGATTGTCGACAACCCCGAGGCCATGAAGCTATTCCGGCGGGAAAGCTATCGCAAGCCCTGGAGCATCGCCTGAGACTTGGTTGCTTGGAACGTGACTCTCCACCGCACCCAGAGGCTATTTCATCCGTTTGCGCCTGACAAGGCAAGAACCGCGATATTTCGGCATGGTTCAAAGCAGAGTAACATATTGGCGGCGCGGTTCTATAGGGAACAGCGGGTGCCCCGCCGTTCCCTACAGGGTTGTTACCCAAACAGCCTGAAAATCGAACCATGCAGAAGTTCCACGTTCTTGCCGCCAACTGGAAATCTACCTCGCAGCAGGCCATAATCATGGGCTTGCGATCCCCTCGCGCTGCGCCCGGGTGCTGAATCGGTGACTGAAAGGGTTTGTCATGCTCAAGGTCCGAAGATTTTCTTTCCTTCCTCTCGTGTTTGCCTTGCTGCTCAGTCCGCCGCTGTGGGCGGCCTGGCCGGCGGAGACCGTCCCGCCCGATAGCGCCATTGCCAAGGCCAACCCGGCCTGGCAGCGGTTCTTGCTGTCGGCATTGGATGCCGGCTCCCGCGTCAAACCGGGCGGGCAGCAGACGGAGAATGCCGTTGCTGCGGCGGCCGAGGGCGTAGAGGCCAAGTGGGGGGCGTCGGCAATGTGCTTTTCCGCCCTGGCCCAGGGCCCGCACTCGCGGGGGAACTTCGCTGTTGCGCAATGGGTCGGCGGCCATGTCAAACTCCTGGGCCTGTGGGTCAACCTGCCGGCCAACGCTAACGTCGCGAAGGTGGGCCTCCAGGTGACCGATAACAAGGGCGAGAATTTCGCCTGCATGCTGGACGCAGATTGGACGGGTTGGAAATGGATCGAAGCTGATCTGAGCGAGGGGAAGTTCGTCCCGGTGGGCAAAGCCGCGGGCCGGAGCGGGAAGATCGACGCCCCGCTGAAGAATGTCAACGTCGTATGGATCGCCAAGGGCAAAGGCCCCACGGCCATCGTCGTCAACGAGTTGGTCGCCGTCTCCGACATGGGCGCCATGTCCCCGCCGATCGCCGTATCCGTAGACCTTCCGGCCGATATGTCGCTGGAGACCGGCGGAAAGCTCGCAACCCAGGCGGTGCTGACGAACAAGTCGGACGAGCCGATCTCCGCCGAAGTCGAGTTCCTGGTCCAGCAAGATCCGTCGCAGTATGCCCTGCCAACCCCGCATCCGCTCTATGGTCCCGACATCGCCCCCGGCACGGCAAGTTGGTTCGAAATGAACGGGAAGGTCTACAAGGACAACTCCATGACCGACGGCAAGCCCTGGACCTCGTTCGGCGGGCCGTACAACGATAAGGAGAAGTGGCTGGAGGGGTTCGCCTACATCGACCTGGGCAAGACCGTCCGCGTGCTGCATATGGGCTATCTTTCCGGCGATGCCAGTTGGATCTGGAAGGTCGATTTCGCCGCCAGCATCGACGGCAAGCAGTACCAACCCGTAGAGGGTCTGAAAAACGTCGACTTCTACCACAAGTGGGGACCGCAAGAGATCGACGTGCCCAAGCCGTTCGAGGCCCGCTTCATTCGCATGCGGTTGCACAATAACGGCCAGCGCGTGATCGCCTTCCATCTGCCCGCCGAGTTTCATGTCTATGCCGGCCCGACCGAGCAGTCCACCGCGCTGCCCAAGGTGGGCCTGCCGGTGGTGCGGGGCAAGCTCACCCTGCCAGTCCCAGCCAAGGGCTTTGTCCCCGTCCCCATCGGCGACGGCCGCAGCTTGCCGCCCGGGGCCTACTTGGTATCAGTACGGACGAAGGCCGGTGGGCTGACCCAGTTGAACCACGGCCACGTCTACGTGATGCCCGCGGTGTTGGAGAAGGTGAGCCGCGATTCCCGCTTCGGCCTGAACGGCATCGCGAACCCGAAGCTCGCCCGCCGCGAAGGAAACGGCTGGGTCCGCTTCGAAAATCTCAAGTGGCCCATGGTCTCGGTCGAGCCGGGCGTCTACCGCTTCGACGGCAGCCTGTCACCATACTTGAGGTACGATGAGATTTTCCGGTCCTACCGCGACAACGGGCTGTCCACAATGCCGTATCTCTTCCTCACGCCCAGCTACCTCGTGCCCAAGGGCGCCAAGGGTGATGGCATGACCTACCCGCCGATCGACATGAGCAAGTACGGCGAGTTCGTCTTCCAGGCCGTGGCACGCTATGGCAGCAAGCGGCACCCGCCCGCCGAGTTGCGGACCAACGACAAGATCTCGGGCCTGGGCTACATCGACACTTACGAACTCTGGAACGAGGCGGACCTGAACGATCCGAATTGGGGTTCGTGGCGCGGTGTCTTCAGCGACTACTATGTCATGTACCGTTTCGGGGCCGAGGCGGTCAAAAAGGCCGACCCGGACGCCAAGGTCGCCAACGGCGGCTGGTCCGGCATGGACGTGCCGCTGATGGAAACCATGCGGAACTACAAATACGCCGACGGCAAGTGCCCACTGGACTTCACCGACGTGCTGAGCGTGCATTATTACTCCTTCCGCGTCGCTCCGGAACTGGCCACGTTGAACAGCAACACCTATCGCAACGGCGAGGCCCCCAAGCAGCAGACCTTCGAGCAGGACCTGGCCGATCTGGTGGCCTGGCGCGATAAGGTCAAGCCGACTATGCCCATCTGGATGAGCGAGACGGGCTACGACAGCGGCGGACCGCGCGGTGTCGACGAGCGGTTGCAAGCCTGCTGGCTACCCCGCGACATCATGATGATCCTGGCGTCGGGCATCGACAAGGTCCAGGTCTTCCGCGAGACTGGCTCCGGCGGGGACTTGTTTTCCGCCTCCGGCGTGATCCGCGACGATGGCTCGCTCAAGCCCGCCTGGTTCACCTATGCTACGCTGATCCGCCAACTGGACGGTGTGACGCAACGGCCGACGAAGGTGCCCTTTGACGACGCCAACGTGCGGGTCTATCTCTGGAAACGGGGCGAAAAGACCATCGTCACCGCCTGGGCCATCCAGGATACGGCCGTGCTGGATATCCCCTTGGGCCGCGCGACGATTACCGACGCCTTCGGCAATTCCCGCATGGTCACTGGCACCGGGCCGCTACGGCTGACCGAGTTCCCGGCTTACATTACCGACTTTGCCGATCCGGCCGCCGTCAAGATCTTCGAGGAACAAGCCCGCAAGGCCGCCGAGAAAGAAAGACAGCGAATTGAGCGGCAATCCAAGCTCCAGGCCCGCCTCTTCAAGTTCGGCCGGTCCGACGCGGTTCCGACGATGACGCTGGGCACGGAGCGCAAGTACACGATGGTGCTGGCGGCGAGCCAGTACGACGAGGCCAAGGGCTACGGTTTCCAGACCAAGAGTCTCAACGATGCCCCGGCGCGGTGGTACGGCAGTCCCCTGGCCAACGACGCCGTGAAGGTGCTGCCGCGCACGCGATTCACGTTTCAGGCCGAAGCGGGCGAATATGCCTTGTCGATCTGCGTCCGTGCGGCGGCGGGCAGCCAGATCACGGTCAGCGGCATCGAAGGTGGCGACCAAGTTCTGAAGACACCTGAAGAGGGCGGCACGGTGACCACCGCGGTAAAGGTCGGCGCCAAACCGGTGACGCTGGAATTCAACTTCTACGGAGAAGTGGTCTGGGTCTCCCTGATCCAGCCGGACAAACCACAATAGATTTGCAGGAACCCCAACATGGCTGACATGACCTCTGCAGAGCGGGTGATGACGGTGCTGCGTCGCGAGCAACCGGATCGCCTCCCGCATTTCGAGTGGATTATCGACCAGAAAGTCAGGCACGCCCTCTGCCCCAGCGCGTCGACGGAAGAGTTCACCGTCCGCATGGGGCTGGACGCCATGCTCACCGCCCCGGATTTCAAGTCCGAGCGGATCGCGCCCAACCGCTTCAAGAACGAATGGGGGATCGTGGTCGAGAAAGGCGCGGAGCAGCACTCGACGGTCGTGCAAGCGGTGATCCAGTCGATGGCCGATTTCGAGAGGTACCGGCCGCCGGACGCCTTTGCCTCCTACCGCTTCGACAGCCTCAAGAAGCTGGTCGCGCGGTACAAAGGCGTCTACGCGATCGGCGTACACCTGAACGACGTGTTGTCGATTCCCCGCAACCTGATGGGCTTCGAAGAACTGTTAATGGCCTTCTGTCTCCAGCCGGAACTGGTCGCACGGTTGGTGGAAATGTCGGTGGAGTTGAACGTCCAACTGGCCGGCGAGGCCGCCCGCTGCGGCGCGGATTTCGTCTTCACCGGCGACGATTATTCCTCGGGCAAGGCGCCCTTCATGGCCCCCGCCACGTTCCGCGAACTGTTATACCCGGCCTTGAAACGCGTGGTCAAGGGATTCCACGACCACGGCCTGCCCGTGATCAAGCACACCGACGGCAACATCATGCCGCTGATGGACATGATCGCCGGCGCGGGGTTCGATTGCCTGGACCCCATCGATCCGCTGGGCGGCATGGACATGGCGCTGATGAAGCGGCAGTACGGCCAGGCGATGGCGCTCAAGGGCAACGTGAACTGCGCCACGACATTGGTCAATGGAACGGCTGGCGAGGTCGTGCGGGAGACGCTGGGCGTGATTTCCGCGGCGGCGGAAGGCGGCGGCCTGATCGTTTCGTCCAGCAACAGCATTCATTCATCCGTCGCGCCGCTGAACTACCTGGCCATGATGAGCACGATCAAGGCCTATGGCCGGTACCCCATCAAGCTCGATTTCGACGCGTCGGGGGCTGGGGAGGCATTCTCATGAGCACGAGTTATCTGCTGGGCATCGATGTCGGTTCGACCAATTTGAAGGCCGTGCTCTTCGGGACCGACGGCCGCGTGGCCGCCAAGTGTGAAACGCCCACGGAGTGCTTCCACCCCGACGCGGTACACCCCGAGTGGGCCGTATGGCAGCCCGAACAGATCTGGTCGGGCGTGGCTCGTGCGGTCTGTGGCGTAGTGGCGGCGGTTGGCGGCGGAGAGATCCTCGGCGTGGCGGTGACCGGTATGGGCATGGACGGCCTGCCGGTCGACAAGGCGGGCAAATGGCTCTACCCGTTCATCAACTGGCATTGCCCGCGGACCGCACCGCAGCAGGACTGGTGGCTCCGGCA
Source organism: uncultured Planctomycetaceae bacterium (assembly GCA_964615095.1). Taxonomy (GTDB): domain Bacteria; phylum Planctomycetota; class Planctomycetia; order Pirellulales; family Thermoguttaceae; genus JANXQG01. The sequence goes on along the minus strand of CAZTPX010000084.1, from coordinate 18,636 downwards.
CATCGGGGCCGATGAGCAGTTCGCCCAGGGTGGCAACCAGGTCTGGCCCTTCAACACCGCGCTGCGGTTGTTGTGGATGCGGGAGCACGAGCCGGCGATCCTGGAGAAGACGCACAAGTGGTTGCTGATCGAAGACTTCGTCAACTTCATGCTCTGCGGCGTGGCGGCCACGGACTACAGCATGGCGTCGACTACGTTGCTGTTCGACCAGCGGACGCGGGCGTGGAACGACGACTTCCTGCGCCGCACCGGGATCGATCGCGCGTTGCTCTGCGACCCGCTGCCTGCGGGCACGCTGCTGGGCGGCGTACACGAGGCGGCGGCCGCGGCCACGGGGCTGAAGCTGGGGACACCGGTCGTTCTCGCCGGGCACGACTACTGCTGCGGCTGCCTGCCCACGGGGGCCTTCGAGTCGGGCGTGCTGTTGGACGTGCTGGGGACGTGGGAGATGGTGGTCTCGGCCCTCCGCGAGCCGGTGCTAACACCCGAGGTGCAGCGGATGGGTGTCGTGGTGGATTCGCACACTGCGCGGGACCGCTACGCCGTGATGGGCGCCACGGTGGCCGCTGACATGCTGGAGTGGTTCAAGCGGCAGTTGGGCGGGCCGGCCGTCGGCGAAGCGGGCGACGCAGAATGGGCCCGCCTGATCGATCTTGCCGCGCAAGCCCCCATTGGCAGTCATGGCGTCTTTTTCTTGCCACACATGTCGGGCAGTTTCTGTCCGGTGCTGGACCCCGCCTCCTGCGGCGCGTTCGTGGGACTGCGGAACGCCACGACACAGGGCGATCTGTTCCGCGCGCTCATTGAAGGGCTGAACTACCAGTTCCTGGATATCGTGCGAGCCTTTGCCGGCGGATTGGGCGTGAGCGGCGATCGGATCGTGGCGATCGGCGGGCCGACGAAGAACCGGCTTTGGATGCAGAGCAAGGCCGACGTGACGGGCGTCGTGGTGGAGGTGCCCGACGTGGACGAGGCTGTGCCCATGGGCGCGGCGATTCTTGCCGGGATCGGCACGTGTGTCTATCGGGACGAGCAGGAGGCCTACGGCCGTGTCTATCGGCCGGGCACGTCCTACGTCCCCGACTCCGCGGCGCACCAGCGCTATCGCGAGCTGTACGAGCAGTTCGAGGCGCTCTATCCGGCAATCAGGGCATTTGTCGAGAAGTCATCGCCGCGTTCTTGACGTCATCCCGAAGGGATGCCAGCTATTAGCCCCGGGTCGCGCAGCGGACCCGGGGATTCGATTGCGGCCCGTGCCCCCGACCCCGAAGGGGTTGCAGCAGCGAATCGCTGCGACCCCTTCGGGGTCAACTCATCGTAGGTCGCCTCAACACCGGTGGTGGCGCTGTGCTTACCACCGGCTAATTGCTGTGAACCCTTCGGGTTCGGTTCGCAGGGCGGCCGCCGTCGGCCGTGCCACGGCCTCGGTCTTGACTTCCCCCTGCACGGCATTCATACTCATGCATGGTTCGAGCTAAGGAGATACCCATGAGCTGGAAAACTGTTTTTGCCCTGTTTATCGTCCCCCTGGTTGTCGGCCGGTTGCCGGCCGCTCCTGCTGAGCAACCGCGTTCTACCCAGGCGCAGCCGGTGATCTCGCCGGCCCAGATCGAGGCCGACTGGCTGCGGCAGGACGCCGTGCGGGGTGTCGTGTCGGGTGCCTTACCCGCGGCCGGCGTGACACCCGAGATGGATGCCGCCGGCGGCTGCGACGGCGTCAAGACGGGAAAGTGGGGATTCCACACGGCCGACGAGCCGAACCCCTGGTGGCAAGTCGACCTGGGTAAAGCGACGGCCCTGGATCGTGTCGTGCTTTACAACCGTTGCGATGCGCTGGCCGACCGCAACGGCCGGATCATGGTGTTGCTCTCGTCCGACGCGCGGACCTTCAAACAGGTCTATCAGCACGACGGCACGACGTTCGGCGGCCAGCCGGACAACTGCCCGCTCTCCGTCCCGCTCAAAGGCCAGTCGGCCCGCTACGTCCGCCTGCAACTGCCCGGCCATTCCTACTTCCACCTGGACGAGGTCGAAGTCTATGGGACCAACGGCAAGGAGAACTTGGCGCTCGATCATCCGGCCACGCAGTCGAGCGTGAGCGAGTGGTCGGTCGCGCACGGCAAGCCGGCCGCCGCGTCGAAGCCGGCCGACTGGTCGGGCGCGCGGCATCCGATCGGCCCGATATTCGAGCGCGGCTTGAAGCTGGCTGAGAACCTGCGGACGCTGGGCGCCCCGATCGAGGCCGAGGAAAAAACGCTGCGGGAACTAGCCGAGCGGCAACTTCCGACCGAGGTCTCGCCGGAGGCCCAGGCCAAGGCCTACTTTGCGGCCCGCTGGGCGGCGCGCCGCTTGGCGCTCTGCAACCCGCTTCTGGATTTCGATTCGATCTTGTTCGTCAAGCACGTCCCGGGACGGTTCCCGCACATGTCCGACCAGTTCTACGGCTGGTGGTCGCGACCGGGCGGCGGCGTCTTTGTGCTCGAAGGCTTCCACGGCGACCACCCGAAGCTACGCTGCCTGACTGCCGACTTCGCCGAGGGGAGTTTTGTTCGGCCCGATCTTTCCTACGACGGCAAGAAGGTGCTCTTCGCCTATGCGAAGTTCGATCCGCGCGTGCCCGATCTGCCCGACAAGGCCACCAAGGCGAACCTGCCGGAGGAGGCGTTCTTCCACGTCTTCGAGGTGAACCTCGACGGCAGCGGCATGCGGCAACTGACGCACGGCCGCTATGATGATTTCGACGCCCGTTTTCTGCCCGGCGGCGACATCGTCTTCCTGTCTACCCGCAAGGGCGTGTTTCTGCAGTGCAGCAAGGCCAACACACTGCAAACGATCGATGCGGATCTGCCCGACAGCTATGTCCGCTGCGGCGGCGACAACTATCGGCCGGTGCCGGTCTTCACGCTCCATTGTATGAACGCTGCCGGCGGCGACATGCACGCGCTCTCGGCCTTCGAGAATTTCGAGTGGACACCCTCGGTGGCTGCCGACGGGCGGATCCTCTATACCCGCTGGGACTACATCGACCGCTTCAACGGCCATTTCTTCAGCCTCTGGTCCACCAACCCCGACGGCACCAATCCGCAGCTTGTCTACGGCAACTATACCGTGCGGCCGCAGGTGAAGTTTGAGGCCCGTGCCATCCCCGGCTCGCACCGGCTGATCTGTACGGCCGGGGCGCACCACTCCAACATCGGCGGTTCGCTGATCCTCCTGGACCGCAACCTGGGCACCGAGGAGGCGACCCCGATCGTCCGGCTGACGCCCGAGGTCCCTTTCCCCGAGACGGAGGCTTCGGTGGGGAGCTACTACGCCAACCCCTACCCGCTTTCCGAGCAACATTACTTGGTGGCATGGAGCGACCGGCACCTGCCGCCGCACTGCCGCGTGGACGACACGAACCAGAACCCCGTCAACGCCACGGGCCTTTACCTGCTGGACGCCTTCGGCAATTTGAACCTGATCTACCGCGACCCGGCGATATCCAGCGAGTGTCCTATCCCGGTCCGCGCCCGGCCCGTGCCGCCGGTGCATGCCGACGCGGTCGCCTGGGACGGTCCCCAGGAAGGCCGCTTCTACCTGCAAGACGTTTACGTGGGCCTGCCGGGCGTGCCGCGGGGCACGATCGCTCAGTTGCGGATCGTGGCCGTGCCGCCGAAGGTCCAGCCGCAGATGAACAGCCCCTGCCTGGGCGTCTCGGCCGAAGACCCGGGCAAGTTCGTGCTGGGCACGGTGCCGGTCGAAGCTGACGGCTCGGCCTCGTTCCGGGTGCCCAGCGGCATCCCGGTCTTTTTCCAGGCCCTCGACCGGCAAGGGCTGGCGGTGCAAACGATGCGCAGCCTGACGTACCTGCAGCCTGGGCAGACGTTTTCCTGCATCGGCTGCCACGAGTCGCGTGAAGCCGCCCCGCCGGTCCGCGCGGTTTCCACGGCGCTGCGGCATGAACCATCGAAAATCACACCGGGGCCGCTCGGCTCGTGGCCGTTGAAATACGACGAGCTGGTTCAGCCCGTATTGGATCGGAGTTGCGTTTCCTGCCACAAGCCGGGCAGCGGCAATGCCAAGGGCGCTCGCTTCGATCTGACGGCCGCCGTCTCCTACAACAACTTATTGAGTTTTGCCGGCGGCGATCTGAAGAAGCTGGCTTTCGAGCGCGACCGTTCCGCGGCGAACCAGGGCACCGCGCGGCAGAGTCGGCTCTGGGCGCTGCTGACCGGCCCCAAACTGCACGAAGAGGTCCGCTTGAGCGATGACGATCTCGCCCGGCTAGCCACTTGGATGGACTGCTATGCGCAGCGCGTGGGCCATTTCAGTGTCAAGCAGGAAGAGGAACTGCGGCAGTTGCGCGCGCGGCTGGCGCCGCTGCTGAACGGCAAGTAGGTTGCGGTTTCTTGCCAGACCGTGCCAATTGTGGCGTTGGAATATGCAACTGAAGGACCTGTTGCATAAGCTACCAATCCGGCCGGTATGTGGAAATTACGGCAAGCGCGTGGAAGTGTAACATCATTTGTGAATTTGACCACTTAGAATGAGATGTCTGACCCAGACGCGAATTTCGTTGTGAATTTCGACCGTTTGTTATATCATATTGCAATATCTCCCTCCGGGGCCGGCTACCAAGCGTCGCCCCTCCGCACCAATCCTGAATGAGTCCCACATCAAGAGCAAGGATTTCCTCAATGACCAGAATCTTCCGATCTCCTATTGCGCTGCTTGCCGCAGCAGTTCTCGCCGTCCATTTTTGCCCCGCGGCCGCTGCCGCCGCCGACTTTCGTCCACCCGCGGTTCCTTTGGTAACGCACAACCCATTCTTGAGCGTCTGGTCCGAATCCGACCGCCTGAACGACGCGACGACGAAACATTGGACGAAGCACGATCATTCGCTAGTGAGCTTGATTCGCATCGACGGGAAGACGTACCGTCTGATGGGCGCGGAGCCGGCCGGCGCACCGGCGTTCGCCCAGAAGTCGGTGCAGGTCCTGCCCACCCGCACCATCTACGAGTTTGAGCAGGCCGGCGTCCACGTGACGCTCGTCTTCATGGAGCCCGCGCTGCCCGACGATCTGGACGTCTATTCCTGGCCGCTGAGCTACATCACCTGGTACGTCCGCTCGTGCGACGGCGGGCAGCACAAGGTCCAAATCTATGACAGCACCAGTTCGCAGTTGGCCGTCAACAACCCGGTCGAGCTTGTCGAATGGTCGCGGCAAACGGCCGGCGACCTGACGCTCCTGCGCGTGGGCACGCAGGCCCAGCCGGTGCTCGGCTCCTGCGGTGACGACCACCGCATCAACTGGGGCTATGCCTACGCCGCCGCGCCCAGCGGACTTTCCCGCGCGGCGATTGGCGCTGCTGCCGTGCTGGAAACGTCGTTTGCCGGCAAGGGCGGCCTGTCGGCTGCCGACGACACACGCATGCCCCGCGCGGTCCGCGATGCCGAGCCCGTATTGGCCTTCGCCTTCGACCTGGGCAGCGTGGGAGAGCAGTCCGTCCAGCGGCAGGTGATCGTGGCCTACGATGAGCTCTTCGCCATCAAGTATTACGGCAAGCGGCTGCTCCCCTACTGGGCGCGCAACGGACTGAAGATCGCCCAACTCCTGCAAACCGCCTCGCGCGATTATGAAAAGTTGCTGGCCCGCTGCCGGGCCTTCGACAAGGAATTGATGGCGGACATGACCAAGGTCGGCGGCGAGAAATATGCGCAGATTACGGCCTTGTCGTACCGCGAGTGTGTGGCCGCCAACGGGCTGGCCGCCGACGCGAACAAGCAGCCGTTGTTTTTCACCAAGGAGAACACCAGCAACGGCGACATCGCCACCGTGGACGTGTTCTTCCCCATGGACCCCATTTGGATCTTCCTCAGCCCGTCGCTGGCCAAGGCCTCGCTGGTCCACGTGCTGATGTATTCCGCATCGCCGCACTGGAAGTTCCCCAACGCGCCGCACGACCTGGGCACGTACCCGTTCGTTTTCGGCCGCGACGACGGCGGCGAGGGCATGCCCGTAGAGGAAAGCGGCAACATGCTGATTCTCTGCGACGCTATCGCGCACGCGGAAGGCAACGCCGACTTCGTCGCGCCCTGGTGGCCGCAACTCACGCAGTGGGCGAAATACCTGGAGAAGTACGGCCTCGATCCCGAGCAGCAGCTTTGCACCGACGATTTCATGGGCCACCTGGCCCACAATGCGAATCTCTCCGTGAAGGCCATCCTGGGCTTGGCGGCCTATGGCGACTTGTGCCGCATCCGTGGCGAAAAGGAGATCGCGGAGAAGTACGCCGCGCTGGCCAAGGCCGACGCCCGGCACTGGATGAAGGTCGCCGCCGAAGGAGACCACTACCGCCTGGCCTTCGACAAGCAGCGGACCTGGAGCCAGAAGTACAACCTCGTCTGGGACCGCCTCCTGGGGCTGGACGTCTTCCCGTCGTCGGTGGCCCAGAAGGAGATCGCGCACTACAAGAAAGTGATGCTGCGCTACGGGGTCCCCTTGGATTCCCGCACGCACCTGACGAAGACCGACTGGTCTATCTGGAGCGCCACGATGGCGGAAGAGCAGTCCGACTTCGAAGCCATCATCGCGCCGATCTACGATTACCTGAACGCGACCACCGCCCGCGATCCGATCGCCGATTCTTACGTGACCGACGATATCCACAGCGGTGGGATGCACGCGCGGCCGGTCGTGGGCGGGTTCTTCATCAAGATGCTCGGCGACCGCGAGATCTGGCAGAAGTGGGCCGCGCGAGACAAGCTCAGGCCCGCCCATTGGGCGCCGCTGCCCGCACCGCCGAAAGTTACCATGCTCGTGCCCGCCGAGCAAAAATGGCGCTACACGACGCGGAAACCGGCAGATGACTGGACGAAACCCGATTTCGACGCCAGCGGCTGGAAGGAAGGGCGGGCGGGCTTCGGCACCAATCCGCCGAATTTCGTCGCACACACAAAGTGGACCAGCGACGACATCTGGCTCCGCCGCGAGATCACGATCCCGGCGGGTGCGCATCCGCATCTGCAGTTCGTCGCCTACCACGACGAGGACGTCGAGATCTACGTCGACGGGCAGCTCGCCGCGCAGGAGAGCGGGTTCACGACCAGCTACGTGCCCCTGGAGATCTCGCGCGTGGCCCGCGCCGCCATGCAGCCCGGCGCTAAGATCCTCGTGGCCGTGCATTGCCATCAAACGGAAGGCGGCCAGGGGATCGACGTCGGCCTGGCCGACGTGACGGAATAGATTATAGTTTGCCCGCGTGAAAATAAGCCGTTGGAGTCCCGGCTTTAGCCGGTAGCCTCGGCAACATTCCGCCTAAAGGCGGGACTCCAACGGCGAATTTCTGACCCCGTGCAGCATAACCCCAAGAGGAAAGTACCTGACTCCATGCAAACCATGCGTTCGTTGAGAAATTGCCTATTACTGTTTCCCGTTACCGCTCTTCTCCTGGCCTTTTCCGCCAGCGCCGCACTGGCCGCCGTACCGCGGCCGGAGCACCCGCGTCCGGATGCCATGCGCGACAACTGGATGACGCTCAACGGCCAGTGGGAGTTCGAAATCGATCGCAAGGCCGACGGCTGTGCCCGCGGCCTGATTTCCGGCAAGGTGTTGGCCTCGAAGATCGTTGTGCCGTTCTGCCCGGAAAGCAAGCTCTCCGGTCTAGGACTGGGCAACCGCGAGTACTTCACAAGCGTCTGGTATCGGCGGACCGCGGAATTGCCCGAGAGCATGAAAGGCAAGCGCATCCTGCTACACTTCGGCGGCGTCGACTACAAGACCTGGGTCTACGTCAACGGCAAGCTGGCCGGTACGCACACGGGCGAGAACGCCGCCTTCTGTTTTGAAATCACGTCGCTGCTGCGGGATGGCCCGAACGAACTCGTGGTGCGGGTCTTCGACGATCTGCGGAGCGGATTGCAGGTCGGCGGCAAGCAGGCATTCAACAAGAGCGAGGGCTGTGTCTATACGCGTACGACGGGCATCTGGCAGCCCGTCTGGCTGGAAGCCGTCGGCTCATCGTTCGTGGAGAACATCTCCGTCGTGCCCGATCCAGACCACGACCGCGTGCTGATCGAGGCCACGGTCAACGGCGCCGACCCCGACGTCAAGCTTACGGCCGTAGCCTCGGCCGGTGGCAAGCCGGTCGGCTCCGATGCGGCCGTCGGCGCCTGGCGCAATCAGCGACTGGTGGTCAACTTGAGCGAAAAGAAACTCTGGGAGCCAGGCTCGCCGTTCCTGTATGACCTGAAACTGACGTTGACCCGCGGCAATGAGACGATCGACGAGTTGAAAAGCTACTTCGGCCTGCGGAAGGTGACGATCGAAGGCCGGCGGATCCTGATCAACGGCAAGCCGGTCTTCCAGCGGCTGATCCTCGACCAGGGCTTCTATCCGGACGGCGTCTGGACGGCACCCAGCGACGAGGCCCTCAAGCACGACATCGAAATGTCGATGGCCTGCGGCTATAACGGTGCGCGGCTACACCAGAAGGTATTCGAGCCGCGCTTCCTCTATTGGGCCGACAAGCTGGGTTACCTGGTCTGGGGCGAGTTTCCCAATTGGGGTTTCAACTACCAGCCCGCGGGCTATGCCGCCTATGTTACCGAGTGGACGGAAGTGCTGCTCCGCGACCGCAACCATCCGGCGATTATCGGCTGGTGTCCCTTCAACGAGACCGGTTCCGGCGCGTCAGAGATTCAGCAGGTGATCTGGAACGTGACCAAGGCTGTCGATCCAACGCGCCCCGTGCTGGAAAGCAGCGGTTGGTCGCATACCTTGCCGCACCCGGAGGTCCGCGATTCGCACGACTACGACGGCAATCCGGTGTCCTTGCGGAAGCGATGGATGGACTACTTCGCCGCGGCCGGGCAACCGCCGATGCCTTCGCGCTACGGTCATGCGTCGGTCTCGTCGCAGGATTACGGGGTGCCGTTCATGATCAGCGAAATCGGCGGGATCGGCTGGGCAACCGAGGGAGGCTGGGGTTACGGCGAGGGTCCCAAGACGCTCGAGGCATTCTACACGCGATACCGGGGCACGGTCGACGCCCTGCTGGACAATCCGAACCTGTTCGGGTTCTGTTACACGCAACTGACGGACGTCGAGCAGGAACACAACGGTTTGTACTATTACGACCGCCAGCCGAAGTTCGACGTCAAGAAGCTCTGCGCGATCACCTCGCGGCAGGCGGCCTATGAGCGCGGCGAGACGGCCGCGCCGCAGCCGGCGGTTCGGGCAGAGACGCCTTGGAAGGTCCTCGTTGGCGCGCAGCAGGACGGCGTCCGTTGCACGCCCTGGCGTTATGTCGTCAAGACTCCACAAGGCCACTGGAAGGCCGAGCAATTCGACGACGCGGCGTGGCCCACCGGCCTTGCGCCCTTCGGACACGACAGTGGTTGGCCCTGCAAGACCCCCTGGACCACTGACGACATCTATCTTCGCAAGACGTTCGACTACGACGGTGCCAAGCTCAAGGCTGGCGCGGTGGTCATCTCCTATGACGAAGACACCGAGGTCTATGTCAACGGCCAGAAGATCTTGAGCGTGCAGAACTTTATCGGCCACTACGAGATGCGTGTTGTAACCGAGGCCCTACGCAAGGCATTGCGCAAAGGCACGAACACCGTAGCCGTCCACACGCACCAGACCACCGGCGGCCAGCACATCGACCTGGCGATCCTGGCGCAGTGAGCGTTTTCCCGCTCATCACACTAAGTCGTTTCTATTGCGGAAGCGGCGCGAGCAAATGACGAATCCCGCCACAAACCTTCCCACCCCATCTTCTTCCTGCCATCGAGGAGCACTCGCCATGAATCGGAGATACCTGCCGCTAGTCGGCGCTTTGTTGATCCTGATTTCGGTATCGGCCATCCGGGCCGAGGTCATTGCCAAAACCGGACAGGTCAATGCGGCCAATCCGGCCGGGAAAGTCAAGACCGTCGCCGGACCATCCAAGCCGGATAGCGCATCGCCGGCCAAGGTCACCGATGTGTGGGTCGCCTTCAAGACGCATTGTGATATCGGCTATACCGATACCATCGAAGGCGTTCTGCACAAGTACCGCGTGAAGATGATGGACAGCGCGCTGGGGATCATCGATCAGGGGCGGCAGTTGCCGCCGGAGAAACGTTTTGCCTGGATCATTCCGGGTTGGCCGGCGGCACATATCCTCGGGCCGAAACAAGAGCCGGCCCGCAAGCCGCACATCGAGCAAGCCGTGCGGGAAGGGGCGCTCTCGGTCCAGGCCCTGCCCTTCAGTCTGCACACGGAATCGTGTGACCTGGAAGACCTGGTGCGGGGGATGCGGTTCGCGTCGGCGATCGCCCGCAAGTACGGCCGGCCGCTGCCCATCGCGGCCAAGATGACGGACGTGCCCTGCCACTCCTGGGTGTGGCCGACCATTTTGGCCCATGCCGGAGTGCAGTTCCTGCAGATCGGTAGCAATGGCGCCAGCGGCCATTTGCGCCTGCCGCATCTATTTTGGTGGGAAGGCCCGGATGGCTCCCGCATTCTCTGCAATTACACGCCGGAATATGGTTCCCCCATGACTCCGCCCAGCGGCTGGCCTAATAAGAACTACCTTGCCATGATCATGACCGGCGACAATCAGGGTCCGCCCACGTTGGCAGACGTGGAAAGCCTGCGGCAATATGCCGAGAAGAACATGGCGGGCATCCGCGTTCATTTCGGCACACTTGACGATTTCGCCCGCGCGGTGCTTGCCGAGAAGCCCGAGTTGCCGATCGTCCGCGGCGACATGCCCGACACCTGGATCCACGGCTTGCTCTCGATGCCGATCGAATCGAAGGCGGCCCACACGGTCCGTCCCCTGCAGCCGGCCGTCGAGACGCTCGACACGCAACTCCGCGCCTGGGGGCTCGGGCACCAGGTACCCCTGGTCGGCGGCGACCTTGCGCCCGCGCTGGCCGAGGCCTACGAGCAGAGCGTCCTCTACAGCGAGCATACCTTTGGGCCTGCCGCCCCCAATATGGGCTCGTGGAACAGCGGCACTCTGCGCGACCTTTACGGCGCGGCTTGGAAGGCCGCTTATGATCGAGGCGCTTATAAGAAATACGAACAGGTATTCGACGGCAAGCGGGCCTATGCCCGCAAAGAGGCCGAGATCGTCCACCGCGAGCTTCGCAGCCGGCTGGATCTGTTGGCCAAGTCAGTCAAAACTGCCGGTCCGCGGGTCGTCGTCTATAACGCCTTGCCCTGGCCGCGCTCCGGCCTGATCGAGATTCCCTCTCGCCCCGGCAAGTTCCTTTATGCCCAGGACGTGCCCGCCAGCGGTTACAAGACCTATCCGGACACGAGTGGCACAGGCAAGTTGCCCTCGGAACAAAAGGATAAAGATCAGGCTCGGGTACCACGTCCCCGTGGTCGGCCTGACGTACGGCTCGAGAAATGGCTCGATGACACGCCATTCTATCGCATCGCCTACGACCTTCGCCGCGGCGGCATCGCGTCGCTCGTCGAGAAGAAGACGGGACGCGAGTTGGTCGATCGCGCCAGTCCTTACGCCTTGGGCCAGTTCCTCCATGAGCGCTTCAACAATCAGCAGATGGCCGATTTCACCCGTGCCTACGCCCGTGCCGGCTACCAGTTTGCCCACGGCGGCCTGCCGGGGGACACCAAGTATGCGGCGCTGACCCTGCCGGCCTGGAGCCTCGCCATCGAAAAAGCGGCGCATGCCGATATTGCTACCCTCACGGCGACAGACACCCTCGGCTTGGCCAAAGGTATTGCCCTGGTCGTCACGTTGCCCCGCGAGCAGCCCTGGGTGGACATCGAGTGGCGTGTGAATGAAAAGACTCCCAACCCCGCACCCGAGGGCGGCTGGCTCTGCTTCCCGTTGGCCGTCAAGCAACCGCACTACACCCTGGGACGGCTGGGCGGACCGATCGATCCGGCTAAGGAAATCGTTCCCGGCGCCAACAAAGACTACTTCTGCCTGAGCACGGGACTCGTCCTACGCGGGGACGATCAGAGCGGCGTGGGGGTCTGCCCCATCGACTCGCCCTGCGTGAGTCTTGGGGAGCCGGGATTGTGGCGATATTCCCAAGAATTCCAGCCGCACAAGTCGTCGGTTTTCGTCAATCTGTATAACAACGAGTGGAACACCAACTTCCCCGAGTGGCAGGACGGTTCCTGGTCGAGCCGGGTGCGTCTCTGGCCGACCCAAGGCGAGGACCTCGGCAAGAACCTGACTGTGCCCGCCTGGGAAGCCCGCTTGCCGTTGCTGGCCGCGGCCGCCGAGGGGCCCGCTGGGTCGCTTCCGGCGGTCCAATCCGGTCTAAGCGTCTCACGGCCCGGCGTGCTCGTGACGGCCTTCGGCGCCGACCCAGACGGAGTAAACAAGGGGACTCTGCTACGGGTCTGGGATCAGAGTGGCGTCCGCGGTGAGCTCGTGGTAAATCTGCCGACGGGCTTCCAAGCCGCTTCCGCTACAGCGGTTAATTTGCGCGGCGATAAGACCGGCTCGCCCATTCCGATCAAAGACGGCAGGCTCATTTTCGACCTGCCTGCCTACTCCCCGGCTTCGTTCATCCTCAACTAACAAGGAGATTGAGTCATGTCCAGTTCCGAATCGCATTCTCATTGTCATTGCGGCTGTTGCGCATCGATGGATCGTCGCGAGTTCATGACTGCCGTCGGGGCCTCGGCCCTGGCGATCAACGTTGCGGCGACGGCCTTGGGAGCGGAATCCCCCACGGTGCCGGCGGCGGCCCGGCCGCGCGTGCGGGCTGTCTTTCTCCGTCCCAATACCGACAAGTACTGGATGGGATGGCCCGGCGCTTCCTACGACATCCACGGCCGGCAAGCCGACTACACGAAGACCATGGCCAACGCCGCCCAGAAGCTGGGCGTCGATCTGCAGGTGGACGCCGAGCCGGTCGTGGACCTGGCCGGCGTCAATGCCTTGGCGGCCCAATGCACGCAGTCGCGGCCCGACGGCGTGATCTTGATCGTGGGCGGACTCTCGCCCAATTATTGGCCACACGCAGAGCTGTTCCTTGCCAAGCGCGGCGAGATTCCCACGATCGTCTTCAGCCCGATGGGCACCTCGTTCACCTCCCAACTCCAGCCCAGCCGCAAGGCGGCCAAGTGTTTTGTGGCCGCCACCCAAGACCACAGTTGGCTGGCCACCGGCGTCCGTATGTTGTCGACGATTGCGCAGATGGACCGCACACGGCTGTGCATCGTCAACGGCGAGAAGACCTACGACGAGAAGCTTGCCGCCATCGGTACCACGCTGCACCACGTGCCGCTGCGGCGCTGGACCGACGAGCTGGCCAAGATCGGCGAGACCGCCGAGATGAAGGCCCTCGTCGCGGAATTTACGCGCACGGCCAAGAAGGTCGTCGAGCCCAATGCCCAGGACGTGCTGAATTCGGCCAAGAACTACTTCGTGGCCAAGCGGATCATGGCGGCGGAGAACTGCCAGGGGATTTCGCTGAATTGCCTGGGGCTGATCGGCGAACGTAAGATCCCTTGCCCGCCCTGCATGGCCTGGTTGAAGCTCAACGACGAGTTGACGCCGGGGATCTGCGAGTGCGACTGGAACGCGGGCATCGGGCAACGACTATGCCAGCTTCTGCTGGGCCGGCCGGGCTTCCAGCAGGACCCCGCGCCCAACACGGTGAACAACACGCTCATGGGCGCCCACTGCTCCGGCCCCACGAGGCTCCGCGGGCCGGACCAGCCGGCTGTGCCCGTGATCCTTCGCAGCCACAGCGAGTCGGGATTGGGCGTCTCGCCGCAGGTGCTTTGGCCGGAAGGGGAAGCCATCACGGTGATGACCTTCCAAGGGCCAAGAAAGATTCTTGTGGGCACGGGCCACGTCGTGGCGAACATCGACACGCCTCCGGCGGGCGGATGCCGTACGTCGGCCGAATTCCACATGGATAACGTGACGGACTGCCGCGACTGCCTGGGCTTCCACCAGTTGTTCCTCCTCGGCCGGCATGAGCAGCTCTTGCAGGCCTACGCGCAACTGGCCGGCCTAGAGTACGGGCCGATCGCCTGAGAGCGGGGGAGAATGGGAGAGGGGGAGAAGGGGAGAAGCGGAGATGAAAAGAAAGGGCGGGGCACCCGCGCAGCGGGTCGGGGAGAAAGGGAGAAAGGGGGCAGGGAGCAGAGTCTCCCCTTCTCCCCTTCTCCCCCTCTCCCTTTCTCTCTTCGCCCTCTGCTGGCTGGCCCCTGCGGCGGCGCTGGCGCACTCCGTATCGACGGTAGAGGGCGAGGCCCTGGTCCATCGCGACAAGGTTGAACTCACGATCAAAGTGCGGCCGGAGGACATCCTGCTCTCGGCCGGCATGACGCTTATCATCACCGATCGCATCGAGGAGGCCGTCATCGCGAAAGGCGCGGAAGCGCACAAGAAGTTCCTGCTGGACGGCTTGATCCTCAGCGATTCCGACGAGCGGAGGCTGGCCGGCAAGGTTGTCAAGGTGGAATTATTTCCCGTGCCAAACGCCGGGATACCACTGGAGGACCTGATGACGAAGACGGCCGTTTACCATCTCGAATATCCGTTAGCCAGGTCGCCGGCGCGGCTAGGCTTTCGACAGCATTTCAATACCGGCGCAGTCGCCATGCCGGTGATCATGCAGATGACAGTCTTCCGCGAGGGGGCAACAACCGCCACGCTCATCCCGGTCCCCGAGGGCGAGCAGGCGGAACACGTCGCCTTCGATTGGTCCCAAACGGCCGGACGCGGGGCATCGACGCCTGGGGTGCGGTCTGCGGCGGCGGAACCTGCCGCCGACCATGGGTACATGGTGCCCGACGCCACCCAGGCCTTCGTCTATATCCAGAACGACGAAGTCCGCGTCGAAATCCTTATGCCGTTGCCGACCCTGGAAACCTGGCAGGCAGTCCTGCGAAACAACAAGGATGTACTCGAAGTCGCGGAACAGACCGCCGCTCGCAGCCGGCTGGAGGCCTTTTTCACCAGGCACAACGAGCTGAAGATCGACGACGTGGCCGTGAGACCCAAGCTCGGCCGACTCGACTTCTGCGGCATCGATTTCACAGACCTTTCCGCACGGCCCGAAGCCCGGCGGCTCGTTGCTGCGACCGCGCGGGTTGGTGCGATCCTGACTTATTCGACCAAGGGCGCGCCGCGCCACGTCGAGCTGAAGTGGACGCTCTTCGGCGATAAGGCCCCGGCGGTCCGCGCGGTCGTCTTCGCCTACAACAAAGGCTCCCGCATTTCCTTCACGCCGGAACAGCCGACATTCGCGTGGGACAGCCCCGGCGCTCCGCCACTGCCGAAGATCGATGCCGTCCCCTCCGGACAAAGCGCCGACGCGGGCACCCTGTACTCAGGGTCGGCGGCCCGCGCTGCCCTGTCCGAGACGCTGTTGCGCAACATTTATCGCGGCTTCGACTATCGCAGCGAATCCGATATCTACGACGCGCTGGCTCAGAGCGTCGCCGGCGACCTGCTGACCGACCTCTACCTGAAGATCAAGCAGGGCCTCGTCGTGCAGGAACAGGGCGGGGCAGTGGCCCGCGTCCAGGAAGTCAAAGTCACAAAGTCGGAAGCGGCTGCGGGCAAGGCCGAGGGCGGTTTCGTGGAGCGCGTCACGTGGCAGGTGGCGGGCACCATCGAACATTGGGGACACATCCACACGCGGGTCAACGAATACACCGCCGACCTCGGTATCACGCCGCAGGGCGGCGCGTGGAAAATCGTCTCCATGAAAGTGGCAAGGAAAAGTCAGGTGCGCAACAGCGTGTCCTTGAGGAAACTTTGAGCCATGATCGCCGTCAATGACCTCGATTTTCAGTTTCCGCAGTCGGACTTCCGGCTGGCGGTGCCTTATTTCAATGTTACCGACGGCGAGCGCGTGGCGATCGTCGGTCCCAGCGGTTCCGGCAAGACCACCTTGTTGCACTTGATCGCCGGCATCCTGACGCCCGTGCGGGGCACGATCCGCGTAGGCGAGCAGACGGTAAGCGCGCTTGGCGACGCCCACCGCCGGGCGTTCCGCGTGGCCCGCATCGGACTGGTGTTTCAGAGCTTCGAGCTGGTGAGCTACCTCAACGTGCTGGAGAACATTCTCCTGCCCTACCGGCTGAACGCGGCTTTACGTCTCGCGGCGGACGTGCCTCGCCGGGCCGTACAGCTCGCCGCCGAGACCGGGCTGTCGCACCGGCTGCGGTACTTTCCGCACCGCCTGTCGCAGGGCGAGAAGCAGCGCGTTGCCATCTGCCGTGCCCTGCTGCCGGAGCCACCGCTCTTGCTGGCCGACGAGCCCACCGGCAATCTCGATCCCACGGCCAAGCAGCAGGTTGTCGATCTGCTCTTCGGGCAGTTGGATCGCACCGGCGACACACTGCTGATGGTGACCCACGACATGGAGCTCGCCGCACGATTCCCGCGCGTCGTCAATTGCCACGACTTCGCGGTGGGAGGGGCGCAATGAGGTCCGTCCTACTGCTGACGCTGCGTTATCTGCGATTCAACAAGATCAAGACCGCCATCCTCGTCTTCAGCATTGCCGTGGCGGTGTTCTTGCCGCTAGCCGTACACCTGCTGGTCCGCGATTACCAGCGCAATCTGCTGGCACGGGCCGAGGCCACGCCCTTGGTCGCCGGGGCGCCCGGCAGCCGGCTCGATTTGGTCCTGCACGCGCTCTATTTTCGCGGCACGCCCGCCCACGACCTGGCAATGAGCGATCTGGACGCGATCAACGCCAGCGGCTTGGCGCTGGGCCTGCCCGTGCTAAACAAGTACACGGCCGGCAGTAAGCCAATAGTGGGCACGTCGTTGGAGTATTTCGATTTCCGCGGCCTGCACGTGGCCCAGGGCGCCGGCCTGACCCGGCTCGGCGATTGCCTGCTTGGCGCGGCGGCGGCCGAGACACTCGGGCTGCGGCCTGGCGAGACACTGATGAGCGATCCGGAGAACGTTCTCGACCTGGCCGGGTCATACCCCATCAACATGCGCGTCGCGGGTATCCTTGCGGCCAACGGCACGGCCGACGACGAGGCGGTGTTCGTCGATATCAAGACCGTCTGGCTCATCATGGGCATCATGCACGGCCACCAGGATGCGGCCGCCGCCGATCCGAGTTTGCTGCTCGAGCGCGACGCCAACCATGTCACGGCCAGCGCGGCCTTGCTCCCCTATCAGGAAGTGACGCCCGAGAACGTCGCATCCTTCCATATGCACGGCGACCCGGCGACGTTTCCCGTCGGCGTGGTCGTGATCGTGCCGCACGACGAGAAATCCGCGGCGATCCTTCGCGGGCGCTACCTGGACCCGCAGGCGACGGTACAACTGCTGGCGCCGAAGGATGTCGTTCACGAGACGCTCGACTTGGTCTTTCGCGTGAAACGCTTCTTCGACGCCCAGTCGCTGCTGGTCGGGGTGGCGACGGGGCTGCTCTTGGCGCTGGTGGTCCTCCTCTCGCTCAGGCTGCGGCGGGGCGAGATGAAAACGATGTTCAAGATCGGCTGCGGGCGGTGGATGGTGTTCTGGCTGCAAGCCGGCGAGATCCTGATCGTGTTGACGGCAGGCGCGGCAATCGCCTGCGTGCTTGCCTGGATGACGGTCCGTTGGTTGGGCCTTCCAGGACCGCGGGCCGCTGTCGCGCCCGCCGTGCCCGTCGCATCGCCGTCGGCCGGCATCCGTACGCGCGTCGCAGTCGTCAACTATCCGCTGGCGTATTTTACGCGGCGCATCGCCGGCGATCGTGTTGAGATCATCTTCCCTGTGCCGCGCGAGGAAGACCCCGCATTCTGGAAACCACGGGAGGACGACATCCGGCAGTATCAGCAGGCAGACCTCATTTTGCTCAACGGCGCCGAATATGAAAAGTGGCTGCCGGCGGCTGTGCTGCCGCTTACGAGACAGGTGGTGACCTCCCGCTCGTTTGTCGACCGATACGTCAAGAACGGTGAAGTCGTCACGCACAGCCATGGCCCGCAAGGCATGCACAGTCATGGCCTCATCGACTTCAATACGTGGATGGACCCGCAGCAGGCGGCTTTGCAGGCGCAGGCGATTCACGACGAACTCGTCCGTCTCATGCCTGACGCGGCGAATGAATTCGATGCCAACCTGGAGGCCTTGGAAAAGGACCTGGCGGATCTTGACGGGTTGTTGGCGGCCGCCTCCGCGTCGCTCGGCAAAGAACCCTTGCTGGCTTCGCATCCCGTCTACCAATACGCCGCGCGGCGCTACGGCTGGAACCTGCAGGCCGTACACTGGGAGCCCGATGAAATGCCCTCCGAAGCCGAATGGCAGAAACTGGCGGCACTGCATGCAAAGCATTCGGCAAGGTTGATGATCTGGGAGGAAGATCCCCTGCCCGCCGTCGCCACGCGCCTGCGCGGCTTGGGCGTCGTGCCCGTGGCCTTCGAAACTTGTGCCAACGCGCCGGCCTCCGGCGATTATCTCAGTGCCATGAAGGCCAATGCCAAACGTTTTGGTGCTGCTTTGAAGAAGACTAAATGATCGAAGACGAAGACCAAGCCTACGACAAAAGCAGCAGGTGGCTGATCCAGCACCACGGCGGCTCTATTCTGCGGCTGGCCGGAATTGAGAAGATCGCCACCTGGAGACCCGCGCAGGCCGAAGTCGTGCAGCCAAGCCAAATGCCGGACGGGCTGCTGGAGGTCCGCCTGGAGGGCG
>CAZTPX010000083.1:0-42173 GCA_964615095.1 uncultured Planctomycetaceae bacterium | reverse complement strand
GCGCGGTGGTCGAATGCCTGCACCATCTTGGCCTCGTAGAGCGGCAAGGCCCGCTTCTTCGCCTTGCGATAGACGTTGCCCTCGAGCTTGTAGCCCTGCCGCTCCCACTCTGCCGCCTCGCAAAAGTGTTCGGCGTCGTTCGTCTGATGGAACATCGTGAAGAACTTGATTTCCCAAGGGTTCCCGCCGCGCTTGCGGTTCTCGTCGACCAGGATGGGGACGCGCTTGTAGACGCTCTTTGTCAAGTCGGCGTCGCGCCGCGTGCGGAAGATGGGGCAGGTTTTCGTGTTGGGATTCAACAGCGCCATGTCCGCCGCCGTGAGCCGGATGTGGCGTTGCTTCTTGGCCTCGGCGGTGTCTTCGATGCCGTGCGCGAAGAACACGAAGTCGGCCTGCACGGTCGTCTTGGCCCCGCCGCCGAAAACCAGCGCGGAAAACTTGAACGAACGATGCACGTCCTCAAAATGGGCCGCCTTGTTTTCGAAGTCGTAGAGCGAGACCAAGCGTTTGGCCTCCATCAATTCACGGAAGAATTCCTTGGTCGTGTCGTCGGTGGCGATGCCCGAGGGCACGAGCAAGCCCACCAGGCCGTCGGCCGCCACGAGCGTGCGGGCCAACTCGGCAAAGAGCATGTAGAGATTGACGTCGCCCTTGCCGGTGAGCGGATAACGGCCGGAGCCGCGGGCATAGTCGAGCATCTGCTGCGCACGGTCCCGGGCCAGGAGGTACGAGGCGTGCAGTTCCGGGTTGGCCACGGGCATGGCGGCGATGCGTTTCTTACGGTCGTTGGCACTGACGGCCCCCGCGGTCGCCGGGTCGGTCAGGGAAAAGAACTCGCGGTCTTGCACCTTGACCCGTTCCCAGGGCGGATTGCCGATCACGCAATCGAAACCGGGCTGGGGCCGGGCGAAAACGGCGGGAAACACCGATTCCCAGCCCATCGCCTGCGGACACTTCTGGGGCTGCGGATGGCTGAGGCAGACCACCTCCGCATCGCTGACCAGACTGTCGCCCCAGACGATGTTCCGCGAGAGGTCGGCCAGCGTGTGGCCCTTGCGGGCGGAGCGGATCCAGAGGGCCAATTGCGTGATCTCGACCGCCTGCTCCGAGAGGTCCACACCGTAGAGGTTTTGACTGAGGATCCAGTCGGGGATAGTATCTTCCAGGGCGGCGACCGCCTCAGCCGGCATGCCCGCACCCGCCAGGCCGTGAACGACCGTCTTGTAGTGGGCGTCCAGGGCTTCATAAGCGCGGATCAGGAAGGCCCCCGAACCGCAGGCCGGGTCGCAGACCGTCAGCGCCTTGAGCACTTCCAGGCCGGCGGTCCAATAGGCCAATAACCTGTTGGGATCCTGGTCGGTGCGGGCCTCGGAATCGACCTGGTGTTGTTCCTGTAATGCGGCGAAGCGCTCCGCCACGAGGGCGTCGATAGTCCGCTCGACGATCAGGCCGGTGAAGGCGGGCGGGGTGTAATAGATGCCGAAGCGTTTGCGCTGGGCGCTCTTGGGCATTTTCGAGAGCGGCGACTCGCCGCCGGCCGGCTTGGCGCTCCGCTTTCGCCGCCCGGCCAGCGGAATCGTGCCGTTGGCCGCCTGCGCGTCTTCCGCGCCGGCCATGAGGGCGAAGAGGCCGCCCACGCGGAGCTTTTCCAACTCCGTGATCGAACGCTCGAAGAGGTGCCCCAGGACCTCGACGTTGACTTCCTCGGAGAAATCGTAACCGCCGAATCCGGCGAAGGCGTTGGTCCACTTCTCCTCGACCAACTCCAAAGCGTTGATGGCCGGGTCGTCGGCGAACAGGCCGCCGTTGAAGGCGGAAATCTCATGCTTACCCTTGGCGCCCTTGTCAACGGCGGTGAACAGGTCGAGAAAATTTTCCCAGGCCGGGTTCTTGGCCCGACTGTACATGCGGATCTCCGTTCGCGTGGCCTCCAGCAGGTTCTTGGGCAACAGCTCGCGGTCCTCGCAAAAGGCGATGAAGATGATGCGGTCCAACAGTTTCTGGGCGATACGGATGGCCTCGTCGAGGTCCTTACCCTCCTTGCGGTGCAAGTACTCGATCAGTTCCAACCGCCGCCACTGGTACTCGCGGTACAGCTTGTCGCCCACGCCTTTCCGGCGATCGACCGTCTCACGGAGCAGCGCGAGTGCCCGGGGCGTCTGGCCGATCCGCGAGGGCAGCAGGCCGCCGCGCTCGAAGATGCAATAGAATTGGTCGAATCGCGCGCGGTTCCGCAGTTCTTGCAGGTCGAATTCTTCGTACGCCAGCGTTCCCCTCTCGCGGTGGTACAGGCGGATCGTGCGGAAATTGCAGACGATTCCCCAGGGACAGCCCGGCAGGGCGTTGAGATAATCCCAGCATTGTTGTACCGCGGTGCGGCCGTTGGAGCGGTCGCGGTCCAGGTCGGTCATCGCGCCCTTGAGTTCGACCACCGCCAGCGGCAGGCCCGTGCCGGGGAATTGGCCCAGGGCCGCGTCGGCCGTGCCCACGTCCTTGACGTAGAACTCGTATTCCATTTGCCAGTCGTCCGGGCTGGCCGTCTTGACCTGGTAGCCTAGTCCCTCGCCAAAGAACTCGCCCAAGAACTGCGGGGCGATCGACTTTTCTTTGAACTGCATGAGTTCACCGCTGCTTTCCAGATCGGCCCAGTGCAGGGCGATTTCATACGCGCGGTCTTGGGCCGCAGTTGTTGTCAACCGGACGTCGACCGTGGCTTTTGCCAGGAAACGCGGGATGAACAGCGCCCGCTGGCGGCGCAGCCGCCGTTGCAGATTGCGCAGTTGCTCCAGGAGCAGCCGCGCATGGGCGTCGAAAAGGTTGGGATCAACGGGAAGGGGTTCTTTGCGTTGCGCCATATTCGGTTCAAATCGATCGGTCGCCAGTCAAGTCAAGTGCGCCGGGCCCTCAGCCATATATGAGCATATGTCCATATCTTTGTCAATCCGGGCGGAAACGCCCGGCGTCTAACCTTTGGGGGGTGTGGGTGAAAGACGATGCCGCGCAAATGGCCAGCGGATGGCATTGCGGGCAGTTGGCAAGCTTTGCGATCAAGGCCGGCTTGGCCGGCGCTCGAAATTATTTTCGAACCCATCCATTTTTGTGACACAGTAAAAGTGCAACAACCTGTTGCAAATTTTGCATACAGTCGCATCACCGTTTTTCCGGCCGCGATTTGTGCCACCCAGAAAACGTAGCCGGAAAAGGCGGCAACTTCCCACCGCGCTTCGCGGCCTGTTGCAAAAGATGAAGCAAATCCCTGGCAAATCCGTCACCTCTACTGTTTCATCTGTTGCAACTGAACACAGGCCCGCTTCCGTAATTCAAGGAAAATCAAGAAATCGAAGATTAAAAAACCGTCGGCAACGGCGAAAACCACCGTCCGCAAGTTGCTCTTGGCTCGCCCGGAAAATCAAGCTATTCTCTCCTCGTCCGGCTTGACCGTACGGACACGACCCATGATACATTCAAGGAAGGGACGGGACAGGGATGTCCATTTCATCGACGATACTGGAACGCGAGCTTCACCCCCGCATCCTGCTGGTGGGCGATGTGATGTTGGACCGCTACGTCTGGGGCGACGTGGAACGCATCAGCCCCGAAGCCCCCATTCCCATCTTGCGGATCGAGCGTCAGGAACACCGCCTGGGTGGGGCCGGCAGCGTGGCGTCCATGCTGGCAGCGCTGGGCGCGCAGACGATCCTGGCCTCGGCCGTGGGCGATGACGACGAAGGCCGCACGGTCGGCGAACTGCTGGATAACCTGGAAATCAACCGCCGCTTGATGCTCGCGCTCGACGACCGCTCCACGACCGTCAAGGAGCGGCTCCTGGGCCGTGCCCAGCACCGCTACCCGCACCAGATGATGCGGATCGACCGCGAGAGCGTCGCCCCCATCTCTGCCCAGGCGCTCGACCTGCTCCTGGCCGGCATCGCCCGCTGCATGGACGAAATCGATCTCGTGCTGGTGAGCGACTACAACAAGGGCGTTTGCAAGGGTGACATGTTCCCGCAACTGATCGAGTTGGCCCATACGGCGGGCGTGCCCGTGGTGGCCGATCCGGTTAAGGACGCCGACTACCGCCGCTACGCCGGTTGCACTTGCATAACACCCAATCGGGCCGAGGCCGGCCGTGCCCTGGGCATCCGCATTACCACGCCGCAGGAAGGGCTGGCGGCCGCCCGTAAACTGCTCGACTTCGGCGTGCAGGCGGCCATTGTCACGCTCGATCGCGACGGCATGGCCTGGGCCGACCGCAGCGGCCACGCACAACTCTTCCCCGCCCGGCCGCGGCAGGTCTGCGACATCACCGGCGCGGGCGACATGGTCCTCTCTGTGCTGGGCTACATGCTGGCGGCCGGGGCCGATACGGCGACAGCCATCGAAGTGGCGAACGTGGCTGGCGGCCTGGAAGTCGAACGCCTGGGCGTCGTGCCCTTGACCCGCCAAGAGATCCTCGGCGAGCTGGCGCACAGTTCGCCCGCGGGCCGCAAGATCCTGCCCATGGAACAGCTCGCGCCCACGCTCGAGCGGCTGCGGGCAGCCGGCAAGCGGATCGTGATGACCAACGGCTGCTTCGACCTGCTGCACCCCGGCCACGTGGCCTCGCTGGAAGCGGCCCGCAAGCAGGGCGACTGCTTACTGGTGGCTGTCAACAGCGATCGCAGCGTACGGGAGATCAAAGGCCCGGGCCGGCCCGTGATCGACGAGCAAGGCCGCAGCGACATGTTGGCCGCCTTGGCCTGCGTCGACTACGTCGTGGTCTTCGACGAGGCCAGCGTGGCGGGTCTGGTCGAACGCGTCGCCCCCGACGTGCTGGTCAAGGCCGACCAGTACAGCACCCAGCAGGTTGTGGGCCACGAGTCGGTGCTCCGCCGCGGCGGGCACGTCGTCTCCGTTCCCACCCAAGCCGCCTATTCGACAACCGAACTGATCCAGCGCATCCAGAATCTCCCATCGCATAGACGCAGTGCCGCGTAACCTCGTATCCATCATCGTCTGCACGCGCGACCGGGCGGAGGACCTGCGGGAAACCCTCCAGGCCCTCGATGAGACCTTGATACCGGACGGCCGGGCCGCCGAGGCGCTGGTGGTCGACAACGATTCGCGGGACCGTACGCGCGCGGTGGTGCGGCAGGCGAAGGTCTGGGGCAAGGCCGCGCGCTACGTCTTCGAGCCGCGGCAGGGATTGTCGTTCGCGCGCAACACCGCCGCAGCCACGGCCCAGGGCGAGGTCTTGCTCTGGACCGACGACGACGTGCGGCCGGGCCGCGCCTGGTTGGAGGCCATGTGCCGGCCGATCTTGGACGGTAAGGCCGACGCCGTAGGCGGCCGGATCGTGCTGCCCGCCTGCTTGGAACGCCCCTGGCTGCGGCCCTGGCACCGGGTGTGCCTGGCGGTCGACAGTCTGCCGGCGGACGATTTCAACCTGGTCGGCGGCAACATGGCCTTCGCCCGCCGCGTCTTGGACACCGTGCCCCGTTTCGATCCGGAGCTTGGCCCCGGCGGACTGGGCTTCTGCGACGACACGCTCTTTTCCCTCCAGCTTCGGGCTGCCGGACTCCGCCTGCTGGCGGCGGGCGAAGATTCGACCGCCCTGCACCATTGCGGCGAGCAGCGGCTGACGCGGGCCGCCTTGATGGACATGCTCGTGCGGCAGGGACGCAGCCGGGCGTATGTCGATTACCACTGGCGGCACCTGGGCATCTGGTTTCCCACATTTCGTGGCGGCAAGTCGTTGCTGGGCCTTGGCGGCCTGCGGATCTTGCAGCGCGTACAAGGCACGCGCCAGGCGATCATCGGCCGGCACGAGGCCCGCTGGCTATGGCGCTGGTCATATTACCGGCAGATAGCGATCGAATCGCAGCGGCCGCGGCAGTACGAGCGGTTCGGACTGGAAAAGCTAACGACGAGGGCTTGTCGATGGATGTCCCCAATGTTCGCAAGCGACCGTTCCAGTTCGGCATCGGCACGCTGTTCTTGACGACCACGGCCGTGGCCGTGGGATTCTCGATCGGCTGCCTGAAGACGGCGCGGCTGGAAGACGGGCTGTTTGCCGCCGCTACAACGTTGATCGTCATCGGCCTGGTAAGGCAAATCGGGGATCTCCGGCGGACCTATCGCCAGGCGGACGGCCTTTCGCCCGAGCAACGCTGTGGCTGGTGGTTTGCGATGCTCTCGCGTGGGGCGTTGGCCATTCTCCTGGCCAGTCACTTTCTCTTGATGGCGTTGCTGGCGACAGGCCGTATCGAACTCGCGAACACTGGGGACGATCTCCCGTTCTTCGGGCCCTTGGGACACGCGCACTTGCGAAACGCGATTTTCTCGATGTCGTTGTTGCTTGTGTTTGCGGGTTTGGATGGCAGCACGACCCGAGTGCGGCCGCGGCGGGCGAGCGCGGTGATCGCCCTGCTGACGGCCCTTGCCATTGTCATTCTCATTTGGCATCTCTTGCTTTACGATTTTTGGATTTATGGGCTGGTACACGTGGCCTGCTGCGGCATAGCGATGGGAATGCCACATGGTCCTGTGGAATTCGCGCAGATTTATTCGGACGCTCGCGCCTGGTCATTCCTGTGTCGGAGCGTGCTCGCCGGCGGTCTCGTCTTGCTGGACGCGTTCTTTCTCCGCCAACTGATATCTCGCTGGAACGGCGGCAAGCATACCCAGGCGGCTATCATTGCCGCGCTGGGCGTCAGCCTGGCGCTGACGGCGATCTTCCCGGTTTGGTTGGCTACCGGTGGGCTTAGGTCGGTTGCACCCTGTTTCGCCGAGGTCTTTTCTCTCGTTCCCGTCAACCGATGGTTCTTCGGGATCCTGCTGCTAATCTTGTTCGTGACAGCGGCCGCGCGGCAGATGGTTCCCGGCGGGAGGATGACGGCAGCCGACACGCGCTGGAACTGGCGGCGGCCAGCGGGATACTTTCATGAGCATCGCCTGCTGGCGCTGTTCGTCATGGGCACGATCGCTTGCCTGGCAGTTCGCTCGTTGGTGACAACATGGAACTCTTGGATTATCTGGTGGGCACCCAGACCCACATTCATGGAATTTGCCAAGGAAGTGCTGGAATATTCGCTTGCCAATCCGTTCCATCAATTGTGGGCGGTCGTGTTCTGGCTGGCGCTCTGTCGCACGATCTTTGGCTTCGCAAGAAACGCTGAAACAGCGGGTGCGAGGCCGCCGGAATTACGGCTTTCTTTGTTTGCGATCGTCTGGACGGCGCTACTGGCTACGGTCGTGATGACGGCCCCGATCTTTGCCGCGCTCGGTTTCGGCCTGTGCCTGAACTGGTGGCGCCTGCCGTTCTGAGAGAATTGCCTGCGGCATGCCGCAGGCATACGATGCTAGAGGTAAGTCGTGCTACGGAGCGCGACAAGTGTACTACAAATCTGGCACTCAATCCGCAGGAGCCTTGGTATGCAACTTCCCTTGTGGACAACGCGAAACGTGCAAACTCCGGCCGCATGTCGGCAGGCGATGATCCTGCCGTTTCTTTGTCTAGCGGTTCCGGCCCTTTTTCTGTCGCCGGCAATCGTATGCCCGCTATGTGGCCAACCGCCCGCAACCGCAGCCCGCTACATGGGCCGGGAGATCGCCACGACGATGCACTACACGGGAGCCGACTGGCTCACGCGAGAATCCCGCCAGCGAGAAGAAGACTGCCAGCGACTTCTAAAGGAACTCCATGTCAAACCGGGCCAAGTCATCTGCGACATGGGTTGTGGCAACGGCTTTTACACGCTCAAGCTGGCCCGACTTACCGGCAAGACGGGTCGCGTCTATGCGGTCGACATCCAGCAGGAGATGCTCGACATGCTCCAGCGACGGACCAAGGCGGCCAAGCTGGAAAACATTTCGCCCCTGTTGGGCACGGAGACCGACCCACGTTTGCCGGTGAATTCGATCGACCTCGTGCTGATGATCGACGTGTACCACGAGTTCTCTCAGCCCGCGGCGATGTTGAAGGCCATCCGCAAGGCGCTGAAACCCACCGGCCGGATCGCCTTGGTCGAGTTCCGTGCGGAAGATCCCGAAGTGCCAATCAAGCCGGAGCACAAAATGAGCAAACAGCAGATTCTCAAGGAGTTTCCCGCCAACGGCATGAAACTCATCGACCAGTTCGACAAACTTCCCTGGCAACACTTGATGTTTTTCTCGCGGGATGATGCCCGTAAGCCATAGGGACGCGGCAATTGCTTGGCGATGCTTCGCGAGGGAAACTGCCATGAGCGGAACTGAAAAAGACGGAAGAGTGGAACTGCCATCGCATAGCAAAGGCGAGGCACACCGGGTTGAGAGAGTCTTGTGAGCGAAGACGCGATGGCCAAAAATACTTCGCAGACCCCTGCCGGCTTGTCTGGCCGGTGAACAAGTCTCTTGGCGCGACACGATTCATGCCACCAAGACTGCTTCACCTTCTGCACAAGGCAGCAGGGTCGAGGAATCTCAGGAAGGTTCATTCCTCCGCTAGAAAGACTCGTTCACCGGCCGGGCGAACAGGCCGGGGTCGCAGGTATCTTACCACAGTTATTTGATTCGCCGGTCCTACGGCCTCACGATGAAGGCAAACCAGCCCATCGCCCCCAGCGCCAGCAGCACGCTCCCGAAAGCGGTGCATAGCCAAAGCGATCGCTGTTGCCAAACCGCCGAAGAACTCAGGCCCCAGGCGATCGCGCCGGTCCATAATCCGTTGCTGAAATGAAAAACCGCCGCCGCCGTGCCCAACAGGTAGAATACGATTACGGCCAATCGCATGGGCGAAAACGTGTTGGCTGCGGGCAAGAAGTCCCATACCTGCCGGACACTCGTCGCAAATGCCGTCTGCGGGGAGTGGGCGGCAATTGAAACGGCGGCCGCCGGCGTTTCTCCGCCCACGAACCAGAGGCCCCAATTCCGCAGCGCGAGGAGATGGAAGGCAATAAAGCCGAGGATCACAACCGCCGAGACACGTTGCAGGAAGAACCGCAATTTGCCCCCCCGCTTGCACTTCTTCACGTTGTAACGCAGTCCCGCCTTGAACAACAGGTAGAGGCCGAACGGTACGAGCGTGGCAAGTGGCAGGAACACCAGGACCTCCAGCCAGGGCGTCTGCCGCAGGGTTGCATGGACTCCGCCCATGTACCGCCCGAACAACGCCGGTTGCAGACCGAGCGCCGTGGCGGCCAAGTGCTCGACCAGAAACGCCCCGAAGATCAGGCCGCAGGCGGAATGCGTCCGCCGGATCCAGAGCAGCTTCTGGCACTTGCACGTGCTGCCGGCGGGCGATTCGTCTTGCTTTGCAGCGTCTTCCGCCTCGTGATGGCCGCAACCGCAGGCAGCCGCAGACGGCGACGTTTCTTTCGCAATCGCCGTCTCGGTCGCCGTTTCCGCGGTGGCGAGAATCGTCGCAGTCTCGGCCGGGGCAACAGCAAGCGGCGGTGGCGGCTCATTCACGATCACCGCCGACAAGGCACGCCGCTTGCACACGCACCCGCCCGATCCCGAGGCGGACGCCGGCGAGCCGTTCTTCGATCGGCATTTGCCGACCACGGGCAACTCCGTCTCGTTTCCTGTGCTATCTGACAAGTAGGACATTCAGAATTCTCCACCAGCGTTTAGCGGCATGATTACGATTTCGAGTCGTCGAGGCAGTTACCGCCATCGTGGGCTCCATGAAGACATGCGGGCACGATGTAGTGCAACCCCTGTGCCGCCGCTCTCGCTTCCACGGTCGAGACTGGATTTTCCCGCACGAGAGTCGCATGAAACAACCCTGCCGCGATATAATCATGGCTTCGTGCGAAATAATCCTGCCAGTCGCTAAGAAAGCACAAGTAGCCTTCTTGACAAAACTGTCGCGGATTCCGCATGCCGTGGCCCACTTGGCGCTATCTTGGGAGCGGAACTGTTGGCGTGCCATAGCCTTGCGCGATGGTGACAAGAATGGCCCGGCAATTCGTGAGAACTGACATCTCCGTCGCCTGCAAGCGGGCAAATAGCATGCGTCAGCGCCATATTCGTATCGTTTGTGACTATAGCTTTATCCTTGGACGTTTTGAAGGCTGGCGTTTCCGCGCGTTTCCAATTGGCATGAAAATCGCTGTCCTTGACAGTATTGTGGCAACGGTCGTACTGAGAGGGGAGATATCGCATGTCCTCTGAGCAACAACTTACCAACCGGGTGAAGACCTGCCGTATCGCGCGGGGATGGTCGCAGGACGAGTTGGCGGCCCGGGCGGGGATCTCGCGGGCCGGGGTCAGTTCGATCGAGACCAATCGGCTGGCGCCATCCACGTCGGCTGCCCTGGCCTTGGCCGCCGCCCTGGATTGCCGGGTCGAGGATCTCTTTCAACTGGCCTCCGCGACTGCCCGCGAGGCCGCCTGGGCGTGGCAACCGCCGCGCGAGCCTTGCCGCTACTGGCGGGCCTCGGTGGCGGGACGCGAGCTGCTGTATCCTGTTGAAGCGACCAATCTTGGCCTGCTCGGCCATGACGGCGTTTACCAACAAGGTCAGATTCGCGAGCAGCCGACAGCCGCGCCGTCGGACACCTTGGTAGTTGCCTCCTGCGACCCAGCGATTGGCTTGCTGGCCGGCGAGATCAGCCGTCGCAGCGGTTTCCGCCTCCTGGCCTTGCAACGGTCCAGCAAGGAGGCCCTGGCCCTCTTGGCGCAGGGATTGGTACACGCGGCAGGCATCCACCTGGCCGCCGTCGGCCATCGAGAACAGAACATCGCCGCGGCAAAGGAACGCTTGCGGGGCGGTTTCCAGTTGCTGCGCGGCGCGCGTTGGCAGGAGGGCCTGGCCCTGGCCCCCGGCCTGCAACTTCACAGCGTGGGCGCGGCTGTGCAGTCGCGTGCCCGCTGGGTAGGGCGGGAAGTGGGTTCCGCCGCCCGCGAGCTGCTCGACGAACTGCTTTCGGATCGCCGCCCGCCCCGGCGGATCGCCTACGGGCATCGCGGCGTGGCCGAGGCCGTGCGCTGCGGCTGGGCCGACGTAGGCGTCTGTCTACGCCTGGTGGGCGAGGAGGCCGGTCTGGAGTTTCTTAGCATCCGCGAGGAAGACTACGACTTCTGTTATCCGGCCGAATCCGAAGGAGATCCCCGCATCCAGGCGCTCGTGGAAGCGGTGCGGTCGGCATCGTACCGCGGCATTTTGGGCGATCTGCCGGGCTACGACGCCACGGGTACCGGTGAATTGGAACGAATCGTTTGAGCCTTTGAGAAAGAAAAACTCATGCAATTGAAGCAAATTGGCGTGGTACATTCCCCCTTCCAGCGCGCCGCAGGCACGCCCGTCCAGCCCTTCTGCGCGGGAGGCACGGAGGGCCAGATCGAGGTCTTCGATTCCTATCTCGATGGCCTTCAGGATCTCGATGGCTTTCAGCGGATCTGGATCTTGTTTTGGTGTCACCGGGCAAGAATGCCGAAATTGCGGGTAATCCCCTATCGGGACACGGTTGCGCACGGTCTGTTCGCCACGCGTGCCCCATCCCGGCCGAACCCCATCGGCCTGTCCGCGGTACGGTTGTACGAGATCTGTGGCAACATGCTGCACGTCGGCGAGCTGGACATCCTGGATGGCACGCCCGTCTTGGACATCAAGCCCTACGTATCGCAGTACGACAGCTATCCCGCTCAACGCTGCGGCTGGCTGGAGGGCGACCGCACCAGAAAAGACGTCGTGGTTGCCGACGACCGCTTTGAAATTGTCTCAGCCCATTGTGCGAAGTGAAGGGACGAGCAGCAGGCAGGAAGTAAACCAAGCCTATACCCCGCGGTTGAGATTGGCCCAATTCACACCAACCCCAAGCGTAAGCGAGGAAACGACTTACGATCCTCGGTTACGCTTCGGGTTGGTGTCAGTCTCAACCGCGGGCAGCATATCCTGCCAAAATCGGTTCCGGACACGTCTTCCTAAGCCGGCAAGAACAAGCTGAGAAAAGCAACCCAAATTACCATTTCTCCACTATTATAACACCCTCCTGATTGGTTGATCAAAGGATACCTTCTCCCCGTCTTGTTTTCTTGCCGATACTTGATAAACTTATTGGTTTCCCCGCGTGCGGCAGCAAATGGCCGGGGTGGGGGTAAGCGTCTTTCCGATCCAATTACCCGTAACTGATTCCTCATGGCACGTAAGCTTCAGGTCAATCGCATCAGCAAGCGCCGCACGAAGACCAAGATCCGCGGCAAGAAGAAGGACCCCCTGTTCGTCGATGGGCAGCGCCCGCGTCCGATGTATGTCGACTACAAGAATCTCGAGTTGCTCAAGAAACTGATCAATCGCCAGGGCAAGATCATCAGTCGCCGCAAGAGCGGTTGTACGGCCGTCAGCCAGCACGCTGTCACCGATGCCATCAAGCGTGCCCGCTTCATGGCCCTGCTGCCGTATGTCGGCGAGTGAGTTTCTTCAATAGCTTTCGTCCTCGATTTTTCATGGCGGGACTGCCTGTCTCCGTGCATTCCTCCAGCACCTTGATTACCTTGTCTCGAAGCGAGACCTCTCGTTCGGCGAAGTCGGCGAGGGCTTGCATGGCGAACGTCTTGACAATCGCGCTCTTGTCGCCCATGTAGCCCAAGAGCGTTTCCACCGCGGATTTCAGCTCGGACTTATTGAGCTTCAATCGCGGCAGCATTTGCGCGACGTGCCAGCGCACCTCCTGCTGGTCCACGACCGCCACTTGCCGCAGGAGCTTCCGCTTGAAAGGCTGCAAGTACTCCGGGCGCTGGGCCGTGATCTTCTCGACGGCGTCGGCCGCCCTCATCCTGATCAGCGGGTCGTTGCAGAGCATGCCCTGGAAAACAGCCGCAAATAGCGTCGGATTCTCCAGCACCTCGCGGACCACTTCGTCCGCCCTGCCGATCGAACGCCTGTCGCCGCCTGAAAGCTTCTGCAGGATTTCGCTCATGGATTCATTCCCAGCCGCTACCCGACCACCAACCTGGCCCGCTGCGCGGCGACCCCGACACGGGCGATCGTCCCGCTGGTGAACTCCAGGAAGTCCGATTCGACCCCGTCCGAGAAAATCACGCCGCCGGACGGCATAAGCGATTCAATAACCAATTCGCGGCCTTGATCGAGCCAGCCTGCCACCAAATCGGCGCCCGACTGCTTGCTGCGGAACGGCTCGCGCACAACCCATACCAGACGGCGGTCCTCCCATGCCAACTGTGTCTGGTGTCGCACGCCGCCGCCTGCCCAGCGGGCGAACCCGTCGGCCATGTTGAAGACTGAGGAAAGCCAGCCCGTGGACCCGGCCCCGGTGGAAACGATCAGCCCGCTGGACGATTGCGGCTCGGCCCGGTCGTCCACGTGGAGAACGTAGCGGGCGGACACGTGACTTTGACAGCCGACAAAGAAGTCGTTGAATGCCAGCATACGTTGACCGTCGTTGAGGTTGACTTCCGCCAGCGTGACCTTGCGGATCTTGGCCCGGTTCTCCGTGGTGTGTTGCACGGCCTGCCTGGCCTGGCGGACATGGAAGGGCAAGAGCACGCCGTCGATCCGCTGCGGGTCGGGGTTGACCGCCACAATGGGCAGCTCGCCCACGTACTTGGCGGCGTTCGCCACCAGCCCGTCGCGGCCGACCACCACGACGGCGATACAGCCGCGGAAATCGAAGTTCGGCAGATACTCGCGCTCCACGAATTTCAGGGGGAAACCGAGATCGAGTTCCTTCTTGAGCCGGTCAAGTGTGCCGTGCTGGGCGCGGTCCTCCTGCTCATAGGCGGCGAAGGCGGCCTCTCCGGCCTTCTGGTCCTCGGCCAGTTGGTCGCTGGTCTCGGCCGCCCGCGCGCCGCGTAGTCTACGGGGAGCGCTGCGTGCCCGCTCTTGGACGACGGCCTGCCTTACGCGAAACTTGGCCGCGCTCCGCGTGGCCCACCGCGCCACCAACCCTTCCAGGCGCGTCGGCTGGGTCACGACCGCAATCGTCGGTGGCAAGAGTCCCATGGCCGGTTACTTTCCGTCCGAGGAGAGCAAGGCGTTGAGCAGATCGGGCGAAATGTTCAACTGCCCGATCTTGGCGGCATTGTCCGCCAGGTCGCGGAAGGCCATGGCCACGAGCAGCTTGGGATTGATCTCGCCCGCCGACGCCGCCATCAGTGTCCGCCAGTCTATGTCCTTGAGCGGTTCGAGCGTGGCCCGCAGCGCCTGGCCGCGGGCCTCCGCCTCCTTGCGCTCGTTCTCGACGCGGTGCTCCACAAGCTGGCTGCGTTGCTGTTCGACGGCAACGTCTGCCTCCATCTGCGTTTCCCGCACCTGCCGCTTCTTCTGCTCGACGGCGATCTCCGTATTCAGTTCACTTTCCTTGATCTTCCGTTCCAGTTCCAGGGCCGCGTTGCGGCGGACGAAAATCGCCTCGTCGGCCTTCCGCAGCAGTTGTTCGCGGGCGTCGGCCTGCAGGGCCTTGGCCATGTCCGGCGCGGCCTTGATCGAGATGATCGACAAGCCCAGCACTTCCACACCCAGCATGGCGACCGTCTCGCAGGCCTTGAGTTTCTCGATCATCTCCTGGACCAAGGTATCAGAGCTCACCAGCAGTTCCGCCAGCGTGTGCCGCTGCGTGAACGACCGCGCCAGAATCTGCGCGGCATGAACGAGCCGGTCGCCGAGTTTCTCCGCATCGTTGGAGCGATAGTGGCCGCGTACATCGAGGCTGAAGTCCAAGAGGGCGGTGATGCGCTTCGGATCGCTGATGCGGTAGGTCAGTTCGCCCTGGATAGTCATATCCTGAAAGTCCGCGCTGACCTCGTTGAACACGAAGGGCAGGTCCGCGCTGGCGATGGGAACCTGCACCAGCATGGAATTCGGCGCGAAATAGAAGAACGACAACCCCGCCCCCGCGCGAACGATCTTTCCCGAGCGGAATTGGATCACGTAGGTGGTCGGCGGAAACTTGACGAAGCGAAAACCTAGCATGGATGCCTCCCAATGTGCTGGCAAGCCGTGGCGGTAGAGATTCCCCCCCTTGAGATTATAGCATATGACGGCGGCGGTTGCAGCACGTAGCGGCGCTGGTTGCAATAGCCCGGTCGGCGCTCTACGATGGTGGCACACCAAACAAGGAATCCAATCCATGATGCGTGAACAACCCTTCCTCAAAACGGCGGCGCTTGCCTGGGCGGTCTTGATCCTGGCGAACTCCCAGCTTCATGCCCAAGCACCGGCAGGGACGTCGTCGGCCCACTGGGATGCCAAGTGCATTGCCGTGGAGGCACCCGACGACGTGCTCACGGATCAGGTCTTCACCGGCAAGATCACCGTGAAGAACACCGGCAGCGCTCCGTGGACCAGCATCCCTTACGCTGGCGAGCCTAACCCGCAGCCCATCCTGTACTCTCAGGCCCCCCCGCACAACAAGACCTGGGGAACCGCGTTCGCCTACGTGGGACAAGGCAAGGAGGTCGCAGCGGGCCGGGAGTTCACCTTCGTCTCCGACTTTAAGGCCCCCGACACTGCCGGCCAGTACGGCTTCCAGTGGCGGTTGGCGCGGCGGACCAAAGACGGCGAAATGATCTTTTTCGGCGAAGCGACTGTCCGCAAAATGATCAACGTCCGCTCGCGGCCCGCGACGATCCGACCAATTCCACCCGCCGCGGACCCGGCGGCCAAGAAGGTGCTGGGTCTCGACGACTTCCGCTACGTCGGCTCGTTCCGGCTCCCGGAGAGAGTGGGCGAGGGCGGGGCCGGCTATTCGGAGATTGGCATCGCGCTGCGAACGATGCCCGATGGCACGAAACGTTTGCTGACAAACTACACCCATCCGCGTCAGTCGCTCTTCGAGGTGCAGATTCCGCCCTTGGCCTGCTTCGACGGCACGGACCCCAAGCCGCTGCAGGTTGCCGCGGTGAAGAAGGTCTGGGGCTCGTTGGTGGAAGACATCCCCAAGGTCGGCGACATCGAGCGGATCGGTCCCAACGGCGGCCTCTGGTGGGACGAAGACAGCAAGACGCTTTACTGGACGTACTACCACGGCTATTGGACCGGCGGCGGCTTCCCCGTGCTCAGCGCATCGCGGCTGCCCGACGGCGGCAGGGTCGTCAGCGTGGGCCATTGGCGATTGCCCCCGACGGTCAACAAGTGGAAGTCGTACTGGGGCGGCGTGACGAAGCTGCCTGCCGACTTCGCCCGCCGCTACGCGGCAGGGCGGACAATGGCCTTGGGTTTCGGCGGCTACTACAGCATCTGCGCCGGTTGCAGTCGAGGGCCGGCCTTGGCCGCCATCGCCCCGCCCGATCCGCGTCGCGGCGAGATGGACGTCGCCGAGTTGCTCTGCTACCCGGACCCTGCCGCCGCACCCCGCGACGGCGACTACTTTTACGGCCTGGGAAACATCTGGTACGACAAGCCCAAGGGGCCGAACCAGGGCGCATGGACCATGGACGACTGGTGCCGCGCGGGCGTCTTCATCGACCTGCCCGAGAAGCATGGCTACCTCGCCTTCGTCAAGCTGGCCAACGGCCGCATCGGCTACGATTACGGGGCGATCGGGGCCACGGGGGCCTCGCACTGGTGGTACTTCTACGACCCGGCGGACCTTGGCAGAGTGGCGCAGGGCCGGACGAAACCCTGCGAGGTCCTGCCGCACGAAAGGGCCAAGGTCTCGTATCCGGGGCAGGGAGACCAGGGGCTTCGCCAGGCCCAGGAGCAGGACACCGTACACGTGGGCGGGGTCGCGGGCTGCGTGACCGGGGCCTGCTTCGACGAGCGCGAGAAACTGCTCTACGTCTGCAAGCCCTGTTCGATCCGAGTCGGCATGGAACTCCATCCTGTCGTGAATGTATATAAAGTTGGAGAGGGCCGTTAGAGTGTTCGGAAGAAATGAGCGGGTTGGAGTCCCGGCTTTAGCCGGAATGCCTGAAAACACCGCCTAAAGGCGGGACTCCAACCCTAAGCGGAGAACCAACCATGCAAAACGCAGCGCATACCATTCGGGAAGAACTACTGGGTATCATAACGTTCATCGGCGTCATCTGGGCCGTGTTCCTCGTCAGCCTGTTCGTTCCCAGCTTAGACAACTTCGGCGTGGCGCCGCGCACGCTGTGGGGACTGGCGGGGATTCCGGCGATGCCCTTCCTGCATGCCAATCTGGGCCACATCCTCGGCAACACGGTTCCGCTGTTCTTCCTGTTGGTGCTGCTGGCCGGTTCCAAGGCACGCTCCGGAGAGATCGTCGTCGACATTATCCTACTGGGTGGCTTCCTGCTCTGGCTCTGCGGACGCTCCCTCGACCACGGACATTCCGTCGACCACATCGGCGCCAGCGGGCTGATCTTCGGGCTGATTTCTTTCCTGATCTGCTCCGGCATCTTGGAGAAGCGGCTCATCCCCTTGGCGGTCGCGATTCTCGTAGGATTCGCCTACGGCGGCACGCTGCTTACCGGTGTCTTGCCCACGGCGGGCCCGTTGGTCTCCTGGGACGGGCATCTCTGCGGCGCGGTTGCTGGAGGCGTCGTGGCATATGGGTTGACCAAGGAACCCAAGCAGACGAACCAAACGTAAAACAAATCCGAAAAACGAATGTCGAAATCCGCGACCCGCGAGCGGGTACCCCGATTCAAAGCAGAAAATTCAAAGGCAGGAAACGGCCGTTTTGAATTTTCTTCTTTCAGATTTCTGGTCGGGGCACCCGCTTGCGGGTCGCGGATTTCGTGCTTCGTATTTCGGGTTTTTGTCCTCTTCGCAAGCTCGCGACGCGCTACCGCTTTCGCCTACGGCCCGAGGATCAAATCCCCCACGGTGTCGACGCGCTTGCTCTGCACGTCGCCGAACCAGCCCATGAACGAGGCGCGGCCGGGCCCGTCGTCCTCGTTGAGCACCACGCACATCCCCAGGTTTGCGCCCACGGCCGGCTTGAAGGGGGCCACGCGCGACCAGGGAATGGCTACGACGTAGGTCATGTCGCCGCGATCGGCGCTCGCCCGCTTGCTCGACACGATGATGTCCTTGGCCGGTCCCTCGGGGGCGCTGGAATTGGCCGACAGGTAGCAATAGGCCAGGGGGCCATCCTTGGTGATCGCTGCGGCAATGTCGTACTTGCCCGGCTTCTCCGCCGATGCCCGGGCGGGGTCGATGATGAACTGCAAGCCGTCGCCGGCCCAGATGTCGGCGCCCGTCTTGTTGTTGGCAAAGACGTCGTCGACCACCTTCACGCCCAGGTACAGGTACTTGTCGTCCCAGAGGAATTGCACCGTGGCCGAGAGGTCCGTCTTGCCCTTCCATTGGGTCTTCTGCCGGTCGTAGGCGAAATACTGCCGGGCCTCGTTGATGTTCTGCACGGGGGCGCGCTTCCAATCGGCCTCGGCCATCGAACCGTCCAACTTGATCGGCCCGGTGGCCCGCGGCACGGCGGCGAAACCGGCCACCGGCCGCTCGCTGACCACCGTCCGGCCGGAGGCGTCGGTGACACTGGCCCTGACACGATAGACAGTCAAGGGATCATAGCCCGCCAGCGGCACGATAATGTCGGCGATGCCCTTGCCGTCGATGGTCCTGGTGCCTTCGGCCGCCTCGCCAAAATAGGCCACCGTGGGCCCAAAGCTGCCGAATTCGCCATTGATCACGGAGATTTCGCCGGTCAGGGCCAGCCGCCACGTGACGTCCTGCTTTTCCGTGGAGTAGTTCTGGATGGAAAGGCGGACGCTGGGCGCTTTGCCGCCAACCGCCGGCACGGGCAATAGCCGCACCGCCACGCGGCCGGTCACCGGCACGCGGGCATGCAGTTGGCCGGAGCCATCTTTGAGCTTCACGATCAGATCGCCCTCGCGAGCGTTGCTGGTCTCGGGAACGGTAATGGCGTAGGCGGCCGTGGCGTCTTTGCTCGACCCGGCCGTTAGCACCCACTCGATATTCCAGGTGCGCGGTCCGATCAACTCGACGTCCTTCGCTTCCAGGCCAGCCAGCGATAAGGTCAGCTTGCTCGCCACGCCCTTGATCAGGCCGCCGGGAATTGACGCCACATGCACCGCTGGCGCCTCCAGGCGATCGGGCAGTTGCCCAGTCCCGCCGTCGTACAACAGGAGCACCGGATCTTCCGTGACAGTCAACGTCAGGCCCTTGCCGCGGGTGTTCAACGCGCTCCGCCGCCCGTCGATGTCAATCAGCGTCACCTTGTTCGTGCCCGGCATGGGCAGCCCGATGTCCGCGCGGCCTTTGTCCTTCCAGAGCACCTCCAGGCAGTGGTTGTCACGGTCGCGGAAGAGGAACGCGCTGGTTCCGTTTTCGTAGGTCTTCTGGGCCACGAACTTCTTGATGCAGATGCCGTTGATCATGTTGTAGTAGGCCACGGCGTCGAGCTTGGGGCAGTAGCGGCAGTAGCGGGCGTCGAAGATGTTGTGGGCCTCGCCGGACGTGCCGGCCAACTTGCCGTCGCTATCGGGATACATGAGGTCGAACCAGGAGATGTTCTGCCCGCCGCAGGCGAAGAACAACGTCAGCTTCTTCACCAGCGTGGTGGCCACGGCCTGGCGGACCATGCCCTGGCTATTCAGGCCGATTTCCGTGGACCAGATGGGCTTCTTGCCGCCATACTTGGCAAACAGCCGCTCGTAGGTCTTGAACGTGCCGGGGATGGCCGCCCAATCCTCGTAGGCATGGAAGTCGACCACGTCGCAATAGTTCTGGAAGCCGGCCTGGAAATACTCTTCGATCGGCCCCATCGAGCTGGCGATCACGAGGATGCTCGGATCGATCTTCTTGACCTCCTCGTAGATCACCTTATAGGCTGCGACGTTGGGCCGAATGCGCTCGGGGTTCAAGGGTGGCTCGTTGCCTAGGTCGATCATCAGCGGGCGGATCTTGCCGTACTTGGCGATCCAGTTCCGTACGCCCTGCCGCAGGGCCTTCTCGTCGTACTTTTCCCAGCCGGCGTCGCGATGCTCGATGGCGGCCGACGCGGCCCCGGTCAACACGCCCATGCCCAGCTTCTCGCACAATTCGATGGTGGGCGCGTAAGGCTCGTAGGGTGGATCGGCCGACCAACCGCCCCAGATGCCGCAAATACGCACGCCCAGGCGATCGCTCAGGTAGAAGCATTCGCCGATACGGTTGTCCCAACTGCGGCTGGTGAAAGGAATCTCCGCGGGCTTGTATTGCTTGGCCGCCGCCTTGGGCAGGATCGCCAGCGAGGTGTAGTTGTGGAACGGTTCGTCACCGTCGCGGAAGATGTCGGCGTGCAGCTCGTAGTAACGGCCGAGTTCCAGCCCCGCGCCGCTCAGATCGATCTGGGCATCGTAGACGTAGTTCTTGCCCTCGCGCCGCGATGGCCCCAGCGGAACCTTGACGGCAGGGCCTTGTTCCGCGCCCCAGTAATCGCGGACCACGCAGGAGACTTCCTTCTGCTTCTCGTCCAGCGGCTTGGTGGCCACCACGCTGATCTTCACAATCCGACTGTCGTCGGGAAAGAGCAGGTTGCTCATCTGGGCTGTGGCAAAGAGGATGCGACCGACGCGGTTGTCCTTCTTGGGCGCGGCGGAAACGAAAGCGGCCGACAGCTCGTCGATCCAGAACCGCCCCGTGGCCTTGTTCAACTGCACGCGGATGCGGGCGGCCGACACGCCCTTGGCCAGCTCGACCCGCTTGGAAATCGGCTGCCAGGTCTTGCGGCCAAAGAGGTCGGCCAGCACGACCGTATCGACCGTCTTGCCCGCGCGGTCGAGGCATTCCAGCGTGACCACGCCGTTGAAGGAACTGTCGGGCGACTTCAGGTCGCCCTTGCAGGCCAGGGCGATCTCCCACAGACCCGGTGCCGCCGCGAATGTAGCGGTCGTGACCGAGCAGGGCTTTTCGGCGTTTTCGGGCGGCTGCTCCAACACCAGCGACTGCCGGCCCTTGAATGCGTTCTGCCGGTCGATGGCCACCTTGCCCTGGCTCGTCCAGCCGGCGGGCAACTGCGTGAGCGACTCGAAATCGTTCTTCAGCGACGCGGGCTGGATCACGGCGGCCTCGAGGACTTCCGCCCGGATATCGCTGAAATAGATCACCGGCTGCTTGACTTGCCGGTCCGGCCCGGGGCCGATGATCAGGGCGATGAGGTGCGCCGGCCCGTGCCACTTGCCGTCGTTCGCGCCGCCCCAATGTTCTCCCCCGGCGACCTCCTCGGGCTTGAGGACCAGGTCGTGCCACTTGCCATCGGCCACGATCGGCAGGTCGCCACGCTGGTGGCACTGGTCGGTGCCGTCGATCAGCCGCAGGCTCATGCTCTTCACGTTATCGGTCTTGACCTTCATGCGAATGGCGGCCAGGTCTTTCATTTCGACCTCCTTGAGGCTCCGCATTGTCTGGACATAATTGCCACCGCCGCTGAAGTCGCCAGCAAGTTTCAGGCAGATCTGGCCCTTAGCCGGCTGGTCCCTGACGATGGTCATCGCGCCTTTCGCGCCGGGAAACTCCTGCCCGTTGTCGAAGGTCCATTCCGTCTGGCCGTCGTCGACCTCGTCGAGCCTGGCGAGCGTCTTGATGTCAGTCGTGGCGGCAGCGGAGGCCGGCCGCACCGGGGCCGCGATGGCCTTCATGTCGCTGAGCCAGATCGTACGGACCTTCTTGTCGCCGCTAGCGCCGATCAAGAGGTAGATGCCCTTACCCGGGCCATGCCAGTTGCCGTCGTTGGCGCCGCCCCAGTACTCGTACTTGGCGACAATGGGCACGGCGTCGGGCGTGCCGCGCTTGGCGAAGAACCGCGCCAGGGGAAAGACGATCGGCTGCCAATCGTCGGTCTGCTGGATCTTGAAATTGATCTGATGGCACTGTCCGCTGGCGTCCGTGATGCGGAGCGTAAGGTGGTCGCCGTCGCGGTCGCGCAGCCAAAAGGAAATTTCCTGGATGTCCGTCTCCGGCAGCAGGCCGTTGCCGGCCGCCTGCACGTAAGCACCGCCCTTGGTGAAATTACCGTCCAGGCGGAGGCTTTCCTTGCCGTTGTGCTTCACCGCAGCGTCGACCGAGAGCTTGCCTGTCGCGCCGGGGAACTCGTTGCCGTTATCGAACCTCCAGCCAAAGTTTTCCTTGGCGGAGCCTGAGAGCAGGTCGGTCATCGGTTGCACGGCGAGAGCGCTCGCCGCACACAACAGGGTCGAGATGATTGCGAGGAGTGTTTTCATGTGTCAGTGCCTTTGTTAGAGTGGTTCGGTTGTTTGGTAAGGTGGCTGGTGCAGAGGGGGGGCATGCCTGAATCCCGGCGTTGCCGGGATAGGCGTGTTGGTGCGGGGCTTGAATGGTGGACATTAGGCACGTGTCTTGGAAGCATGCGCATCGTTACGTTGCAGTATGTTAAGGCCGGACATGCGTGACGCGGACGATGCAACTTCGGTACATCCGCCGCGTAGCAGGTATGCCGATCCCACGCCCAGACGTAACGCCATGCCTAACGCCGACCATGTGTACACGGTGCCCGCGCCGCGTTTAAGGCATGCCACTCTGTCCGTGTCATTTCATCCTGTATCCCCTACGGCGCCACCACCGGAGGCCGATCTTCAGGCCGCTGGCCCCAGGCCTTGTTCGGTTTCGGCCCCATGTTGAGCACCAGCTCGCCGCCGGCCGCTAGCTCCGCATGGCTGAACCAGGACCGCGTCAGGGGCTTGCCGTTGAGGGTCGCCGATTGCACGTACATATTCTGCGAAGAATTATCCTTGGCGATGATCGTGAACGTTCGCCCCTTGTGATAGCGCGAATCGAGGTGGATCGTCGCCTTGCGGACCAGGGGACTGCCGATCACATACACGCAGGAGGTGGGGTTGACGGGATAAAATCCCAAGGCGCCCAGCACGTACCACGCC
Source organism: uncultured Planctomycetaceae bacterium (assembly GCA_964615095.1). Lineage (GTDB taxonomy): Bacteria > Planctomycetota > Planctomycetia > Pirellulales > Thermoguttaceae > JANXQG01. The sequence continues at coordinate 19,427 of CAZTPX010000083.1, read as the reverse complement.
GACATCTGGCCGCAGTCGTCGTTGCCGCAGAGCCCGTCCGGGGCGTTGAAATACAGGCTGGTCATTACCTGGCGGATGCGGGCCTGCGTCTTCCAGGACGCGCCGGCGTAGTTGTACAGGTAGGCCGCGTGGTGGTCTGGCTCGTTGCCCTGCACGTACTGGCCGATCAGCCCGGTGATGTCGGGCGTCTCGGCGGAGACGATCGGACTCGTGTCGGTGAACATCTTGTCGATCTTGTCGGCGAAGGCCCGGTCGCCGCCCATCAGCCCGACCAGCGCCGGCACGTTCTGCGGAACGAAGAAACTGTACTGCCAGGCCGTGGCCTCGGTATAATCGGCCCAGAAGAGCTGGTAGGCGCTGAACGGCTCGCGCCACGTGCCGTCGGGCAGCTTGCCGCGCATGAATCCCACGCCCGGGTCGAATACGTTACGGAAGTTCTCCGAGCGGGTTAGAAAGAGCTTGGCGTCGTCGGTCTTGCCCAGCAGTTGGGCCAGGCGGCCCAGGCACCAGTCGTCGTAGGCATACTCCAGCGTTCGCGAGACCGATTGGTGCTGCTCGCCCCGCGGCGTGGTCGTGTCGTTGCTGGACGGGACATAGCCCTTGGCGCGGTATTCGCGCATGAGGTTGCGGTCCTGCATCAAGGCGTCGCGGGCCGCCTGGTAGACGGCCTCCACATCGTAGCGGCGGAAGCCCTTGGCATAGGCCTCCGAAATTACCGGCACCGCGTGGTTGCCGATCATGCACCACGTCTCGTTGCCGGCCAGCGACCAGACGGGCAAGGCGTGCTGGCCGAACTGCCGGTAATGGGCCAGCATCGTGCCGATGAAATCGTCGACACGCTGCGGTTGCACGATCGTCAGCAGGGCGTGCTCCGCCCGGAACGTGTCCCAGAGCGAGAAGGTGCAGTAGTTCTGGAACCCTTCAACCTTGTGGACCTTGTGGTCCAGGCCACGATAGCTGCCGTCGGCGTCGTTGTAGAGCGTGGGGGCCATGGCGGCGTGATAGAGGGCGGTGTAGAAGACCTGGCGCGTGGCCGGGTCGATGGCCTCGATCTCGACGCGGCCCAGCATATTGTTCCAACTCGCCGCGGCAGCGGCGACTGTCCCCTGGAAATCCCAGGCCGGGATCTCGGCGGCCAGGTTCTTGCGGGCGGCCTCGACGCTCACGCCGGAAATGCCGACTTTGACAAGGATCGGTTCCTTTGGATTCGTGAAGCCGACGCCGGCCGTCACGCGCACGCCCTTGACGGCCATCTCCTCGCTCCCTTCAAACTTGCGACGGGAGGGGATCGCGGCAGGAGATGTACGGGAACCAAAATCGAACGGCTTGTCATCGACCGTTATGCCCACGCTATCGAAGGGCCGGGAGAACTCGGCCACGAAGTAGCAGGTCTTATCGGCCGCCCAGCCCTTGCTGCGGCGATAACCGCTCAGCTCGCGGTTCTTCACCGCGACGACGCCATCCAGAGTGTCGCCCACCGGGTCATTTGCAATGCCACGAAACAGGTCAAAGTTCAGACTCACGGGTTGGCTGCCGGAAAAGTTGTACTTGTGGAACCCGGCGTGGGCGGTTGCCGTCAGCTCGACCTTGACCTTGGGATTCTGCAACACAACGCTGTAGTACCCCGGCCGCGCGGCTTCATCCTTGTGTGAGAAGGGGCACAGGTAGCCCTCCTTGTTCTGCGGCGGGGCCGTGGGACCCAGCGGCGTAATGCGGATGTCGCCCAGGTCGGGGCAGCCCGTTCCGCTCAAGTGGTTGTGGCTAAAGCCGAGGATCGCCTTGTCCTCGTAATGGTAGCCGGAACAGTGTTCCCAGCCTGTGAGGCCCGTGTCGGGACTGAGTTGCACCATGCCGAAGGGCACGGTCGCGCCCGGATAGGTGTGCCCGAAGGTCGCGGTGCCGACGATCGGCTGGGCCGCCTCCAGGGGCGTCGGCTCAGCCGCCGGACACGCCGGCGGCAGGGCCAACAACGAACAGAAAGCGACGGGAACGATACAAATTCTCAGAAATCTCATGGCGGAAAATCTCCTTGCATTGGCTAAGTGAAGAGGCCGACCCCTGCCGGCTTGCCGGTTGTCAATTTACCAGCCTCGAAGCGCGGCCATTGCGTCTCAGGTAAATAATGTCCGCTTATTCTCATCCCGAAGGGATTCCAGCTATTAGCCCCGGGTCGCGTAGCGCACCCGGGGTCGCCGATCGTCGCCGAACCACCGACCCCGAAGGGGTCGCAGCGCCTGCGTGCTGTGACCCCTTCGGGGTCGGTGGTCGTCTTCGCGTATCGTAACCGGTGGTGGCGCTGCGCTTACCACCGGCTAATTGCTACGAACCCTTCTGGTTCAAATCGGGCTGGGGTCCACTTCTCCAATCCTCGAAACGGTCACGGTTCAAAACATAATATAACGCATCTTCTCTTCCAGCGCCCACTACGCTCCCACATATTACTCCCCGCACGACTCGCGGACCACCAGCGTGCAACCGAGGAGGATGTCGCGGGGCGGCATCTTGCGATCTGCAATCCGTTCGGCCATCGCCCGCACGGCCGCGGCCCCGATCTCCCGGCTGGGCTGGCGGACCGTGGTCAGTGGCGGCGTGACCATGTGGGCGTAATCGTCGTCGTCCACACCGATCACGCGCACGTCCTGCGGCACGCGGATCCCCAGGCCTTGCAGGCTGCGCATGAACGTAGCCGCCGTCCAATCGTTGGCGCAGACGAAGGCCCCCGGCATTTTCCGTGTGATGCTGCGGACAAATTCCATGTCAGCCGGTTCGCCGCGGCGGACCCAACTCTCCTTATAGCTTGCCCCGTGCAGGCGGAAGGCCCGCCGGTAGCCTTCCGTGCGGGCATCCACGGTGGGCGCCGAATAGGGCTTCGCCAGGTGCTCGATGTGCCGGCACCCTAGTTCCAGCAGGTACTCGGTCTGCATGCAACCGATGCGGAAGTTGTCCACGCCCACCAGGTCGAAGGGGCTGCGGCGGGGGAAGGCCTGAACGTCGCGGTCCAGGAGCACCACGGCGATGCCGGCGCGGTCCAGGGCCTCCGCTATCCGCAGGTTGATCTCCTCCATCTCCGGCTGGAATTCGACCGGGGCAAAGAATACGCCGGCCAACTTCTGCCGCACGCACTGCAGGCAGAACTGCTGCATCGCCTGCTCGCACTCCCCCTGGCCCAGATCGGCCCACAGCAGGTGAAAGCCGTGGCCCTGCGCGGCCCGCGCGATCTCGTCGCATATCGGGCCGAAGATCCCCATCTTGTTCAGCCGCGGGATGAGCAGCCCCAAGGGCACGGTCTGCGGTGAATCCGCCCTGCGCACGAAGGTGCCGATCCCCGGGTGGCGTTCCAGCATCCCCGCGTTTTCCAATTCCCGCATGGCCCGGGCGACCGTGGGCCGCGAGACGCGGAACTCCCGCATCAACTGCACGTCGGTGGGCACGCGATCGCCCGGCCCATACACGCCGCCGGTGATTGCGGCGTGGATGTGCTGGTAGATCCTGCGATGCTTGCGCTTGTCGAGCGAATGGGCGTCCATAGCCATTGAATTTACATTGGCTTTGCATTTATGTCAAGCGGCGGTGAGAACGGCAGGCGAAGTCGATAGCGTACGACGTTTCCCGCAGACTTTACATTGGTTTGCAATAGACACACAAAAGGCTTGACCTTTGGACGGCGTTGAAGTACATTGGCTGCTATAGCGCGTTGCGCTGTGAGGTAAACTCGCGTCCTTGTAGGCCGGAACAAGCCTGCGCAGTTCCGGTAAATCTGGACGAAACCCTGCCGGAACTGCGCGGGCTTGTTCCGGCCTACGAACTACAAGCAACACAAAAATCATGAGGAGAATCCCAATGAAGGTTTATCGTGGAATGTCGTTGATCGTGCTCGCCTGTACGCTCGCTGTCTTGGGCGAAAGCCGGAGCTTTGCCGCGGACCAGAAGCCTGCACCCGTGATGATCCAGGATTTCGAGAACGCTACCCCGCCGTCAAGCGTGTGGGTAGTGGGCATCCCCAACGAGAATGCCTCGCTGCAACTCTCGGCCGAGCATCCGTACGAGGGAAAGCAATGCCTGAAGCTGCATTACCACTTCACGGGGAATGGGCAGTACCTGGGCGTCAATGTCCCCATCAAGAAAATCCAGGCGCCGATCCATAAACTGCGTTTCATGGTCTATGGCGATAATTCGGGGTGCGGTTACGGGGTCTATGTGTTCGATGTGAGCGATGAAACGCACAAGTATCGAAACGCTGAGACGATGAAGATCGATTTCAATGGCTGGAAGGAAATCGTCATCGATCTGGACGCGCCCCATGAGACCTGGGGCGGCGACAAGAACGGCAAGATCGATTATCCGATCAGCAAGCTGACTCTCGAAATCAGCCAGGCCAACAAGCCCACCGAGGGCAATCTGTATTTCGATGCCGTCAGCGTCGATTCCGGCAAGAGCGCGGAGGAGACCCTCGGCTCGCAGATAGCCGTGCTTTCGCCCGATTACTGCTCCGACGTGCAGGGCGACACGCCCGTCACGCTGGCGGCCCCCGGCTTCAAGAGCCTGAGCGTGAAATGCTGGAAGCAGGGCGGCCAGTTCGGCGCCGATTCCACAGTGGCCACGGTGGCCCTGGATGCCAAAGGCAACGGCCGCTTCGTCTTTCCCGCCCAGGCCTACCCGCACGGCCCGATCACGGTGACCATCAGCGGCCAAAACGGCACGCTCAAAGACAACTGCTATTTGCAGCTCTACAACAAGGGCGGCGTTTCCTGGAACGAAGGCCTACCCAAGGACCCGCCGCCCGCGGCGAAGGGCATGACGATGCTGTTTGCCGACGACTTCAAAGGCCCGCTATCCATCTCCAGCACGGATCCCAAGGCCACCTATTACGACCACAAGCCGCCCAGCGGCTGGCAAGACTTCAGTGTCCACCGCTTCACCAGCCACGGTCCGCGGAATAGCCCGTTCGCGCAGGTCGATTCCTATCTGCGGATCAGGGCCGACGACAAGAGCCACACTTCCGGCCTGATCACCTCGATGAAGAACGACGCCAGCGGCGTCACGGCCAAGGCCCCCTGCTACTTCGAGTGCCGTTTCATCGGCCCCAACGCCATCGGCACCTGGCCGGCCTTCTGGCTCTTGACCGACTACATGGCGGATCAGGTCAAGGGCATCAAGTCGCCCTGCGACGAACTGGACATCATCGAGGCCTACGGCGGCGAGGGTCCCGGCGCGCCCAACGCCTACGACACCTACATGATCACGCCGCATCGTTGGGATCAGGGCGAGGCTGGCAAGGCCATGGAGACACAGGCCTTCCAGGCGCTGCGCAATCCGGCGCGGATGCGCAAGTTCGGCATTCCCTCGACCTGGTACGAGGCCTTCCACACCTACGGCTGCAAGATCACGGAGAGCGACACGATCTACTATTGCGACAACATCGAGATGGGGCGTCACGCCACCTTTCCGCTTTCCAAGCAGAAGCCGCACTTCTTCCTCATCAACCTGGCCACCGGCGGCGGCTGGCCCGTCGATCTGTCGCGCTACGGCAAGGTCGACATGTACGTAGACTACGTGCGCGTTTATCAAGGGAAGAAATGAGCGGCAAGTGCGGCGAAGGCTGGGAGATCGGCGCATCGCCGGCGGTATCGGGCGGCCGCATCTTCGTCCGCGATGGTGAATCTCTGTATTGTATTGGCAAGTGACGCTTACCTTCAATTAACTTGGAGAACCAAAATGAAGATGCAATGTGTAATGTTGGCGTTGGCCGTGCTCGCGGGTACGCTTGGCGCCGTGGGCCAGAGCCGGGGCTTTGCCGCGGACCAGAAGCTTACACCCGTGATGGTCCAGGATTTCGAGAAGCCTACCCTGAAGCCCAGCGTGTGGGTCGTGGGCATCCCCAACGAGAACGCCTCGGTCCAGCTTTCCAACGATCAGCCGCACGACGGCAAGCAATGCCTGAAGTTGCATTATCACTTCCTAGCTGTCGGCGGGTTCCAGTACCTGGGCATCCCCAACGAAGTCAAGATCCAGGCCCACGCGCACAAGCTCCGCTACTGGCTCAAGGGCGACAACCTGAAATGCACCTATGGATTGCAGGTCAGCGATGGCAAGGGCAAGACGCACCAGTACAGGTCGCTTTCCAACGCCACCGGCCAAGGCGGGACCATCGATTTCAAGGGCTGGAAAGAAGTCGTCTTCGATTTGGACGCTCCCCACGAGATCTGGGGCGGGAACAACAACGGCAAGATGGATTATCCCATCATGGCGGTTGTCTTCACCCTCGGCCAACCCGTGGATAGGTCCGGCGGCAAGGAAAAACTGCTGGCGGCCGAAGGCGACTTGTGCTTCGATTCGCTCAGTGTCGACTCGGAAGGAAGCGTCGAGGAGACCCTCGGCTCGCAGATCGCCGTGCTTTCGCCCGACTATTGCTCCGACGTGCAGGGCGACACGCCCGTCACGCTGGTGGCCCCCGGCTTCAAGAGCCTGAGCGTGAAATGCTGGAAGCAGGGCGGCCAGTTCGGCGCCGATTCCACAGTGGCCACGGTGGCCCTGGATGCCAAAGGCAACGGCCGCTTCGTCTTTCCCGCCCAGGCCTACCCGCACGGCCCGATCACGGTGACCATCAGCGGCCAAAACGGCACGCTCAAAGACAACTGCTATTTGCAGCTCTACAACAAGGGCGGCGTTTCCTGGAACGAAGGCCTACCCAAGGACCCGCCGCCCGCGGCGAAGGGCATGACGATGCTGTTTGCCGACGACTTCAAAGGCCCGCTATCCATCTCCAGCACGGATCCCAAGGCCACCTATTACGACCACAAGCCGCCCAGCGGCTGGCAAGACTTCAGTGTCCACCGCTTCACCAGCCACGGTCCGCGGAATAGCCCGTTCGCGCAGGTCGATTCCTATCTGCGGATCAGGGCCGACGACAAGAGCCACACTTCCGGCCTGATCACCTCGATGAAGAACGACGCCAGCGGCGTCACGGCCAAGGCCCCCTGCTACTTCGAGTGCCGTTTCATCGGCCCCAACGCCATCGGCACCTGGCCGGCCTTCTGGCTCTTGACCGACTACATGGCGGATCAGGTCAAGGGCATCAAGTCGCCCTGCGACGAACTGGACATCATCGAGGCCTACGGCGGCGAGGGTCCCGGCGCGCCCAACGCCTACGACACCTACATGATCACGCCGCATCGTTGGGATCAGGGCGAGGCTGGCAAGGCCATGGAGACACAGGCCTTCCAGGCGCTGCGCAATCCGGCGCGGATGCGCAAGTTCGGCATTCCCTCGACCTGGTACGAGGCCTTCCACACCTACGGCTGCAAGATCACGGAGAGCGACACGATCTACTATTGCGACAACATCGAGATGGGGCGTCACGCCACCTTTCCGCTTTCCAAGCAGAAGCCGCACTTCTTCCTCATCAACCTGGCCACCGGCGGCGGCTGGCCCGTCGATCTGTCGCGCTACGGCAAAGTTGACATGTACGTAGACTACGTGCGGGTCTATCAGGGAAAGAAATAAAAGTCACTTGATGCACGTAAATCTCGATGTTGCCTGGTGGCTATCGCGCAGCGTGCTCGACAGGACGAAGCCCAGCGACAGAACGGCAATGTTGCCCAGAAATACGTACTGGGCAAGTTGCGTAGCGTGGTGGTCGTTGATAAACGCCACGAATTGTGGGCCAATGATTCCGCCCGCTGACCATGCCGTGAGAATCGCTCCATACACGACCGGCATTTGAATCGCGCCGAAGACGTCTAGCACAAAGGAAGGCATCGTCCCGAAGCCACCGCCGTAACAGAGGAGGATGTAGCAGATTAGCCCGCCAAACAGCCACGGATTGTTGACTTGCGTGAGCACGCCGCCAATCATCGCCAATCGTCGCGGTCCCATGCGGGGAAGTTGAAGGCCGCCCCAGGCCGCGGCAAGCCCAAGGCAGCAGATAGCCAGGCTGAAGGTCCATGTCGCTTGCGTATTCGACCAACCGTACGCCTCAACCAGCGGTTTCTGAAAATAACTCCAGGCGTACACACTTCCCAGGCAGAGTTGCAGCGCCGTCCCCGCCAGGGCAATGCACCAGCGATTTTCGAGAACCGCTTTGGCCATCGAGACACTTGCGGCAGGCGAGTTCGGTCGTCGACTTGATTTATCCGCTGGGATTGATCTGGTGCTTTCCTTCTTGCCCCCGCGACGAAATGCCGTGTCGCTCCGGCGGCCGCAATATCGCCTGATAATTGGCGTTTGTGGCCCCGATGGCGATGTAACGCGGGGTCAATCGAGTACTTCCATCCTAGCAAGCGACGAGAGCCTAGTGTAAAGTATCTTGCAAACGAGTTCTGATCCATAACCCGGGAGTCCACAAATGAGAAAAGCATTCAACGGTACAATACGACAACTGGGCCTCTTGGGCCTGACACTGGGGCTGGCGGCGATTTGCGCTAGGGCCCTGGCTGCGGAGACCGGCAAGACCCTGGACGTTAAGTTGGGCCAGACCATCCAGCGGACATGGGACGATGTCAAGAAGGCCGGCTACGCCTACGGGCCCAAGCAGGAGTTCGACCCGAGCAGCCAGGAGACGCACGTCTGGCTGCCCTATGGGAGTGAAGGGGCGTACTTCGAGGTCGCCGGCGTAAAATTCACCGATCCCGGGCCGCCCGAAGGATGCCCCCTAGTGCTGCCGACCGATGACCATGCCAGCGGGCGACTGGTCTTCAAGTTGCACTTCGACAAGCCGATCGGCGGATTGCGATTCTCCGCCGGTTGGAGCGAGTGGGGCGTCGGCGGCGACACGGTCGGCGGCGTCGAATACAGTGTGGACGGCCGGAAGTGGACCACGATCCGCCAAATCAACGAGGCCAAGGCCCAGGCCCGCATCATCGATCAGTTCGTCGATGGCCAGAAGACGTTCAGCGGACTCAACACGCAGGATTTGTACATTCGCTGCTACAGCCGCGACAAGACAAATCCGGAGGCCCAGACCGGTCCGGGCCGTTGGATGAAGTTCCGCATGGCGGGCGACCCGGCATGGGGCGATGTGGCCACGACGTTCTTCAATTGCCAGTTCCAGCTTTGGGTGACGCCGCCTCAAGGGCCGCCGACCGCGGTAAAAGCCAACGACTTTCTCAACTCGCTGGGCGTCTGTACGCATGTCCGACAAGGCGAGGATAACCCAACTAAGGTCGCGGAGTGCCTGGCCTACACCGGCATCCGCGCCATCCGTGACGACGGGTCCACGGACCCCAAGACCCTGAAATCCTTCATCGACATTCATCGGGCCTGTGGGGCCAAAGTGGTTCTGCTGCCGATCAACGGCGACGTCGCGGCCAGTCTGGCCGAATATGAAACATTGGCCGCGGCGGGCGCTTTGCTGGCGGCCGACGGACCCAACGAGCCGAATAATTGGCACGTCACGTACAAGGGGGCAACCTCGTCGAGCAAGACCTCGCTGCCGATCGCCCGCTTCCAGGCCGATCTATACGCCGCGGTGAAGGCCGATCCCAAGCTGGCCGGAATTCCCGTCTTCCATTCCAGCGAGGCCGGCGGCTCCGAGCCGGACAACTGCGGCTTGCAGTTCCTGACCATCCCCAAGGGCGCTGGCTGCTTGATGCCCGACGGAACCAAGTACGCCGATTACGCCAACCCGCACAATTACGTCTGCGATCACCTCAAGGGCATTACCGAGGACAACATCGCCTGGAATGCCGAAGACCCCACTTTGAAAGGCAAGTGGGACGGATTGTGGGGCGAGTATGGCCACACCTGGTGGGGCGGTGGGTTCAACGGCTATACGCCGGCCCAGCTTGCCACGCTGCCCAGGGTCACCACCGAGACCGGCTGGAGCACCCGCGCCGGCGGGGGCGGGCATACCGACGCGCTTTCCGAAGAGGAGCAAGGCAAGCTGTTCGTGAACCTGTATTTGGACGCGTTCAAACGGGGTTGGACCTACACCTTTATCTATATGCTGCACGATTCTCGTGGCCAAGGCGCGTGGGGCTTTGTCCGCGACGATTACTCGCACAAGGCCTCGGCCATTTATCTTCACAACCTGACCACGATCCTGGCCGACCAATTGTCCAACTTCGCGCCGCGCAAGCTCGACTACAACATCCTCGACAAACCCACGACCGTCCACGATCTGCTCATCGAGAAGAGCGACGGCACGCTGGAGTTGGCCGTGTGGGGCGAACGGGCGAAGGGTGCCGACGATGTCACCGTCAAGTTCGGCGCCGCGCAGGCCGCGGTGAAAGTATATGATCCGACAGTCAGCGTTGCGCCCATCCGGACGCTTGCCGACGTCAGCTCCGTGCGGCTGACATTGGGCGACCATGCACAGATCGTCGAAATCGCCGCGCCGGCGCATTGAACGTTCGCACCCTAGAGTTTCAACTCAGGGAAAACGCTCGGCCAGCGAACGATTCCCCCATCCTGTTGAAATTGCCGGGCCTTTCGTATTTCTCTATTCGCGGCAACCAGAACCACCCATTAGTTGTACATTCGCTAACCGTGACTTGCATTTCGTGAAGTTCTGATTAAGATTGAATTACCAAAGCAGTACAGGGCTATTGGTTCGTCATGTTGGATACTCTTGCGCCTAGTATGTGGACTTGTTGTTGACCGTCAAGTGAGTGACATCGAGACCTGGAGTGACATTGGTGGACGAGAATCCCGAATTCCTTCAAGCCTTACCTGCCGACTCGCAGCAAGAGTGTCCTAGTGAGGATTTTGTTTTGCTGCTGGCGACTTGCCAGCGGCCGATCTTCCTGTACGCGATGTCCTTGTTAGGGAACGTGCAGGATGCCGAGGATGTCGTCCAAGAGAGTGGCCTCGTTCTCTGGAAGAAATTTCACGAATATCAGCCCGGCACGGATTTCGTGCGTTGGGCCTGCCAGATTGCCCGCTACCAGTCGCTCAAATTGCGCGCGCGGCGGTTTCGGGGGCCGCAGGTTTTCAGCAACGATTTCCTGGAGATCATCGCCACCGCTTCCGAGGAGAAGTCGCCTGCGGAACTCGATGCACGACGACAGGCTGTTTTGCAGTGTATGCAAAAACTGAGCGCGGCCGATAGAGACCTTATCGTTCGCCGTTATCGCAAAGGTGCTTCCACACGGGGTGTGGCCACGGCGTTGAATCGCAGTGCGCAGGGAACCCGACGTTCTTTGCAGCGAATCCGGGAAGCTTTGGCACGCTGCGTCGGTCATAAGTTCGCGCGGGACGAGTAACAAAGAGTTCCCTGACATTACCCGCCGCTTGCGCTGACACAGCGGGATCCGATGTCGGAATCGATGGGGCTTCTATGTGCCGACCCTGCGCTTTTTGAGGCATCTAGCATAACTCTAACGACATGAATACTAAAATCATACATATTATGCGTTTTAGTAAGTGCTTTTCCTCGTCTGGGCGGCAGTTCCAGGGAAGCTCACAGAAATTGAACCTGAAAAATTGAGTTTTCAACCTACCGAATCGCTGTTTCCCTGGGTATGTAGTAGACTCTATCACAAAGAGAGGGAATCCCTGCTTGAGTTGGTAGTCCAATAAAGTGGGGCAATAGTAGGCGTGAGCTAGATAGGTTCGATACCATGATTAGCACGGGTCAGCAAATGTATTCAATGACAGTTAGTGACGACCTTCGCGCTGCCGAGTTTCGGCGGAATCGGTCGTCATCGCCTGCCTGCGAGTCGTCGGCAATTCAAGATGACGCCCTTTTGCGAACCCCCACGGTTTGTGTGGTCGATCCGGATCCAGTGACGGGGACGACCATCAAGGACTTGCTGCAAGGGTATAAGTGGGTGGTGCAGGCATACACTTCCGGGCGTGAGTTCTTTTCCGACTACGCCGGTGATCGACCAGGGTGCCTGGTCCTGGAGCAACGGGTTTTCGATATCAGCGGTCTACAGATCCAGCGACGTCTGGCTGAGAAAAACCAGCGGCTTCCCCTGGTATTCGTGACATCTGCCTTGGATATCTCGACGGCGGTGGTTCTCATGCGCGGGGGAGCCATCCATATCTTGGAGAAACCCCTGCGCTCGATCGAGTTGCTCAACGCCATCCAGGAAGCGGTGGCCATTGACCAGAATGAGCGTCGCCAGGAGGTTGGAAAACGTCGCATGCGAGAATTGATCGCGATGTTGACACGGAAAGAACGGCAACTGATAGGCTTGTTTGCCGTAGCGAAATCAACCAAAGTCATTGCCGCGGAGTTGGGTATTTGCGCGCGTGCGGTCGAGTTGCGGCGTCGCGGAGTCATGGACAAGCTGGGATTGAAGTCGTCGCTTGAACTGCTCAGATTTTCTATACTTGCCGCTTTGGAATTCCACGATTATTGCGATGCCTTAGAAGAGGCAACCGTAGGCGCGGATTTCTAATGGCTGCACGCCTTGGACCAGTCTCTCGGCTGCGGAACCTGCCGCGTGAGTGGCGGTTTTATTGCCGGAGAAACACGGAATTTATCGTCCGACCCTAAGGGCCTCCCGTATTCGCCCCCCTTGCGGTTAATTTTTTCTATGCCATGACAGCGTTTTTTTCCACCCGTAGAGGCATAAATGCCGGCATTTAGAAACGACATTTGGCGACTATTGATTGCGTGTTTGCAAAAATGTTGCCGCGCAGAGTTTTTCAGCGTACCATTTTCTTCTAAATTAGGGTATAAAGACGGGGTGACCACAACCTGAGCGGTTGTTGTCAGCCCCACTAGACTGGGTAGTTCGCCGCGTAGTGACGGGAAAAGGAATGAGTCAGTTCACATCCGAATTGGCAGAGTTGGTAGACCGGTTCTGTGAAGGTGACATTACGCCGACGCAGGCCGCTCGACTGGAAGCTCTCGTCAGCGAGTGTCCGGACGCGCGCAAGTACCTCTTGGACTGCTTCCAGATCCATTGTGAGTTGGCCTGGGAATTCGGACGGGAAAGCGAGGACTTGAGCCAAGCAAGTACTGGGGAGGTGATTCCCGCGCATGACCGTCGCGCACGGCCACGAAAACGACAGCGTGTTTGGGTATTTGCCGCAGCGGCGGTCGCATTGTTGGTTGCCGCTGGGTTGGGTCTAACAACCCTCTTCCATTTTGGCGTCCACAAGAACGAGACACATCTTCCGGGCATTGCTCGCATTGAACAGGCCAACGACGTGCGTTGGTGCGACGAAGCGGTTCCTGCCGCCGGTGCTTCCCTGCCTGCGGGCAGTAAGTTGGCATTTCAGCAAGGTCTGCTGGCAGTGGTTTTTCAGAGCGGTGCGCGCGTGATCCTGCAGGGGCCGGCGGAGATCGAATTGTCGTCGCCATCTGCGCTGTTCCTGCAACATGGCAAGTTGACTGCGGAGGTATCGACCGCCGCCCACGGTTTTACCGTACGCACGCCCAACTCCACGGTTGTCGATCTGGGCACGCGGTTCGGTGTGGCATGCCAGGCGGGGCAGACGGACGTCGAGGTCTTCGTGGGCCGCGTTCTGCTGCGGCTTGACGACCAGCAATCCGGGGGCAGTCCGCGTGAACTGCCGTTGTCGGCCAACAGCGCGATGCGCATCAACGGCATCCCCGGGCAAGGGCGATTGAAGACCGAACCGTTGGTCGCCGGCAGCCGGAATTTTGTGCAGTCCTTGGCAGGTTCGGCTGCCCAATTGCAGGCCCTTGCCGAGAATGATCCACACCTGGTTCATCTTTATTCTTTCGAGGGCGCGACTGCCACGGAGAAGCTCCGCGACCGGCGGGGGAACCTCGATTTGCATGACGTGGCGATGCGGGACGGAGACGGTGGCGGACGCTTGGAATTCACTCGCGGCGGCGCAGATCAATCCACACAAGTCGTCGCTACCTACCGCGCTGCAGCCCTGGGCGGAACCCATGGCCGGAGTTTGCAGTCGCAGTCCGTATTCCAGCCACCGGCGTCCATGACCATCGAACTCCTCCTGTACCTGTCCCGGGTCGAAAAGAATCCGGAGGGTTTCATTGCCTGTGCCGTGGCCGCGCGGCACGACCGCGATCACTGCGGCTTTCTCGTAACTGCCATCCGCGACGGCGAACTGGCCTTTTTGCTCGACGGCGGGGCCGCGTGGTTGCAAAGTGGATTCAATTTTGCTCCCGGCCGCTGGTACTACGTCGCCACGACCTTCCAGGTCAACGGCGGGGACACGGAAGTCAATGCTTTTGCGGCAGATCTTGCTGAGAAGAGCCCGAAGTTGAGTTGGATCGTGCGGAACCGCAGGGTGCCGGGCGTGCCGGCCTCGGGAATGCTAGGCATTGGAAACGGTTTTGATGGCCAGGCGGCCAGTGTCTATCCGTGGCCAGGACAGCTTGGCAATGTGTCGATCTACGATACTGTTCTCGATCAGCCGACGTTGGAAGGTCACTTGCGAGCCTTGTCACCCCAGGCCTCCAATCGGTCCGAGTTGGCCCCCGCCAAGAATTGAACCTCCCTAAGGGGCCGCCCGGGCCGGTTGGCCCGTCGCGCTAGCAAATGACTCGCAGCGGCAAGGCGTGAAAGCCTCGCCTGGAAGGTCATGATCGCTTGCAACTGGGCGTATCGGCCCAGTTCGCCCCTTGCCGTAAATGCTCGCCTCCGCTAACTCGCCGCTAGCCAAATTATTGCTAGCGAGGTTACATGCCTCTGCGTTAAACAACTACCCCGGCTTGCCCCGACAGTCAATTCCCGTCCTGCGGATGGATTTGCCAACCGCAATGCATGCCCTAAGCGGATACAGCGTCAAGGTTTAGTTCGAAGACAGGGCTAATTCTTCTCTGCCTAGTTCCCCGGGGTGGCAGCCAAATGTTTTCCGCCGTGTTATAATTGGTGAATCTCGTCTGTTTCGCCAACTCGCAAGGGGCAGCGTTTTTTGTGAATCTACTAGTTGGTCCTATTTTGTTCTATGGGTTGATGATGCTCGGGTGGTCTCCTGAGCTCCAGACAGAAATCGCTCTGCAACCCATGTCGAGCACAGCGCTAAGTCCCTGCGTCGTCTCGCTACGGCCGGTGCCGGGTTCGTACGGTCTTGGCAGGATGTTGCCAACGGCCGTAGCGGCCGAGTCCCTGGCACTGCGGGGCAAGCGATCCACCCTTTGCGTTTTAGCGGCGGGTGAGAGTATTGCCGCCCCGGCCAGCGAAGTGGGTGGCGAGGGCGGCAGCGGCGGGAACACCGCGGCCCACCCTTCGGCCGACTCCCAGGTGACAAGCGAGCTCCAGCGACTTGGCGGTCGCTTCCTGGCCGAAGGCTCCTGCCCCTGCTGGT
Source organism: uncultured Planctomycetaceae bacterium (assembly GCA_964615095.1). GTDB lineage: Bacteria > Planctomycetota > Planctomycetia > Pirellulales > Thermoguttaceae > JANXQG01. The sequence continues at coordinate 4,232 of CAZTPX010000083.1, read as the reverse complement.
CCCCCCAGGGCAGCAGTATCGTCTACGGCCACGGCGATGAATTGAGAATCCTCGATATTGCGTCGGGCACATCCCGAAGTCTGGCAACGTCGGGGCGATCCGCAGCTTGGTCTCCTGGTGACGGTCACTACATCGCCTATGTCCGCGGCCCCGAAGGGAAGGAAGAGATCTGCTTGTACAAGACAAGCGGCGGCCATTCGCAACGACTCGCTGCGGGGAAAAACCCACGCTGGTCGAAGGACGGTAGCACGCTCTACTTTTCTTTGCCCAGCAAACCACAACTTTATGCAATCGACATCGAGCATCAGCGGCCAGCCCAGGCAGTCGATAAACCTGGAGAGATTTTTGACCCTGCGGGCCTTGCGACAGAAGGCGGAAGGCATCTCGCCCGCATGTCCGCAGACAGCCTGCAGATCGTCGACCGCAAAACAGGAAAGTCCACCCCGCCATGGCCCGTGGCGAAGACCGTGGAGGGTGGGCCAGTCTGGTCGCCCGACGGGCGTTATCTGGCATTCGCCGGATTTCGCTATGCGCGGGGCGTGATCCTGGGAGTCCTGGACGTGGAAAGCAACCATCTGCTGCGCATAGGAGGCAGCCAGTGCGGTTGGCCCTGCTGGTCGCCGAACGGTTCCGAATTGGCCTTCGTCGTACGGCGGAATAGCCAAACTGAGATCTGGCGCATTTCGACCAGCGCCCTGCAACGCTCCCCTGCCCTGGCTCCAGCCTGCGCCTGTCCGAACGTTCCCCAAGCGGCCGCCGAACTCGTCGGTCCCTGGCACTGCGCCTGTGGCAGGCTCGTGGCGATCGATCTGAGCCAGCACTACACCGCCGCCAAGTGTGGCATCAAAAGCAATGCCGAGAACGACAATCCGCTCGACTTGCCTGCGGGTCCGCGGCTGCTGGCGGGCGTGGAATTCCAGATTGGCGAGCGGATGCTCCAACTGCGCGGCCAGCGTGCGCCGCAGATGCCGCTGGCCGTCAAGGAAATTCCCGTACATCGCCGTGTGGTGCGGTTGTACATCCTGCATGCCACCCAGGACGCGCGTAGTTCTCACGGCGTCCGCGAGGGCGAACTGATTGCCGAATACCGGGTGCACTACGCGGATGGGGACCTGGCGACGATCCCCGTGAACGTCGGCCAGGATGTCCGCGATTGGTGGACCAGCGAGCCGGAACCGCTGGCCCGCAGCCAGGTGGCTTGGGCGGGAGAGAATAAGGCCGCCAGCGACGGTCATTGTTACCTGCGGTTGTTTCTTTCCACATGGAAGAACCCGCACCTGGAGAAGGTCGTGGCCAGCATCGACTACGTCTCGATGCAGCCTGCTGCCGCCCCGTTTTGCCTGGCCATCACGGCGGAAGAACCGCGGCGAATCGATGCTGCGCCGCAGGCCTTGAGGTCACGGTGAGTTTGGCTGGCACGATGCTTTGCAACGTGGCGCCAGCGATCGAGCTTGGCGGGCCTAAGCGATTACGGCGTTAGTCCGGATGGCGCCCACACCAGGTAGCGCGATGAGCGGCAGGTGGTCGCAAGCGATATCGGGCCCAAGCCAGCACTGTCGCGGCCGCCAGCCGCTAGTGCATAGGCCTTGCGGCCCTCGGCCGATTGATGATCGTGGAACAAGGCCGCTATCCAGCGTCGCCCGGCAAACAACAGAGTGCCTCCAGCAACAATGCCAATTATGCACCCGCCAAGCCGTCCGGGAAGCAGTTGCTGTTCATCCTCACGGTCAAGGCAGGTCCTGATTATCCAGGCCACGACAGCCGCAGTGCGAGCGGGCGGATTCCACCTTTCAAAGCTCCCAACCTGGATTATTCACGTTGCCCGCGCCGCAATTGCGGACGAATGCTTCGAACGCCGCTGCGTACTGGTTGTGGCGATGGGCCATGCTGAAATGCCCACAAAGGCAAGAGGCTGCGCTCTTTGCTAGCGGCTACCTCACGGCCTTGGGCGCACCGAGAAGAATGTCAGCATGGACGCGAATGCCGAGTGCCTCGATCACTTGCTTCAGCCTGCGCACGCTCGCTGCCGTGTACTCCGTTGCCTCGTAGCGTTGGATTTGTTGTTCTTTAAGCCCTAGCCGTTCCGCCAGGTCCTTCTGCGTTAGCCCTGAAGCAATTCGTGCCTTGATCAGCACGCGGGGGAGTTCCGCAAAAGAGTCGAGCGTCAATACGCTTTCCTCGCCGAAACGCAACCTGTCATATTCGCGTATCTCTTGCTCAAGATCGTGCAACTGACTACGAAGAGCATCGTGCTCCAACTTCTGCAACAGCGGATCGCTGCCAGGGTGCCCCGTTGCTTCCTCCAAGGCACGCGAAAACTTCTCTGCATGGGTCTTTGTGATGCGGTATTGTCGCTCATTGCTAATCATGATATCACCTTTTACAAATCTATAGCCACGATCCCCTTGGGCAAACCCGTTTGCTTATCCACCTGAAAGAAGTCGAGAAAAAGGCCGCCGAAACTCGGCTCGCGAAAGTTCGCCGGAAAGAATTCTCCGAAGTACTTGGCTTTCTGTGCGGCCCTTCCATTGCTGAAGTCTGCAAAGCAGGGTTCGCGCTGGAGCAAAATTGCTAAGTCGACACCGGTCGCGTCCCAAAGTGCGTCGAAATCCTCCGGACTGACTTTTGACGTAGCGAAACTGCCGTCCAAATAGACTCGTCGACAGCCGGCCGAATACAGGATCTCCGTGGCGGCTCGAAACCCCTGCAAAAGCTGGATTCGCTGTGCGGTTGATGCAAACGTAGCGAAAACCTCGTCCCAGGTCGCCAAATGGATGCCGGCAGGGAGGTTTCCTCCCTGATCAAACGGTGGGATCATTACACAATGATATTGTTGTGTCGTAGAGAAGTCAATAGTCTATTATCGGAACCATTGCAAAAAATCCCTCCCATCGGCGACGGAGGAGTAGAACCCGAGAGACGGAGAGCGACAACAGCCTGCCCATAGGCTTCGCCAAAGCTACGGTGTAGCGTGCAACCTGTTGCGGGTTCTACGAGCGCTGCCAGCGGGTTATCGGGAGCGAGTCCGTGCCCGATGAGAAGGGGGCCATTGGCCGCCACTGAGGCTGGCGCACGTGCCCTGCTGCAAGCAGGGGCACGATCCCCAAGAGTACGATCCTGATCGCCTGTACATCCTGCATGCCACCCAGGACGCGCGTAGTTCTCACGGCGTCCGCGAGGGCGAACTGATTGCCGAATACCGGGTGCACTACGCGGATGGGGACCTGGCGACGATCCCCGTGAACGTCGGCCAGGATGTCCGCGATTGGTGGACCAGCGAGCCGGAACCGCTGGCCCGCAGCCAGGTGGCTTGGGCGGGAGAGAATAAGGCCGCCAGCGACGGTCATTGTTACCTGCGGTTGTTTCTTTCCACATGGAAGAACCCGCACCTGGAGAAGGTCGTGGCCAGCATCGACTACGTCTCGATGCAGCCTGCTGCCGCCCCGTTTTGCCTGGCCATCACGGCGGAAGAACCGCGGCGAATCGATGCTGCGCCGCAGGCCTCGAGTTCACAGTGAGTTTGGCGACAGACAGGATTCGGATGCAAGCTCAAGGTACGCGGTGTGCTGTAGCGCAACAGCAGGTGGGGCTATCTATCCGGCATCTTCCGCAAAAGCCGCAAAGTCCACCCAATTTAACTGCCGATAGAATTGGACGTACGGAGCGTATATAATCAAGGAAGAAGGGAAGGCCGACGAGTTTGCCAATCGCTCTTCGCGGAGCGATCGAACCCTGTCGGCTGCGATGCACCTCAATAGGGAGAGAAACGATGTCACGACGGCCGTTCCTGATCACGATTGTAGCCTGGGGATTTTCCACCACGTTGGCGCTGCCAGTTTTCGCCCAAGTGGGGGGGATTCCTTCGCCATATGGGTCGTCTCCGTTCAGTCCCTGGCTGAATCTCAATCAAAAACAGGGGGGACCTTTGGACCCCTATCACATGTTCGTGCAGCCGAGCTTGCAGTTGAACAATGCCTTGCAGGTACAGCAGGCAGGCATTCAGCGCAATGCGGCTGGGCTGGGCGGCGTGTCCGACCGTCTCATGACCGACATGGAGGCCATGCGTACCGGGCCGGGACAGACCGGTATGGGTGCTGGTTTTATGAACCACACTGTGTATTTCAACACCTATCGACGGAATGGCCAGGGTGCAGGAATGATGGGAGCCGGGATGACCGGAGGAGGGATGGCGGGAGGAGGGATGGCGGGAGGAGGGATGGCGGGAGGAGGGA
>CAZTPX010000082.1:0-43573 GCA_964615095.1 uncultured Planctomycetaceae bacterium | reverse complement strand
GATAGGCCGGATGTGTAAGCGCAGCAATGCGTTCAGCTAACCGGTACTAACGGACAAAGACTTGGCCGCATGAATCCAATGCTCCTGCGAGCTCTCATGCAAGGCCGGCTCTTACGAGAGTCGGCGGATGCCGCATCCTTACCATAACCAGATTAGGGGTGCCGGGCCTTTAGCGGCCCGGTGCTCCACTTTCCGGTGACTATATCTGGAAGGCCACACCCGTTCCCATCCCGAACACGGTAGTTAAGCTTCCGGAGCCAATGGTAGTGCCAAAAGTGCGAGAGTAGGTGTTGCCGGGTTTTTTTCACGAGAACCCCCGCAGTCGTAAGATTGCGGGGGTTTTCTTTTTCGCCTACTTCTTGGCGGTGGTCAGGACCGCATTCTCCATCAACCGCATCATCTCCGCCGCGTCAGGATCCGGTGCCATCAGCGTAAACACCAAGAAACGATTGCCGTCTTTGGCCATGTAGAACGCGCCTTGGATCTTGTCGTTCGCTTGCCTGCCATTCCACGAGAAGCGTATAAAGTTGAGCCCGTTCACGCTTCCCTGTTCGAGTGCCCCGCCCTTGAAGTCCTTAAAGTGCCTGGCCAGGTCGTCCTTGTTCGCAGCACAGAGTTCCTCCGCCGAATTCAAAATTGCCTGATTCGGTTGGAGGACCGTCAACTGCAAGGTAGCCTGGGTGTGGATGCCGTCGCCCCTTGGCCCAGGATGCCAAACGCCCGATTGCGAGTCGCCTCCCATGGGCAAGCTGTTACCCGAAAAACGCGTGAACTTCCAACCGGCGGGCGGTTGCAGGCGATAATTCGAGGAAACAAGCTCGAGCTGCGCCGCGCCGAGCTGCGTGGCGAGTTCCGAGTCGGGCGACCAGCCCAAGGGCTTCATTTGAAACGGCGCCTTTATGCCCTTATCCACGGCATGTGGCGCGGATGGGTTGGGCTGACCGCTCGTTGCCGCCGCGGCACCCTGAGGATTGGAAGGAAGCGATTCGCCGCCGCATCCCCAGACAACCGCCAACAGCCCCGCAATCAGAAATAATCCTCGCATGAGCGACCTCTCTTTGCATAAGTTTTAGCTGAGAAGAACTTTGGATCACAGGCCCGAGTTCGGCCAGCCAGAGAACACGTCGTGTCTTTTGTGCAATCCAGGATTATTCGAGCATTTTGCGGCGCAGCCGTCAAGCGACCGGGGCGCGCCGTTGCAGTGTTGCATGCGGGTTCCTGGTCCGTCGCTCTTGAGCATATTATAATTGGTTGACGCCGGAAAAAGGACTCGCATGACTGCTCTCGTTACTGACTTAGACCTTGTGGAACGCCTGAAGTGGATGGCCATTGCATTGTTTGTTGCAGCCTTGGGAAATTGCACGAGCTGGGCAGGCGAGATCTATGTGACGCCGGACGGCAGGTCCGACGGGCGCGGAACCAGGCAGTCGCCTTTCGATCTGGCCACGGCCACGACGAACAGCCAACTCATCGTGCCCGGGACTACGGTCTGGATCGGCCCGGGAACCTACCGGGTGGGTTCGCTGCAGCCGCACGAGTCGATCCACGGCGTCAAGGACAATCCGGTCATCTACCGCGCCATGCCCGGCCCTCCGGCGACCGTGGTGGGCGAGATCCGGCCCAACAACGACTACGTGTGGTATTGGGGACTGGACGTCAAGGGAGGCGTCACCATCCGCGAGCGCAGCACCGGCCTGAAACTGATCAACCTCACCATCCACGAGGCCGGCCCGGCCGAGAAACCGGCCCAGGGCAAGCCCAGCGGCCAGGGAATCGGCGGCGGCGACGTGGGCGACGACCACGAAATCTACGGCAATATCATCTACCATAACGGCTGGAACACGCTGGACCACGGCCTCTATGTCCAGAACACGGCCTTGCACACCGTCAAACGCTTCGTCGACAACATCGTCTTCGAGAACGCCGGCTGCGGCTTTCACCTTTACGGCCAGTCGCCGCAACTGAGCGGGCTGTACCTGGAAGGCAACATCAGCTTCGCCACATCGCTCAACCCGCGCTGTCCCAGCAACGGCGAAATGAATATCTTGACCGGCGGCTACAAGCCGATCACGCACTTAGTCCTCAAGAGCAACTGCACGTACCATCCCAATGCGGCCTCGAAGCGCGGCGTTGACGTTGGCTTCCATGGTTCGCCCAACACGGACATACGCATCGAGGACAACTACTTCACCTGCGGGGCCAATGCCCTGGAACTCAAGGGCGCTGCCGAAGCCGTCGTGCGCAACAATACCTTCTGGGCGCCTGTCGGCATGGTGGCCGTCAAACTGCCGGTCGTGGACCATCTCAAACTGATCTTCGAGAACAACACCTACATCGACAACGGCAAGTTCGATCTGGCCGGCTTCCGCGCACAGATTCACTCAGGCGCGAGCGACCGCCTCGTGGCGGGCAAGAACGGCCGTCCGATCGGGCTGCACGTCTTCAAACGTGTGAACCAGTACGAGCCCCGTCGAGTGCATCTGGCGGTCTACAACTGGGACCACCTGGACCGCGTGAAGATCGACTTGCAAGGCATTCTCGTGCGGGGCCAGGCCTATCGCGTGATCAATGTCCTGGATTTCTTCGGCGCGCCAGTGGCCGAGGGCAGGGCCGATGGCCCCGGGATCGTGCTACCCATGCGCGGGCATCGGTACGAGCCGGAATTCGGGGCCTACGTGCTATTCCGCGACGAAGCGAAGTAGGTCTTGGCTGCGAAGATGAACGTACCGCCAGCGGTCACGGTCCAACTCCTCCCGTCGAGATTCTGCTTCCACCGCAGGCGTGTTATGATTCATTGAAAGTTGAAAACCCGGTTTGGGAGCGTTTGTCATGTTCAATTCTGACGACATCCAGTCGCGACTGCGCCAGCAACCCTTTGTGCCCGTCCGCATCATCATCAATTCCGGCCAGACATTCGACGTTTTCCATCCCGATCTTGTCCTTGTGGGCTGCCGGGACATGATCATTGGCATGGCAAGCAACGAGAATCCGGCCCAGTACGATCGTACGACGCGGATACCCATCATGCACGTCGCCGCGCTGGAAGATCTGCCATCGCCCTCGGGCGTCGTCGGCGGGAATTAGCGAAATAGGGAGTACGCCTTATGGTTCTTGACGCGGAAGATCGGTACAGCCCTAGCCGCCGCTCGCTGTAGGGATCGCCCTCCGTGGCGTTCCGAAAGAACGCATGGAACGCCGCGGAGGGCGTTCGCTACAGAAAACGATTACCGATTTTGTCTGGCAAATTCCTTCAGGTGTACCACAGGAAACGACATGATGAATACGTTCACGACATGCAACCGGATCGGCGCGGCGACCCGCGTCGCGTGCCGGCCCCTCGTAGCGGGCGGCGTTCTTCTCGTTCTGCTCGCGTGTACGAGCCATGCCCGGCAGCTTTCACCCAAGGGCTGGGCCTTCCGCGAGATCGGCTCCGCGCAGCGCTTGGGAACGGAAATGGCTGACAACGACGTCCGTACCGCCTGGGTCAGCCGCGCGCCGCTGACGCCGGGCAACGGCGTGGTCATAGACTTCGGCCAAAAAGTTGTCGTTCACCGCCTGTTCTTCACGCCGGGCAAGAATAAGGGCGGCACGCCCCGACGGTTCAAGGTCGTCTTCGGCGATAAGCAGGCCGACCGCGCCGCGGTGGCCACGCTGAACGTCGAGCAGCCGGCCGGCCGGTCCGACGTCAACCTGTTCTTCGATCCGGTTGTTGCACGGCAGGTGCGTCTGGAGGCCGTCGCGGAGAGCGAGCAGCCCTGGTCCATCGCCGAATTGGAAGCCTACGGCAGCGATGATCCGGCGGCGTTTCACTTCCGGGATGCGGTCGTTGTCGACATGGAAGCCGCCAGTCCGCTGCGCAGGGCAGCCGAAGAGTTGCGGTACTATCTCGGCGAACTGAGCGGAAGGCCCCTGCCTGTCGTCGCGCCCGGTCGGACCGGCGCTTTCCCGGGGACGCTGTACCGGATCGTCGATCTCCAGCCGCTGGCCGCCACCTGGGAAGCTATGCAGGCCAACCGGCAGTCCGGGAAGATCCCGGCCACGGAGGTCAACGTGGAACGTGAGGGACGTCAGGTGCTGTTCAAGGCGTTTCCCTACGCCCACTTGCGTTCTAGCGTGTGGGCGTTCCTGGAGCGGCAGGGTGTGCGCTGGCTCTATCCCGACGATCACGGCGACTACGTGCCGGCCGGCCAAGGCGTCGATTTGACGTGCCTGCCGCTGCGCTATGCGCCCTCGGCTGCGCGACGTTATGCCAATTTCGAGATGGCCGAGAAAGCCGCCTCGGGGAACAACGACCCGGCCTACTTGTTCTGGTGGCGCAACGGCTACAACTCCACCTGGGGAAACGCCCAGCGACTGGCCTTGGGCGGCGCGGAAGTGCCACCCAGCCCGCATGAATTCCTGCCCCACGAACAGTGGAAAAACGAATACAAGGAGGGCTTCGACGGCTATCCGCACAACTTTGCCAGCGTGCTTCCCGACCGGATCATCAACGAGCATCCCGACTGGTGGGGATCGATTGGCGGCAAGCGGGTGCCGCCTTCCCGCGGCGGCCCGGCCGTATGCATGAGCAGCCCGGGCTTGATCCAGTTCGTGGTCGACAAGGCCATCGGCATCACGGCGGGCCCGGAATCGACGGCCGTGCTGAGTCTGTTGCCCATGGACGACGCGCGCTTCTGCGAGTGCCCGCGTTGCCGGGCGCTTTACGAGCCGCGGGAGAAGCCGACGGTGCCCTGGGTTGCGTATCCGACGTTGATGGCCTCCGAGGCCTACTACTATTTCGTGGCCGAGGTGGCCAAGGGCATTCGCGCGGCGCGGCCGAAGGTGCGGATCCAAGCACTGGCCTATGCCAACGTACACTCGCCGCCGCGCAAGATCGACCGCCTGCCGGACAATGTCCTGGTCGAGGTCTGCCAGTACGGCGCGCCCGATCTGCCCATGGGCTCGCCAGCCAATGCAGCGATGAAGGCCGGCATGGACCAGTGGCGCCGGCGCTGCGACCGGCTGGAACACTACGACTATGTTCTCTTGAACGAGAACCGCGAGTCGTTCGTCATGCCGGTACCGATGGTGCGCCCGATGGCGGACCACGCGCGGTATCTAGATGGACTCGGGGCGCTGGGCGGCGGCACGCAGGCCGATCCGGGCGGCATGCGCTACAGCCCCTGGAATCACTACGCCTACCCGCGTTTGCTCTGGAACAGCCAACGGACGGCCGATGAACTGCTGGAAGAGTTTTTCACGGGCTATTTCCGCGAGGCCAAGCAGCCCATGTTGGCCTATTACCGGACGCTGGAGGAACGCCTGATCCGCTACGGAGTCAGCCTTCATCCGCAGGGCAATTATCAATACGGCGTGACACCGGGCGCGTTCTCCTACGCCGTGCTGGCGGCCATGAGACGACATCTGGAACAGGCCGAGAAGGCGGCAGCCGGTTGGGTCGTGGCCCAGCGCGTGGCGCGGATCCGCGAGGGGTTCGAGTGGGTTTTGCAAGAGAGTTGCCTCACGCTCGCCGACCTGGATTCCCCAATACGCTTTCCACGAATCCCGGCAGACTGGAAGCCGGAAACCATCGATCCGTCTGCCTTTCGCGTGCGCAAATTCTTCGTGGAACCCCACAAGGACGGCGGTTGGGTCTTCTGGGCGCACGGAATGCTCGCTGCCGATTTGTGCTTGGACAAGCCCGGCAATTATGTCATCAGTGTAACCGCCAAGGGCGTGCCCTGTGAGCATGCGGATCCGGTTTTGAACGTCTACCTCGACCACGGCTGGGGCGGCAGCCTGGCGATCTCGTCCAAGGACTTCAAGGAGTATGAGTTCCGTGTCGACGATGCGTCGGCCGGCGTGAATCGCTTGCTGCTGAGCTACTGGAACGCGGCCACCGGTGGCCGGCGCAACGTGTACGTCAAGGAGATCCGCATCGAGAGACGGTAGGGAGTGGCGAAGAAGCGCGCCGTCATTCCGACGTCGGTTCTTCTTGCTGAAGCTGCCACTGCGTGGCCGCGCGCACCAACTCGACGTGGCTTTCCACGCCCATCTTCTGGAAAATGTTCACCTGGTGTCGCCAGACGGTCTGCACCGAGACCTGTCTGGACCGTGCGATCTCCTTGATGCTCTTGCCCTCGACGAGGGCCTGCACGACCTCGCGCTCCGTGGGCGTGAGCCGCTCCAGCCGCTGGCCGAAATGACTGTCGCCACTTTCGCCGCGGCGCTGCGATTGCCGGGCAAGGATCTGTTCAATGTGCTCCAGCAACACCTTGTCGTCGATGGGTTTCTCCAGAAAATCGACGGCCCCACCGCGGAAGGCGCGGGCACAGGTGGGCACGTCGCCGTAGGCCGTCATGAAAATGACCGGCAGGCGGATCTTGCGCTCCCGCAAGGCCTGTTGCAACGCCAGCCCGTCCATCTCCGGCATCCGTACGTCCAGCACCAGGCAACCTGCCTCTTGCGGGCGCCAGGCATCGAGAAACTCCCGGCTGGAAGCGAAGGCCCGGACGTGATAATCGGCCTGTTCGAGCATCCAGCGCAGCGATTCCAGCGCGCCAGGGTCGTCATCGACCACGAATACGGTTGCATTTTCGCTCGCATTCTCGGCCACGCTCAAGTCTCCTGGGCGATGGGAAGGGTGAAGTGGAAGGTGCAGCCGCAATCGGCATTCGCGCTGACCCAAAGGCGGCCTTCGTGGGCCTGGATAATCGAACGACTGATGGCCAGGCCCATACCCAGCCCCTCCGCTTTCGTGGTGAAGAAAGGCTCGAAAATCTTTTCCATTTCAGGCCCGCTGATTCCCTTGCCGCGATCGCAAACGAAAACTTCGACGGCCTGCCCATCGCAGCGCCGCGTGCCCACGCTCAACACCCGCTCCTCTTCGGGCAGTTCCTGCATCGACTCCAAGGCGTTGCGGGCTAAGTTCACCACTACTTGCTCGATCTGGATCGGGTCGGCCTGCACGGGCGCCAGGTCGGGCGCCAGGTTGCAGACAATGCGGGCCGGCGTTCGCTTGATATCCAGATTGTTGATGGTCATCGCGTCGTGGACCAGGTCGTTTACGGAGATGGTGGTAACGTGCGGGCCGGTTTTCTGCACGAAGTCGCGGACGCGGCGGAGGATCTCCGCGGCGCGGTCCACCTCGCTGGCAATGCGTTCCAGGATCGACATCAATTCCGCGTCGTGCCCCGGATCCTTGAGCAAGCGGCGAATGCTCCCTCGGGCGTAGTTCTTGGCGGCATGCAACGGCTGGTTCAATTCGTGGGCCAGGCTCGCCGCCATCTCGCCCATCACGCTCAAACGCGACATGTGGGCCAGTTCGAGTTGGTGAAGCTGCAACTGCTCCTGGCTGACGCGCAGGTCACGTTCGACTTGCTGCCGCCGAGCGATGTCGCAATTAAGCCAGTGGATAAGGTAGGCCAGGTAACTGCTGATGCAGCAAAAGAACACGAGTCCAAAACGGTGCTTGTCGTGCGCAATAGCAAAAGAACCGCGAGGCTCGGCAAAAGCAAAGGCCGCGATGGTCGCTCCCAGGGCGACGCTCAAAATAGACGGCCCCAGTCCGCAATACCAGGCGGCCAGAACGACCGAGGCAAAGTAGAACGTGAAAATGGAGTGTTCCGTAAAAATTGGATCGAGCAGGTACCGTATCAATGTGATAAGTGCCGTGATGCCGATCGCAAGCAGATAACGCACCAGCAGCGGCCACCGCCAGATGGGCGCGGCGGCCCGCTTCGAATGCCCGGGGCCTTTGTCGTTTATTTCTGCGATTGCCACAGCCTTGAGTCCTGCGAAAGACTGCTGGAAGTAAAACTCGACGCCTTATATGTTATATATAGCAAGGTTTCGGTTATGCTGCGGGCTTTCGCCGAAAGTCAGGGTTGAACGGCAAAACGACCTGCCCCCCGCCCCATTTTTCGGCCGCTTCCGGCAGGGACACTGATTCGGGCATATCCATTATAATATCACTCGCGGGCGAGGACACGACACGGAATATCGGCGGCACGCTACGAGAAGTTGGCAAGGGAATGCAAAAGTCCTCGCTGTCGGGGAGTATCCAAGCGGGTTCCAACGGTTTGCAGAGATACTTTGCTAGCCCTAACGTTAGGGTCTGCAACTCATCATCCAGGTTGTACTGCTCGGCAATCAGGAAAATCAAGGCGCTGGGCCGCACTGACCGTAACATCTGCGCCAGATCAAAGCCGCTCATGTCGGGCAGTTGCCTGTTGATTACCCAAAGTCCGCAATGACACCGTTTGGCAAAGCGCAGGGTATCGTTACCATCGATAAGGAAGTGAATGCTCACCCCTGGCCGCCCGGCATCGGCCAACAGGGCACAATAGTCTTGCGGCGATGCATCGACAATGGCCACGCGGATCGAAGGTGTCAAAATCTGCTTCATTGGTTTCGCCTCCATGAATTGCAATGTGAAGTGGTCAAACCGGCGTTCCCCCCGGGAGCAGACGCCGTGCCGACACTTTTCCGTTGCAATTGTCATCCGTTGGTAAGTCGTTATAAGATAATATGATATGGAAAACAAGAAAGGACCGCCTAAGGTTTCTGTCGATGTCGCACGCTGCTGAAATGCGCGGTGGCGAACATTTTTCTGTTCGGTTAAAGCGCAGAGCCTGTGCGTTGGCGAACACTTTTGGCTCAGGCTATTGTCTCGACTTTGCCGATTTTACGGACTATAGGGGTTAATCCACGGGCGAGCTGGGGCAAGTCTTTGACAGGGGGGAACAATGCGAGCATTCATTGTGCTGTTGTTTGTGGCAGGCGGAACCATTTTGTCGGCCAAGGAATGTTCGGCCCAGTTTGCCGAACCGATTCCCACGCCGCCGGCAAGCGATGGTGTGGCCGGAATGGCCCCGCTGGTCCACCGTATCAACGGGAGCGGAAACCTACCGAGCGGCAACGCTGCTACTCCTTGTCCGGTCGTTAGCTACTGCTATGGCGGAGCGAATGGCGGAACCTGTGGCTGCGGTGATGATGGAAACTGTGCCTGCCACGGAAGTTACAAGTACCCTGTTCCATCACAATATACTTGGTACTGGCCCGGCATCTATAGCCAGCACGCGATGACCCAATATATCAGCCCGTGGCGGTATCCCGATCTGAATCCAATTCCCGAGTATTGGAAGTTAGACCCCACCGAAGATCGTAGCGGTTATTCAGGCCATAGGTATTAAGTGCCAGTCGCAGCCGCGAGCAGTATAATTTACTCCAGACCCCAGCGGGCTTGCGGTCTGTCGATTTAGTCGGAAAACGTCCTCTCGTCCTCGCTGGGCTCGCCCCAGCGGAACGCAGGATTGACCACTACTGGCCAGCTTTCCATCGATGTTCGACGTTTTTTCCACTTTTCCGCCGGCCGGCCCGTGGCCGGGCAGCGGAAAAGTGGAAAAAACGGCGAAACTGGCGGGTGAGGCGTCGTTTCTAGTTGCCAATTCCATCTCTACGGCAACCGATTTCTTGCCTCTTCGGCTATCTTCCCTCTTCGGCTTATGCATCTAGTTATGAAATAATAATAATTCATACAGGTGGTTTTGCCAGCATAACCGTTACAACCGTCAAAGTTTGACTGATGCTTGCACTTTACCATGTCGATACTTATTTTCAGTTCTAGTCCGTAGCCAAACGGCTCGCGCTTTCGCGTGGACTTATGCATCGTTGGTTGTACCCGCCATTATTGTGGGGGGGAGACTATGAGACGTATCCTTGCTGTTCTGCTGATTGTGGTGCTGTTTGCCGGCCTAGCCAAGGTGATCGCCGACGAAGCAGCGTCCAATGCATCGCAGAAGCGGAACAATATCAAGGCCGCTGAAACCGCAGCAACTTCCTCGGACTTTGGTGGCGAGGATGGCCGTCGATCACTGGCGCTGCCGGCGACGCAGTTGGCGCTGTGGCAGGAGGATCCGCAGCCGCTCCAGCCTGTCAAGCCGGACGTTCCCGCCACGTTGCCTTCCAAGCCGGCGTTCCCGGATGACAAGTCAGCGCCGGCCACCCAGCAGACGCCGCCCATTGCCGTCAAGCCCGACATGCTCGTTCCCGACGTGCCCTCTCCCGCGATCGGGCCGCTGCCGGACGCTCCCGCGTCCTTGGCAGCGCCCGCTCCTGCGCTACAAAAAGTTCCGGCTGCCCCGGCATCGCCGCTTGCTGCCAGTCCAGCGGGGCCGGTCGCGCTTCCGCCGGTGGTTCCTGGGCAAGTTGCCGATCCGTTGGCGGCCGTCGCTACCGATGGGGTTGCTCCCACGAAAGAGAACGGTCCGCCCCTGCCCTTCAACACCATGGACTCCAAGCGCGAAACGGAATTGACGGTCAAGCGTGGGCGGAGCCAACTCCTGCGTTCGACGGTCGAATTCACGCGCACGGCGGTGGTGGATCCGAGCATTTGCGACCTTGTGCAATACTCGCCCACCGAGATCGGGTTCATCGGAAAGAAAGTGGGAACGACCCAGGTGACGCTCTGGTTCCACCAGGACGACAATCTGATCGTCGACACACAGCCGCGGAGCATCATTGTGCATGTCGTGCCCGATCTGCAAGAGTGGGAGCCGCGTTTGAAACAACTGGAAGCGGAGATCGCCAAGCTCTTCCCCAACAGCAAAGTGCGGCTGCGGACCTTTGGCGAACGGATCATTGTGCTCGGACAGGCCCGGGACGTTTCCGAAGCGGCGGAAATCCTCAACATCATTCGCGGCGAGGAGATCGACCCCAGCGGCCGCTGGGTTTCCGGGCCCAGCGAGGCCAACCGCAGTGGTCAAGGAGCCAACGACACGTCTCGCGGTTTCCTCGATTCGTACGGTAATGACGCTTACGGGGACTTGTATGGCGGCTACGACGGCGCAGGCAGGCCCCGCGGGCGCAATTACAATCGCAACAGATCGAACAACTACCAAAACGACTGGGCGGACAGGATCGTAAACATGCTCAAGGTCCCCGGCGTCCACCAGGTAATGTTGCGGGTGAAGATCGCCGAATTGAACCGCACGGCGGCCCGCAACTTCGGCGTCAATTTCTCCACCTCGATCCAGTTCCGCAACGGCACACTCCTGCTGCAATCCTTGCTGAACGCCTCGAACAACAATTCGGTGATCGGCAATTTCAGCAACGACCAGTTAAGCTTCGGTATTTCCTATTTGGAGCAACACGGCGTGATACGTTTGTTGAGCGAACCGACCCTGGTGACGATGAGCGGCAAGCCGGCCAATTTTGTCGCCGGCGGCGAGTTCGCCGTGCCGACGGTCGTGGGGATCAGCGGGGCCTCGGCCGTCTCCACGCAATTCGTCACCTACGGAGCGATCATCAGTTTCACGCCCTATCTGCTCGATAAAGACCTCATTCGCCTGCATGTCTCGCCCGAGTTCAGCCAGATCGACACGGCCACGACGGTCAACGGCGTGCCGGGACTGACCACCCGCAACGTGACCACCACGGTCGAACTCCGCGCCGGCCAGACTTTGGCCATCGCCGGTTTGTTGAGCGACTCGATGAATAGCACCACGCAGGCGGACTGGCCTTGGATCGGTAAAATCCTGGGACCCCGCAGTGTGACCCGCAGCGAGTCGGAGTTGATCGTGCTGGTGACGCCGGAACTGGTACATCCGATGGAACCCGAGGAGGTCCCGCCCCTGCCCGGCTTCGACGTCACGGAACCCGACAACGTCGCGTTCTTCTGCCGTGGCGATATCGAAGGCGATCCCACGCGGGACTATCGCAGCACGGTCTGGCCGATATTGCAGCAGCGCTATCGCGCGGGGGGCTCGCCCATGATTTCCGGGCCGTTCGGGCACAGCAACCCCTGGGCCAACGGCGCTTGCGACGGCCCCAGCGAGGCACCGCCCCAGCAATGAGTTCCAGGATGAAAGTCATGAGAGCACAAGGCATGGTTCGATGCGTCCGCTGGTGGCTGGCGGCATGCTGCCTGGCAGCAGGTTGCGCGCAGCCCAGCCCACCCTACGATCGCCCCTTCCCGCTGGGCCAGGTGACCGATTCCCACTGGGACACGCAGATGGCCAACGCCCAGGCATCGTCGTTCATCTTCTACGATCACGAGTTCATCGGCGAGTCGACCAAGCTGAATGTGCTGGGCCAGAAACACCTGGTGCAGGTGGCCATTCGCCTGCGGCACGTGCCGTTTCCGGTGGTCGTGGAAGAGACGCCTAACCACAAGAATCCCCGCCTCGATGCTGCGCGGCGGCAGGCGGTCCTCGACCGTTTCGCCGAGTTGGGGTTGCACGACCTCGACGCCCGGGTGGTCATCGCCCCAGCCATCACCGAGGGCCTGCGGGGCGCGGAGGCGGAGCAAGTCTATGAAGGCAGCGGTCATTCGATCGGCAACTACGGTGGCACGGGCCGTGGCGACTTTGGCGGGGCAGGGCTCCTGTATCGCTAAGCAAAGAACGTCCATCATGAGAATCAGTCTTTTAGCAATCATGTTGCTGGCCGTCACCGGATGCGCGCCCCTGACGTCCGCAATGTTTCCGGGAACGGCGCCCGCCAGTTCCGAGGCGGCCCCGCAGTTGGCGGCCGGCCAACCGCCGCCGCCTGCCCTGGAAGAACCACCGCCGCGTGTTGCCCCGGCGGCGGCGAAACCCGACGCCCGCGCAGCGGCCGACTACCTCCGCGCGGTGGCCAAGGGAATCGAACTCGAACAGGCGCGACGCTACCCCGAAGCCCGCACGTGTTACGAACAGATCGTCCGCCAGTGGCCCACGCGCTATGAGGCATACCACCACCTGGGCTTGGTGTGCGATCGGCAAAAACGCTTTGCCGAGGCCCAGGAAAACTATCAGCAAGCGATCCTCCTGGCCGAGAATCGCGAGCCCGACCTGTTCAACGACCTGGGCTACAGCTTCTTCCTGCAAGGCCGCCTGGACAAGGCCGAAAGCGCAGTCCGCAAGGCCATCGCGCTGCGCGCCACGGAGCCTAAGTACCACAATAATCTGGGCCTGATTTACGGTCACCAACGGCGTTTCGAGGAGGCCTGGAACGAGTTTCGCAAGGCCGCCGGCGAGGCCGACGCCTGCTACAACCTGGCCTTCGTCAAGGCCTCGCTCAACGACTTCGAGGGGGCCAAGGGCTGCTTCCGCCGGGCGCTGGCCATCGAGCCCTCGCACGAACGCGCGCGCCGGGCGCTACGGGCCTTTGAAATCGCCGAGACCGATCCCGACAGCCTGGGCCAATTGGAAGCCTTCAGCGATGACGGAACCCAGTGGGTGCCCTATGTGGAAAACGGAAACGGCCAGGGGCAAAATCTCCAGCCTCCGGCAACCGCCAATGGAGATGCGAATGATCGGGGTGGGACCGCTGCCGCGCCCTCAAGCCCCTCGACTCCGAGCCGTAACGCCCCCGTGAACCGCGGTGCTTGAGGCCCAGCCGAAAAACAACTTCGCGGCGTGCCTTGGTGGCTGCGGGCACAGACCCGGCACCATGCCGGGCAGCATGTATCGCTGGTAGTTGTGGACGTTGGTCGGTGAAACCCCGGCTTCTTTACTGAACGAATAAACAGTTTATTGCTCGTCCGAGTTTGTGCGCTGGGGCGGCAAACTATCACTCGATCTTCCCCAAAGATTTCGCCATTTATCTCTTCTACTACTATTGATTATAAACCATTACATCGATAGCTGCATGTTTTCGATGAAAAACCGCCAAGCTTCCACAGAGCTTCCACAGAGGTTCCTCAGACCTTCCACAGGTTGTCCGTAGACAGATTTTTCAAGATACAGGACAATTACAGCAGTGGGAGAAATGTTTTCAAAAGTCCACTCGGGACCGTTCTCTGTCGGTGCATCCGTCGGCAGGGGTTGGGAGGCTTGTTCCCCACTGGGAAACTCAGGGGTGCTGTTTAGTTTGGGCAGCGGCTGGCAAGTGGAACGCAACGGTGACATGGTTGCATAAGCGTGCGGTTCGAGGAGTATCTGTGATGTTGATAGTTAAGGCGAACGCGATGGCAATGAGATCTGGATTTCGTGTTGGGGTGGTGTTGATCGGAGTTCTGGGTATGGCGTCGCTGGTGTCTGCGCAAACCCGGACGCCGAACATTCCCTGGGTGATGACTCCCGGTGGTGGTTCTCCGCTTAATCCCGTGTCGGCGCAGGCTTCGGTTGGTGTCGATCTGCCCTTAACGCAATCGTGGGGACCCGCGGTTACTTTCGGTTCTGCCTTCGCCAGTGGTGGGTATACTTCCTTCACTACGATTCCTTATGTAGCTGGCACGGACACTTCCAGTGGTACTTTGAGTAATGCGACTTGCGCGTATGCGACTGCTGGTCAAACGATGAATTTGGGCTACACAGGAGCCAATTGGTATCCGTCCGGCCCCGATCACAATGGTTCCCCGAACATTTCCCCGGGTGGCGCCTCCGCTTGGAACGTGAACGAGTCGGGGGTGTTGGTTGCGTCATCGGTTACCAGCATCACTTCCTCAAACAGTGTTACTTTGAATCCGACTTTGTATACGGATCCCTATCCAATTGGCGTGCCGTTGGCCATATCGAGTGCTGCCAACAACAATTCCTCTTCATTTGTTCCCGGCACAACTGCGGCGATTATCGCGGGCACGTTCAATTCTTCGGATAATGGCCCGCTTAGCATGCAATGGGCCACGCGCAACCAAGGGGAGATGGCGTGGGCCTCAAGTACCTACAATAACCTGCCTACCAACGGGGCCTCCTCTAACTTGACCAGCGAGGTAATGAAACTGAGCGGCCAGGAAAACGGGACCGATTATGTGCTCCAGATGGACTTCTCGAACTCGATCGAGACCCCGGGTGACCAGATGCAAGATATTTTAGCGAACAAGAACCTGTATTTGGGAATATTGGCCGGCAGCAGTCCGCACGGCACTGTTTGGGAGAATGCCGTACTTGCGAACATGTCTTACACTGAGGTAATAAATAACAAGTTTGTAAACACGCCGGCGGTCGGTGCGTATGCTTGGCAGCCCAACGATGGTACTAGCGCGTCGAACCCGTGGGTATCCGCCTCGGCACCATCCTCTCAGCCTTATATCGGGTCGTTTCAGTCATTCCTCAATTCAACGTACTACCAAGGCGGGCAGATCCATTACTTCTACGAGCACAGCCTTGATCAGTTGCGCGGCACTTGGGGGATCGACACCAGCACTGACACAGCTTGGGCCGTGTTGGATGTCGGCAGCGGTATCTTTGCCGTAGTCCCCGAACCGCCTTCTAACCGCTTGCTGGCCGCTGGCGCACTCAGCTTGGTTATCGCCTTGTGGTGGCGGCGACGGGCACGCATCCGAGCTGCCAAGTTCGCGAAGCCGGCAGCAAGGCCCGCACGAATGGCGGCTGCGGCCTAGGCAGCCTGCGATGGTTTGAATCCGTTTGGTTCGCGCAACAGTAGTTCGTAGTCTCAAGGGACGGCAATTTAATTGCCGTCCTTGTTTTTTGGAGGGGCCACGGCACCGGCGCGCTGTGACCCCTTCGGGGTCGATTTGTGTTTTGCGACGTACCCGTAATCCCCAGGTGTGCTGCGCGACCGGGGGCTAATGGCTGGCATCCCTCTCGGGATGTTACTATGCCGCACGAAGGAGAGGTTGGCTTTCCGCGGAAAGCAACTCGGGCACAAGCTCCCAAAGCACCCGTTGCCCCGTGCCATCGCCGCGGAATCGAATCAGCGTCGCCACCTGATTGTTGTTCAGGCACTTAATGGTGTCGCGGAGGCGGGACTTGGGCTGCTGATCGCCTACTGGCGGCAAGGGATCGACGATCGAGGCCGGCCAGCCTTCTTCTTGAAAGGCATCCAATACGGCCTCTTGGTTGGGCGAAGGCACGCGGAACCGCTTGATCAATCGCTCACCCACCAGGAATGTCCGCGAGCCGCTGTCCCAGTTAGGAACCACGGCGTGCGGGAAACCCGGGATCGCCACGCCGGCCAGCGACAGTTGTTCAACTTGCACCTCGCCCGACAGACCCACATCCGCCGTCGAACTTTCGTGGCAAGCCAGCAGGGACGGACTGTCGACCACGGCGCGGGGCGCCGGCAAATGATCGCAACCAAGAAAGCCAAGCCCTGCGTCGGTCAACACGAAGCATGTACTCTTGGAAAAGGCGAGGTTCTGCTCGGGAACGTCAAAACATCGGTGCGTATTTTGCGGACCAGTCATTTCCCGGGCGTGGTTCACGTAGCCCAGCTTGATCAACCAGCGTAAATCGCTCGTCGTCATGCCCAACGCCAGCAGACGGTCGATTTCCACCGCAAAATCCCAAAGCGGACAATCCAAATCGCGGGCATAGTGGACCGCGCGAGCCAATTGCTCCAGGCCGCACCGAACTTCCGGTGCGAGCTGGGCCGCATCAGCTTCTCGAGATTGGATTGCCCGATCGCGCATGGAATGCCCTTAGAAAATCAAAGTTTCAACTGTTTAGCATATCCGACTTTGTCTGTTTTGTCAAGGATCCGGCGAGAGACAATTTCAATAAGTTTAAGAAATTTGCGTACTGTAGAGGCAAACACAACCAGCCAGCGTTGGTTATAAACCGTCAAAAGCGATATATCCGGCAAAAATTAACCAATTTGCCTGGCCGGGGTCGATAATTGAATGTGAAGAGGGCAAGAAAGTAGTTTACAAGGAGGGTTCACATATCATGCATGCGATGCTCGTGGCGATAGTCCTGGCGGTGGGGGCGGATCAGCAGCAGATCTCGGTGGCCAGCCAGACCCAGCCGAGTGGCAATCAGCCGGTCATGGGCGCTGTTCAAATGCCGTATACGGTGGGTCAACCCGACCAGTTCCCCCGCCAGACCGCGGGTGCGCCGACTGGCTTTCCCGACGTGCCAGGGCCTTATCATTATGATCCGCCCCGCGACCCTCAAGAGTCTGACGGGCTGATACGGGGTTTTTTGATGTATTGCCGGGCCTGGTGGGATCCCATGCCGCAAACCTGCTACGCGCCGCACTACGGCTGTTATCCGGGAAACAACCGCGACATCCACCGGTATCCGGCCTTCCACGGAAATTATTATCGCCAAGCGTATAATTATCGGCCCTTGTTCGAATACCCGTGGCAAGCATGCATGCAGGAACCTTTGCCCCTGGAACTTTCCAGTGAGCGGTCGACGGTTGTCCGTCCGCAGTCGCAACCGCAAGTAGAAGTGATCAAGACCCCTCCCACAAATCCACCCTATTCGGTGCCATGACGTGATCCACCTCCGTCCAGCGGTATTTGGACAGCCTCTCCTGTCGCGATCAATGCCTCAACAATCACTTGGAACCCGCCTATTCTACCGTGGGTTCGGGCGCCGCCACCTAGTTTCTATGGTGCCAGGAGTAATGCGCATGCGTACACCATATTTCTTGCAAGATTTTTGTTTCTGGGGCAATTTTCGCGACAATCTGGCGTTATTTCCGCTTTTCCCATTCCTGCGGGTGACGAGGTACGGCGGATTTATGGGGGCTGGGGGGGATTGGATAAATCTTCTTGAAAAAATGCTTGCAAAGAATTTAGGACTGGACTAGAATCAAAGTTGTTCAGGTCATGCAGGCTCTTCCAATTTGGAAGGCGAGAGTCGATCTGAACGTTATTCAGGCATTCACGAATCGGCAGGGATTGCCGACTTTTCCGAATCGCGATTTAGGGGAATTGGGCAGAGTTGAACGTGGCTGGGTTGATGGTATCGCTGGTTTGCGCGGTTGTTGCCGGTACCCCAGCAGAAGTGCCGTCCCAGTTGTCGGATCAACAAACGCGTGAGCGGGTAGTGGGTCTGGATAGCCAGCAGAGTCAGCGGGAAGGGACTAACTCGTTTGGCTTGTTTACCTTGGTTGCGCCGAGCGAGGAGTCGCTGGTGATCGAGCTTGGCCGAAGTCGCTTGTTGCGTTTTCGCAACGCGATTCGCCGTATTGGCTTGTCGGATGCGAATGTGAGCGATGCTGTACAGATAGGGCCAAAGGACATATTGGTCTTGGGTAGACGGCCGGGGGTCACAGATTTCACCGTTTGGCCGGTAAATCGTGAGGCTGCTGTCACCGTGATTGAGATCCGCGTTGAGCGAAGGCTGGGGAGTGGCTGGTAAGGGACCCACGGTGGGGTTTTTGCAGAACGGCGAGTCCGCCTTGGAGCAAGTTATTGGTGCGAGAAGAGGTAGTTTGCTTTGGAGTTTGTTTTTTAGTGAAAATTTAGCCCAATTTTATCGAGTCAATGCCTTCAACGTGCTTGGGAGCATGACAAAGTCGGGTGTGTTTGCCCGGCGTTGGGTAGTTTTCGACGTGCTTTTTTTGGGAGGTTTTGCAATGATGAAACGTCTGTGGTGTGAAGATGAAGGCATTTTGACCTTCGAATGGATCCTTTTGTTGACCGTGTTGGTCATCGGCGTGGTCGGTGGCGTGGCTGGTATTCGCGACGCAATCATCCACGAGTGCCAGGGGGTCGTGGGCGCGATGGAGTCGTTGAACCAGACTTATTACATCGCTCCGCCGTTGACCGTGTCGACGTATCCGATGACGGCCGGTAGTGGCCAGGCTCCGGGGAATTTGACCAACAACTGCACTTCAACCGCTTATGGCAGCGAGTTTGTGGACGATGGTGGGAACTACGGTACCAACCGGTTGTCCGTCAATCCTATTCCCGCTAACAACACCTATGGCCAATGCCCGCCGAGTCTATAGGAGTGGTCAAGCGTTGCGCATTGCCAGGATGTGCGGTTTGATTGGGAGTGTGTGAGCGCATGGGATGAGTGGCGGCGGTGTAATAACTTGCCGAGAGCATTCTGGGGCGACAGATTGACTGTCGCCCCATTTCGTTTCTTGAATCGACAAAGCTGGCGACCGGTCGTGACACCTGTGACGATTCTCGGACTCCGTTGTCTGGCCTTCAGGTTCGAGTGTGGCAGAATGCGGTGTATCTTGTTCGCTCGATTGGCTTCAACCAATTATCATGGAACAAAAGAGCGTCAACGCCAATGATACTTGCGGAGGTGGAAACGTGGCGTTTTGGATTTTCGTTGTAGTGGTGGCCACGTACGTTGCCGCGATCGGATATACCGATCTGCGGATGCAGCGCATTCCCAACTATCTGACTGTTCCCACAGCGATTTCCGGTCTTTTCTGCTCGTTGATTTTTCAGTTCGTGTGCCTGCCTGGGGCCGCATTCCCTACTACTCCGGTGAATTCTCTACTGGGTTTTGCCCTGGGTTTCGCGTTTTTCTTGATTCCATACGTATTTGGCGGGGCCGGACCCGGCGACCTTAAGCTTATTGCAGCCCTTGGCGCTTGGTTGGGCTGGCTACCTTTGCTGTTCACTCTCGCGCTTTCGCTCATATTCGCCATGGCTCTAACATTTGTGGCGTGGGCGGCCGGCCTTTCGCCAAGCGGTAACAGATCACGAACAACAAACACACGTTCCAGTGGTAGCAAGAATGGGGGGGCGCTGAGGCCCAAGGCCCGCCGCCGAAACGCCGTACCCTTTGCCATTCCCGTGGCTTTGGGAACTTGGTGCATCTTGGCGGGCATGATACTGAAGAACTTACACCAATAGAATATTCCGCGTCTTGCCACTGAAGGCCCGAAGAGCAATCGCAGCAAACAAAGGACCTGGATTCACGAATAGCGTATAATTAACGGTTGGAAGGTGAACCGCGAGTGTTTGGCCAAGGTACAAAGCGGTATTTGCGATGTTTGCGGCGAGTTTGGCGATTCATCGTACCTTTTGCATGGAATCGTTTATAGAAACCGAATAAACTATAGGGAATCACTTTGCTAAGGAACTGCGCGTATGGGATGTTTAGGCATATTACGCATGCCTTCGGCAATCCAGAGCGAGGCAATTGTTGTTCCCATGGAAAATGCGCGAAGGGGCAGTTTGCGAGGGAGCAGCGGCTGCAAACGGCGCGGCAAGAGACGGGGAGTCCTGACCTTGGAGTTGATCCTGGTCGTGCCCGTGCTCGTGATCGTTTTGCTGGCCTTAGTGGAGCTTGGCAGCTACTTGCTTGCGGCGCAAGCCATTCAAGGGGCGGCCATGGCCGGTGCTCGGGAGGCGACGCTGCCCGGTGCCACCTATGAGCGGGTTCGTTTGGCAGTCGTGGGAGCGTTGGCTGGCTGGTCCTACTCGGCCGCTCTGGGACCACAAGACATTCAGGTAGTTGATATGCCCTTGGAGGGCAGCGTGAGCGTATTCGTGTCGGTAGACGCAACCAAAGCGACCGTGAACCCACTTTCCATCGTGCCAGGGCTTGATTTGAGTGGAAAGAAGATTACCGCCCAGTTCGTAATGCGCAAAGAATAAGCAGGACACCCGATGAGGCCCATACGTCCACAAACTGTAACGCTCGCTGTCCTGGCCATATTATTTGGACTAGGCGCCGCTTGGGCGGCAAGACAGGTCTTGTTAGCCGGCCGGCAGCAGGTTGTCGTGCAACCCGCCGCGCCGCCAGCGGAACCAAAGGAATCGCTGCTGGTCATGCAGACCAATTTAGTTGCGGGCGCAAGGGTCCGTGAACAGGACGTGGGACAATCGCTGGAACCGGTGGAGAAGTTGAAGACGGCGAATATCCAGGGCAAGGCGTTCGGATACAAGCAACAGGCCGTCGGCCGAGTCCTCAAGCATGACAAGCTGGCCCGTGCATGGCTGTCCGAGGAGGATTTCTACCCGGTGGGCAAGGAACCGCAACTCCAGCTCAAGCAAGGATATCGCGCGGTCAACTTGCGGATCGACGATCCGGCCATTTCCAGCAGCATCATCCAGCCCGGCTGCCTCGTGGACGTGATTTTTACGACCGACAATCCGGACGACTCAAGTAAGATGACAGAGCGCATAGTTACCGGGATCGAGGTGCTCAGTCCTCCAGTGAGCGAAGGCAGCATGCCGACCTCGGTGACTGCCGTAGGCAAGAAGAGCTACATCCTGTTGGCGGCAACGCCCGACCAGGCGAAGCGGTTGGCCGAGGCCCAGGACCTAGACGGCACGATCAGCGTAGCACTCTGCACTACGCCGTCTAGCAAGAGTGGCGACCAGCTTGACGCTAGTCGCGTGGATGCCATCCTGAGTAAAGACGATCACGCGATTACGGTGCGCGACTTGTTGCACTTGCCGCCGCTCCCTGCGCCGCCGGCCCCGCCGGAGCGGATCGTCGTCGAACAGGTCCGTGGCACGAAGATTGATTACGTGGTGTTCACGCAGAACGACGAGCGCATCGACCAGGAAAGGGCGCGGCAGGCTTCCCTGCCCGCCACGGCGAATGCGACGGCAGCGAAACCCGTGAAGAAGTGCAAGAACTGCAACAAGGGAATCAAGGCCCAAGGCGGACCGCCGACCCCGGGCCCGACGCCGATGCCTGCGCCTGCCCCACAGGGGGCGCCGGATTCGCCGTCGCCCGAACCGCCGCCGGTGTTGCCGCCGAGAACAACGTAGAACTTGGTTTCATCCACAATGTCAAGGTTTCATGGTGCAGCAGGCAATGTTGAAGCATCGACCCCCGCCGCACCGCGCCGCCGTGACCGTGATGGCCACGCTGTTGATCGTCCTGGCGGTGTTGTTGACGATCCTGGTGGTCGACGCCGCCTATCTGACTGCCGTCCATCGCGGCATGCAGGACGTTGCCAGCATCATGGCCCTGGCCGGCGCCCCTGAACTGCTCGATCCCAACCTCCTGCTGGATGCGGCCGGTCCGCCGACCCCCGACCAGGCGGCAGTCCGAGCGGCAGCCGCCAGGCTCTCGGACGCCTATCGCCAGCAAAACAACGGCGTGATTCCTTCCTTGCAACGCGTCGAGGCCGGTGACGTCGTGGTCCAGACGGGCTTTGTCGACGACGTGACCGCTGATCCGCCCGTCCTGGATCTCGCGGCGACCGCGCACAATACGGTATTCGTCTATGCGGCCCGCCTGCCTGCCGGTGGGCATCCGGTGAGCTTTCCGGTCGATCTGGTTGGCACGAAGCGCACGATCGAGATTCGCGGTGGGGCGTATGCGACGCTGGACAACCTGGTCGTCGGTTTTCGGCCGGAAACTGCCATGGCAGCCCCGCTCATGCCGCTGGGAATTCTCAGTACGTCGTGGAGCAACGAGCGAACTGAAGACAGCAACTGCAACGGCATCAAGGAAATAGTGGTCCGCTTGCAGTCAGCCAAGCCGCCGGGCAGTTCCCAATATCCGCCGGAAGCGAACGGCGCGTTGCTGTTTTACGGTGGCAACGTCAGTCCGCAGGTCTTATTGCAGACGTTGCCGCAACAAGTGGCCCAGGGACTTTTTCCCGCGGACCTGCCTAGTGGGGCGTTTGGGCCGGCGACCCCAGCCGTGCTCGCATCCGTGGCGGCGACGCAAATGGGCGACGGCGGCGATCCGGGCACTGCGGCCATCGTGGCGGCATTTGTAGGGATTGCCGGGCAGAAACGGGTCTTCCCCCTACTGCAACAAGTGGGCGCTACGGAGAGCGGCATTGCTGGCGTGGAAGGCTTTGTGGCATGCACGGTCCTGGGCGCCGCAGTGGTCGATAACCGCCTTACGGTGCGCGTGGAGCCTTGCTACCTGATCCATCATACGGCCTGGACCGTGCCGCCCGCGGCCGCCGACACGCCGGCGGGCCTGGCGCGGAACCCGTTCATTTATAAACTGCGTCTGTCGCGATAAGGGGAAAGAAGAGGTGATTGCCATGCGAGCTGTTGTGGCTGGCGGCGAAGTCCAGCAGATCAACGAAGCGCGCCGGATCTTGCTCAGCGAAGGCCTGACTTGCGAGGCCGAGGATGCAGTGGGCTACGACCGGCTGCAGGACTGCCTGGCGGCCAAGCGGCCGGACGTGGTGTTGGTCTACTGCAATGGGGCACGCGGCGAGGGACTGGCGGCGATCGAGACCGCTCACCACCTTGTGGAGGGCGTGGTGCTGGCGGTCGGGGAACCGGACGTTGCCTTGATGCGTGAGGCCCTACGCGCCGGTGCGCGGGAGTACCTGGACGCCGCGAACCTGCGCCGCGATCTTGCCGCGGCCCTGGCGACAATCGAGACTTCTCGGCCCGGGGCCAGCAAGCGGGGGCAGATCATCACCGTCTTCTCGCCCATCAGCGGGGCCGGGGTGACCACGATCGCCCTGAACCTGGCCGTGTCGCTGGCAAAGCTCCATCCGCAAGCGGAAGATGGCGGGGCGGGCGTGCCGGGCGAGGAGAGCGCCGTGGCCCTGGTCGACGTGACGCCGCCTCCCAGCGATTTATCGCTGTTGCTGGACATGGACCCGCGGCACACGCTGGCCGATGTTCTCCGTCACCAGGACCGGATCGACCGCCGGCTCCTGGCCGGCGCCATGACGCGGCACGCATCGGGCCTGCACGTGCTGCCGCAGGCCGGCTTCACGGAAGACCTGCGGGTGCCGGAATTCGATCTGAGCACAGCGATCGTGCGGCAGATGTTCGTGCTCCTGCGCAAGAGCTACGAGTTCGTTGTGGTCGACCTGGGACACGCTTTTTCCGCTGCCCAAATCGAGGCCGTCCGCCTGTCCGACGTGGTGTTGCTGCCGGTCCTGGCTGATGTGCCGGCGCTGCGCCGCGCCCGTTGGACCCTGGATATGGCGGAATCGTTGGGCATCAGCCGCCACCGTTTCCAAGCCGTGCTGAATCGCCACGGCGCCAAGAACTTGGTGGCCAAGGCAAAGGTCGAAGAGGCCCTGCACGCGCCCGTGGTTGCCACGCTTGCCGAACAAGCTGCGGTGTTGACGGAGGCCCGCAACGAGGGCCTGCCTGCCGTGGAACTCTCCGGTGTCGTGGCCGCGGCCTTCAATGCCCTGGCGAAAACTATTCCTTGCAACCAGGTGGGAGCACAAGCATGAGCACAATTTACCCGTCCCGTGAACAGAGTGTCGCGCCTCCCGGTGGGCAGGTAGCAGCGGACAGCGCCGACGGATTCGAGGGCCGCTTCCAGAAACTGAAGACGCAGATCCACCGCGAGTTGCTCGATTCGATCGACCTGTCGCGAATCGGCACGATGAGCGATGCCCAGTTGCGGCGGCACGTGACCAGCCTCTCGCAGCACTTGTTCCGCAGCCGCCCGCAGTTGCTCTCCAAGATCGACGAGGAGCGTCTGATCGACGAACTGATCGCCGAGTCGTTCGGCCTGGGCCCTTTGGAACCCTACATGCAGGACCCGGAAGTGGCTGACATCCTCGTCAACGGACCGCACGAAGTGTACGTCGAGCGGCGGGGGCGGCTGTACGAAACCAACACGGTCTTTGCCGACGACGAACACCTGATGCAGATCATCCAGCGCGTGGTCAGCCGCGTTGGCCGGCGGATCGACAGCCAGTCGCCGATGGTCGACGCTCGCCTGGCCGACGGCTCGCGCATCAACGTGGTCATCCCGCCGCTGGCCCTGAACGGCCCCACCCTTTCCATTCGCCGTTTTGGCCGCAACCCGCTGGACATCGAGCGCTTGCAGGCCCACGGCTCGATCTGCCCGGAAATGGTGGCCGTGCTAGCCGCGGCCATCGAAGGGCGGGTCAACATCATGATCAGCGGCGGTACGGGGTCCGGCAAGACGACGATGCTCAACGCGCTGTCGCCGTTCATCCCGGCCGACGAGCGGCTGGTAACTATCGAGGACTCGGCCGAACTGCAGCTTCGCCGCAAGCACGTGGTGCGGATGGAATCCCGCATTCCGACCTCCGAGGGCATGGGTGCGGTGACGGCCCGGGACCTGGTGCGCAACGCTCTGCGCATGCGGCCCGACCGCATCATCCTGGGCGAAGTCCGCAGCGGAGAGGCCCTGGACATGCTGCAAGCGATGAACACCGGCCACGAGGGCTCGCTGACGACGATCCACGCCAACGACGCGCGCGATGCGCTCTCGCGTTTGGAAGTCATGGTGGCCATGGCCGGGTTCGACCTGCCGGTAAACGTGGTGCGCCGCTACATCGCTTCGGCGATCAACGTGATCGTGCATCTCGCCCGCCTTAAGGGCGGAGTGCGGCGGGTAATGCGGATCGTGGAACTGGTGGACCTGGAGAATAACGAATACGAGCTTCGCGAACTGTTCCGCTTCCAGCAGGCCGGACTGGATACGCAGGGACTGGCGACGGGCCGCTTCCACGTGTCGGGCAACGTACCGTCGTTCTTGGAACGATTGCGCGAGCGCGGTATCGCCCTGGACGCTGAATTGTTCCGCGCACAGGTCTTGGATTGGAACGGGACGGACACGGGACGCGGGCCCGCGCCGCGCAGCGGAGCGGCCGATTCGACGGAGACACGGCCGTGACCGCATACCTTCCGATCCTGCTGATTGGATGCGCATTCGCCTGCGGTCTCTGTGCCGTCCTGGCCGTGGGAATGGTTATGGCCGGTCGGCGCTCGGTAGAGGAGAAGATCGAGCGGAGGATCGGTTTGGAAGAGGTCGGGGCCGGCGAAGTCCCGGCGGAAATCCTGGCCCGCGATGCGGGCGGTTGGATCGATCGCCATTTTTACCAACTCCTGGCCGAATCGGGGATTCCCCTTTCACCGCTGGTGGTCTTGTTGCTCATGGGCGGCGCCGCGCTGGTGGCAGGCGGGATTGCCCTGGTGTGGACGGACAACTTCGGCGCGGCGATCGCCGCAGCCTTGGTGGGGTTCTGGCCGCCGCTTTTCTGGGTGATGTGGGTCCGCAACCGCCGCATCGCCGCCATGGAAACGCTCCTGCCGGGTGCTTTGGAGCAACTGGCCGACTGCCTGCATAGCGGTCAGACCCTGGAACAGGCGGCCGAATTGATGACGGTGCAGACAGCTTCACCGTTGAAAGAGGAATTCGGGCACTGTGTGCAGTTATTGAAAATGGGGCAGTCGCCGGTAGGCGTGATGGACCGCCTGTCGCGGCGGATTCCGCTGCCGGAATTCCGCTTGTTCGCCACGGCCGTGCTGGTACACCGTCAGACCGGCGGCAACCTGGCCCAATTGACCGCGCGGCTGGCCGTTTCCGCGCGCGATCGCCAGGAATGGCGGCGGCATTTGGGAGCGCAAACGGTCACGGGGCGTTACTCGGCGCTGGGACTGATCGCCTGCGGCATCGTGGGGATTACGGTGCTCAGCCTGCTTCGCCCGGAGTATACGCGGGTTTTTTTCACGCATCCGCGGGGACCGGGTTTCCTGCTGACGGCAGCCGTGCTGATGATCGTGGGCACGGTCTGGGTAGCGCGAGTGATTCGGGTCCATTATTGAACTACGTTATTGGGACATGCTCAATCTATACGAATCACTGTTGATGGCCTCGGTCTTCGCCTTCGTGGCCTTGACGATCTACGTGGCGGGGCGATACTTCACCAGCCGTCCGGCGCGGGAGGCCGCGCGCCTGAAGCAGATCTCCCATGAGTCGCCCTACAATGGCGAGCCGGAGGCGGGAATTTTCGGCGACTGGACCCCGGCCTTGGCGGCCCAGTTGCCCGAGTCGGCGACCGAACAAAAAGAATTCCGCCAGATGCTGCGGCAGGCGGGCATCTACCAGCCACAGGCCTCGGAAACGATCTACGCCCTGCGCTTCGTACTGCTGATTATCCCGTTGGTGGTCGCGGGCATCCTGGCTGTGCTATTCGATCCCGCGTACACCGGGGCGATCATGGTGACGGGCGTGTTCGTGGCAGTAATCCTGGTGCTCGTGCCGCGATTGTACGTATTTTTTCGCCGCCGCCGACAGATGCGGAAGATCCGCGAAGGGCTGGCCGACGTGATCGACATGCTGGGGATGTGCGTCAGCGGCGGGCTGCCGCTGAGCGCCGGACTGGAGCAGGTGGCGCAGCGCATGACCGCCTATCCCGAGTGCGCCAACGAACTGCTGCTGCTGCGGCGGCAAGCCGAATTGGGCGGTATCAAGCGGGCATTGGAGGATTTTACGCAGCGTGTGAACCTGCCCGAGGCCTCGCAATTGGCGAGCCTGTTGCTGCGCAACACGAGTCTGGGCACGGAGCTGGTGGGGACGCTCGCCTTGCAGGCCGATCACCTGCGCCTGGCCCGGCGGCAAGCAGCCTTGGCCGAGGCGAACAAAACGCCGGTCAAGCTGGTCTTTCCGATCATGTTCTGTTTTGCTCCCGCGGTGCTCATTTTGTTGACCGCGCCCGCTATTTTGCAGCTCCAGGAATACTTGAGAACGGGTCCTGCCGTCCCTGCCATTGGGAGAAATGTGCTCCAGAATCCGTCCATGCGCGAGCCGCGGGGCGTTCCGCCCGCGCCGTTCACGCCATTCGCGCCGCGCAGCCCGGCCACCCCGTGAATGGGCTACTGGCGGTAGGGCTTGCCCGCCTGGTAGAGCCTGATGCGGCCGCCGATTTCGGCGGCCTGTTGATCCCTGCCCTGTGCCAAAGCAATTTCCCGCGCGCGGCTGGCGACGGTCACGGCATCGGCGAAACGGCCATTCGCGGCGTAGGCCGCAGCCAAGACATCCAAGATATAATCGTCCGGGGAAGGGACCGTTTGCGCGACACCCTCGGCTAGACTGAGAGCGCGGGCCGGATCGCGCCTGCTCGCCGGATCGGTCGTAGCCAGCAGCCAGGCGAGGCTTTCTTGGAAGGCAAGGACTTTCGGCGATAATTCGACGGCGCATTCCAATTGTGCAATTGCCTCTCGCCAACGGCGCTCCGAAGCCAGCAGCGCAGCCAACTGCTTGTGAAACACGGCCGCGTTGGGATCCAATTCTACGGCCTTCTCCGTGCAGGCAATCGCTTCCTTCGTCTTTCCTGCTCGCGCCAAATATATGCCGCGATCATAGTGCGTCGTGGACCAGTCAGGTTGAATCTCAATAGAGCGTTCAATGGCCTCCAGGGCGCCGGCCAAATCGCCGGCTTCGGCCAGCGCGCCGGCGAATTGGTTTAGGGTAATGCTGTTTTCCGGCGTACACGCCGCGCTTCTAGCCCAGATCGTGCGCCCGTCGCGCCAATAGCCGGTCTGTCGCCATGCGGCCACAAGTGAGGCGGCCAATAAGACGGTCGCCAACGCCGGCACAGCCAATCCGGTCCACGCCCATCGCCGCACGACGTCGCGCGAGGCCCATGTCACGGCAATGTCAATGCCGATCAATGGCAAGTACGTGTATCGATCGGCCATGGCCTGACCGCCGACTTGTACCAGTCCGATCACCGGAACCAGCATGCCGAGATACCACAGCCAGCCGACAAGCAAGTAGGGACAGCGCTTTCTCAACCGCAGGGCGACGAACGAAATCCCCCCCACTAGGACCGTGGACGCAATCAGAGCCGTCAGCGGGGGCCATGTCTTGAGGTGCGGGTAAAAAATCGCCAGGTCGTGCGGCCAGGCAGCCTGTGCCAGATAGGCCGCATAGGACGTCAGAACATTGGGCAAGCGCATGGCCAACGGCAATTGATCCACCGGCAAGATCGCTTCCCGCTGCGCCGTGAGCGTAATGGCGCACGAGACGGCCGATAAAACCAACCACGGCAGCTTTTCCACCAACAGCGGCACGAAGGCCGGCATGCGGCTGGCCGATTCCTCCCCGCCGGGCTGTTCACCGCCCTGGCGCTCTTCTTGGCGAAACCGACCCAGCGGCCAGTAGTCCAGCAGCAAGGCCACCAGCGGCAAGGTAACCAGCATTGGCTTGGCCATCAGTCCCAGGACAAACAGCAACGTCGCCAGCAGGTAACGGCCCGTGGACCGGCCGTGGCGCACATAGCTTTCATAGGCCAGGAGCGTGAGGAAGAAGAAGAGGCCGCTGAGGACGTCTTTCCGCTCCGCCACCCAGGCCACCGATTCCACGTGGAGTGGATGGACTGCGAAGATCGCCGCGACAAACGCGCTGGACCAAAAGTCGCCGCTCAGCCGACGCAGCAATACCAAGAGTGTACAGGCCGAAAGCCCGTGCAGGACGACGTTCGTCGCATGGTGCGGTCCCGCGGCGAGGCCGTAGCACTGGCAGTCGAGCATGTGCGACATCCAGGTCAAGGGATGCCAGTTGTACGCATGGCTACCCAATAACGCCCAGAACACGCCGCGGAAAGTCAGGCCGCCGCGGACAACGGGGTTTCTGTAGACATACTCCGGGTCGTCCATCGTGATGAACCCGTGGCGGACCGTCTGTCCGAAGACAAGGCAGACGCCCAGCAGGAGCATGCCGCAGACGAAGATATTCTTCGTGAGGCTCGACGATGACGATGCTGGCTCGGTCTGCTCCATAATCGCAAAAAGGCGTCAATCGCCCGTCCGCCGCGAAAACTGCCGCCGCACCTCGGCAAGCCACGCCGCGGAAGGCAATCCGTAGGGGCGGAACTTCTCCATTTGCCCGTGACCGCCGTCGTAGAAGATGGCCCGATGCACGCCCAACCGGGCCGCGTCGGGCGACTCCATCAGGCTGCTGCTGTCGGTGGCGTTCATCTGGAAAAGCACGCGCAGGTCGAAATCGCGGAGGCCCTGCCGGTCCAGCAGGCGGTTGATCGTGGCGTAGGAGTCGCACCAGGCGATCGTATGAATCCCGCAGGCTGGCCCATCGCGGAGGATCGTGCCGAACACTTTGCCGGGCGTGGCCGGCTTGTCGTCGTCGCGGCCGAAGGAAAAATCGTCCTCTTTGCGGAGATCGCGGAACCTTCCCATGTTGTAGATTAGCAGATAGATCGGCGGCAGGCCGTCTTGGCCTTCCCGTTGGCGGCGGGAAAGCTCGGCCGCAATTTCGTCGAGCATCTCCGGGGCCTCGCGCGGCTGGCCGAGCACGACATCGTGGGGCAATGCTTCTTTCACCCGCTGCCAATAGCCCGCCTCCGGGGCCTCGGGCCGGGTGCCGTCGAGAATACGGAAGCGTACGCAAGGCTTACCGTCACTCGGCAAGCCGTGTTGCGCAGCCAGGCCGATCAATCCCGTGGCCATGACGCCCAGGCTGGCCTCCTCGCGATGTCCGGCCAAGAGCAGATTGCTTCCGGCCTGGCGGGCAAAGACCGCCGCCGTCGGGCCCTTGATGGCCACGGCGGAGCCGAGCCAGAAATGCGGTTCCGCCGCTTGTGACGCAGGCGTCTCGCCTGCTTTGGCAAGCGGGACGCCCGCACCGCAAGCGGCTAGGCTCGTCTGCAAGTCGACGTTCTCGCTCGGTTCGGCGGGAACGTTGCCCTCGAAGACGATCGGCGGCGAAGAGCGAAAGTTTCGGCGGCGGCTCAACTCGGCCAGGCGATGGAGGTAGTCGTCGCGTTCGTCGTCGGAGAGCCAGACGATCTGGAAAGGATGGTTCCCTTCGAACAGGCCGTTGGCGTCGTTATAGATGGCCTCGCCCGGCCTGGTCAACAAGCGGGCAGCCGTGTTCTCTTCGCTGAGAATCAGGTGGGCGTCGGCCTCGCTGCACTGCAAGGCTATTCGCACCGCCATCTGGCCGATGGTGCTGCGGGCCAGCGAGTAGGCCCCGCCCAGCGTTTGCGATCCCAGCAGCACATGGATGCCGAAAGCGCGGCCTTGCCGCACGAGCCGGTCCAGGAGCAAGGCCGATTCCTGGGCAATGTGATCGTCCTCGACAAACAGCTCCTGGAACTCGTCGATCATGAGGAGGATGCGGGCCAGTTTCGCGTCGGGCTGGGCGTTGCGGAAGCCCTTGAGGTCCTGCACGCCCAGCCGGCGGAACTGATCGCCGCGGGAACGCAATTCGGCGTCCAGACGCTGCAACACGCTCAGGCCAAACTCGCGCTCGCTCTCGATGGCAATCACGCGGGCGTGCGGCAATTGGTGCCGCGCGTAGGCCTTGAACTCGACGCCTTTTTTGAAGTCGACGAGATACATTTCCACCTCGTCGGGACTATAGCGGAGGGCCACGTTGGTGATCAGTACGTGCAGCAACGTCGACTTGCCGGAGCCTGTCTTGCCGGAAATGAGCACGTGCTGCGACGTGCCGCGGCCCAGGTCGAGGTTTTGCAGTTTCATAGCGCCGGCGCGGCCCAAGGGGACGTCGATGCCGCCGCGGCTGTCGCTGGTCCACCAGGCGTCTTCCGTGGGGATGACGCAGTGGAAAGGCACCTCGACGCGGCCGGCATCGCGGACCTCGTGCCCCACGGCGCGCACGATCTCGGTGAATCGCTCGGGCGGCGGCGGCACGTCCAACGCCACTGGCGCCGCGCCGTACTCGGGGTGCTTCCAGACGATCTGCCCCTTCTCCGAGCGCAGCAGCAGGGCGCCGGCGTCGAGGTCCGACACGCGCACGTTGTGCGGCGGCGTGAGTGTGGAATCGACGCCCAGCAGGACGAACACGCCGCAACGGGCCCCGCTGGCCACGATGCTCTTCAGCCGCTGCACGGCCGTTTCCGTGAAGTTCGCCGGGAAGTTGGCAATCACCAGGATCCGGTAAGGCTCGGCCATCTCGCCGGCAAAGGCGTTGTATTCCAGGATCGACTGGAACTCGTTGCGGAGGTAGACCTGGATGACGTTCTCCATGTGCTGCGTCAGGTCGGCCAGCCGCTGCTCGATATGGTCGGAGTCGGTCCAGATGCGGCTGGAAACGAGCTGCTCGTCGAAGTCGGCCAGGTGCATGAAGGCCGAGAAGTTCTCGCCCAGGCCGACGGGATCGAAGATCGTGAAGCGGACCTTGCCGGGCGGCATCGAGGTGAGCAGGCGCAGCATCGAGGCCTGCAACGATTCGATCACGTGCGGGCGGCCGGTCTCACCCGCCTTCAGCAACAGCAGCGAGCGGCTGGGCAGCGGCAAGAGCAACGGCAGAATGAACTCGGTGGCCGGCGGCTTCAGACGCGGGTCGTCGGGGATGCCGCCGCGAATCTTGGCCAACTGCACATTGATCTGCCCGAAGCGGACGGCGGCAGGTATTTCGCTCGGCGGCGTCCACGAGGGCGCGTCGGCCGCACTCCAATCCGGAAACAACCGCTCGCAGTTCTTGCTGATCGTTTCCACCGCGGCCACGAAGCGGGCGACGCCTGCATTCCAGCGCTGGGCCATCTCGTTCCACTCGCGCTCGTGCTGGGCCTTGCTGGTGGCCAGGGTTTGCTGGCGGGTCTCGCTCAAGGCGGCCGAGAGGATCTGGTAACGGCTCTCCATGTCACGGAGCAAGGGGGGGTATTTTGCATCCGCTTGCTGCAAGACCTGATCGCGGGCGGCTTGGATCTCGGCCAACCGCGGGGGATAAACAGCGTCAATCTCCGCCGTCTCGCGCTCCCGCCGCGAAAGCCCCGCCCCCATCGCCGCAAAGAGCCTCTCATTGGCGCGGCCGATCTCTTCTCTCTGGCGGGAGTCGATGGCGTCCAATAAGCGTTGGCAATCGACCTTTGCCGCTTCCAGGGTGGAACCGCGGTCCAGCCCCGCTTCGAGCATCGTTCGCCGCAAGGCCAAGTAGAAATCGGCGCACCGCCGACGTGCCAAAAAATAGATCGGCACGCCGATGAAAAGCCAAAGGAAGACGGCCGTTGAGACACTGGCCATGATCAAGTATTCGACGTTGTTCCAACCGAAGATGGCCCCGGCCGGCAGCGTCATCACAGCCCATAGCAGGAAGAAGATGCCTATCGGCCGCAAACCCTGTACGAGCCGCGGAATGAACAGGCTGGTGAGCGCATGGTACTGGGTCCGGGCCATATCCAGGGCATGGCAGAAGCGGCGCGTGGGCTGCTTCTCCAGGAACATGCTCACCGGCTGCGGATCGACGAAATCGCGCCACTGGCCCCAACGATTCAACAGCGCTACAGCTTGGCGGTAAATCGTGTGCAACTCCTGCCACCGCGATTCCAACTGGTCCTGAATCTCCTTGAGTTGCACGCCCGACCCGCCGCGGGCCGCCTCGGCAAGGGTGGTGGCTTCCCATTGGCCGTTTTGCATCTCCTGTTCGGCGACGGCCTTCTCGGTCTCGAAACGCTCGGCGATACCCTGCCGAGCGGCTTCGTATTGCCGTAGTACGGCGGCATGCTCGGTCTCAAAGCGTTCGGTCGCCTCGCTACGCAGCGCGGCCTCCTCGGCCTTGGCCGCCGTCTTTTCCGCTTGGTATCGGGCGGTCAGGCCCTCCTGGGCCTCCTGATAGGCATTTTCGGCCGCCTCGTTGCGGGCTTGGAAGCCCGTCGCAATCGCCTCCTCCGCCGGCAGGCGTTCGGCTGCGAGGCGGCACAATTCGGTGAGAATCTGCTGGGGTCCGTCCGGAGAGAAAGGCTCAGTCATCGTGGGGCCTCAAGAGTTTTCGTCGCGGCACTGCCGTTCCGCCGCATTAAGCACTTCCGACAAGCGGTGGATGGCGTCGATCATCGTCTTCATTCGTGGTTCGATCGGTTCCAGGTAAGTCTCCAGGAAACGGGCATAGGCCTCATCGGACCAGGCTTCACCGATGTCGGCCGTCTTGGTTTGCAGCGTCTGCAACGCCAATTCCAGCTTCGCCGCCCCCGCCGTCAGGTCCCAGAGCTTCATGGCCCGTCTCCCGCATCGGGCCGTAGGATGGGCTTTAGCCCGTCGTCCGAATCAACCTGTAGCGTGGGCTTTAGTCCACGGTCTGAAAGAAGATCGTCGATCGTCT
Organism: uncultured Planctomycetaceae bacterium; assembly: GCA_964615095.1. Lineage (GTDB taxonomy): Bacteria > Planctomycetota > Planctomycetia > Pirellulales > Thermoguttaceae > JANXQG01. Next base: position 10,214 of record CAZTPX010000082.1, on the reverse strand, counting down.
CTTCGCTGGCCGCAGCGGGCGACGGCTGTTCGGCGTTGGACGGGCTAAACTCCATCTTGCTTGGGACCGCATCGATCACACCGCCGCCGGGAGTTTGCACGGCCAGGTAGGCTTCCAGGTCGGCCATCATTCGCCGCAAGGTCGCCAGGGCCTTAGGGGCCTCCGCTTCCAGCCAACTGGCAAGCGGCGTCCGCGCGCCCCGATAGTCGTCCACCGCATGGTCGATTTCCCGGGCATGGCGTCGCACCGCTTCAACCTTTTCCTGGGCGATCTCCAGCCGCCGCTGTGCCCGCTGCAACGCCTTCTTTTCGTCCACGCAGGCCGGGTCGTGATTGCCCACGCGGCGCATTGTCATCGCTTGTTGAAGCTGGATGCGGGCCTCCGTGATGCGTTCCCAACCGCGGCGGACTTGGTGGTTCCAGTGTTCGTGGCGATCGTGATGGATCCACTCCAAGGCGCGGCGGATCTCCATGTCGAGACCTTCCACGGCCGCAATCGCCTCGCTGCGGAAAACCTCGACGGCGGCAGCCATCTCCTCCGCGGCATCGATCCTAGTAAGTCGGGCCTGACCCATGTTCGATTCCTGCTCGAGCGCGCTGGCAGCACCGGCTTTAGCCGCAATACTCGGCATTTCCGCCTGAAGGCGGTACTACTAGCGCATCCAATCCGCCGCGCCGCTCCTAACGCTGCTGGAGATATTCGTCAATGATTTCGGCCTTACGCTGCAAATAGGGAATATGGCGTTCGATAACCTCGACAAAACGGGCAATCGTCCGCATGTGCTGTTCAAATTCTTCGGAGAATTTCTTCTGTTCCTGGTCGCGCCATGTGCGTTCCAAGGCTACCATCTGGGCGCCTAGCGACGTGACGCGGTCCTGAACCTCGCCGCTGAATTTTCGCAAATTCATGGCGAAGCGACGTAATTCTTCCGGATCGACAATGGCTTGAGGCATGAAATCTCTCTCCCGGCCCCCGGTCCAATGGAATGAACTCTGTTCTGCGAAGATGCCGCTCGTCCAAAGCGGCGACGGCGGGCGGTTCCGGCGCACCCACCATAGCGTGGATTGTAAAGCGCGGCGGGAAGGTTGTCAAATCAGAATGCACGTCACCCCTGCAAGGTGGGCATTTTCGGACGCATCCGTTGGGCGAATTTACCGAGCTTTGCCTGCAATGTCTCGGCATCGAAGGGCTTGATCAGGTAATCGGTTGTGCCGGCTTGGATCGCCTCGATCACGCGCTCTTTCTCCGACTCGCCGGTTACCATCAAAAGCGGTATGGCGATGCGGGCCTTGCGAATCTCGCGGACGATCTCCAGTCCGGACTTGCCCGGCATTTGCCAATCGAGGACCGCGCCGTCGAAATGGTTGCGCTTGAGCATACCCCATGCCGTGTCGCCGTCTCCGGCTTCGCGGACTTCAATATCGCCCAAGGCTTTCAAGTGAACCGCCACGATGGTGCGGCAAATCGGATCATCGTCAACAACCAGGATTCTCATGATATTGTTTCGCGCCGGCCTCTTTCGCAATTGGCAAGAATATGGTGCCTGAGAAAGCATAGTTCATTTATTGGAATTAATCACGTTGTCACGCTGCGTGACGACGGAATAGAGCAGGAAACTCGGCAGAACCTGAACAATCGGAACCGTTGATCAGCACGATGCTCAATATATGACGTCGCGAGTTGTGATCCATGGCCCCGACCTATGAAAATCGCCGTTGAGGAATTTGTAGATCTCGTGACGCGGGCTCGACCGCACTTGCGATGCTTTGGGTTGCCTGCTATCGTGACGGTAACGTGACGTGTAGTCTTTCATGGTTTAGGCCGGCGGAGAACGGGGCGTGGCAGCAGGGATTCCTGTCAACGATCAGGGAAATGGTTGGCTGAAGCATTTCCTTCGCATCGTCGGCATACTGGGGTTGATGGGTGGAATTGCCCTGGCCGCGTTTGTGCCCGATGGCGGTTCACCGGGTATTATCGTTGGCGGCGTTGCGGTCTTTTTGCTGGTTGTCAATGAAGTTCAGATCGCACGGCAAAAAGCAGCCGAGCGCTCGGTGGTCGATACCGGCAGCGGCTTCCGCTGGCTTGGCGGTCCCACGGACATTGAGGTGCAGGACTCCCAGGCCGTTGCCGTGCGCATCAAGCGGACGCCGAAGTTCTCCGCCGGCATTCTCAAGGGAATCGTTCGCCGTTTCGAGGTTTGGACTGCCGACGGCGACAACCCGATGTGCATGACCAATCGCCTTGCCGTCAACGGCGATGACCCTTTGGCCGCGCTCATCATCCGCGTGACGGAAGACCTGAAGCAACGGACGGCCAGGAGCTTGGCCAGCGGAGCGACGCTGGAAGGCGGAGGCTGGAGCCTCGCTGCCGCGCAATTGTCGGTCGTCCGCGGGAAAACCGTGGAAACCTTGCCCTTCGTCGAAATCGACAAGGTCGGGGACTACGACGGCAAGATCTGTCTCTGGCGGCAGGGGCGCGACGAGCCGGCAATGAAGATCAGTCCCGATTCGAAGAACGCTCCGGTGCTGGCAGCGTTGCTGAACGAGTGGGTCGATCACCAGTGTGGCGCGTCCCGCAATCAGCCCGAGCCATCCCCCGGCGCGTCCGGTATGGGCCGGCTGCTGTTCGAACGACGCCGGAACGAAGGTTTTTGGCTGGGCATCGTCGTTGCCGGCATTGGCGGCGCGGCAGGCGCGGCGATGCTCTTTGATCGCAACATGATGTCCCTGGGCGTGGTCCTACTGGTTGTCGCTGCGGTATCATTGCCGTTGACCGTGCTTTTTGGGCGCTATCTCTTCCGCTGCTACGAGTTGGGGTTGACCAGTGCCCGGGGTCACGATAAACGTCGTTTGCTGTATGACGAAATCACCGAATTCACCTACGGCGCCAAGCGGACGTTCGACAAAGTCGGGTATGCGGGAACCCAAGTAAGATTGCTGCTCCGCGCCCCCTCGGCAACGATCCTTTATTCGGCGAAAGTACAGAACATGGATGCCGATCTCGATGAACTCCGCGACCGAATAGCCAGAATAATTGCCATCCGCATGCTAAGCGCCCTGCGGGCCGGCCGCACCGTGCCCTGGACGGACGACGTGGTTTTTCTGCCCCGGGGATTGCAGTTCCGACGTTCCAAGCTGTTGGGCCTTGCCAGCGGCCCGGTCGAGATATTGCCTTACGAGCAGATTCGCAACGTGGATCTCAACGAAGGAGTCTTGCATCTCTATAGTAAGGCAGAAGCTAAACCCGTGATCAACAAGCCGTCGAATACCCTGAATTTCTTCCCCGGGTACTTTCTCGTCTTGAGTTTGCAGGAACCGGGACTAGAACATTCCTAGCTCGTCGCGCGCGGCTTCGGTCATCATCTCGGGCGACCAGGGCGGACTGAGCGTCACCTCGACCTTCACCTCTCCAGCGCTATCCAATGCCTTCAAGACGTCGCGCACATCGGCCAGCAATTGGGGACCGTACGGACAGGCCGGAGTGGTCATGGTCATCATCACGCCCAGGTTCGTCTTCTCGCCCGCAGCTTCTAGGGCAACCCCGTAGATCAAACCCAGATCAACCACGTTGATCATCAGTTCCGGGTCGCGGACCTGCTTCAAAGCCTCATAGACCGTTTCTTCCTGGATGGGCATGATTGCTCTCCACGTATCCCCGGCACCGGGTCGCCCGCTTGCGGGTCGTATGCCGCTTATTTGATCGGCACACGGAGTGTGCCGGACACATTATCCCCACACATAGTTCTTCTTTGGCCGCACGACAAGCTTCACGAACACGTTGTCGCCCTCCACTTTGACGTCGTGCGAGTTCGTGCCGCTGGTGGCCGGCATGCAGAGCACGCGGCCGTCGCGGATGTCGAACTTCGCGCCGTGCCGCGGACAGGCGATCGTGTACCCTTCCAGGAATCCCTCGCCCAGCGGGCCGCCGTCGTGCGTGCAAACGTCGTCCAGCGCGTAAAATTGGCCGTCGACGTGGAACAGCACTACAAACCGATCATCGACTTCAAAAATCTCTTTGCCGGGATCCGGGATGTCGCCGACCTTGCAGACCCGCTGGAAATCACTCATGTTCCCGCACCCTCCGCCCGATCGCTTCTCCCAACGCCTCGCGGACGCTTTCCACGGTGATCCGGTCGAACACCTGTTGGAAGAACCCGGCCACGATCATGCGGACTGCCTCCTTGCGAGTCAGGCCGCGGGCTTGGGCGTAAAACACCTGCTCGTCGTCCACCCGCCCGGCCGTGGCCCCGTGCGAACACTTCACGTCGTCGGCCTCGATCTCCAGGCCGGGGATCGAGTCGGCCCGGGCCGATTCGCTGAGGATCAGATTGTCGTCGCGCTGGTAGCCGTCGGTCTTTTGGGCGTCGCGATCGACCTTGATCATGCCCCGCCAGACGATCCGCGACTCGCCCTGCAGGGCGCCCTTGTAGAGCAGGTCGCTTGTGCAGCGCGGCACCTGGTGGTGCTGGAAGGTGTGATAGGAGAGGTGCTGCGACCCGTCAGTGAACATCACGCCGTTCACCTGTGCATGCGCGCCCTCGCCGACCAAGGCAACCTGCTGGTTCACCTTGGCCAAGTGACTGCCCAGGGCACCGATGGTCCATTGCAGCGAGGCGTTGCGCCCGACCAGTGCCTTCTGATGGGCGAAATGCCAGACCCCGCTACCCCAATTCTGCAGGTTCACATAGCGCAACCGCGCGCCCGGACCGACCAGGATCTCCACAGCGCCGCAGTGCAAGCCGGCGGCCAGAGGATCGCTGCTGGCGGTTTCAGCCAGCACCGTGGCTTCGGCCCCTTCTTCCAGAACGATCAAGGCATGCCCGAAATCGCTTTGCCCGGCCGATAGCGCCGAAAACATGTGTAGCGGTCGCTCGATGACCACGCCCTTGGGAACGTACAGGATCATCCCGCCCGACCAACAGGCCGCGTGCAGCGCGGAAAACATGTCGTACAGCGGATCGACGGCCTGGGTCAACAAGTAGGGCTCAATCCGCGGGCCGTGCTCTTGGACCATCTGGTCCAGGCTCCCGAACAGGACGCCCCGAGCAGCCAGATCCGGATCGAGCCGGCTTTGGCAGGGCAAACTGTCGTAGGCCGACACGTGGCCCGCCAAATCGACGCCCGAGTTCAGCAGGGGGGCAACTGGCGGAGCATCGGCCACTGCGTGATCGGCCAGCGGGAACTTCTCCAGGTGGAAGCGACGGATATCGGTCCGCCGCCATTCCTCCTGCTGGGGGCCGGGCGGTTGGTCTTGCGGCAGCGGCAGTTCCTGGAACGCCGCCCAGGCATTCCGCCGCAGGTCTGTGAGCCAGCGCGGCTCCAGCCGCGCGGCAAGAAACGCCTCGAAGGCCTCTTGCCGCAGTCCGGTGGCAACAGTTTTGGTCATCTTACCCGACGGTCCCCTCCATCTGCAACTCGATCAAGCGATTCATCTCCAGCGCGTACTCCATCGGCAGCTCCTTGACCAGTGGCTCGATGAACCCGCTGACGATCATAGTCGAGGCCTCGGCCTCGCTCATCCCTCGGCTGGCCAGATAGAACAACTGCTCCTCGTCGATCCGCGAGACGCTGGCCTCGTGGCCGACCATCACGTCCTGTTCTTCGATTTCCAGATAAGGGTAGGTGTCGCTGCGGCTTTGGGGATCGAGAATCAGGGCGTCGCAGACCACGTTGGACTTTGACTGTTTTGCCCCCGGCATGACCTTGCACAGGCCGCGGTAGCTGGCTCGGCCGCCGTTCTTGGAGATCGACTTCGAAACGATGCGGCTGGAAGTGTTGGGGGCGCAGTGGACAACCTTGGCCCCGGCGTCCTGGTGCTGGCCGTGCGAGGCGAAGGCCACGGAGAGCACCTCGCCGCGAGCGCCCGGCTCGACCATGTAAATAGCCGGATACTTCATCGTCAGGCGGCTGCCCAGGTTGCCGTCGACCCACTCGACCAGCGAATCGCCGTAAGCCACGGCCCGCTTGGTCACCAGGTTATAGATATTGTTGGCCCAGTTCTGGATCGTCGTATAGCGAACGCGCGAGCCGCGCTTGGCGATCACCTCGACCACCGCCGAGTGCAGGCTTTCGGTGCTGTACATGGGGGCCGTGCAGCCCTCCACGTAATGCACCTGTGCGCCCTCGTCGACAATGATCAGCGTCCGCTCGAATTGCCCCATGTTGGCCGCATTGATGCGGAAATAGGCCTGCAAGGGGAAGTCGATCTTCAGGCCCTTGGGCACGTAGATGAATGACCCGCCCGACCACACCGCCGAGTTCAGTGCGGCGAACTTATTGTCGGTCGGCGGGATGATCGTGCTGAAGTACTCGCGGAGCAGGTCCGGATAATCGCGCACGGCCGAATCGGTGTCGGTGAAGATCACGCCCTGCTTGGCCAGGTCCTCGCGGAGCGAACCGTAGACGACCTCGCTCTCGTATTGGGCCTTCACGCCCGACAGATATTTCTTTTCCGCCTCGGGAATCCCCAGTTTGTCGAACGTGTTCTTGATCTCCGCCGGCACGTCTTCCCAGGAATGGCTCTGGCTGTCGGTGGGCTTGAGGTAGTAATAGACGTCCTGGAAATTGATGCCAATCCGCCCGCCCCACAAGGGCATCGGCTTGGAATTGAAAATGTCCAGGCTCTTGAGGCGAAATTCCCGCATCCACGCGGGTTCGCCCTTCATTTCCGAGATCTCCGTGACGATTTGCCGGTCGAGCCCCTTGCGGGCCTTGAACACATAGTGCTCGTCGTTGCGAAAATCGTATTTATTGATTTCGCCCAGCATATCCTCAGGGCGAGTCTTAGTATCCGTTGCCATCAATCTGCCGAAGTTCCGGAATGGCCTGTAAAAGCCGGCGGAACTCCGCCTCCACATTGGTTAAAAATTCGAAACTCGGAATCCGAAAGCCGAAACAAATTCAAAAAAGAAAATTCAAAGCACGAAACTCAAATGGGAAACGCGTTCACGTTTTGGTCATTGCTTCTTCGGTAATTGGAATTTGTTTCGGATTTCGATATTCGTATTTCGTGCTTTGGGTTTATCCTACTTTAGCTGCAACGGCCGTATCTGCCTCGTCGGCCGCCGCGTCAGGGTGGGCCGCCCGGATCCTGTCGTATCCCTGCTTGTGCAGTTCCAGGGCCAACTCCGGGCCGCCCGTTTCTACAATCCGGCCGCCCAGCATCACGTGGGTGAAGTGCGGCTGATTGTATTCCAAGAGTTGTTCGTGGTGCGTGATGATCAAAATTCCCATTTCGTGGCCGCCGATCTGGGCGATACTCTGGCTCGCCAAGCGCACGGCATCCACGTCCAGGCCGCTGTCGGTCTCGTCCAGCACCGCGAACTTCGGCCGCAGCATAGCCATCTGCAAAATCTCCGCCCGCTTCGATTCGCCACCGGAGAAACCGTCGTTGACATAGCGCCGGGCGAACTCCGGATCGACCCGCAGGCTCTCCATCTTCTCCTTAAGCTCCTTGCGAAACTCCCGCATGGGGATCAACTCCTCGCCTTCCTTGCGGTCCGGGCGGCGGACGTTGGTCACGGCATGGCGGAGGAAGTCGGCCATTTTCACGCCCGAAATCGCCACCGGCCGTTGGAAGGCCAGGAACAACCCCGCCCGTGCCCGTTCGTGCGGCGCCATGGCCAACAGGTCCGCGCCGTTCAGTTCGATCCGGCCGCTGGTGACCAGATAGCCGGGGTGGCCCATGATGGCAAATCCCAGCGTACTCTTGCCCGAGCCGTTGGGACCCATCAAGGCGTGGATCTCGCCGCGGCTGATCGAAAGACTGACTCCCTTCAAGATCGGCTTGCCCGCCACCTGGACGTGCAAATCGCTGATCGCCAAAACGTCGCTCATGTCTCGCTTTTCTTCCCTGGGGCCTTGAACTGCTGCTGGTGGTATACCAGCGGCGTCTCTTGCACATCGACATAGCCGGAATGGTGCGGCAGCGGCAACTCGTCAGGCTGCTTGACGCCCGGCCCGAACCAACGTTGCCAGAAGCCGCCGGGCTGTGCCGGCTGGCCACCCGCGTTTTCGCCGTAACCAACACTCCCGGCCTGCACGGCCGCTTGCGGCGGGCGCGTGATCTTCTGTCCCTGGATCTTGTCCTGCAGCCGCATGAGGCCCTCCAGGAGCGACTCCGGCCGCGGTGGGCAACCCGGCACGTACACGTCGACCGGCACGAACACGTCGATGCCCGGCACGATGTTGTAGCCGAACTCGAAGTAGGGCCCGCCGCCGATCGTGCAACCGCCCATGGCGATCACGTACTTCGGATCGGGCATTTGTTCCCACAACCGCCGCACGCGGCTGGCCATCTTGTAGTTGACCGTGCCGGCCACGATCATCAAGTCCGCCTGGCGGGGACTGGCCCGAAAGGCGCCCGCCCCGAAGCGGTCGAGATCGTAGCGGCCGGCGCCCGCGCCCATCATCTCAATGGCGCAACAGGCGATGCCGAAAGTCATTGGCCAGAGGCTCGATTGCCGCGACCAATTGATCGCCTGCTCGAGCGTGGTGGTCATTACGTTGGGGTCGAATCGCCCTTCAATCCAAGGCTGAGTCATGCATCCGTTCCTGGTTACGTGAACGTAGGGGTAAATCCCCTAGTATACCGCTTCACGAACCGGTTTGAAATCGACAGTCGCCGCCGCCATTCAACCGGCATTGTGTCAATTCCAACTCGTTGCCGATCAACTCGGAGAACATCATCTTCTCCATTTGGCAAATGCTGCCGTCCTCTTCCGCCAGATTCGGATAGGGGCAGGCATGCGCCGTGAGAGTCGAGTGCTCGTCCGTCGACCCCACCGAAGTCGGGATGCGCCGCTGATTGAGCAGCTCGGACAGCGACTTGAGTCTTTCGGCGGGCGTGCTGCCCTGGATCTGGGTGGCGTAGCCCGCGGCCAAGGCCCGCGAGATTCGCCGCAACACATCGCGACTGAGGTTCTCGTCGCCGCTGCTGCGAATTTCTCGCCACAGGGTGAGGGCCAGATCGGTGAAATTGGATCCCGTTTGACGCAGGCCCTTGTCGGTCAGGGAGTAACGGTGTTTGGGTCGGCCGCGGCCCGCGCGAATGGCTTCGCGCTGGATCATCGATTGGGCCATCAGCCGTGTAAGTCGCTGACGCACGGCCGTTGCAGTAACTTCCATCGCGTCCGCCAGCTCGGTAACGCTCAGAGGACCAGCAATGCGAATCAGGTCCAGCAGGTCGGCATCAGAATTGGGAGCTTCCACGCTCATGGTAATCCCATCCTCAATTCTCTTGGAGCCTTATCCAGGAGGGCCGACACGATACGACAAGCATGGTGGCGGGTTCGGTCCTGGCTGGGCTCATCGCTTGATATGCAAATAAACATATCTACCACTATCCTACTCTCGGTCTTCTATTTTAGCAAGGGTTCCTGTCTTAAAAGTGCAACAAATCCAAGAATTTTCCGCGGCCGGCTGGGACAAAAATGCAAGTTGGGGGCGATTCAAGACTAGGGGGACAGTAGCGTGGAAGGTGGCTTTCCGCCATTTTTACTCTGATTCCTTTATTTTCCTTTAATTATGGAAGTGTGCATACGTTCAGTTGTAAATATTCATCAACGAGGGTGATGGATTCGCCAGGGATCTGCTTCATCTTTTGAAACAGGCCGTGAATCGCAGGGGGAGCTTACCGTTGTTTCTCGCTGCCTTTTAGGGGTGGTAGAAATCGCGGCCGGAAAAACGGTGATGCGCCTGTTTAAAAATTTGAAACAGATTGTTTCACCTTCACCATGTCACAAAATGGATGGGTTCAAAAACAATTCCGAATGCCAGCTAAGCCGGCCTTGAACGCAAAGCTTGCCAACTGGTAGCTGCGGCTCGACACGTCGTAGCCCGGTGATATGCATCAGGCAAAGAATGGTGACACGATTTGTAACTGGGGTCACCGATGATCGCCCGGGACGGCAAGAGCATCAGAAACTCCGGGTGTTCCACGACGTGCCGATCTCCCGTAGACGTGATCATTTCGAACTGCTCGAATGGGCGACGGTTCAACAGTTCTTGGATTGCATCTGCGCTCATCAATTCGCCTCTCAACAAGTTAGGCCGTGCGTGGCCCCGAAAGCAATCATAGAACGCCGTAAATTGTTGGTCCAAACAATGTGCGAACTGGCGCTCTGTCGATACGCACCGTTGGTTCGGGGGGGGCAGGATATTAGCCCGACTTCAACAGTACACCTTAGAAAACTGCGGGATTTTTGAGAATTCGGC
>CAZTPX010000081.1:0-44766 GCA_964615095.1 uncultured Planctomycetaceae bacterium | reverse complement strand
GAATGGATGGGGCCGCTGTACCTGTCGCTGGGTCTGACGGTCAACGCCATCCAGAGCCAGATGGACGCCGCCGACCGGCAGAAGGCCTATGCCTGCGACATCACCTACGGCACGAACAACGAGTTCGGTTTCGATTATCTCCGCGACAACATGCGCGACGCGGCCCGCGACGACGACCGTTTCGACAAGCACCGGCAGCAGGTGCAGGGGCCGCTGAACTTCGCGATCATCGACGAGGTGGACAACATCCTCATCGACGAGGCCCGCACGCCGCTGATCATTTCCGGACCGGCGCACGACGATGTGACGCGCTATGTGAGGGCCGACCGCATCGCGCGGCAATTGAAGAAGGGCCCGCATTTCGAGGTCAACGAGAAGGAGCACACGGCGCATCTCACCGACGAGGGCGTCCGCGCGGCCGAGCAGTTGGCCGGCGTGGAGAGCTTTTATACGACGGGGCACATGGAGTGGCCACACCTGATCGACAACAGCCTGAAGGCCCATCACCTCTACAAGCGCGACGTGAACTACATCGTCGACAAGGACGGCGAGGTGGTGATTGTCGACGAATTCACGGGCCGCTTGATGCCGGGCCGCAACTGGAGCGACGGACTGCACCAGGCGGTCGAGGCCAAGGAAGGGGTCCGCGTCAAGGAAGAATACCAGACGCTGGCCACGATCACGCTGCAGAACTTCTTCAAGCTCTACAAGAAGATCTGCGGCATGACGGGCACGGCCATGACCGAGGCCAACGAGTTCTGGAAGGTCTACAAGCTGGACGTAATTGCGATGCCCACCAATCGCAAGATGCAGCGACTGAACTTCGCGGACGTGATTTACCGCAGCGAGCGGGAGAAGTACGAGGCCATCGCCGAGGAAATCGAGCGGATGAACAAGTGGGACATCGTCTTTCCGGACAAAGGCGAAGAACTGACGGGCAAGATCCTCCGCGAGACGGACGACGCGATCGAGTTCCAGGACCGCGAGACGCGGCAGAAGCAGACGATTCCCCGCAGCAAGATCCGCAGCATCGAGCCTGCCGGGCGGCCGATTCTGGTGGGCACGGTCTCCATCGAACGCAGCGAAATGATTTCGCGAATGCTCGAGCAGCGGGGCGTGCCGCACCAGGTGCTCAACGCCAAGCACCACCAGCGCGAGGCGGAAATCATCGCCCAGGCCGGGCGCAAAGGGGCCGTGACGATCGCCACGAACATGGCCGGCCGCGGCACCGACATCATCCTCGGCGGCAATCCCGAGGCCATGGCCTGGGCACTGCTGCAGGCGAAATATCCTACGCGGCTGGATGTTCCGCCGAAGGAGTGGGACGAGCTGGTCCACGAGATCGAGCAGCGCGAGCAGATGAAGCCCGAAGGCCGCGAGGTGGCGGCGATGGGCGGCTTGCACGTGCTGGGCAGCGAGCGGCACGAGGCCCGCCGCATCGACCTGCAGCTTCGCGGCCGCTGCGGCCGCCAGGGCGATGCCGGCAGCAGCCGCTTCTATCTTTCGCTGGAAGACGACCTGATGCGGAAGTTCGGCGGCGAGTGGGTCAAGAACTGGCTCACGCGGCTGGGCATGCAGGAGGGCGAGGCGATCGAGAGCAAGATGGTCTCGCGGCGCATCGAGGGCGCGCAGAAGAAAGTGGAAGAGCGGAACTTCGAAGTCCGCAAGAACCTGCTGGAATACGACGAGGTCATGGACGAGCAGCGCAAGCGGGTCTATGGCTATCGCCAGCGGATCCTGGAAGGCGGCAACGGCAAGCAGCTCGTGTTGGATATGATCCGCCAGCAGATCGGCGCCCGTCTGGACCAGTTCCTGGGCCGCGACTACGGCACGGAGACCTTCGCCAAGTGGGCGGGCAAGGAGCTTTCCGTCGAGTTCGACGCCCGCGACTTCCGCGGCATCGATTTTCAGGATGCCCAGCGGCATGCCATGGAACAGGCCGAGCGGAAGGCCGAGGGCCAGATCATGGACGCCCTGGAGGAGAACGTTCCCACCGACGCCGAGGACAAGAACGACTGGAACTGGGAGGCCCTGGCCAAGTTTTGCAACACGCGCTGGCACACGGCCCTGCGCGACCGCGATTTGAAGCAGATCGGCCGCGACCAGCTCGATACGTTTCTCTTGGAGAAGGCCACGGCGGCGATCGCCAAGGTCGATCTCGCGGCCGGCCGCGAGTTCCTCGAGGCCGATTACGGCGTTCGCACGGCCTGTGCCTGGGTGAAGAGCAAGTTCGGCATCGAGATTCCTGTCGATTCGGTGCGGGACATGGCGTTGGAAGAGTTCAAGGTACTCGTTTACAAGAAGGCCGTGGCCGCCTATCACGAAAAAGAGATCGAATATCCGGTGATGGCCGGGCTTTCGCACTTTACGAACCGCGACGCCGGGGGCCACAAGCGTTACGACCGCGAAGGCCTGGTGCAGTGGGCACGGCAGCGGTTCGAAGTCGACTTGGACCTGGAGGACCTGAAGAACCGTCAGCGCGACGAGATCCGCGCGCTGTTGATCGAGCAGAGCCGCCACTTCGCCGATCGGCCCATCGACCCGCAGGGCGAGGTCGAGACGCGGTTGAAGCAGGTCTTCAACGGCGAGACGCTCTCGCCCAAGGCGCTGCAATCGGCCTTGGAAGACGGGCGGTTGAAGGGCCTTTCCGACTGGCTCGACCAGGACCTCAATTACCCGCTTGCACCCGAGGCGATGGCGCGGTTGAACCCGGAGATCCTCAAGAACTTCATGGCCTCGGCCGTGGAGGCCAAGCATCGGCCCGAGATGCAGAAGCTGGAGCGGCAATTGCTGCTCAACCTGCTGGACTCTGCCTGGAAAGACCATCTGCTGGTGATGGACCACCTGCGCAACAGCGTGGGTTTGCGGGGTTACGCCCAGGTTGATCCCAAGGTGGAATTCAAGCGCGAGGGCATGCGGACGTTCGAGCTGATGTGGGACGCGGTGGGCGAGCGGACGACGGACCTGATCTTCCGTATGGAGCAGCTCGACGAGGGTTTTGTGGGCTCGACCTGGACCGGGGCCGAGGCCCGCCACGACGCGGCGGCCCCGCCCAGCGAAATCAGCGACCAGCAGCAATCGGCCATCGACGGCACGCAGGGCGACGGCAAGCCCAAGCCCATCCGCAACCAGACCCCGCATGTCGGCCGCAACGACCCTTGTCCCTGCGGCAGCGGCAAGAAGTTCAAGAATTGTCACATGAAGAAAGGGTAAGGGGAAGGCGAAATCCGAATGACGAATGACGAATGACGAAGAGCGAAGGGCGACAATGATCGATGAACATTTGCGTAATGAGTTGTTCGAACAGGTTGGGCAACTCTCTCCGGCCAAGCAATGGCAGGTGGTACGGTTTGCGCAATCGCTGGTTGAATCGCCACCCAAGGGAGTACCTGGCGATCGACTTCTTCGCTTCGCCGGGACTATGACGCTCGAAGAAGCACAGCAGTTCTTGAAATCGATTGAGGAGGATTGCGAGCGGATTGAGCCAAACGTTTCGTGAATTCCGTATCATGCAAGTACCTCTTGCCGAGCAGGCGTTCATTCCCGTCGAGAAGCTCACCGATTGCTTACTGAATGTCGACCATGCTGACGGGGGGCCGAAGGCTCGTGTCTTTGCTCATGCAGGATTTCGTGCAGAGGCACCGGAGGAATTCGAACTGGCGCTTCGAGAACAGCACCTAACCCGGGATGCCAGGCTTGGAAAGCCTTCGCCGTTCGGCACGAAATATGAAATCAGCGGACGACTGATAGGCCCAACCGGTACCGTTTTTGAGACGTCTGTTTGGATCATCCGTCACGGTGAAACGGTACCCAGACTGATTACTGTAGTTCCAGAGGACGAAACATGAAGGTTCAGCCGTTTACCCGAGTCGTTTTGACGCAAGATATAACCGAACAGGGCTTGCGCATTGGGGATGTCGGCACGGTCGTCGAGACTTATGATGATGCGTCCGGCAAGCCCATTGGATACGAACTTGAGATGTTCGCTGCCAGCGGCGAGACGTTGGCGGTGGCGTCGGTTCCGGCAGATGCAGTCCGTCAAGCAACGTCTGCCGATCGACTGGCAGCAAGGGTTGGATGAGAGTTGTTAGCAAGAGACATGGAGGTCTTCTATGAGATGGGTGCTGATTGCACTAGTCGCTTTCGCCTCGGTAAACGATAAAGTTGCTCAGGCGGAGCCGGTGCGCGTTTCATTGGAATGGATCGAACTGGACTGCACGAAGTGTCCGGAACTGGCAACTCGCCTCCAATCCACGCGGAATCTCGCAATAAGGGTCGAAAGGGGCGATTCGAAGTTTGTTGATCTGGAGAAGAAGGCGGCCAAGAGAATGCTCGTTGAGCATGTCCAGTGGATTGAGCCGGGGACAAAGGTCAAGCAAACGACTCGGCTGAACGATTCGACATTCGATCTTGAACTGGCGATCAATCGCACACAACCAGGGAATTACGAAGCTGTAGTGTATGCCAAACTGAGGCAGGGAACTGAGGAAATTCACGATTCCGAATTTGGGTTCACGCTAGCGATATCCCCCGGCCAGAGTTGGGTAACTGGCATCCCAATTGAGAAATCCGTGGCGACGAGGCGGGTGACGTCATACAACTTTGTGGACATTCTAAGCGAAAGAATCAATGGCCCGAAAGCACAGGTTTTGGTCACTGGTCCCAAGATACAGGCATTGGTTATTAGCGTAAGCGGGCCTGGTGGAGCAGGAGTCAAACCACCATTGGGCACAGCGGATTGATGGGAGACTATCGCTTGGTTTGGTCCGCTGAAGCGGGCGTGCAAGATCAGTTTCAACCGCCTCGTGGCCGGGGATTCAGCCAGAAATAAGTTGGAAGAAGTCCGGGAACCGGGAAAGGATTTCCTTGTGCCTTATCTGTTGAATATCTTCTACGTCCTTCTCCTCATCGCCGCCTCGCCCTGGCTGGTCTGGTCGGCCATCCGCACGGGCAAGTACCGCGAGGGATATGGCGAGAAACTGCTCGGTCTCGTACCGCGGCGGGCTTCCAACAAGAAGTGTATCTGGCTGCATGCGGTGAGTGTGGGTGAGGTGAACCTGTTGGCCCCGCTATTGAACTTGATCCAGCGCGAGCGACCCGATTGGGAGTGCGTGATCTCGACGACGACAAAGACCGGCATGGTCCTGGCGAAGAAGAAATATGCCGGCAGCATCGTCTTTTATTGCCCTTTGGATTTTACTTGGGCCGTGAATGCGACGATGCGGCGGATTCGGCCCGATGTACTCCTGCTGGCTGAGTTGGAACTCTGGCCGAACCTCGTATGGGCCGCCCGGCGATACGGCGTTCGGACTGCGGTGATCAACGGCCGGCTGAGCCAGCGTAGCTTCGACGGCTATCGCCGCATCCAGCCATTGGTATCGCGGTTGCTCCAGAGGATCGATTGCCTTGCCGTGCAGGATGGAACTTATGCCCAGCGTTTTTGCACGCTGGGGGCCAGACCGGAGGCGGTCCAGGTTACCGGTTCGATGAAGTACGACGGCGCCCAGACGGATCGCGCCAATCCCGCCACGCTGCGCCTGGCCGCATTGGCCGGACTGGCTGCCGACGACGTGGTTTTTCTTGCAGGCAGCACGCAAGAGCCTGAAGAGTCCGTGGCCTTGCAGGTGTTTCAGCATTTGGCGGGCGATTGGCCCCGCCTGCGCCTGATCGTAGTGCCCCGGCACCCGGAACGGTTTGATTCGGTCGCGCGGATGTTGGACGCCTCGGGCGTGGCCTGGCAGCGCCGCACGCTGCTCCCGGTTGGAGTTCTGCCTTCAGGCGGTTCTTTGACGCCTCTGCCGCCTAAAGGCGGAACTCCAGCGCCATCGGCCTCAGTCCGTGTACTTCTGGTGGACGTCGTGGGTGAGCTTGGGGCCTGGTGGGGAACGGCCCAGATTGCCTTCGTGGGTGGCAGCCTCGGCAATCGCGGAGGGCAGAATATGATCGAGCCGGCTGCTTACGGCGCGGCGGTGTCGTTTGGCCCCAACACGCGGAACTTCCGCGACATCGTCGCCGCCCTGCTGGACCGCGATGCGGCCGTGGTCGTGGCCGATGGCAAGCAGCTTCTAGACTTTGTTCGTAACTGTCTGGCCAACCCCACAGAAGCGGCAGCCCGGGGTCAACGTGCTGCCGACCTTGTTCGCCAACAGCTTGGGGCTACGGGGCGGACGTTCCAGTTGTTGCTGCCGCTGGTTGAAGACGAGGAAACTGCAGGCACCGGAGATCGTGCTGCCGCATGAACCGGTTTTTCAACTATCCCACTGCCGGAACTGCGCTGCGCTTGTTCCGGCCTACGAGTTGCGAATGTTCTGGCCTACGGTTTGTTCCGCCGCCGCCCTTGCAAAGCCCCTAACCGGCAATTCTTCTCATCTCCCTGTTGATTTGTGTAAAATTGCGTAAGATGCGCAGTAAATTCAGCCCGCAAAAGGAAGGACGATCTTGTGTTTCTTGGCATAATTCCATAGATTCTATTCATTCGCGTCGGACCCCGGATGGCCGGCGTGTCATGGAAGGCCGCCTGGTTTGTCTGGAGAAGACTGCATGAGTGCCCGCTACGACGTTCTTTCGTCGCGAACAAGAGCTCCCAAGGAGCCGTCCTTTTTTCCGGATCGCGCTGCTGACGAGGGCCTTGCCGTACCGGTAGGGCATGCCATCCGGCGAACCCGCCAGTGGTTGTTGGATCAGCAGCAGGTCGATGGATCGTGGTGTGCCGAGTTGGAGGGCGACACGATTTTGGAGAGCGAAACGATTCTCGTGCTGGCATTCCTCGGCAAGGAGAATTCTCCGCTGGCGCGGCGTGCGGCCGCGTACCTCATCTGCCAGCAGTTACCGGACGGCGGTTGGGCCAAGTTCCCGGGCGGCAAGCTCGACATCAGCGGCAGCGTGAAGGCCTATTTTGCCCTGAAGTTGACCGGCCATGATGCGGCGGCCGAATTCATGGAGCGTGCCCGGCGAGCGATCCGCGCCCATGGTGGCGCCGACGCGGTCAACAGTTTCACTCGGTTCTATCTGGCCCTGCTGGGGCAGATATCCTACGAGCACTGCCCCGCCGTCCCGCCGGAGATGGTCCTCTTGCCGAAGTGGTTTCCCGTGAACCTGTACGCCATGAGCGCCTGGTCGCGGACGATTGTCGTGCCTCTTTCCATCGTGGCCGCCCTGGAACCCGTGCGTACGGTCGATCCGCAGCACGGCATCCACGAGTTGTTTCTCAAGGAGCCGGAGCATTGGCCGCCGCTTCGCTGTCCCGGGTTGCCCGGCGGCACAGGTTGGCTGAGCTGGGACCATTTCTTTCGCGCCATCAACCGGCTCTTGAAGTTCGGCCAGCGCAAGGGCTTGATGTTCGGGCGCAAACGGGCTATCGAAGCGGCCAAAGACTGGGTGTTAGCGCGATTCCGGAAAAGCGACGGGCTGGGCGCGATCTTTCCGCCCGTGGTTTTCAGTATTGTGGCCCTGAAGGCCCTGGGCTTTGCCGACGATAGCCCGGAGGTGGTCGAATGCTGGCGGCAATTGGAGCGGCTGACCATCGATGATCTCGACGACGGCACGACGCGGCTACAGCCTTGCTTTTCGCCGGTTTGGGATACGGGCCTGGTGATGCGATCGCTGGCCTTGGCGGGAGTGCCGGCCGACGATCCGGCAATTGCTCGGGCGGCGCAATGGCTGCGGGGCCGCCAGACGACGGATGCCGGCGACTGGGCGGAAACAGTCGATGCCGAGCCGGGCGGCTGGTATTTCGAATATGCCAACGAGTACTTCCCAGACGTGGACGACACGGCCATGTCGCTGATGGCCCTGCAGACGCTCTTTTGCGAGGGAGAAGAAACCCGCGTCGAGGCGGCCTCGGCCGGCGGGCGGTCAGGGCTGAAAGATACGGTAGCGTCGATCGAGCGCGGTTTGCGGTGGATGTTGGCCATGCAGAATCGCGACGGCGGCTGGGGCGCGTTCGATCGCGACAATGATCGGCACTTCCTCTGCTATGTGCCGTTTGCCGATCACAACGCGATGATTGACCCTAGCACGGCCGACCTTTGCGGGCGGGTGCTGGAGGCGTTGGGCAAACTCGGCCGCCGCTTGGGCGACCCGCAGGTCGATCGGGCTGTCGAGTTCGTTCGCCGCACGCAGGAGGCCGATGGAAGCTGGTTCGGCCGCTGGGGCGTAAATTACATCTACGGAACGTGGCAGGTCCTGGCCGGTCTGATTGCGGTGGGCGTACCACAGGACGATCCGGCCGTAGTGGCCGGGGCCAAGTGGCTATTGGCCCATCAGCAGGCCAATGGCGGTTGGGGCGAGTCACCCAATTCCTATGAGCGGCCCGAACTCAGCGGTCAGGGACCAACCACGGCCTCGCAGACCGGCTGGGCTTTGCTCGGGTTGATTGCGGCCGGGATGGCCGGTCATCCGGCCGTTCTCCGTGGCGTGCGTTACCTTACCCAGACGCAGAACCGCGACGGCACTTGGGACGAAAGCCAATTCACCGGCACTGGGTTCCCTTGCGTCTTCTATCTCCGTTACCATTATTATCCCATTTATTTCCCGCTCATGGCACTGGCCCAATGGGCCAATCACGTTCATAACCCAAGGATTGCCTCATGCGTTTCCCGCTCTCCCTGACGACCTCGCTGACGGGGTATCTTTTCAAACAGAAGATATCGGGTCGGAAACGGTTCCCCCTGGTGCTTATGCTCGAACCGCTGCACGCCTGCAACCTGAGTTGCACGGGTTGCGGGCGGATCCGCGAGTATGCCGCCACGCTCGGCCGGCGGCTGACTGTGGAGGAGTGCCTGGCCTCGGTCGAGGAATGCGGCGCGCCGATCGTCAGCGTTTGCGGGGGCGAGCCCCTGATCTACAAGGAAATCGACGAGCTGGTGGCCAAGCTGATCGAGCGGAAGAAGCACGTGTACGTCTGCACCAACGCCATGCGGTTGGAGAAGAAGGTCCGCGGTTTTCGACCGTCGTCGCGGCTGTTCTTCAACGTACACCTCGACGGCATGGAGGCCACACACGACCGGCTGGTCGAGCGCGAAGGCTGCTTTGCCGCCGCAGTGGCCGGCATCAAGGCGGCCGTGGCCGCCGGTTTCCAGGTCACCACGAATACCACGGTCTATCAAGAGACCGACATGAACGAGGTCGGCGTGTTATGGTCCTTTCTGGCCGAGATTGGCGTCGGCGGGTTCATGGTCTCGCCGGCCTACGCCTATGAGGTTCTGAACGCGGCCGATCCCGCCGCTGCGCAGCGGCTCTTCATGACCCGCGACGACGTGCATGCCAAGTTCCTTGCCGCCAAGCCCATGCTCAAGCGGTTCCGCCTCGTCGCCACACCGCCGTATCTCGATTTTCTCTGCGGCCAGCGCGAGTTGGACTGTGCCGCCTGGGCAAATCCCACACGCAATGTCGCCGGTTGGCGAGGGCCGTGTTACCTGCTTGGCGACGCGCATTACCAAACCTATGCGGAACTGGTTACGGCTACCGATTGGTCGAAGTATGGGCCCGGCAATGATCCGCGTTGCGACCATTGCTTGATGCACTGCGGGTTCGAGCCCTCGGCGGTAATGGCCGCCAACCGCCGTTTCGGCGACATGATGAAAATGGCCGTATGGCAGATGACGTAGCGTGTGTGTTCCGTGGTTTGCCTGTTTTTGTTCCTCGCGCATGTCGTCCATATCAATTCCCGTCCAAC
This sequence comes from uncultured Planctomycetaceae bacterium, assembly GCA_964615095.1. GTDB lineage: Bacteria > Planctomycetota > Planctomycetia > Pirellulales > Thermoguttaceae > JANXQG01. The sequence goes on along the minus strand of CAZTPX010000081.1, from coordinate 35,090 downwards.
CAATCGGTCTCGCTTTCGTCTTCGCGCTTTCTATGGAAGCCGGATGCTTTGTGGACACGCTCAGCCAAGTGCGTGTGACCCGCGGCGACGGTTTCGTGGTACGGCGGGGACAACGTGGAAACCGCCAGGTCGTAGTGGTCGAGTCGGGGCCGGGCGGCCTTCGTGCCGCCAGGGCCGCGCATGCGGTGATCGATGCCTACCGGCCGCGGCTGATGGTTTCAGCCGGATTTGCGGGTGGTCTGGATCCGCAAGTACGGCGGCAGGACCTCGTTGTGGCTACCTCGCTATACAGTAAACTCGGTGAGGAAGTCACGCTCGATCCGGCCACACTGGTCCCCTGGTTGGACGAAGTGCGGAATCTCCATCGAGGACGGTTGCTCACCTTTGACCGCGTGGTCCGCCTGCGCGAGGAGAAACAAGAACTGGGCCGCCGGCACAGTGCCCTGGCCGTTGACATGGAGAGTTTCGCCGTGGCCGAGGTTTGCCGCCAGCGGTCCGTTGATTTCCTGGTGGTGCGGGCGATCAGTGACGCGAGCGACGACGAACTTCCTGCCGACGTGGGGAAATTGCTTGCGCAGCGATCGTTTGCGGGCCAACTGGGCGCAGCCGTGGGATCGATTTTTCGACGTCCTGCCGCCGTGAAGGATCTTTTCAATCTTCACCAGAATGCCCTGGCGTCGTCCGGCCGTCTGGCGGAATTCCTCGGCGCGCTGGCCGAACGATTGCGATAACGATTGCTCTTGACCTCTACGGGCACTCCTGGCACACTTCGGCTGCCATGAACCGCCTGCTCTTGCCCAAATCGCCCAAATCGACGAAATCGAAGTCGGTTGGAAATGACGCAAACCATTGCCTGCGGACAACGGATGATGTCGTTTCCACTCGCGCGAAGCACATGATAACCCAAAGGTCCGGTGGCCCGGTCTACCAGTCGCCAGTCGATTCATCGGCCGAACGGCTGCGTGAGCCGGAAAGCCAATCGGTACGACAGGGATTTTCCTGGCTTGCCCTGGGCAATATTGTCAACGCCGCATGCGCCTGGGGACGTGTAGCCCTGTTGGCCCGCTTGGGCAGCGCCGCAATGGTCGGCCAGTTGACCCTTGCGCTGGCCATCTGCAATCCCATTCGCACCTTGGCCGATCTGGGGCTTGCCGGATCGCTGATCTTCGACGCCAAGCGACAGTATCGGGTGTGCGATTATCTCGTCCTGCGGTTGTTGACCTCGGGCTTGTCGATGCTGGTCATCATTCTTGCGGCGTGGACCAGCGGCTACGATCCGGCTACCGCCCGATTGGTCGTGCTGGCCGGGTTGGTGGTTACCAGCGAATCGGTCTGCGAGCTTTTTCAGGCCGTTTTGCAGCGCCGCGAGCAGATGCGCTGGGTTGCCATCTCCCTGGCGATTCGGGGAATGCTGGGTCTGACGTTCTTTGCCTTGGGCACATGGCTCAGCGTTGATCTGGCCTGGGGCGTCTGCGGGTTCACGCTTGCTGCCCTGATAACATTGCTGCTCATCGATATCCCCCGTGCCCTGATGTCGGAGTCGTTGGAAAAGCCGGTCCCCAAACACGACGTCCCATGTATGGGTGGTATGCGGCATCAATTTTTCGTGCTGCTCGGCTTAGCCTGGCTCAGCCTGCCACTGGGGTTAGCGACAGCCAGCCTGAGTCTGATGACGTCGCTGCCCCGCTATTGGATCAGCAATCGCATGGGGAATGAGGCCCTGGGTGGCTTCGCGGTGGCCGGCAGCCTGATGGTGGCGATGTCGCTGGTCGTTGGCGCCATGAGCCAGGCGGCCAGTCCCCGTCTGGCGCGATATTATGCCGCCAGCAACACGCAGGCATTCTTGCGACTTCTGCGTAACCTGGGGCTTTGGCTGACCGCTTCGATGATCATTTCCTTGGTTGTCATGGCGATCGGAGGGCGGTGGATTATCGGCTTACTTTTCGGGCCGGCCTATGTTTCCTATGCGGGCGTAGCACTCTGCCTGATGTTAGCTGGCGGCCTGGGCAATTTCAGTGTTCTTCTCGGCCGGGTGATATCCTCGATGCGGCGGTTTCGGACGAACTTGCTGCTTCGCGTTGTGGGCATTGTCGTCCTTGTGCTCCTGCTGCCAGGCTGGATCGACTGGCTGGGACTGATGGGGGCCGCCTGGGCCTTAACGCTGAGTTGGCTATTCACGGTCTTGCTCTCCTTGGCCGCAGTATTGCGGGCAGTACGGCAATCCCCTTTGCAGGCCGTTTCAATATCCACTAAAGACGGAGCTGTTTGCTGAATCTTCGAGAGGCCGTGCGAATCTCTGGATTTCCTGCGGTACGGCTGCCGAAATCTCGTAGGAGGCAGAGGGATTCTGGAATTCTTCCTTCTGGCCGATAAAACGCGTTAACTCGAGTCATTACGGCAGGGAGGCCGATGTGGCTGGTCTGAGTCGTCTTCGTCTGTTTTACCTTCTCCATCTTTCCAAACCGGCTTCCGATCGCCTCGTTTACCGCGAGATTCGTCGGATGAAAGCTCGGAAAGTAGTTGAACTTGGTATCGGCACCGGCCAGCGGTCAATCCAAATCATCGAGCTGCTCAAAGAATTTCACGCCTTGCGCGACATCCATTACACGGGCATCGATCTGTTTGAGGCCCGCACTGTCGCCGATGGCCCGGGAATCTCGCTGCGCGAAGCACACTGCCTATTGAAGGCTACGGGAGCGCGAATCCAACTCGTTCCCGGCACCGTGGGCGAAGCGCTTTCGCGGATCGCTAACGGTGTGTCGCAAGTTGACGCGCTGGTGATTTCCGCACGAATTCCGCAGGAGCAACTGTCTCAGGCATGGTTTTTCCTTCCGCGGATGATTCACCCCCAAACACAGGTCTTCCAGGAAACACTGTCGGACGGAAGCACCGCGCTGCGCCTACTCGATTCCCAAGAGATAGAGCAATTGGCATCCGAGTCGCAACGGCGGGCAGCGTAAGCATGGGCATGCTGGCACCGGGCGGAGATTCCGCCTAATGCCTCGCTAAGGATGACGCAGAAACGAATGGCGCCTTTCGCTCCGCGAAAGTAGCGCTACTTTCGCGGAGCGAAAGGCGACTATTCGGTAGTTAAGACCGCTTGACGCCCTGGAAATCTCCGGCCATTCTGCGTATAATAGGGAAATTCGCCCTAGCGTCAAAATCAGTGTTTCTTATATCTCCCTGCCGGAGAAGCCCTTCTATGTGTTGCGCGGCTTGAATTGCTGCCATTTTCCACCGTTGGGATGGATTCGGCAACGTCTTGACCGTTTGCACAATCGAGGGGCACTTCGTTTTAGGGCGTTTTTTATTTCCCTCTTGCAGTTATCATGATGCCGTCTGCCATGCGATCCAACCCCCGGACGATGTTCGAGAAGATATGGGACCGTCACGTCGTACATGCCGAGAAAGGCAAGCAAACGATCCTGTACATCGATTTGCAACTCGTCCATGAAGTGACCAGTCCCCAGGCATTCGAATCCCTGCGGCTCTCAGGGCGAAAGGTGCGACGGCCGGAGAGGACCGTGGCCACCGTTGACCACAATGTGCCGACCACTAGCCGTGCGCTGCCGATCACCGATGAAATTGCCAAGCAGCAGATCGATACGTTGCGGCAGAACTGCAAAGATTTTGGCATCCGCCTCTATGACCTCGACGACCATAACCAAGGCATCGTACACGTGATTGGGCCGGAACTGGGGTTGACCCAGCCCGGCATGACCATTGTTTGCGGCGACAGCCACACGGCCACCCACGGGGCCTTCGGCGCCTTGGCCTTCGGCATCGGAACCAGCGAAGTCGAGCACGTACTGGCCACGCAAACGCTCTTGCAGCAAAAACCGAGGACATTGGAAATCCGCGTGGAAGGCCGGTTGCCGTTCGGCGTTTCCGCCAAGGACCTCATTCTCTGGTTGATTGGCCAGATCTCGACAAGCGGGGGCACGGGTTACTGCATCGAGTACACGGGCAGCGCAATCCGGGCCTTGAGCATGGAAGAGCGGATGACCGTTTGCAACATGACGATCGAGGCCGGTGCCCGCAGCGGGCTGATCGCCCCCGACGAAAAGACGTTCGAATATCTCCGCGACCGGCCGTTTGTGCCCGAAGATTTTGACGCTGCGGTTGAGCAATGGAAGAAGCTGCCCAGCGATCCCGGTGCGGATTACGATCGCGTGGAACGCTTCCATGCCGCCGACGTTGAGCCGCAAGTCACCTGGGGAACTAATCCCGGACAGGTGATCGGCATTGGCGGTGAGGTGCCCGAACTAGCTTGTTTCAACAATCTCACCGACCAGAAGGCCGCCGCCGCCGCCTTGGAGTATATGGGCTTGCAGCCGAAGACCAAGATCGCGGACGTGAAGATCGACTGCGTTTTCATCGGCTCATGCACCAATGGCCGCATCGAAGATCTGCGGGCTGCCGCGGCCGTCGCCCATGGATATCGCATCGCCTGTGGCGTGCGGGCGATGGTCGTGCCGGGCAGCCAACTGGTCAAACGGCAGGCCGAGGCCGAGGGACTCGACAAGATCTTCACGGCAGCCGGCTTCGACTGGCGCGAGGCCGGCTGTAGTATGTGCCTGGCCATGAACCCCGACAAGCTCGAGCCGGGCCAGCGCTGCGCCTCGACCAGCAACCGCAATTTCGAGGGGCGGCAGGGCAAAGGTGGCCGCACGCACCTGGTTTCCGCCGCCATGGCCGCCGCCGCCGCCGTAGCCGGGCATTTTGTCGACACGCGAAATTGGGAATATAAATGAAATGGCGAAGGAACGCCAGATTCCAATTGGAAATCTGAAACCTGCAGTCTTTGAACTCTAACCCTAGTCCTCGTTCCATGCGACCCTTTAGACAGCACAGCGGCTTGGTCCTCTCCCTGGACCGTTCCAATGTCGATACGGACCAAATTATTCCCAAGCAGTTCCTTAAGCGGATCGAGCGGTCGGGGTTTGGCCAGTTCCTGTTTTTCGATTGGCGGTTTCTGGACAACGGCGCGCCCAATCCCGATTTCGTCCTCAATCGGCCTGAATACGCTGGGGCGTCGATTCTCTTGGCGCGGCGAAATTTCGGTAGCGGTTCCAGTCGCGAGCACGCCCCGTGGGCCTTGGAGGACTACGGTTTCCGCGTCCTCCTCGCCCCCAGTTTCGCCGATATTTTCTACAACAATTGTTTCAAGAACGGCATGCTGCCGGTGCGGCTGGAAGAATCGCAGATCGACGATCTCTTCGCCCGGGCGGCGGCACATCCCGGGTACCGCCTGACTGTCGACCTGGAAACTTGCACGGTGACGGACGACGACGGTCTGGAACTGAAGTTCGAACTGGACGAATCCCGGCGGCATATCCTACTCAACGGCCTGGATGACATCACCATGACCCTGCTGCACGAGGACAAGATCCTGGCCTACGAACAGGCTCAGGGAGTTATTTGAATGGCCCCCCTGTTATTACCCCATCCGAGAGGTTGACGCGATGCGACTTCAAGACATCCTGGCTGTCAAAGGAACGACCGTTTTCACGACGTCGCCCGACGTCTTGCTGGCCGACGTGGTTCGGCAGATGGTCGAGCATAATATAGGCTCGATGCTCGTTTGCCGCCGCGACCCCGAATTTGGCGAGCGGCTGGTGGGCATCGTGACCGAACGCGACATGCTCCATTTCTTGGCCGCGGGCCGGTGCGACTTCAAGGAGATCACGGTTGCCGACGTGATGACCACCAAACTGATCACCGCCAAGCCTACCGATTCGGTTGCCGATCTGATGGGCGTGATGACTACCCACCGCATTCGTCACGTGCCCATCGTCAGCGGCGAGCATCTCGTGGGAATGGTCTCGATCGGCGACCTGCTCAAGGCCCAGCACGATCGCCTGGTCGCCGAGAATCAATTCATGCGAGACTACATTCAGGGGTGAAACTGGCCGTTCCTTTAGGACCGGCGAATCGACAACTGTCGTATTGTCGCCTTTCGCTCCGCGAAAGTTGCGCCACTTTCGTAGAGCGAAAGGCGGCAGCTATTCCTGCGTCGGTCCTTACCGCTTGATCGGGGGAGCGAGCAGCGGTTGTTCCATGGACGGTGGCAATGGCAACGGCGCTTGGCGCTCGGCCGTTCGCAAGTCGTCTTGCCCGGTGGCCTCAGGCGTGGTTGCGGGCTTTGTGGGCGCCGACGTCGCTTGTTGCGTGCTTGGACCGTCCTGGTAGTAATGGGTCACTTGTTCTCCCACAAGTCGTATCCCCATCGTCTTGCAATGGATTTCGGCGCGGAATACGTGGTTGCCGGCAACCGCCGCCTTGGCCTTCACTTTCAGGACCAACTCGCTGGCCGGGGGAATTGCCGGAATCCGATTGAAAACGACCTGCCCCGGGTTGATGCGATGCGGTTGGCCGTCGGCGCTGATGGGTTCGACGCCGCTGGAGAAATAGGCCAGCACTTCCACGTTTTCGGCGGCCTTCGTGCCGCGGTTGCGGACGTGAATCTCGTAGGCTGCGATTGAGCCGACTGGAACGGGTCCCTCCGGATCTTTCACCTCCAAGCGGAGATCGGCCATAGCCTCGACCCGGGTGATCATTTCCGCCGCGGCGGCAACGTCGTCGTCGGCGAGAGACATGATTTCAATGCGATTGCCACCGGACAAGGCCAGCGTACACTTGAGTTCCAACATGCGCTGTTCGCCCGGCGCCAACTGGTCGACGGTCCATCGCACTTTGCTGCCGTCGGCAAAGGTCTCCGAAATTGCCCCCTCGCTGCCCGAGATGAACTTCACACCGGTGGGCAATTTCACCGTCAGCTTGACATTCTTGGCCGGGGCATCGCCCGGATTGCGAACGCGAATCTTATAGTTGGCCGGCGTGCCCACAAATTGGACGGCAGGGCCCTCGGCATCGATTCCCAAGGCCGCCCGATGGACCAGCACCTGTTCGGTAAGGTCGGCGTGGGCGCTGCCGTCGCTGCTGGCCTGGACGCGGATTGTGACATTTCCGGCTTGCCGCGCGGTCAACTCGATTTCAATCGTGCGCTCGTCGCCAGAATTGATCGTGCCCAGCCGGTGTGATATCGGATGCGTATCGCCGCCGCTGAGCGGCATAAGCGTGAGCAGGACGTTTTCCGCCGGGCCATTTCCGTTGTTGCCCAGTTTCAGTTTGTAAACTTCATGCTTGCCGAAGAACACTTCTCGAGGACCGTCCATTCGTAGCGTCAGTTTCGGCTCTTGGACTTCGATCATGGCCTGCGTCGGCGCCTGCTTGAAGTCCCAGCGAACCGCCAACTCGAATGGCTTGCTCTGCTTGGGGATAATCTTCAGCGACAGCTTTTCTTTCGCATGCGCTTCGATTCGCCCCAGCACCCAGCGGCAGGGATCGTGACGGCCTTGCTGGATCGTACTGACCTCTCCCGCGCTGGCCGACGCGCTGGCCACTTCGGCCCACTCGGGTAGACTGACCGTCACGCTGACCTCTTCGGCTGCCAGGTCGCCCGAGTTCTGCAGCAGCACCTCGTAGGCAGCCTCCTTGCCGACTGAGATCTTGCGCGGTCCGATGGTTTCTGCCGTCAGCAGCGGACTCTTGCGGTCAATCAGAACGCTCGGCTCTTGTGCGGCTTCGGCGGACTTGGCGGTTGACGGATGTTGCGGCTCGACCGCAGGCGCCGGGTTGGTCGGCGGAACGTCGGCTGGCGGCGAAACGCTCGTCCCGCGCTGGGCGAGTTGCGGTGTTTCTGTGGTTTGGCTTGCCGGGGGGTCCGAGGGTGGAGGTGGAAGCGAAGAATCGGCGGCCGATGGCGTGGTCAGGGCCGTGTCGGCGAACGGCGACTGGCGGAAGGTCTTCAGCCGTTCGTGAAGCGGCATACCTGTGGGCGCCGTGGCGGGCGACGCGGTCGTATCGCCGCCCGACCAGGCCCCTGAAGGAGGCGGACTTAGGGCAGGGCCGCTGGGGGCCGTGCCATCGTCGTATTGGAACGAGTAGTTCCTGCCTGTGGCCGAGCCGGGCGACCCGATGTTGGAAGTAACCGGACGGGTGGACGAGCGGCTGTTGTAATTGTCCACTCCGTCGACCGGGGGCGCAACGCTTGGCGCATTGTTCAGTTGCGCCGCCGGTTGGGGTTGCGGCGCACGTGTGGGCACCATGTGCGGTTGCGGCGTTCCCGGCGAATTGTAATCCGAGTTGTTCTGGACTTGCCGTTGTGGCGTTGGGCTGCCATCATCGAATAGTCCCGCAAAGAAACCGTTGAACGGGCGGAACTGATCCGAGTTGCTTTGGGCCATCGCCAGCCTGGCCAGGCCCATGAGGCATATCACGGCCAGTGCCGTAGAAATTCGTCTTTTGAACATGGTGTCCATCCAACCCTTATTCGCATGCGGCCTAAAAAATCTTCCTCGTCATGCCTATCGGTTCGGACGAATTTCCAGGATTAGTCAACTTTGCCGATTTGCGCGATTCTCAAGGTTGCAACGATCATCGGGGCGGTAGCAGGAGTACTGCAAAGTCCTATGTAGAACGGAATTTATTCCGTTGCCTTGCCTATTTCACGGAAACGGAATGAATTCCGTTCTACATAGGGGCGGTATCCAACGGCCACCGCTTGAAGGAAAGTCAAGATGGGCGACATGCGTGATTTACGGCAGTTGCCGGCCGTAAAACTTGCTCAGCATCCGCAGTCGCTGGACCAGCGACGACACGACCGCTCCCAGGACGATCAGGGAAACAGCGAATAAAATATGCCTGGCGACCGATGTGTCGAAATGCTTCTGCCGATCGATGTGCCAGTAATAAAAATCGATGACCAGAGTGCCGTAAGAAAGTAGGGACATCGCGGTCATAAAGCTGACAAATCGCACGTGGAACCACAAGCCCGATCCGGCGATTAACAGGGGATAACCCACAATCAGGGCACTGGCCGCGCCGTCGCCGACGAAAAGCAACACGATCAACAGCATCAACGAATCGAGCGCGCCCCAGACAAATTGAGCCGACATTGCCAGCCGGGGGAGGCCGACGAACCGCTGGCAGACGATAGCGATTACGGCCCAGGCAGCGACGATGACCGTGATGCTGCGGTGGAAAGGCCAATCGACTCCACCGTAATGATAATTGCCGATCTCCACAAGGTAGAAGACGCCCAGCGCCCCCAATCGCAGGGCCAAGGCCGGTTGACGGCGGGTCCACTGAATGAAGTGCTCGATCAGGTTCGGCGGCTTCACTTCCAGCGGCTCGTGCCGGGCGAATCGCTCCAGGTCGTCGGCCAGCGCCGCAGCCGAACGATAGCGATCGGCCGGCGACTTGGCCAGGCACTTCAGGCAGATCAACTCGAGGCCGTGCGGCACCCGCGGATTAAGTTGCCGCGGATAGCTCGGCTCCCGCCCGAGGATGTCCAAAAGCGTGTCCAGCGGGTTTTCCCGCTTGAACGGCGGCTCGCCCGTGAGCAGTTCATAAAGGATCGCACCCAGGCTGTAAATGTCCGCCGCAGGGCCAACCTCGGAACTGTGGCCCGAGGCCTGTTCGGGCGCCATGTAGCTGGGCGTACCGGCGATCACGCCCGTGGCCGTCGCCTCGGAGCCGGGCACGAAAACCTTCGCCAGGCCAAAGTCGGTCACATAGGGCTGGCCTTCGCGGTCCAGGAGGATGTTCGAAGGCTTCAGATCGCGATGCACCACGCCTTGGGCATGAAGGTGGTCGACCGCTCGGGCGACGGTGCTCAGCAGCGGCACGATCGCGTCAAACGATAGCCTTTGCCGTGCGATCCGCTGGGCCAGGCTTTCGCCTGCGACGTATTCCATCGTGAAATAGTGCTGACCGTGATGCTGACCGACGTCGTGGATCTGGGTGATGTTGGAATGCCGCAAGCGGGCGGCAGCCAAGGCCTCGACTTGGAAGCGGCGGATGTGTTCCGGCGACGCTAAGTGCGTAGCCAAGATCATCTTGATTGCCACTACTCGATCCAGCGCCTTCTGCCGCGCCTTGTAGACCACGCCCATGCCGCCCCGGCCGATTTCTTCCAGAAGCTCGTAGGGACCGAAGTCGCGCGGCAGAGCCTGTTCCTCATGCTCTAGCAGATCGAGATCGGAATCGGCGACTTCCGCCGGCACCAGCCCTTCCAAGGCTTCCAGGCATTTCAGCGACGACGCCAATTCCGGGTGCTCGCGGAGCAATGCCTCGCGATTGGGGCGCTTGCCCGCCTGAAGCTGCGACAGGTAATCGTCCAACAACTCAAGTAAATGGGGGTCGTCGGGAATCATGTCTCTTCATCCCCCATCACCTCCTGCAACTTCTTGATGGCCCGCATCCAAAGCATCTGCACGGCGGGGCGGGAACGCTTCATCCGCTCGGCAACCTCGTTAAACGACAACCGCTGCAGGTTCCGTAGCACGATGACCTCTTGATGGTCGGCTGGCAATTGTTGCAAAGCGGCCGTGACGCGTAGCCCGTTGTCGATCTGCAAGAACTCCTGGCTCGGGGTAGGGCCGCGGGCCACGGGTTCGGCCGCGCCGAAGGCGTGCGTGGAGTCCTGCGGCGCGCGGATAGGCACTTCTCGCCGCGCCTGCCGCTTGGCCGTGCCCCGGTAACGGCGCACGAAATCGGCCACATTGTGAGCCAGGATTCGCTTCAGCCAGGCCAGCCACTCCTGCTCGCTGTTGCCGCCAAAACGCTCGAAGTCGCGGAAGGCCTCCAGCATCGTTTCCTGTACCACGTCCGAGGCATCAACCTTCGCCCTGAGCCACGTTTCGACCTCCGCCCGGGCGACAATTTCCAGGTAGCTGCGACACAGCGCGAACAGTTGGTCGCGGCAGTCGGCATCGCCGTGACGGGCCTGCTCGATAAGCGCCGAAACGTTGGGGAACTTGGAAGCGGACATGGGGTTGGTACTTAGAGCTTAGAGCTTAGAGCTTAGAGCTTAGAACTTAGAACTTAGAACACATAACTTTCCACTAAGATCTAAGATCTAAGATCTGAGACCTTATTCCACCACCTCAAAGCCTAACTCCTCGATCATGCGGTAGTCTTCCGTGGGCGGCTGTCCCTTCGTGGTCAGGTAGTCGCCGACGAATGTCGAACTGGCTGCATACAGCGCCAGCGGCTGCAGCCAGCCGAGGTGCAACTCACGGCCGGCGGCGGCCCGCAGGTCGCAACGCGGATTGGCCAGCCGGAACAAGGCCAGGACTTTCAAACAATATCGCGGCGAAAGTCTCTTGCGATCGGCGGTGCTCGCCGGCGTGCCTTCAATGGGCGTAAAGAAATTGACCGGCAGGGCCTCGACCCCGAGGTTTCCCAGTTCCAGTGCCAATTCTACTACGTCGGCATCTTCCTCGCCCATGCCCACGATGCCGCCGGAACAAATCTGCAGGCCGGCCTTGCGTACCGCCCGAAGCGTGTCGAGCCGGTCCTGGAAGGCGTGGGTCGTGCAGATCCGCGGGTAGAAGCGGCGGCTGGTGTTTAGATTATGGTTTACTCGATCGACGCCGCACTGCTTTAGCCGCAGGGCCTGCTCCTCTTGCAATAGGCCCGGCGAGACGCAAATCTCAAGGTTATATGCTTGCTTGATTTGCGGAACGATTTCCGTTACCAGGTCGAGTTCCTTCGCCCCGGGTTTGCGGCCGGAAGTAACGATGCAGTAGGTCTTGGCCTTGCGCTGAAAGGCAAGCTGGGCACCGGCAAGAATCTCTTCACGCGGCAGCAGCGCATGGCACGAGATCTCGGCCTTCGAGACCCGCGACTGGGAACAGTAGCCGCAGTCTTCCGCACAGGCCCCGTTCTTGGCGTTGATAAGGAAGTTCAGGCGCACCTGATTTCCCCACCAGTGGCGGCGGATGCGATAGGCGGCCGCGAGCAAGTCCAACAACTGCTCGTCGCCGCTTTGCAGTATCGACAGACCTTCCTCAAATGTCAAATGATGTCCTTCCAGGACCCGACTGGCCAGATCATGCCAGCCGCCTGCGGCCGGTTCGTCAGCAAAAGCGGATTTCCCTCGAAGCATTTCCATGACGAGATTGTAACGGATCTTTCCTTGCTATCAAAGCCGCGCCGGAGCCGCAGCGCTGGCTGTGAAGCTGCTCACACATCGCCACCAATCTTATGGGTGGTTCTTGCCCGAAATCAAATTTGCGCGTTTTTGCATCGATTGTATAGTTCCACGGTAAAGACGGGATGAGTCAGGAAAAAGTGCTTCCAGCGGCGTTTCCCCCGCCTCGGCCGCCGAGACGAACCCGCCGTATCGGGTCAGGCAGTGGTGTGACTTGGTCACAAAAAAGGGCCTTTTCGAGTTTCGGAGGCGATTTTATCCTTCCACAGTAGTATTCGGATTCCACCACGGGTAGTTGCTCGCATTGAGGAAACCGCGGGAAGACCAACTCTTGACACTCTAATGATTATTTTGGTACAGCCGAAGGCCGTGTCCAATTTTGTGCCACTTTGTGCCATTTCCTGGCCACTTTGTGCCATTCTGTGCCATTTTGTGCCATATGTGACCATGCGTACAGTATATAGGGGTAGGGTACGCGGTACTTTCTTGAAGATATTTAAGTGCAGAGTCATAAAAATAATTAATTGTTGCCACGGCAAGTGCGGCGGTTCGCGATCCTTGCGCGGGTGTAGGGTAGGTCGAGGCAGGAGACTCACGCACTACAGGCTCCGCGCAGCCGCCGGCGCGGACGCCGACTTGGGCAGGTCGGTGCCGCGCACCAATAATGGCCCCCGGTTCGCTACGCCGGGGGCTGGTTAAATTGTCAAAGAGCAACAAACGCTGAATCTTCTTCAGCGCGCTTTATACCCACATAATACGCAAAGAGTCTTGCGCCATTTGCACGCGGCGCGGAATTATGCCGCAAGCCCAAGCGGTTGCGGCATTTCCGCTTTCCGAAGAAGATTTGCGGATCGATCGCTTGCCCAATTGTGGCAATTCGGGGGCAATTCCGGTTTGGGGCACGGTTCAATTCCAAGGCTGCACGGGTAACACCTGTAGGGAACGGCCTCCGTGCCGTTCCGTCCGGTTTAGAACGGCATCGACCCGCAAGCGGGTGCCCCGCCGTTCCCTTCAGAACTGCGACGGTAGAGTGTTACCCTGCTTTGAACCATGCCCTCTTTGGCAATTCCCCCAGTATTCCCACGGTTTCGTCATTCGTCATTCGTCATTCGTCATTCGGATTTTCAACGTGCCCTACCCCTATTGACATGGGTTCCGCGAGGGTATGATTAAAACCTTCGCATTCATTGAAATTGAAGACGCATGGGATGCGGAAAGCACGATCCGAGCCACCTCTCAGAAAGGGACAGGACCATGAGCGAAGAACAGCTACCGGCCGATTCAGGCGGCAAGATGGTTGTTTTCGGGGCAAAGCAGATTCGATGTATCTGGGTCGATGGACAGTGGTTCTTCTCGGTCGTGGATATTATCGCTGCGCTTACCGACAGCGATAATCCACGAAATTACTGGAACATGATGAAGGCGCGTGAGCGGGAGCAGAGTGAGGTCCAGTTGTCCACATTTTGTGTACAACTGAAGCTAAGGGTTTCGTTCCGAACAAAGTCGCCGCGCAGGAAGGCGGGACGGTGGCGGGTGGCGCACGTCGCGAGCTTGACAAATCGGGCCGCAAGGTCGTCACCCGCCAAAACTACCTTGCGGATAAGCCCAAGCCCAAACTCCCGCCAAAGCCCGAGTGAGCGCCGCCATCTCCCCTGCCTCCGAGAGAGGCGCAGCGTGAGGGCGATTTTCTCCCCTCTACCTCCGGGAGAGGGGCCGGGGACGAGGGCCGTTTGGATTTTCAGATTTAAGGTCACAAGTTGTGACCTTAAAGGTCGGACGGCGCCAACAACGCAAATACCTTCCTTACGCCTTCACTGAGCAAGGCGTGGCCATGCTTTCTTGAACAGCGACCGTGCCGTCGAGGTCAACATTGCCATCATGCGGGCCTTCGTGCGACCGCGCGAAATCATGTCCACGCGCAAAGACTTGGCCCGCAAACTCGATGATCTCGAACGAAAGCTCGGTGAGCACGACGGGAAGTTCGCCATCGTTTTCGAGGCCATCCGGCAACTTATGGCGGCGCCGGCCGCACCGCCAAAACCACGCATTGGCTTTCAGTAGGATTCATGTTCGCGTCCGATTCGGATTTCGGATTTTCCCATTGTCCTACCCCTATTGACATGGGTTCTGCGAGGGTATGATTAAATCCTGGGTGGAGGCCGATTCCCGCCGCAGTAATGTTGCGCGCAGAGAACGGCCAGCGACACACCCGCGCCGTTTGGGATTTCGGTATTCCGATTTAACGGTTTCAATAGGGGGGCTTGCACTATCCGAACGGAGTGGGCGCCGACGGGATTGACAGGAAAATCGGCGACAGGAAGATGAAAGACGGCACAGAAGTTCTGCGTTCCATTTTCCTGTTTCAAATCGGAAAGGCAGGCGCGCAGGACGTGCCAAATTGGAAAGGATGGGATTTAAGCCATGTCGAAGAAGAAGGCCGAAAGCACCAGCATCCAAGTCCAAGGGACCGCCATATCCATCCTGTCGGGCAAGGATGGCGACTACATTTCGCTCACCGATATGCTGAAGGCCAAGGACGGCGATTTCTTCATCTCCGACTGGCTTAGAAACCGCAACACGGTGGAGTTCCTTGGAATTTGGGAGTCGGTTTTCAACCCCGATTTTAATTATGGCGAATTCGCCATAATTAGAAGCCAGGCCGGTTTGAACAACTACAAAATCAGTGTGAAGGAATGGGTGGAAAAGACCAGCGCGATCGGTCTCAAGGCGACAGCCGGACGCTACGGCGGAACCTATGCTCATCCTGACATTGCTTTCGAGTTTGGCATGTGGATCAGCCCGGAGTTCAAGATTTACCTGGTGAAAGAATTCCGGCGGCTTAAAGAGGATGAGAACCGCCGCCTGTCGCTCGCTTGGGATCTGAATCGCACGCTTTCGAAGCTCAACTACCGTATTCACACCGACGCCATCAAAGTAAACCTCATCCCCCCAGAGGTCACGGCCGCGCAAGCCGCGATCACGTATGCCAACGAGGCTGATGTCCTCAATGTCGCGCTTTTTGGGCAAACCGCGAAGCAGTGGCGCGAGGCCAATCCCAAACTTGACGGCAACATGCGCGACCACGCAACCGTGGAACAGTTGCTCGTGTTGGCCAATATCGAGGGCATGAACGCCGAGTTCATCCACATGGGGATGACCCAGGGCGATCGCCTCAAACGCCTCAACCAGATCGCGATCCGCCAGATGCAGACCCTCACCGATCGTATCATCAAGCGACTGCCGAAAACCCAAGGTGGCGAGCCATGATGACGATCCTGGGAAGAAATACCTGATTATTGACGAGAGATTTACATTAACGCGAATGTGCCCGAAGTCCTGATTGAAATAAACTGATAACTCGCCTACCTCGCTAGCGACCCGATTTCGACTCGACAACAGACGATTGGATTGCCCAAATGTTCCGGATTTTGCATCTCTCCGACCTGCACGCGCGCGAGGAAACCCGCTGGAGTACGGACGCGCTGCTCATCGCGGCAAAGAAGATTCTCCTGGAGGAGGCTAATAGACAGAATTTTGACGTTCTTGCCTTTACCGGCGATATTGCCTTCAGCGGCAAGAGTCAAGAGTACCAAATTGCTTCGGAGTGGATTGAGGACTTCTGCCTTTCCCCGTCTGGATTGAACCTTGAAAACAACCGCCTGCTGTTCGTCCCCGGAAATCATGACGTCGATAGAAGCAGGATTTCGCCGGTCGCGGACGCCATTCACGATTGCCTCTCAAAGTCGTCCTCACAAGAAGAAATCGCGAAGTACTTCAACGATAAACAGAGCCTAGACACATTGCTTGAACCGCACGGCGCATACCGCGAATTCTGCACCCGCGTTCGTGGTAGTGCAAATTCGTTGCTTCCTTCATGGACCCAGTCCTTCGAGTTCCTCGGCAGAAAGATAGTATTCGAAGGATTCTGTAGCAGTTGGTTATGCCGAGGCGACGACGACAATGGCAGGCTTGTCGTCGGGCAACCTCAATTAACGCAAGTAATTAGAAATCGTCCAGACCACGACCTTCTAATCGCGATGATGCACCACCCGCTCGCTTGGTTGATGGAATTCGACCAGCAAAACGTGGAAACACACCTGCGAGGGGCCCACGACGTTCTTCTCCGAGGCCACATGCACCGCCAGGATGTTGTACGGAAACAAAGCCAAACCGGAACGTACGTTGAGATCGCCGCCGGCGCTCTGCACGAGCGGCACGACACCCTTAATCGATTCAGCGTAATTGATATTTCGGACGACCTGGGGCAGATTAGCGTCAAAGCCTTCACATGGCGCGACAATCAATGGGTCCTGGATCGGAACCTGTTCTCCGATTCGACGGATGGCATTGGCAGAATGCCCTTGCGGAGTCCCGATCGCGCTCGTTCGGTACTGTCGTCGGCGGCGGGACAGCTTCGCGTCGAGGAACTCGATCTGGCTCAGGCACTTGCGGCTGTTTCGCGCGAGCCAACCGAGCAACAACGCCCTCGCTCGATTGAGCTTCTCGCTTCCTTTCCGCGCTTTCGAGACGAGGCGCGACCACAGGACATGGCGGTTCGGCAGCAACTCCAGGAGAAGGCATTACTTGCGGCCGAAAACCAGCGGGTCGTGGAAATACAGACTGAGTGGGGAACCAACGGTAAAAGCTTCATTTCATCCTTTGTGAAGCGGTGGAGGGAAAAACACCAAGAATTAACGGTACTTCATGCGCAATGCGGCGGGCTTTCGACCGGCCAGCAACTTCAGGACCTGCTCGCCCTAAGCGCGGGGATGCCGTTGCCCCAGTTTGCGGCGGCCCTCCGCCAATGCGGGCCGTGCGTGATTGTCCTTGATGATGTCGCAGCTTCGGTAACGTCGCGCGCGATCGGAGGAGTAGGTGAGACCGTTAGCGCGTTCCTAGACTTCTGCCAGTCGCTTGTATTTGTGGTAACAACGTCGCCTGGGAATTCTGTTGATTGCGTACGGAATAACGTTATTTGCCTTGGGCCGTTAGACGCGGCCGACACGCGCGAGTATATGGCCGTTAGCAGTCGATCGTCAATTCGACTGGGGAGTTTAGTTGACTACGACCGTGTGCATCGTGCAACAGGGGGCTTGCTAACCCACATTGATACCGTGATCGACGCACTCGCATTCACAGATTTGAACGGGGCTCTTTCCGAACTAGATGCTGAAACATTGAACCGAGGCGCCGACTTGCCCGGAATTGTCGTTGATGCGGTTACCGGTTCCTGCTCTTCGAGGACAAGCGGGAGGTGGAACTGGTCTGGAACGGCAAGACCAGCGAGGTCTGCAATATCGTGCTGCCCTTCCAGGTCATCGAACAGGTGGACGAGCCGCGGGCGGAAAAGCCCGAGGACGCCAACAAACGCAAGGACAAGGACCAAGGGTTGCTGTTCAGCCTGGACGAGCGCGGCCGCCAACTCAAGGGCTGGACACGGAACTGAATCCGGACGAGCAGGCGAGCCTGCCCGGCTTGGGACCGGCGCAGCAGAATCTTCAGATGTGGGAAGAGGTCTGGACTGGGGATTACATCTTCGAGAACGATTGGCAGAGTTTCCGCACGAAGAAGGACCGCACGCTGGAGCTGAAGAGCGTCTTCCACGAGTGCGAGCCGCTCACGGCGAAAGATCGCGGTCAAGGTGGTGGATATTTTCGGCAACGACACGATGACGATCGTCGACGTGAGCGTGGGGAGGAACGGGAGGAAGAAGTGAGGGGGCGATCATTTTGCTGACGTCAGCAAAATGATCGCCGTTGCGGGTCGTGGGGATGTACGAGGATTCCTAAACCTCTCGAAATCGATAGGTTTGGAATGAATAAAGCCCGATCTTAATTTCCCTGAATTCGGGGGAATTAGAGGATGTGTTATGACGGCGCGACCATTTCGGTGACGTCACCGAAATGGTCGCCCTTGTGGGTGGTTGGCACTGTCGTCAAGCACCCAATCCCATCGAATTCGATGGGTTTGGAAAGTCTGCAAGTTCGGTAGCGGAACGCAGCGGTAGACCCCTGCCAGCTTGCCTGGCCGGTGAATGAGTCTTGATAGCGAAGGAGCAGCGACGAATGACATTTCCCAGACCCCTGCCAGCTTGTCTGGCCGGTGAATGAGTCTTGTTAGCGACTGGCCCAATTGGACGCCGCCGGGAAGACTTCTTCACCTGCCGGGCAAGCCGGCGGGGGGCGACGTCGGTTTCAGCGAATCTTCCTCGCTAAAAAAACTGGTTCACCAGCCCGGCGAGCGGGCTGGGGTCCGCTGCCCAATTTCGCGAAGCGGTAACGAAAGGATAAGTAATGGCCCTGCGCCCCGATTTCCCCAAGTCCCCCCACGCGCTCCTCGATCCGGGTATTCGCTGGTTTCCCGCCGACGAAGCCTTGCGGGAAAGCAGCATGGAAAAGCTCATGCCGCCTTCCGCTCTTGCTTGCCCGGCATCCGGTTGGCTGCGCTAGCCAACGGCAAGAACGCCGGCTCTTCCCAGCCGGTCGCCAACTCGGGCGCCGGTTGCCAGCGGAGTTCCGCGACGACAATCGCCGCCACGGCCAAGATTGCCGTCAGGGGAAAAGTGCCGATCGTAGCGTTCAACGCGCCTCCCCATGGAAACCAGAAGGCAATTTGCCCGACAGTGAAGATCACAAACGACGATAACGCGAGTACGCGCTGCCATGCGGGAACCGCCGCAAGGTACGCTTCCAGCACGACCCAGGCCATGGCGGGCGCGAAAAGAACGTAGGTGCAACCTTCCGTGGCAGGCCCAAGCAACACCATCCAGCCGCAGGTCAATCCCAGCACCGTACACACAAGCTCCTTGCGCGGAACCGAGGCCCGTCGCCGCCAGAAACAGAAGGCGGCCACCGCCGCGGCCGCCGCCAACTGGACGATCGAGTGGCCCCGTTGGTCCAGCATTACTCCCAGGTTCGCGAGCAAGAACCAGAGGTCCTCGAACTCGCCGAAACCTCGGTTATTCAGTCCCCAGTGAATCCAGAGTTCGTATTGCCGCAATACATAGTCGGGCCGCTGAAAGGCGAACGGCAGCACGAAGCCCAAGACTACGAATGCAGGAAAGCGGAAGATAAGCTGCCTGGGATAAACGAGCATGAGGACCAAGACCAACGAAATCACGTAGGCCTTGACAAGGCACGCTAGCACGAAACAGGCCGCCGCCCAATTCGGCCGGTCCTGAACGAGCGCAGTCACGCCCAGCAGCAGGAGGCCAATCGTCAGCCCGTTCACCTGGACGTCGATCAACGACCTGGCCACCAGCGGCGCTACCAGCAGCAGGAACGCCGCAAGCTGCCGCCGCGACAATGTGATCGGCGTGGCGCATTTGCCCCAGCAAAAAATCCCTAGAACAAACACGGCCAGATTGACCGCCCGCAAGGCGGCGCTGCCCAGCACGTCCGGCAAGGCCCCGATGGGAGCCAACAATGCTGCAGCCAGAGGGCTGTAGCGAAAGACAGACAGCCCCGGCCGCGCCGAATAGACATCGTTACCGGCCAGCCAGGCCTGCCCGGCTTCCGCGAAAATCGAAAAGCAGCCGCTGTGCCGGGGGTAATGGATCAGCACCGCACGGCCTACCGAGAGCGTGGCAATCACCACCCAGGCGATGGCCGCAGCACGGATCATGTGTCCCGAATGCCAAAGGCCGCCAAACGAATTGGGCTTCGCTGGTCCAACAAAGGCAAGCGTGGAACTTGCCGAACCCGAGTCCGCACCAGGCCACTTCCATCGCATGAGAAGTCCCCCCGACCGCACAAGAACGGATAGGTTGGGTATCGGCGCAGACTTTGCGGATTTTGACGGAAATGCGGACTGGCGTTACAATCTTCCTGGATTGCCTGGATTATGTGCGATTCGTTTAACCGAGACGGGACACCTGCGCAGCGGGTCGCGGCGGCAGAGTTCGCTGTTGCCGTTGGCTCCGAGTTAAACGAATCGCAAGGGACTGGCGGTTCGCTGCACCAAAGCTGCGACAGGTGTGCTCATATCGATACGCCAGAAACTTGCCGCATTTGTCGAAGAGCGCGCAACTAACCCAGCTTGTCGCTGCTGGTCCGGGCCGCCTGAAATTTCATCCTCGCGAGACGGCGGTGTTTTTCCAGCGCAACCGTTGGCCATGAAAACACTTCTGCCCCGCGGCCGCCAGTCCGGCCGGTGTCGGGCCGCCGAATCACAGGGTTTCCCCGCCGCATTGGCCCCGGCTTTGCATTTCTTCTTCTGCCGTAAGACGCGAGCAAGTCAGAAGGGCCTGATAAGGACATCCGGCCCGGCTTACCCGCCCTTCACCCTCGAAGAAAGAGCAGGAACGATCATGAACGCACGACACACTTTGTTCGCCACGCTGGCTTTATGCGGTCTGGCCCATTCGGCCTTCGCCCAGGACTGGACCTCGGAAGCCACCTACACCAAGACCGTCACCACGACCACGGTCACCACGATTACGCCGTCATACCCGGCCGGCACCTACGTGCAGCCGTGGAACAACACCCCGGAGGCCGCGCCGGCTCCGCAGCCGCAGCCCACGATCGTGCAGGCCAACTACATGCAGCCGGCCTACACCGCCTCGGCCTACAATGACGCAATCAACTTGCAGGCCAACTACCCGCAGCCGACCTATGCTCAACCGAACTACGTGCAGCCGACCTACGTTTCCTACGGCCAGCCGGCGGCCATGCCGGTGAATTATGCCCCGGCAACCTACGTGCAGCCCGCCTATGTGCGGCCGATGGTTTACCCCCGGCCGGCGTACGTGGCTCAGCCAGTGGTTGCCACCTACTACAGACCAGTTTATCGTCCCGTGGTCGCCGCTTACGGGCCGACCTACATGCCCGCCCCGGCGACATGCGAAGTGCCCGTAGCCCAACCGGCCGTGGCCGTGCCCGCCGGGCCGAAAGTTTGGGTCCACGAGAAGGTCTACGTGCAAGGCCAACCCTTGCGGAACCTGTTGACCGCCATAACTCCTTGAAGCAAATGGAGCGTTCGGAAGAAATCGTCCCTTCTTCCGAACGCTCGAATTTATAGTTTGCGCGGACAGAAATGGCTCGTTGGAGTCCCGGCTTCAGCCGGAATCTACGGCGGATTACCGGCTAAAACTGGGACTCCAACAAGGGTATCGCAGTTGGTTCGCAACAGAACGATCAGCATTTTGCCGGTCGGCCTTAATCGCGAGTTTGCAAACTGCCAGCAGTGCCCGACAACCATCCCCATTTCTCGCTAGCCTGGGTAGGTCCCTCTTGCCGAGAGGGACTAATGTGCTCCGCGCTGCTGGAGACTTCGAATCTGCCCCGAGAGAGCGCACATTAGTCCTTTCCGGCAGAAAGGACCTACAGTAGAACCCGTTCGCCCAAAGGAACTTACATGCTCCGCGCTCGGAAAGCGCCCAACTTATCTTGCTTGACGGGGCCAGGCCTGATAAACTCTCCCGCCCGATGAATCGGGTTCCTAAATGCCTGTTGGGAAGCATGACACACGACCGTGCTCCGGCACGCAAGAATCAGGGCGAAGGAGACCGCCGTGTTGGTGAAATGGCCGGTCCGTGTAAAGGTCTTTATCGGCGTGGGACTACTGCTGGCGATGGTGGCGATCCTCTCCAGCAGCGGCCTGTACTCGACCTATGCCTACCGGACCCTGGTAAAAACCCTTTCCTGGCGCGTCAGTGAACTGCCCTTAGCCGCCGAATTGAGCGCCCGTGTGGCTGATATGCGCGTGACGCTGAGCGAGGTACGCGGGCTGCGGGCAAGCGGATTCCCCGATGCCCAGCCGGAACTGCTCTCGCTACGGGCTAAAATGGCCCGGCAACAGTTTGCTGTCCAGCTTGGCGAGGTGGAAGACACTTTGGCCGAGTATTGCAGCCTGCTGGACCGCAAACTCCGGGCTGCCGGCAGCATGGGCGACAACCAGCCGGAACGCGATGCCGCGCGGCGGATCGAAGACGCCCTGCAACGGATCCACCAGACCGGCGGCAGCGAGAATTGGATGTACGACGATCTCCAACTCAACGAGTTGGACCGGGAAATCATTGACTTACAGATCATGACTGTCGACCTGCCCACGCACCTGCACTCGACGCTGAAGGGCTTCGCCGCGGAAGTTCGCGGGCAGTACCACGCCCTCTTAATTGGACTTTGGATCACCAGCGCCTTGGCAGCCCTGGTCTTCGCCGTCTTTGTGCGACTCTTCTACCGTTGGATCTTTCGGCCGCTGGACATCCTGATCCGCGGCTCGCGGAAAGTGGCCGGCGGCGATTTCAACTACCAGGTGCCGCTTCAGACGCACGACGAGATGTCGGAATTGGCGGCGGCGATGAACGACATGACCTTTCGCTTCCGCACCATTCGCGACGATCTGGACCGCCAGGTCCAGGAACGCACGAAGCAGGTGGTCCGCAACGAGCAACTTGCCAGTGTCGGCTTTCTGGCAGCCGGCGTGGCCCACGAAATCAACAACCCGCTGGCGTCGATCGCCATGTGCGCCGAATCGCTGGAAGGCCGCGTCCGCGATCTGTTGGACGGGGCCGACAACAGCGGCGACCAGGGAGCGGTGATTGCCAGCTACCTGCAAATGATCCAGAGCGAGGCCTTTCGCTGCAAGGGGATCACGGAGAGACTGCTCGATTTCTCGCGGATCGGTCCGCCCAAACGGCAGCTTACCGACCTGGGCGAACTGGTTCAGGGCGTGATCGAGATGATTCGCCACCTGGGCAGGTACCAGGGAAAGCGGCTCGAGTTCCCTGCTGGCCCCGCCGTCTGGGCGCCGGTCAATGGCCAGGAACTCAAGCAGGTCGTGCTGAATCTTCTGACCAACGCCTTGGATAGCCTGGGGGACGACGGCCGGGTCGAGATCCGCCTGGAATTGCGCGACCACATGGCCGAGTTGAGTGTGGCCGACAACGGCTGCGGCATGACCCCTGAGGTTATGGATCGCATTTTCGAGCCTTTTTTCACGCGTCGCCGGGCAGGCCAGGGCACGGGGCTGGGGCTTTCCATCTGCTATCGCATCGTGGCGGATCACGCCGGCACGATCGAGGCCCGCAGCCCCGGACCGGGCCAAGGAGCGACCTTCGTAGTGCGCTTGCCGTTGAGCGCCGCGCAGGAGAAAGCGGCCTGATACGTGACTATTTAGTGAAATCGAGGAATGGACCCCTGCCAGCTTGCCTGGCAGGTGAAATAGTTTTATTCAGCGAAGGGACGAGCTTCTGTGAGATTCCTCGACCTCTGCCACCTTGTGTGGCCGGTGAAGGAGTCTTGTCGGCGATGAGCCTGTGCTCGCCGAAAGACTCGCTCACCTGCCAGGCAAGCTGGCAGGGGTCCAGGGCAGAGGGTACAAACGTGCTTCCTCGCCTACAAGACTCGTTCACCGGCCAGACAAGCTGGCAGGGGTCATTCACTCGACTATGCTAAAATATTACCCAACGACAATTGCCTGTTTAACCCCGAGCCAACGGCACCGGTATTGCCAATGAGTACTGTCAATTCCAAGAAATCGATTGCGAAACTCAAACTGCTCTTCGCCGATGACGAGCGATCGCTGCAGGAAGTGATGCGGCTGGAACTGCCGCGGATGGGCCACGAGGTCACTGTTTGTCCGGACGGCGCTACGGCCCTGGCCGCCTTGGACCGCAATGTCTACGATTGCCTGCTGGTGGATCTCGACATGCCGGGGGCCAGCGGACTGGAGGTCGTCGCTCGGGCCAAGCAATTGGCCCCCGATACGGAAGCCGTGATCCTTACCGGCAAATCGTCGCTGGAAACGGCGGTCACCGCGCTGCGCTATGGGGCCTTCGACTACCTCACCAAGCCCTGCAAGCTGGCCGATCTCGACGCCGTACTGCGGCGGGTGGCGGAAAAACGCGAGCTGACCTACAAGTATCGGGCGCTGAAGCAGCGACTGGAACGCCTGGAAGGGTCGTCGCAATTGGTGGGCACGTCGGCGGCCATGGAGACCGTCCGCCGCCTGATTGCCAAGGTAGCGCCGACAAACTCCACCGTCTTGATCTGGGGCGAGACCGGCACCGGCAAAGAACTGGTTGCCCGGGCGTTGCACGATCAAAGCCTGCGGACTGACATGCCCTTTGTGCCCATCAACTGCGGCGCGCTGCCCGAGAACCTGATCGAAAGCGAACTCTTCGGCCATCGCAAAGGGGCCTTCACGGGGGCCGACGAGCATCGCACGGGGTTGTTTCAGGTGGCCAACGGCGGCACGCTGTTTCTGGACGAGATTGGCGAACTGCCCAAGGCCATGCAGGCCAAGTTGCTGCGTTTCCTGGAAAGCGGCGAGATCCGCCGCGTGGGCGACAACGAGTCGCTGATCTGCGACGTGCGGGTGATCTGCGCCAGCAACCGCCACCTCGATCAGATGGTGGCCGCGGGCGAATTTCGCGAGGACCTGTGGTTCCGCATCAACACCTTCGAAATCGTCCTGCCGCCGCTGCGGGAACGGATCGACGACATCCTGCCGTTGGCGCGGCACCTCGTGCTGCGCAAGGGGATGAAATTGGGCAGCGATGACGCGTTGTTTTCGCTGGAAACTGCGGAGACTCTGCGGCAGCATACCTGGCCGGGCAATGTGCGGGAACTGGCCAACGTGGTCGAGCACGCCATGATCCTCTGCGACCATGCGCCGATCTGCCTGGAACATCTTCCCAGGCGATTTTCCCTGCGGCCTGCCGCCGCTTCGGTGGCCGCCATTCCGCCAGGGACCTCGGCTCCCGCACCGCCAGCGAAACCGCCTATGAGCCGTTTGCGGCAGCAGGAGGTCCAAGTCATTCTCGATGCCCTGGATCGCCACGGCGGCAACAAGCCCAAGGCGGCCGAAGAGCTGGGGATCAGCTTGAAGACGCTCTACAACAAGCTGAATCAGGCGGCCGCATTAGACAAGACGGCTTGATATATGCCGCGAGTATTTCCATGGCCGCGTTCACAAATGCCAACTTACTTTGGCGTTGGGCGACGCTTGCTGGAACCTCTTCACGCCCTCCTCGGTCACTCGCGTGCCGTAAAGTATCAGATAGCTCAGCCGCGGCAGCTTTTCCAAGTGTCGCAGCCCGTCGTCGCCAACCGCCGTGTTCGAAAGGACGAGGAAGGAAAGCGAATTGAGATGTTCCAGATGTTCCAATCCCGCATCGGTGATGGGTGCTCCCGTCAGGTCTAAATGGTCTAAACTGTTAAGATCGGCAAGCAAGGCCAGATCGCCATCGTTGGGTTTGACGCTTGACGCGGAAAAATCCACTTGCAAGTAATACCGCCCCGTAATCTGGGGCTGGAAGGGCTCCAGTCTGGCGAGCGCCGCCTTCTCGGCCGCATTACGGTGATAGTGGATCCCATACCAGCTCATCGCGGCACTTGCGAAGAGCATGAACAGCAACAGCGTTCGCAAGTCGAATTGATACGACCGCGCGGGCATGCTCGCGTCGCGCTTGGCGGCGTGGATTTCCGGATTCACGACGGCCCCAGACGGGTCACGCAATTCGACAACCGGCTGCAGCATGGCCAGGACGGCGTCTTCCTTGTCCGCCGAAATGTCGAATCTCTTGTCCTTTGATAGGCCGTGCTTCGAATCCATGAAGCAAAGTTGAATTTGTACCCTACCCAAAACGTGAGCCCATTGAGCGAACTCGACCCGTGCCCAGGGAATATACTGAATAGTCTCGCCTTGAAAAATGATCAATCCCCGCTGCCGCAACTCTAGAACCTGGGGTAATAGCCATGAAAGCAAGCTGGGCAGGCCAAGGATTGCAGTACACCAAAGCATCAAGGTGAATGTCGAGGCCGAAAAGAAGATTTTAGGGAGGATGGAACCCGCCTGCCACCGGACGGCAATATCCATCGACATCGCCAACAAAAAAGGCAAGAAAGAAACGATCGCCAGCGATGTGCAGGTCCACCGGTCCCACGGCTTGCGCCGGCATTTCTGCTTAAGGAAGAGCGGCCCGGCATGGTCCCGGAGCCTTTGGCGCCGGTCTTTATCGCGAAAAAACAAGAAGGGCCAGTAGAAGACGGCTGTCAGTGACGCTGCGAGTATTTCCATGGCCGAGTTTCGTCCAGGATATCGTGCGAAATAGGTTCCACACTCAATGCCACTGGCCTGCCCAGTGGAAACTTACGTTCGCTGCTACAAATAATCGCTACCCCCATAGTACCAACTCGAACTGTAAACGCCACCGCCGGGCCTGTCCCGGCGGAGCGATGTTTGACCACTACAAGCCACCGCAATCCACGCTTTTCCCCGCGTTTCGCGTGCCGCCGCCCCAGCCCGAAGGGCTGGGGCGGCGGCACGCGAAACGCGGCGAGGGGAAACCGCAGGGGGCCGCATGTAGTGGTCAAACATCGCTCCACTGCCGCAGGGGCAGTGGGGGCGTTTACAGCTTGAGTACCAGGGAGGATGCGTAACAGCAATCGCCACGCTCCACTGGGCAAGCCAGTGGCATCCAGAATACGGATGCCATTTTTACCGTCAAGCGACGCCTAACCTGGCGCTACTCGACTTTCCGCACGACGCCCACGACAACGCCCAAAACCTTGGCGTCGCGGACGAAGATCGGCTTCATGGTCGAATTGGCAGGCTCCAGGCGGATGCGGTTCTTCTCGGGAAACCAACGCTTGAGCGTGGCCTCGCCCTCGTCGGTTATGGCCACCACGATCTGCCCTTTCCGTGCGGTCCGCTGGCGGCGGACGACCACATAGTCGCCGTCGGCAATCTGATCCTCGATCATCGATTCGCCGTGTACCTCCAGCACGAAGAGCGATTTGTCGGCCGGATCGAAGAGCGTTTCGAAATCGACCCGCTCGTCCTGCTCGACCGCCTCGTGCAGCACGCCGGCGGCGATCTGCCCATAGAGCGGCAGGCTGCGGTCCTCGATTGGCTCGGCCGCCAATTGGATCGCCCGCGACATGTTCGGCTCGCGCGTAATGACTCCCTTCTTCTCCAGCGCCTTCAGATGGCACACCACCCCATTGGGTGAACTGATACCGAACTGCGTGCCGATTTCCCGCACAGTCGGGCCGTAACCGCGAGTGCGCATCTTGTCGCGGATGAACTCGTAAACGGCATGCTGCTTCAGAGTTAGACTGTCGAACGGTTCCATGATAACCTCAATAAATTATGGTTGGCGAATGGGGGGATTGTTTTCTAAACCCGCTCCTTATGGACAATCGTACAATATACGGCCGTACATTGTCAAGGGGTAGAAAAAGATTAGCTTCCACTGCGCTATTCTGCCATGCTCGTAACCACCATGTTATCGCGATGGATTACCTATAACATGTGTTGTCGTAACTGATTGCTGCATAATGAGTTGTAAATTCTTAACAAAGCCGGCATCGGTTTCAATGAGACTTAAATGGGACTGTTTCTGGGCTGGTTCGTCCCAAGGAACGTCTCAAACGTCTATTGCACGGTCGTAGCGGGGCGTGGTAGAACTTACACCTGTTCCACCTCGGATGCCTGCCGGGGCGTTCCTGGGGGCCGTGAGGTGGACGCATGAAACCACATGCAGCAAAGGAAGCAAGATGCGAAAACAGAACGAAGTCTGTCGTGTAAGTGTGAAGGACATGAAAGGTCGGGGTTGGGTCCTCGACGTGCGAGACGAGAAGGACGGCCAGGACGTGGCCGAGATGTTCGCACACTGGCCTGTGCCAGCGTTGCAGGCGATGTCGGCGGGCGTGGGAAGTCTCCTCGCCATGACGAGTCAGGAACGCGATGAACTCGCCAGCAGGACGACGGCCGAGCTGGACGACGAGAGCATCCGGCAGGATGAAGAGTTCTACGCCAGCGTCGGGATGTAGTTCTGTGGCGATGCCATGACGGCATCGCAGGTGTTGACGGCATCGGCCGTTGGCACCGTCTCCATTGACTGACATCGCGTCAGTCAATTCTCGGCACTCTGCCGGCGGCCAGCGATGCAAAGAAAAAAAGGAAACCGCGTGCGTGCGTGCGCCCGTGGCAGGGGGGGTAAGGGACCCTACCGCGGCCAGAATCCTAACCACGGACCCGGCCAATCGGCCGAAATGGGACCCATCTAGCCGTCGTCCAGCGGGGGATCGATTTTCAGCGTTAAGATGGTTGTTAAGATGCCGGCCTCGCGTTCCATCGAAAGTGCGTTATTGCATCGAGGAATACCGGTGTTCATAATAGTGGGGTTCCAAAGTGGACGCTTTTTCCTGGAGGGTTGAACGATGAAACGCTTGATTCTTGGGTGGGCCGTCTTGTTGTCATTGGCGGCCGTTGAGGAGGCACGGGCGCAAGTTCAGTACACGGTGATTGACCTGGGCACATTCCCGGGCGGAGCGGCTGGCAGTATCGCTTACGCAATCAATAACGCGGGGCAAGTCGTGGGGTGGGCCAACACAAGCAATGGTATCCCTAACGCCTTCCTTTACAGTGGCGGGATCATGCAGGACCTTGGTACTCTCGGCGCAGGTGACAGCGAAGCCTATGGTATTAACAACAGTGGGCAGGTCGTGGGGCAAGCCGTAGCCAGCGACGGCAATTACCACGCCTTCTTGTACACTGGCGGCACGATGCAGGACCTTGGCACAAATGGTGGAAAGGCTTGTTACGCCTACTGCATCAACGACAGCGGACAGGTCGTAGGATCATCCTATGCCAGTGGTACCCAGAATGCCTTCCTTTTCAGCGGCGGGGCTATGACTAACCTCAGCGGGATTCCAGGCGAATACGACAGTATCGCCTATGGCATCAATAACGCCGGGCAGATCGTGGGACAGGTCTACAGCAGCAACGGTGGGGCCGGCTCCTTGCAGCATGCCTTCCTTTACAGCGGAGGTACGATGACGGATTTAGGCACACTTGGTGGGAAGCGAAGTTGGGCCGATGGTATCAATGATAGTGGCCAAGTCGTAGGGTTGGCCGATACCAGTGGCGGCGCCGAAGACGCCTTTCTCTATAGCGGCGGGGTCATGCAGGACCTTGGCACACTCGGCACGCCATACAACAACGGCAGTTGCAGCTACGGGATCAACAGCAGTGGGCAGGTCGTGGGTGGCAGCTACACTGCCAGTGGCGTCTACCGCGCCTTTCTATACAGCGATGGGACGATGTATGACTTGAATAACCTGATAGATCCGAATTCTGGATGGACGCTTGAGGTTGCAAATGGCATTAACGATTCGGGCCAGATCGTGGGTTACGGTAGCGGTCCCGACTCGACTACGGAGGCATTTCTCCTCACCCCCGTTCCGGAACCCTCCACGCTTGTTCTCCTCGGTGTCGGTGGTATCGTGATGGCGTGTTGGGCCTCGTGCCGGCGGCGACGGCGCCGGCAGGGCTAGCCGTTCCGCGCAGACGGCAACCCGATTTCCGGTCGCGAGGTGTGCGCGTGCAGGCGGGCAGGACGACCCCCAAGGGACCCTACGGCCGTACTGGATCTTTTCCGCGCCCCGGTTGCACCTGTGAATGGGACTCCATGCTATCTCGGGTCCATCGCGTTAAACGAAAAAACACCAGTAAGATGGTTGTTAAGATACCTCGCCTGGAGAGCCTTGCGTACCTGCCCCTCAGCGGTTTATCATGGTGGTTGGAGTCGCGTGGAAATCCCCGGGCATCAGCATTGCGAAGGAGGGTCTTGGCGTGGCACACAATCTCGAAATACGTGGTGGTAACGCTTCCATGTTCTACGTTGCCAAGCCCCCTTGGCACGCGCTGGGAACGCGATTGGCAGGTCCTGCAAACGCGGCCGCGGCGATCAAGGCGGCGCGACTCAACTGGACCGTTTCAAAGGTGCCGCTCTTCGCCACAAAGGGCGGGGCGTCTGTCCGGGTTCGCGACACCTTCGGCGTTGTCCGTGACGACTTGTGGGGTGAGGAAGACTGCCCGGTTCTGGGAATCGTCGGCAAGGGCTACACGCCCCTCCAGAACGTCGATGCGTTCAGTTTCTTCGATCCGATCGTTGATCGCAAGGCGGCCGTCTATCACACGGCCGGGGCCCTGGGCAACGGAGAGCGAATCTGGTTGCTGGCCAAGTTGCCCGATCAGATCGTCGTGGTAGGCGACGACGTGGCCGACAAGTACCTGTTATTGTCGAACAGTCACGATGGGCAAAGTGCCGTGCAGGTCAAGTTCACGCCGATCCGGGTCGTCTGTCAGAACACGCTGAACATGGCGTTGTCGGACGGGCCCACGATCCGGGTTACCCACACGGCGAACGTGCAACAGCGATTGGAGCAAGCCCACCGGCTGCTGGGAATCGTCGAACGGGGTTTCGCCAATCTGGCCAACACGTTCCGGGCGATGTGCAAGTTGACGCTCGACGCTTCGAAGCTCGACGAGTACCTTGCTGAGGTGTTTCCGGTCCCCAAAGATCCGGAGAACGAGAAAGCGGCCAAGCGGACCTACGAGGACCGTAGCCGGTCGAGGCAACTCTTTGAGTCAGGCCGGGGGAACGATCTTCCAGGGGTCCGCCACACGCTCTGGGCGGCCTACAACGGTGTCACGGAATTTATCGACCATCACAAAGCGATTCCGGCCGGCGAGCGGGCAATGGAGGCAAACTGCTTTGGCAGCGGGTATCAGGCGAAAGCCCGGGCGCTGCGGGTTGCCAGTGCGAAGGTCAAAGCCTGGTCGAACTAAACCACAATTTCAAAGGAGACCGGTCATGCTGCTCGTTGTACTGGTAATACTGGGTGTTGCGGTTTTCTGCTTTTGGCACGGATATGTCCTGGCGGGGGTGGTGTGCCTCGGAGGCTTCTCGAATTCGTTTGGGTGGCCGTGCTTGGCATTTGTATCTGGGGTGCTACTCTGGCAAGGACACTGGCTGGTGGCATCACTTCCGCCGCTCTTGATCGCGTGGAACGTCTTCGGCCTCCGCTTCTTTAACAAGGCGGCCTTCGACGAAATGCTGCGGAATGCTCGCGCTGGGCGCTGACACAATGTTGGCCGAGTCACCACGACGCGTATGCGCTCGTCTGTGGCGGGTTCCTGCCGGGCGTGTCGTTGGCCGTGCTGGGTAGAGAACGTGGCAGGGCGTGGCGGTGGCGTGACGGCAGCGGTGGTGCAAGGCTTGCCAGGGGCGGGCGGTCCAGAACAGCCTTTTGCCTGCTGGGGCTATTTACTGACACGCGACAGCGAGTAGAGATACTTTTCTGATTTCTTAGGGAAAACGAGGGAATAAGTTGTCGTTTCGAGAACGAATACGTATAATGAGGGTATGATGGGCATGCATTTAGGTGCCCTTGTCTTGCTGGTTTCGAGTTCACGGAAGGGGTTACTATATGAGCGACTTGTTGACGACGAAGGAAGGTGCGGCGATTTTGCGAATGTCGCGGAAGACGTTCGCCCGGTTGTTGCGTGACAGGTTGATTCCGCATGCGGTGATAGGCAAGCGGAAGACGGTTGTGTCACGCGCGGATTTGGAAGAGTACTTACGGAAGAGCATGGTGGGAACGAAGTGAGAAAGGATGGCATTATGGTAGTTAAGGACGACGGTAGAAGCGGGGGCCCATTGTTTTTACGCGGGGTGGCGGACGCGGCACTTTTTGGGTACGTGGCCCGGCGGGAGCAACGCGGGGGCCAGAGTCGGCCGGCGGCAGGACTCACGGCGACTGAACGGGCGAGAGCAAGGCGGCCGCTGGGCCTACAACGGCGACGGCGAAAGGCGGTGGGGCGATGAATACCGAATCAGCAGAACGACCGAAACAAACGTCAGGCAAGGTACTGGACCGCACGACGTTTGAAACATCTCGCTTGATGGACTTTTGCAGTCCGAAGGAACTGACGGCGCAAACGGGTCACAATGCCGAGGAATGGCCCCTTGTGATTCTGAAAGAGTGCATGGACAACGCTCTTGACGCCTGCGAGGAGGCCGGGATATCGCCAGAGGTCACCGTTACCGTTGACGAGCATGGAATCACCATCGGCGACAATGGCCAGGGAATCCCCGCCGAAACGGTCAACGGAATCCTCGACTATGCGGTCAGGGTTTCCAGCCGAGAAGCCTACGTTTCCCCGACGCGTGGGGCACAGGGCAACGCGATGAAAACCATTCTCGCCATGCCATTCGTTTTGGACGGAGACAGCGGCAGGGTGGATATTGCGGCCCGGGGCCAGCGGTACAAAATCACGTTTGCCGTCGACCGGATCGCGCAACGCCCCGCAGTCAGTTGCGAAACCTTCCCGGATGAAAATGTAAAAACCGGGACCGTCGTAAGGGTCTACTGGCCGGCTTCAGCAAGCGAAATCCTGGACAACGCCAAGGCACGTTTTTTACAACTTGCCGATGATTATGCTTGGCTGAACCCGCACTTAACCCTTGCCGTCGATTGGCACGGCGACGAGACCCGCCGCAGCGCCACAAGCCCCGACTGCGGCAAGTGGCCCCCCAGCGAGCCGACTTCCGCGCACTGGTATGGCCCGGAGGAGTTTGAACGGCTGGTGGCGGCCTACGTGGCGCACGACCGGGCACGAAAGACCGACCGTTCGGTCAGGGAACTCGTGAAGGAGTTCCGCGGTTTGATCGGCACGGCAAAGCAGCGCGTCGTCTTGGAGGAAACCGGGCTAACCAGGACGAACCTTTCTGCACTTGTCAACGGGAACGAGCTACAGCACGCTGTGCTGGCCGGCTTGTTGAAGTCGATGCAGGCCAACAGCAGGGCGGTCAAGCCGGCGCAACTGGGCATCATTGGGGAGGGCCATGTTCGGACCCGCTTTCAAGAGATCGGTTGCGATATGGCGACGTGCCGTTACCGAAAGGCGTACTTAGTGGGCAGCGACGGCTTGCCGATGGTCGTGGAAGCGGCCTTTGCCATGCAGGGCGACGACCAGGCCCCGCGTCGGCTGATAACCGGGGTGAACTGGTCGGCGGGGATAATCAACCCCTTCCGAAATTTGGGCGGCCGCGGCGGCGGATGGAGTGACGGGTTGGGGGCGCTACTCGAAAGTCAGCGGGCCAGCCACCACGCGCCGATCGTCTTCCTGTTGCATGTGGCACACCCCCGGGTCCGCTATACTGATCGGGGCAAGAGTGCCGTGGCAATCTCCCGCATGGACGGCGACACGATCGCCAAGGTCGTGGAATCGGTCACCGCGGATTGGAAAAGGATTCGCGTCCGAGAGGAACGCGACAACCGAAAGGCGATGAATCGGCATGAAGCCTTTGCGCGCGCAGCGAAGGTCTCGGTCAAAGAGGCGGCGTGGCAAGTCATGCGCGATGCCTACCTGAAGGCCAGTGGCAGCGTGGGTATGGCCACGGCGCGGCAAGTCTTCTATCAGGCCCGCGGCCCAATCCAGGAAATCACCGGCAAGACGGGACTCGACTCGCAGTACTTCAGCCAGACCTTGCTACCCGAGTATCAGCGTGAGCATCCCAAGGAAACCGCCGACTGGGATGTGCTCTATGACGCGCGCGGCGACTTCTACGAACCGCACACCGGCAAGAGCGTACCACTTGGAACCTTGGAAGTTCGGGGATACCTCCAGCGCGCAACCTGGCGTGGCGTGGCGGGAATCAGGAATTGCTTGTCCTTCGATCTTGGCAAGCAGGACTGCGGCCCGCGGGAATTATTCGGGGCCTTGCTGTACATCGAAAAGCAGGGCTTTGATGAGTTGTTCCGCAAGGTGCAATTGGCCGAGCGGTTCGACATCGGAATCTTGAGCGCCAAGGGACAGTCAGTGACTGCTTGCCGACACCTGGCAGATGAGCTTTGCGGGACCTACGGGATACCATTGCTGGTACTACACGATTTCGACCTAGCCGGGCTGAATATCTTGCACACTCTTTGCAACGACACCCGCCGATACGCGTTCAAGAACGAGTTCGAGGTCATCGACTTCGGATTGCGGCTTGAAGATGCGAAAGCGTGGGGGCTGGACTCGGAGCGAGTATGTTACGGCCGCAACAAGAACGGCGAGGCCAAGGACCCGCGGGACCGTCTGCCGGTCGTCGGGGCGACGGAGGAAGAGGCGAAGTTCCTTTGCAGTGAAAAGACCGGCGCCGGCTGGTGTGGGCGTCGTGTGGAACTGAACGCTCTCACCTCGGACAATCTGGTCGAGTGTGTCGAGAGCAAGTTGACGGCCGCG
The DNA here is from genome assembly GCA_964615095.1 of uncultured Planctomycetaceae bacterium. Lineage (GTDB taxonomy): Bacteria > Planctomycetota > Planctomycetia > Pirellulales > Thermoguttaceae > JANXQG01. Next base: position 1,063 of record CAZTPX010000081.1, on the reverse strand, counting down.
GGGATCCAAAAGGTCATACCTAACCAAGAGGCCCTAGAAAAGGCTTACCGCCGTGCGTTGCAGGACAAATTGATAAACGAACGGATGGACGCCATTGCGAAGGCGACCGGCGACTTGGCCAGCAAGGCGAAGCTCCCCGCCAATCTGGACCGGGCCGTCCGCAAGTTGCTTAAATCCAATCCGGCGCAACCGTGGGGCTGGGCGGTCGCGACCACAGCGGCAGCAAATTGTAAGAAAGCCGCTGGCAGCAACGTCAGTTTAGCAAGCTGAATGCTGGTGGCTCGTCAAGGCGATTCTTACAAAATGGCCCGCGGCTTGGATTACCGACAGACCGGGGAAACACTGGCGAGAGTTAGTTGCACGGATTCCAAAGCGCGGTATGATGCGGTTTTCCCCGGGTGGTGTACGGCCGGCCAGCCATGCACTTTACGGCCTGGGCGCGGCGGCGGTGTCCCACCTCTGCGGCTGCGTACCGGGCCGGCCTGGGCATTGAAAGGTGGGAACGATGCCAGCAGTAGCGGAACGGAAGAATAAGAGTGGCAGCGATGCGGCGGGGATGTGGTTCCGGTTGCCGTGCAGGTTGGATTTGTGGCGAGCGTTGCCGGAAGGACTGCGGCGGCCTGCGTGCCTGTTCGCGGCGGCGTATCTCATCGACACCATCATCCGGAAGACTGCGGACGGTGGAACGGACGGCGAAGGGTACGTGCGGCTGCACTCGGAAGTCTTGCGGCGGGTGTTGTCCCGGCGGAACTACCCGGCGGTGTTCGCTGCACTTGTGCAAGGTGGCATCGTTGAAACATCTCCCCACGTTGCCGGCGTGCAGGCTACGGGGTATCGCCTAGCGTCCCGGTTCAACCGCGGCGGGGTGAAGTGGGTGCGAGTGAATAACGGCGCGGGGGTGCGGAAGGTGCAGGCAGAACAGGAACGGCTGCGGCGGGTGCAGGAACGGGCGCAGCAGGCGACGTGGCGGCCGATAGACTGGGTTCTGCTGGATATGCTGCGTTCGCTGTGAGGGCAAGCAAGATAATCGCCGGGGATTTGGCGATTCCTGAGCGACTTTGGC
>CAZTPX010000080.1:0-44855 GCA_964615095.1 uncultured Planctomycetaceae bacterium | reverse complement strand
GCTGACAGAAACTCCCGCATGTAAATGGAACTCAAGTTAGCGCTGTAGTACTAGGTGAGCCTGCCGAAGTCGCTTTCTGCCGACGTGGGAGACACGTTTTGACCTCGGAGGCGACCTGATCGATTGTCGGTCAGGACGGACCATAACAAAGCTTGACTTCCCGCAGACTGAATATCCAATTGACAGCACTGACGAAACTGATTTTCGACTGGGATATCTCGAACTGTTGACTCGGTTTGAATCGCTGAACCTGTCCGAGTTCCGCGTGAGGGATGCTGAACTGAAACATCTCAAAGGGTTGACCGCACTGCAATCGCTGGACCTGTCCGACACCCTTGTGACGAACGCCGGCCTAGAACATCTCAAAGGGCTGACCTCGCTCCAATCGCTGGACCTGTCGGGGACCAGGGTTACTGACGCGGGAGTAAGAAAGCTTCGCAAGGCTTTGCCGAACTGTTCAATCCACTTTAGAGACGAGTGACCGGTGCCCGGATGCAAGACCGGTGACGCATAATCTACGCCTGGGTGGCGTGGTCGAGAGCCCCCACCACACGGAGGGCGAAAGCGCGAGATCGTGCGAGAACAGAGTAATATGGACGACAAGTGCGCAGAGAATCGGCAGCTACCACCCGACCGCCCTCAGCGCCCTGCAAAGCCCGCACCTGCAATCCTCCTCGTGCTCCAGCGTCTCCACGCTCACGGCCATCAGCAGCTCGTCCAGCGCGATCGCTCGATTCGTCTTGCCGTCCAGGCCGTAGAGGGCATTCCGCAGATCCAGGGTCTCGACTAGCAGTTCGCCGCTGCCGGCGTCTTCTGCCCCGGCTTCGTAGCCGGAGTCGAAGGCCATCTTCAGCAGCAGGTGCTTGGGCATGGACACGCCGGTGCGACGTTTGATGCCCGTGAGGGATTTTACGCAGGCTTGGCCACGGGTGTCACGGCGGGAAGTTGGCAGGGCTGGGGCTGGTTGGTTCATGTTTTCTCCAATGGGGGTGGGTGCGGCACGAAGAAAGGCCGCTACCAATAGAATGACGCGATCGACGCCGGAATTGAGGGGCGTGCCGGCATGGGCGACCGGCGCGCTTGGCCAGCCGCGCAAAATCGGTGAGGCCATCGCCATGTTTCGCGGACCTGACACCCGCGGCTCTTAGGCCACCGGATACGCTCCATCGAAAGAGCGGATTTGACGCCTTCTGATACCTGCCGACACCCGTTTCAGGCGGTTTAGAACAAGTGTCCAGTATGGTCTCCGATACCCTTACATCGGGTGTCGCCGACACCTGTAAGCGACGTTTTTTGAAGGAAAACGAGGTTTTGCTGGTTTGCCTCGTTTTGCCGCAAGTCAAAGAGGCGTAGGGATTTGTACGCTGTTTTCAGAAGGGGCGAAAATCGCTCTGCTCAATTCGACAGTTCGGTACTCTACGCGCCTAGCTTCTGCAACCCTCTGGCCGGCGCTGCGCACCAGAAGTATGATCAAGCAGCTAGGCATCCGGCGCACGATCGGGCGGATGCCATTCTGTGACACCCAATGCCAGCCATTCCATGAATCACCCTGCTGGTCGTCGGTCCTTTCATTCCCAACCGATTTTTCGGTTATCGGCCCTGCTGGGCTGCTTGACGATTTGGCTCCTAGCCGAGGTTCCCGTGCGGGCGACCGGCGGGTCTGAAAAAGCCTTGCTGGCAGATGTCCCCTGGCCGCGCCTTCTTTTCATGCCCTATGTGTTGAATGGACTGATTCTCATTGGCTCGACCTTGTTAGCGGCAGGCGTGATCTTGGTCACAAACTGGCTGGCGCTGATTCCGTGGCGGCGCAGCAAGGGGGAACATTGGTCGGAACAAGCCCGGTTGTTGTATCCAGCCATGTTTGCGGCCCGTTCCAACCTGTTGATCATTCCTGGCATCATTACGTTGAGCATGCGGCTACTGTGGCCGCAGGCATCACCGCTCTGGGTGCTTACGGGCATCGCTTCGCTGCTGGGCGCCTATGCGGGAACCCTCGCCATGTATCGGGAGGTTTTTCCTCGCATTTTGCTTCGCGATTGCTTGCGCCAGGTCGCCACCAGGATTCTGATGCAATTGCCCATCTTGTTGGTATTCATCGGCGCAGCGGCATTGATGCCGAGTGAGTTCACCGGGCTAGCATTCGCGATTGCCGGGACGGTCATCGTTTCTTGGGTACTTTGGGTACGAGGCGGCTGCGTCTGGGTGGGACGGAAGCTTGGTTTATTCGTGCCGGCACCGGCGCGGTTGCAAAATATTGCCGAAAAAGCCTCAGCCAGGATGAATGTTCCCTTTTGCAGAGTCCTGTTGATGCGTTCCTCCTTCGCGCAGGCATTTGCGCTGCCGGCCAGCCGCCAATTGCTGTTCACGGAACGCCTGCTCGAATTGCTTCCTGATGCGGAGATCGCCGCCATCTGCTCGCATGAGTTGGCGCATCTGACCGAATCACAGGCCGTACGATATTCGCGATCCATCGTGATACTGACGTACGCGCCATGGATGTTCTTTAGTCCATTGGTGCATGCCTTTGGATTTGTTGCCTTTATCGGTTTGTTGTTCATCACTCTTAGCGTTCCCCGCATTTACGGGCGCATCAGCCGGAAGCTGGAGTCGCGCGCGGACGAGATGGCGAAGGCCAACGAGGGTGACGCGGGGACTTATGCGCGAGCCTTGATGCGGATATACGCAGACAGTCTTTCGCCAGCAGTTACGGGGAAGGTGCGGGCGATGCATCCGCATCTTTACGACCGGTTGCTGGCCGCCGGAGTAACGCCGGATTTTCCGCGGCCGGCCGCGCCAGGTGCCACGGCTTGGCATGCGCGAATGTTTGCCGCGCTGGCGGTATTGTTATTTGCCGCCTTCGCGTTACAACAGATGAACTTGTTTAGCAGGGCGGGATGATTGATACGATCCCCCCAAATCAAACTTGACGGCGAATGCATGTCGGCAAGGCGGACTCTTCTGAATCGAAGCGGGAATATCGACCACGGTCTTGCCCGCCGCGTCAATCCGCCATTTCAGCGGTCCGCTAACACCCAACATGCGAACTTCCGTGCCGGCCGCCGGGCGCAAGGTTGAAAAGCTTATCGCGCGGGGCATGCTGTCGGTCTCGCCCTTCGCCACGTAAATGGCGTAGATGGTATTGCCCTTGCGCGTGAAGGAGACATCGCCGTCCTTGTAGGGTGCGATGGGACGCGTGGCGTAAATGGCCTCGCCGTTGACCTTCATCCATGCGCCAATCTCCCGCATGCGGGCCAGGGCCTCGGCCGGCAGTTGGCCGTCCGGCTGCGGACCAACGTTCAAAAGGAAATTGCCGCCCTTGGCACAGATCTCGACGAGAAGTTGAATGAGCCGATGCGCGGACTTGTACCTGTCGTTCGGCCTAAAGGACCAGGAATCGCCCATCGTCATGCAGGTTTCCCAGGCGTGCGGCAGCGGCTTGTCGGGCACTTCCTGTTCCGGGGTGAAATAGTCCTCGTAACGCCCGCCCACTGTGCGATCGGCGATGATCAGCCCCGGCTGATGCCGGCGGGCCATGGCCGCCAGCCGATCCATGTGGATGTCCTGCTGGGGCGGCCGGACCTGGCCGGCGTCGAGAAACAAGAGCGAGACGGGGCCGTAATTGGTCATCAGTTCCTCGATCTGGCCGTAGACGAAATCGACGAATCCCCGCCACCGCTGCGGTTCGGCGGCCGTGTCGTAGTTGGGGTTGCGGGTGTGCGCGGGCCGCGCGGGATCCCAGTAGCCGGCATGGTGCCAATCGGCCTTCGAGAAGTAGACGCCGATGACAAAGCCTTGCTTGCGGAAGGCGTCGAACACCGCACGGACCGTATCGGCCTGCGGATGCGCATGGAACGGACAGTCAATCGCGGTGACCTTGTAATCGGTCAATTTCGTGTCGTACATGCAGAAGCCGTCGTGGTGCTTGGTCGTATAGACGACGTACTTCATGCCGCAGTCTTTGGCCGATTTCGCCCAGGCAACCGGGTCGAACTTCGTCGGGTTGAACGTCTTGGGCAGCGCGAAGTAATCGCGCTGGAAGCGGGCAAGGTCCTTGCCGCGCTCGATCCACGGCTTGAGGTCGTCGGGCCTGGCCCACTTGTCCTCTTCCACCAACGGCCACGATTCGATGCAGCCCCATTGGCTATACGCCCCGAAATGCATCATGAAACCAAACTTCAAGTCTTGGAACTTTTCCAGTTCTTTGGCCAGGCGAGGATTGGGCGGCGGGGTTGGCTCGGCTGCGCCGGCGCGACTGGAAAAAGCCGCACACATTGCAAATATCGGGACTACAAAAATGCAAAATCGGCTGATCATGTTGGACCTTTACTTCGCGGGGATGATGTCAAGCTCGGCAATCGAGGCATAGGTGTTGCCTCGGACTTCGCTTTTTACGACGAATTTCATGAACCGGGCGGTTACGGCCTTCGCCAATTCCGCCTGCTGTTCGTCGTCGGCAGAGTTCTCGAAGCTGCCGACCACAGCGGGCTTTCCCCACGTCTTGCCGTCGCTGCTGAAGAAGACTTCATAGTCCTTGACCCGGCCGTTCTCCATGTCCTCGCGTGCCCGGTAGACCACCGCGGCGACCTTCAGCGATTTGCCGAAATCGATCACCAACTCGTGCGGGTTGCGCGTGGGGTTGGTCCTCCATCGCGAGTGCCAATACGTCGACGGATCGCCGTCGAGCACTTGCTCCGGCTCGCCCTCGCCCTCCTGGAAACTCGTGCAAGAGACGATTCGCCAGCGGCTGCGGTCAGTACGGCGGGGCGCTGCTGTCACGGCCGGCCGATGGACCACGGGCGACGGAAGCCGGCCCAGCTCGGGCGTTGGCTTTTGCCCGGTCGGCAAGAGTCGCAAGACATAGGCAAAGCGGGCTGGCCTGGAATAGACAATATACTTCTCCAATGGCCGCGGGCCGCAGCCGTTGGAGCCGACACCCAGCGTCTTGGCGCTGAGGCAGAGCACTGTGGCTTCGCTGGCGGGCAGGTCGATCTTGTACTCGACCGGGGTCATCTGCTCATCGGTGTGCGGCAGGGCCGAGGCCTGGAGCAGGTCGCCGTTGGCCTGCGCGAGCAGGCCCGGCAGGCCGGTCCCGGTGAGCGCCGCCCAGCGGACATCTTCGTGGTTGGCCCGTTCCATCGGCTTCTCGTAGGCGTATTGCTCGTTGACGCCCACGCTGTAAAGGCCCACGTCGAAGCCGCGCTTGCGGTCGGCGTAATTCTCCATCGGACCGCGGCCGAGGAAGTCGAGCCTGTCCAGCCGCTTGTCGAGCAGCAATCGCACGCCCAGCCGCGCCAGCGGCACGCGCGGGCCGGTAAAGTGTACGCCGTTTTCCACGGCGATCGCGCCGTCGCTGGCGATCAGATACTCGACCGCGTGCGTCGCGCTAAAGCCGTTCTTGCCCTGGGCCTTTAGTTCGGCAACGACGAGCACCGAGTTGGGGCCAGGTTGCGAGGCGGTGAGTTTGACGACGCTGAATTTGAGGTTGTCGAGCCCATATTTCACCCACTCCTCATAGGCCCACATGTCGTCGTTACGGTGCGGCGCGCGCCAAAGATGCAGGCGCGGCCCGCCGTTGGCAGCGAGCACATTCACGCCGTCGCGGTTCAAAGCGGAGATCGTGCCCGCCACCTTGTCGAAGATGACCGTGAAGCCCTTGCCGGCTACGGTCACGGTCTTGTCGTCTTGCCTGAGGGTGACCGGTTTGGCGCCGGTTCCGGCGGCGACCGGCGCCGAGACCGGCAACTGGAACTGCCCGGCGGCGATCTCATAGCCTTTCTTGGCCCAAAGCTGGTCCTTGGCCAGCGTGAAGGCAACGCGCAAGAAATACTCGGCCCCCGGCGTGGACTTGAATTCACGCAGCGGGACGGCGACCACCGCCTCAGCCCCCGGAGCGACTACCGGCATGGTCAGTGGGCCTCTCTGAATCTCGACACCGTCTTCGCTGAGCGTCCACGCAGCGTCGAACCCGGCTAGATCGATGAATTGGTACTTGTTTTTGATCTTGACCGTGCCGGCCGCCAGGTCGGCGGCCTCGATGCCGATCCACTGGTAAGCCCGCTTCATCTCGGGATAGTGCGGCTTGGGCGAGCGATCGGCGGCAACCACGCCCTTGTGGATGAAGTAATGGTCGTTGGGCACCTCGCCGAAGCCGCCGCCGTAGGCCAGGATAGGATGTTGCGGGTCGCGGCGGTTCCAGAGGCCCTGGTCCTGCCATTCCCAGATTGCCCCGCCGGCGATTTCCGGATAGCGGTCGAAGACGTCGCTGTACTCGGCCACCGAGCCCATCGAGTTGAACATGGCGTGGGCGAATTCGCAGATGTAGAAGGGCTTGGTCAGGTCTTTATTCTTGGCGATGCTGGCGAACTCGGCCGGCGTACCGTACATCTTCTGGTCGAAGTCGGTGGGATTGCCCTGGCCCATGCCGAACCGCTCGTAATGCACGGGGCGGGTCGAGTCGATCCGCTTGATCGTATTCATGGCGTCGATGAAGTTCTTGCCGCGCCCGCCGCACTCGTTGCCCAGCGACCAGATTACGACGGAGGGGTGGTTCTTGAAGTTTTCCACGTTGGCCACGCTACGGTCGATGATCGCGTCGCGCATGAGCGGTTCGTTGTCGAAGTGGCCGTCGTAACCGTGGCACTCGCAGTTGGCCTCGGCCACCAGCCAGATGCCGTACTCGTCGCACAGTTCGTACCAACGCGGGTCGTCCGAGTAATGGCAGGTGCGGACGTGGTTGCAGTTGCCCTGCTTGAGCACTTCCAGGTCGCGGATCATCTGTGCCTCGGTAATGGCATGGCCGACCTCCGGCCAATGCTCGTGCCGGTTCGCGCCTTTGAGCTTGACGGGCGTGCCGTTGACGAGGAACTGTCGGCCCTTGATTTCGACCTTGCGAAAACCGATGCGGGCGGAGAGCAACTCGTCGGGCGGCCGTGCTGCGTTCGTTCGACGTACCGAAATGGGCTGTGGCAGTCTGAGCACTGCTGTATAGAGAACAGGTGTTTCGGCTGTCCACTTGGCGGGGTTGTTGACGTGCAGCTTGATAGGCACGGTCGCTTCCTCACCGGGCTTGAGTTCGGGGATCAACCAATCGCCCGTCCCTGCTTCTATGGGGGTTTCTGCCCGTTGACCTGACGCATCAAACAGCTCGATCCAAAGTTTGTTAATCTCCGTCGTCTTGTCACCGTAATTCCTAACTTTCGCTGTCACGTTGAGCGTGGCGTTGTTGTACTCCGCGTCGAGGTCAGTCTTTATGAAAAAGTCGCGGATGTGGACCTGGGGCGCGCTCCACAAGGTGACATTTCGAAAGATGCCCGAGAGCCGCCACATGTCCTGGTCTTCCAGAAAGCTGCCGGCGCTGAAACGATAGACCTCGACGGCAACCATGTTCTTGCCGGGCGTGACATACTTGGTAACGTCGAACTCGGCGGCATTGCGGCTGTTGACACTGTAGCCGACTTTCTGGCCATTGATCCAGAGGAAGAAGGCCGAGTCGACACCGTCGAACGTGATGAATACGCGGCGGCCGCTCCACTTGGCCGGCAAATCGAACTCGCGGCGGTAGCTGCCCACCGGGTTGCGCTCGTCGTAGGCTGTCCAATCCTTGGGCGGATCGCTCATGACGTGCGGGAAGTCCCGTTGGAAGATATAGCCGTTGTTGCGATAGTAGGGTGTGCCGTAGCCCAGTACCTGCCAGTTCGAGGGCACGGGGATTTCCTTCCAGCCCGAAACATCGTAATCCGGCTTGTAGAACACCTCGGGCCGCAGTTCCGGCCGCTTCACCCAATGGAACTTCCACGGTCCGTTGAGGCTGCGGCAGTACGACGAGGCATGGCGGTTGGCCGCCAGCGCCTCGTCCAAGCTGGCATACGGCATCAACGTGGCGTGCCAGGGTTCCTTGTTTATGCCGAGGCATTGCGGGTCCTCGATTTCCGGCGGAAGCGAGGCAGCGGAAGCTGAGGCCATCAGTCCAGCGAGTATTGGCAGCGTCATTGTCAAGGTTGTGAATATGGATTGCTTCTGCATGGGGGTTTCCTCCATCGAATAATGTTGGCTTCTAGACGCAAGCGCGACGGGCGACTTTGCTGGAGTCCCGCCTTTAGGCGGAATTGAGCGGAATTCCGCCTAAAGGCGGGACTCCAGCGGGCGTTTGCACGCAACCGTAAGTTCCCTATACTAACAGGGCGATGGGCAATCTTCAAGTTCCCAGTAGGATAGGTTTTTAACCTGTCGTGACAGATTGCAAATCTATCCTACTGCTTTACTCGGCCGTGGACTTGCTGCCCGAGGAAGATCCGCTGATCGGCACGCCTTCCGGCAAAGGCCGGGCGGCAACGGGAAAACCGAGTTGGTAGAGTTCTTTCTTCAGCCGACGGAAGTTCTCGAAACTGTCGGGATAGGTCCAAAGCGTGACCGTGGCATCCTTGGCTTTCCGGTCCGCCAGGACTTGCCGAAACTGCGAGCCGGGTCGGAGGGCCTCGTCGAGCGTCTCGCCCAGGTTGTCGGCAATTGGTGTCAGAACGAAACGGTCCTCGACCTTCGGCCGCTGGCTGCCCGATTGTTGAATCTCGTCGATCGTCGGCTGACGCAAGCGAAACGAATAGGTCAGGCGAAAACCCTGCTCGGGCGGCACAGTGTCGATCAGTTCGGGCCGCTGCTCGGAGATCTGGGGATGGCGGCGATGGAGATACTCCTTGGTCTTCTCGAACAACTCCATTAACGGCACGTAGGCGATCCGCCCGCGGCTGAGTTGAAAATGTACCTCGCGGCCGTCCACCGTCCGGCCCAGCGGCGTGGTGAAACTCTCGATTTGTACCGATTGCGTCGGCAACTTCTCGATCGCCTCCCGCTGGCGGTTGAGAATCTCCAGCCGGTTACGGGCGTCGATCACCTTGGCAGCCACGCGTTCATCGGGCGCCGCTTGCGCCGCCGTCTGCCGGGCGCCGCGCAACTGCTGATCCAGCCCCGTCACGGCCAGGGCCAGGATGTCGCGTTCGCGCTCTCGCTTGGCTGTCTGGGCTTGAATTTGTCCCATTTCTGCCGCGATTCTCTCCACGTCGCCGCGGAGCGTCTTCTCTTCCTCTCGTTTCTGCACGAGGTCGCCGTTGGCCTGGACAACTCCACTGGTCGACAGGACCTCGATCGCCGAGTTCTTGATCTTCAGCCCGGTCATCACCACCATAATAATCATGACGCTGACGACGCTCGCCACGATATCGAGGAACGAGTCGGCATTGACGGCTTCTTCTTGTTCTTCAATATGTGCCACTTCTTACTGTTTCCTCTCGATCACCAAGCCGCTGCCCTGCAGAGAGCGTGTAAGGTCTTGCATGCGAGATTCGCCGCCGGGGACGACGTAGAAATGGAGTATGGGCCGCCAATACATTTCGCGGCCGGCCATGCCCCAACTATCCATAATCTCCCAAACGCCGGCGACGATCTTGTCGGCATCGCGCTGGCCGCCGCTTCCCAGGAAGATAATATGCGGTTCGCTGCCTGCCTCGGGCACGAGCACAATCCGGTCGGCGAGACAATCGACGTGGATGGGCCGGCTGATAGCGGCCGCGTGCCGCCCGGCATTGCGCAAGGCCCAGTCATCCAGGCTGTGATCGATCTTGACCTTGTCGTAGGGGTGCTTCTTCTTTTCGTTCTTTTCCTTCTCTTCCTGGTCCCGGTCGGGCTTGGGTGGCTCGGGACGCCATTCCCCGGGAAGCAACGGCATCACGGGGGCCATGGCCGCCGTGGAGGTTGGATCGGGGCGGACAGGCGCGGACGGCGAACTTGCATCGTTGGGCCGACCGTTGATATAACCGTCGGGGCGTGCGACGCCTGCCGTACCCGACGAAACGCCACTCTGCTGGCCATTGGCTTGATAGGCGCCGTTGTTTGCCGCGGAGCCAGCGGCGACCGCGCCAGGGGAGCCGCTGGAGCCATTGTTTAACCCGGTGCCAGGCGAACTGCCAGGTCCATTGTTTAACCCGGAGCCAGCGGCGACGGCGCCAGGAGAGCCGCCTCCTGGTCCATAGCCGGAACCAGTTCCATTTCCGCCAGCGTACATTCCGGGTGAACCGCCCGGCGCGCCCGCGCCAGGCATGCCGTTTCCTGGTCCAAAGCCGGAACCAGTTCCTGTTCCGCCAGCATACATTCCGGGTGAACCGCCCGAACCACCGGCGCCGGGCATGCCGTTCCCCGGTCCAAAGCCGGAACCAGTTCCATTTCCGCCAGCATACATTCCGGGTGAACCGCCCGAACCACCAGCGCCGGGCATGCCGTTTCCTGGTCCAAAGCCGGAACCAGTTCCGTTTCCGCCAAAGTTCACACCCAGCGAACCGCCGGAGCCGCCTGCATTCGTCGATCCGCCCGCGCCCGGTATGCCGTTGCCGGGTCCATACCCGTTGCCAATCCCAACTCCGCCAGGGCCAACGCCGGGCGAACCACCTTGGCCGGGTACGCCAATCGCTGCATAGGGGTTGTTAGCTGCGAGTTCGGCGTCGCTGTCGGGACCATCGCCACCGCTACCGAGGCCCGAACCGCTGCCGCTTCCCTGGCCGTTGCCACTGCCGCCGCTCCCGCCTGAACCGCCACCTTGACCACCACGGCCCGACGAGCCGCCGGCAGAATTGCGTCCGTACTGCCCCGACGGCTTGGAAGAGTAGAAGCCAGGGTTTCCGCCATCTCCCATCCCCTCTTGTTCGGCCACTTCGCTGGCAGTGGGTGTGCGCAAGCTGCCCACGCGCGGCCGCTTGCCGTACTTGCTGGGCGCGGCGGCGATCAAGCGGGCGTGTTCCTGCCGGGCCAGGTCGCGGGCCTGGGTCACCGCCTTGGCCAGGTTCGGGTTGGGCGGCGGATACTTCAGTTGCCAGTCCTGGCTAATCAACTCGTAGCCGAACTCCGAGCCCCACGACTTCATCGCGGCCAGGGCCGCGTCGTAGGCGGCAATGCCGTCGGGACGGACCAGCAGCAGCGGGTACGGCTCGCCCGTGTTTTGCGGATCGGCACCGCCTTGCAAGAGCATCTGCTCGCGCGTCGCGCGGATCGCGGCGGCCAGCGGGTTGCCGGGCCCCAACGGTTCGTCGAAATCGACCTCATTGAAGACGATGTTCTCAGGCTGGATCACAACGGCATCGCCGCGGCATTCGATATAGATGGGGCGGCGGCGCGTGCGGTTGAAACCGTGGTAAGGAACGATCGCGTAGGACTTCGGACGGTTGCCGGCCGCCTGCTGGGCCTGAACGAGCTCTTGCTGGGCCTCGGCAAGTTGGCCTTCGACCTGCCGCAGTTCCTCCTCGCCGGCAGCCACGAAGCGGCCTGCCCTCAGCCCTTCGTCGGCGGCCTTCTTGGCCTGCTGCGAAAGCTGCTCGAATTGACCGCGGAGCCGCCGCCCGTGGTCTTCAATATGGCCCAACTCCAGCCGGGCCTCGGTCAGTTGGGCTTCCGTCTCCTTGCGCGACGTTCTGAGTTGCTCGACCCGCCACTGGACCATTTCCATTTCCGCAGCAATGCCCGATTGCTTTTCCGCGTCGCGGGCCGACGCTTCCTGCACGGCCTGCAGGCGAGCGTGGCGGGTGACGAACAAGAGCAAGAGCATGAGCGCCCCCATCGTGCAAATCAGCACGGCGAGAAAGGGAAACAGCGAGAGGCGCGGAGCCCCTCGCCGCCCACGGCGGTTTTTGGCCAACCAAAGCGCTTTCATGCTGCCTTTGCGGTGCGGCGTTTCGACTCAAGTTGAACGGGCGATGAGGAAGCCGACTCGACCATCCGCCCATTGAGCAAATGGATGGCGGCCGCCAGCCCCAGCACGGTCTGTTCGAAGTTCTTGGCCCCGGCCAAGGCGGCCAGGTTGCGGTTCAACACGTCTTGGAGCTGCTCGACGTCGGCGGTCGCCTGCAAGACGCGCTCCATCGTCTCGGCTTGCTGGGCCAGCGAGTTCTGCACGCCCGCCAGGCTCTGGGCCTGCTGCAGTTGCGCCTGGGCAATCTTCTCCCACTGCCGGCGGCCTTGCTCGGCGACGGTTTCCTCGCTGGCGGCCAGCCGCTCCGAGTGACGTTTCAAGCTCTCTTCCAAAGCGCGGGTCAAGTTCGCGGCGGCCGCGTCGCCCATCTCCGCCCAGCGCCGGCCGGCGGCGTCCATCGAGGCCTGCCAGAGTTGGGCCTGCCGCTCGATCAAGCGGTCGCTGGCCGTCACCATGACCTCGGCCATGCGGCGCATGGCCACCACCTGGCCGTCGGCCCCGGTGGGGGCCGCGGGAAGATACTCTGCCAGCTCGTCTTCCACGCGGAAATCGACGGCCGCCAGCAAGGTGTTCTCCGCGCGATCGGCGAAGAAATGTACAAACATCAGCACCATCGAAAGCGACAAGGCCACGGCCGTTGTGTCGAACTTCAATCCCAGGCCCATCATGACCTGAGCCATCGACGTATCCAGCCGTTTGGGGTCGATGGCATTGAGGGCCAGCGTGATGCCGATAACAGTGCCCAGAAAGCCCAGGATGGGGATCGCCCACACAATCAAGCGAAAGAGGCTATAGCGGCCGTGTGCCCGTGTGGCATCGCAGTCGGCCAGGTACTTCAACTCGTCGCCGAGCCCCTCAGTGGAACCCAGACGCATGACATAGTGTACCGCCGCGCGGAGCCGGCCCAGATAATACTCTTCCTGGCGGGCGGCCGGCTGACGGTCCAACTCCGCTTGCAATATCCGGCAAAGTTCCGCCAGCGGTTGTTGGCCAGGCTCGACGGTCTTCCAGGGCGATTTGCCCAGGGCCAATTTTTGGGTGATTGTATCGAAGAGTCGCAAGAGGAGCGCCGCCATGCCCACGGAAAACAGTAGCGTCTCGCCATACTCGACGGGGTGATGCGTGAAGTAGCGGTGCATGACCGGCTGGTCCAATGGGCCGCCGAAGATCAGGCCGTAAAAGGCCGCGCACGCCAGAAGGCCCCAGACGATCGGCGACCTCATAGTTACACGGGCGAAACGGTTCAGGGCATTCACAGCATATTCCTTGGTCAACGAGATGGACTTGGTAATTTAGGCAATCATAGCGAAGATTGCCGGCAAAAATGCGTATTTACACCAAACCATCGGCCCCTTGGCAATAGATATTTAGCAGAATCCGCAAGCGATGGTTGTCTGGGGAAGCCGCAAGGAATAGGGAGGACAGCGTCGTACTTCTCACCGATTCCGAACAATCGCCAAACTTTGTAGAAGTCGGCGGGTGGGAAGAACCGAAAAACTAAATGTCAGCCGACACGATCATGGGATGGACTTCCGAGGGGGGGAAACAGTCCGGTGCCAGCCTGCCAAGGCGGCCCGGACTGTTTAATTTCTTGGGCGGTCGGAACCGCCAGTGCCCCTTTGGAGTGCAGTAATTTATTTCCGCTTTCTCTTTGCTGCGGAGCAGCTTCTCTTTTTTGCAGCGTAGCTCGGGCACGGACGGGTGTCATGTTTCCGCTTTCCATGTCTCGCGCCAGGGGCTTTGGAGTGCGGTCCGGGAACCGAGCGCAGCTTGGTCGTTACCGCTTTCTTTTAGCTGCGGAGCAGCTTTTCCGATCGTTGCGGAGCAGCTTAGCCCCACCACCGCTGCTATTCGCGCACGAAATCTGAAATAGAGTTTGCGTTCCTTGTAGCGGTTCTTTATACTAGGCGCATGGTTGTCACATACACGTCCGCAGGGTAGTGCGATGGGGGGCCGCAGATGCGCACGTGTTGTCTGTAGCATTTTCCGCTTTCGATTTCTTGCCGAGAACCGCATGGCGGCCTGCAGTCGGCTTGCCGCAGCCGGTTCTTGTTGGAGGCCCGCACATGGTTCCGCAGCCCGGGCTTTGCCCCGAGTGGTCTTCTCTTTCCGCTTCAACGACCGCAGGCCGAAGGCTTGCTCCGCCAAGGACCATCCGCATCGCGCTGGCCGCGGCGACGGTTCTCGTCTTCGCCGCATTGCCGGCCCAGGGCCAAGTGTATTGGTCCACATCGTCCGGGGACTGGTCCGTGGTGGCAAACTGGGGCGGCACCGCGCCTACGTCGTCGGTCAATGCCTATGTGATCAACGGCGGGACAGCGGCCATTACGCTGCCCGGCGCTGCCTGCTATGACCTTTATCTGGGCGACCCGAACAGCACCAACAGCGGCACGATCCAGATGTCCGGCGGCAGCCTGACGGTTTCATACTACGAATACGTGGGAAACGACGGTGCGGGCACGTTTAACCAGACGGGCGGGACAAACAATGTCAGCAGCAGTTCCGGCGGACTTTACCTCGGTTACACTTCGGCTTCGTACGGAAGCTATAATCTCAGCGCCGGACAACTCCTCGGGAACTTGCAATATCTAGGCTATTCCGGCACGGGCAGGTTTACGCAGTCAGGCGGGACGAATACTTTCAGTAACCTTTATCTCGGTTATTACTCCAGCGCGACCGGCGTCTACAACCTCACGGCAGGGTCGCTGTGCGGATACGACGCGTACGTGGGCTGCTGGGGAACGGGCACGTTTAACCAGTCCGGCGGCACGGTCAACCTCGCCAACGATGGCGGCGCCCTTTTCCTCGCATGCAATTACAGCCTCGGCTGCAGCAGCAGCTACAACCTGAGTGCCGGATTGTTGTCCGCAAGCACTGAATATGTTGGCAACTCCGGACCGGCCACGTTTACGCACTCCGGCGGGACGAATAATGTCGGCGCTGGAGGACTCTACGTCGGCTACAGCGGTTCCGGCAGCTACAACCTCGGCGGCTCCGCAGTCTTGTCGGCAGCGACCGAATACGTCGGCGGCTCGGGAGCAACGGGCAGCGGCAGCTTGGTTCAAACAGCGGGAACCAACACGGTCGGTGTGTTGAACATCGGCAGCCAAGGCCGCTATCAGTTCAGCAGCGGCACCCTCCAAATCGGCGCCCTGTGCAACCAAGGTATCTTCGACGCCACCGGCAGCACGGGCCTGCTGACGGTCAGCGGCAGCCAAGTTGTCGATCTCTCGCAGGCCACGTTGGTGAACACCGGTTCCATGTCGCTGACAGTCGGTCCCAATTCGCTACTGTTGGTGCCAATCAATTTCAATGCAGCCGCGTTCGGTAGTTACTCGAACCAGGGCATGACGCACTATGCTGGCACGCCGCTGACGATATCGTCCGGACAGGCTTTTTCGGGCGCCTTCAACCTTGCCGATACCCTGAATTGCCAAGGGATAATCTCCGCGGTGGCAAACGGTTCGATCAATCTCAACGGCGGTGTCACGGTTTCGGGCTCGGGAAACGTCAACATGGGATTCGGGAGTTTCAGTGTCAACAACTCGCTATCTGGCATTACGGGCGGGGCTCTTTCGGCCGAATTCGGCTATATCGGATTGTCCGGAAGCGGTGCGTTCACACAGTCAGCCGGCACGAACCATGTTTCCAGCAGCCTGTACGTCGGTTACGACAACCTCGGCAATTACAACCTCAGTGCATCGGGAGTTCTTGCCGCGTCCTATGAATACGTGGGCAACACCGCCTCGGGCACGTTTACGCAAACGGGCGGATCAAACTCAGTTGTCGAGCTTACGATCAACAGCCTGGGCTGTTACCAATTCAGCGGTGGTACACTCCAACTCGACGGCCTTATCAACCAGGGCGTCTTCGACGCCACGGGTAGCAGCGGCCTACTAACAGTCACCGGGAGCCAGGTTGTCGATCTCTCACAGGCCACGCTGGTCAACACCGGTTCCATGTCGTTGAGCATCGGTGCCAACTCGCTGCTCTTGGTTCCGGCTGGTTTCAATCCGGCCATCTTCGGCAGTTACGTTAACCGGGGCATGACGCACTATGCCGGCACTCCGCTGACAATATCGGCCGGACAAGCGTTCGCAGGCGGATTCGCCCTTAGCGATTTCGTGAATTGCCAGGGAAGGCTCTCGGCGATTTCCAGCGGTTCGATAAATCTCAACGGCGGCGTCTCCGTTTCCGGCAGCGGCAACGTCAATCTGGGCAACGGGGGTTTCAGCGTGAGCGACTCGCAGTCAGGGATCACCGCCGGATCGCTCACCGCAGATTATGGTTACGTTGGCTACTCGGACAGCGGAACGTTCACCCAGTCGGGCGGGACGAACAATGTCGGCTATGGTGGCCTCTACCTCGGTTACAATTCCCTTTCCAGCGGCACGTACAGTCTTAGTGCCGGAAAACTCTCCGCAATCGATGAGTACGTTGGCTACTCCGGCGTGGGTACGTTCAGTCTTAGCGGCGGAAATCTCTTTGCATCCAATGAGTACATTGGCTACTCCGGCATGGGTACGTTTACCCATTCGGGCGGGACGAACAATGTCGGCTATGGCGGCCTCTATCTCGGTTACAAT
The DNA here is from genome assembly GCA_964615095.1 of uncultured Planctomycetaceae bacterium. GTDB lineage: Bacteria > Planctomycetota > Planctomycetia > Pirellulales > Thermoguttaceae > JANXQG01. The sequence continues at coordinate 28,541 of CAZTPX010000080.1, read as the reverse complement.
TCCCTTTCCAGCGGTACTTACGGTCTTAGCGGCGGAAGTCTCTCCGCATACAATGAGTACGTTGGCTACTCCGGCGCGGGTATGGTTGCGCATTTAGAGGGTGTGAACAATGTCGGCTATGGCGGCCTCTATCTCGGTTACAATTCCCTTTCCAGCGGTACTTACAGTCTTAGCGGTTCGGGAGTGATCTATGGAATCAGTGAATACGTGGGCTATTTCGGCACGGGCATATTCACCCAACTTGGCGGAATAAACAGTCTAAGCGGCGGCCAGCTTTACCTTGGCTACAACTCGGGTTCCAGCGGCAGCTACAGTCTAAGCAACTCGGCAGTTCTGTCGGCACCGATCGAATACGTCGGCTATTCCGGCGCAGGCGCGCTCACTCAGTCTGGCGGAAGAAACAGTAGCAGCGGCCGGCTTTACCTCGGCTACAACTCCATTTCCAACGGCAGCTACAGTCTCAGCGGTTCCGGGCTGCTCTCCATAAACACTGAATATGTGGCCTACTCCGGCACGGGCACATTTACGCAGTTCGGCGGCACGAACAACCTGGGCTTCAATGGCGGCCTTTACCTCGGCTACAACCCTGTCTCCAGCGGTAGCTACATCCTCAGTGCCGGAACGCTCTCCGGATTTGCAACGTATGTAGGCTATTCCGGCAGCAGCACGTTTACGCAGTCCGGCGGTACAAACAATCTTGGTAATGGGACGCTTTACATCGCCTACAACGCCGGCTCCAGCGGTAATTACAGCCTTAGCAGCTCGGGAGTACTCGTCGCGCAATCTGAATGTGTCGGCTGTTCCAGTATGGGCACACTTACGCAATCTGGCGGGACGAACAACGGCAACGGCAATGGCGAGCTTTGCCTAGCCGACAACGGCCCCTCTTGCGGCGGCACCAGTACAGGCGTCTACAACCTTTGCGGCTCAGGATTGCTCAGCGGGTACGCTAATGAATTCGTGGGCTACTGGGGTAATGGAGTGTTTACCCAATCTGGCGGGACGAATAGCCTTGCGAGTAACGGTGAGCTTGTCGTTGGTTTTTGCCAGGGTTCCAACGGCAGCTACAACCTTTGCTCGGGGGTCCTTGCGGCGTCCATGGAGGATGTGGGGGGATTCGGCAACGGTACATTCATCCAAACAGGTGGATTGAACTCAGCCGGTTGTCTCAATATCACCGTCGCGGGTCGATATCAGTTCAGCGGCGGCACACTCCAGGTCACGAGGTTCGCCAGCCAAGGTATCTTCGACGCTACGGGCAGCACCGGCGTATTGAGCTTCGCTGGGAGCGCAATCGTCGACTTCTCGCAGGCCACGCTCATCAATGATACCGGCTCGATGTCGCTGAGTATCGGTCCCAATTCCCTGCTGCTATTGCCGGCAGGTTTCAATCCGGTGACGGCTTTCCGTAGTTACACTAACCTGGGCCTGACGCACGTCCTTGGCACGTCTCTGGTGATCTTGCCCGGACAGGGTTTCGCGGGTGCCGGCACGATCACTGACTTTGTGAATTGCCAGGGAACGATTTCCGCGGAAAACGGCTCGATCGATCTCAGCGGCGGCTTCGCGATTTCCGGCAGCGGCAACCTCAATTTGGGTGAGGGATGGTGCGCCGTGGACAACGCGCGTTCGGGGATCACCGGCGGGTCGCTCTCGGCGGACTCGGTGGGCGTGGGCAACTTTGGAAACGGCACATTAACCCAGTCCGGCGGGAGCAGCATTCTTAGCTATGGCCTTCTGCTTGGCTGTCACCCGGGTTACTCTGGTACCTACAACCTCAGCGGCTCGGCAGTACTTTCCGCAAACAGCGAGTTCGTGGGCTTTTCCGGTACGGGTACGCTCAATCAAACCGGCGGATCGAACTCGGTGAGCTACCTTACTATCAGCAGCCTCGGCCGCTACCAATTCAGCGGCGGTACCCTGCAAGTCGCGAGCCCCGGTCTGGTGAATCAGGGCGTCTTCGATGCGACGGGAAGCACGGGCGTGCTGAATGTCGCCGGAAGCGCAATCGTCGATCTCTCGCAGGCCGCGCTCGTCAATACAGGATCCATGTCGGTGTGCATCGGTCCCAATTCACTGCTGCTATTGCCGGCAGGTTTCAATCCGGCGACCGCTTTCTCCAGTTACAGCAACATGGGCCTGACGAACAACCTTGGCACGACCCTCACGGTATTGCCCGGGCAAGGCTTCGCGGGCGGCGGTTCCCTGCCCGATTTCGTGGATTGCCGTGGAACGATCTTGGCGACAAACAACAACGTCGGCGTTGCAATAAACCTCAACGCCGGTATCTTCGTATCCGGCACGGGTAGCGTGAACTTAGGCGGCGGGACACTGACGGTGAACAACGCACTCTCGGGGATTTCCGGCGGTTCGCTTTCTGCAGGCATGGAATACGTGGGTAACACCGGAAACGGTACGTTTACGCAGTCGGGCGGGACGAACAGTGTTAATTTGCCACTCTACCTCGCGTACGGCGCCGGTTCCAGTGCGAACTACAGCCTTAGCGGCTCGGGGGTGCTCGCCGCAGGCGTGGAATATGTAGGCTTCCTCGGCGCCGGCGTGTTTATGCATTCTGGCGGCACGAATAGCGGCAGTAGTCTTTTCATCGGCTACTACGCGGGTTCCAACGGCACCTACGCTCTCAGCGGGTCCGGCGTTCTCACGGCATCCGCGGAGTACGTGGGTTACTACGGCACTGGCGCCTTGATTCAAACGGGCGGATCGAACTCGGTGACCGACCTCACGATCGGCAGCCTGGGCCGCTACCAGTTCGGCGGCGGCACGCTCCAGGTCACTGGCGGCGGTTTGGCAAATCAAGGCGTCTTCGATGCAACGGGTAGCTTGGGTTTGCTGACGGCGAGCGGCAATGCGATTGTCGACCTCTCGCAAGCCACCCTTGTCAACACCGGCTCCATGTCGCTGAGCATCGGCCCCAACTCGCTCTTGCTCCTGCCGGCGGGCTTCAATCCGGCAACCGCTTTTGGCAGTTACAGCAACCAGGGCCTCGCGCACAACGTCGGCACGCCGCTGACGGTCCTGCCGGGACAAGGCTTTGCGGGCAACGGCAGTATCGCCGATTTCGTGAACTGCCAGGGAACGATTTCCGGCGATTACGGTTCGATCAATCTCAACGGCGGCGTCGCCGTATCCGGAACGGGGAGCGTTTTTGGCATCGCAACTTTCAACGCGAATAACACCCTGTCGGGTATAACCGGGGGAAATCTCATCGTCTTCTCTGGGTATTTGGGATACTCCGGCACTGGCATTTTCACGCAATCCGGTGGCGCTGCCAACATCACAAACCTTTACCTGGGCTACTCCAATTCGAGCTCCAGCGGCAACTACAATCTCAGTGGACCGGGAGTGCTCAACGCGTCCAACGAATTTGTGGGCTGCCCGGGCATCGGCACTTTTGCGCAAACCGGTGGGTTGAATTCGGCAAGTTACCTCAACATCGGCAGCCTGGGCCGCTATCAATTCAGCGGTGGCACGCTCCAAATCAACTGCCTTTCCAATCAAGGCGTCTTCGACGCCGCGGGCGGCGCGGGCCTTCTGACGGCGAGCGGAAGCGAGGTCGTCGACTTCTCGCAGGCCGCGCCGATCAACGCCGGCAACATGTCGCTGAGCATCGGCCCCAATTCGTTGTTGCTGCTGCCAGCCGGTTTCAATCCGGCAACCGCCTTCGGCAGTTACAGCAACCAGGGCACAACCCATTACGGCGGCTCGCCCCTGACGATATCGGCCGGACAGGCGTTCTCGGGCGGATTCACGCTGACCGATTTGCTGAATTGCCAAGGAGCGCTCACGGCGATCAACGGCGGTTCGATCTATCTCAACGGCGGTGTCTCGATTGCTGGGATGGGTATCGTCAACCTTGGTGGCGGAGTGTTCAGCGTCGATAATTTGCTGTCGCAGATTACAGGCGGGTCGCTCGCGGCAACCTCCGGTTATATCGGCTGCTCCGGCACGGGTTCATTTTCCCAGTCCGGCGGAACGAACAACGTCAATAACTCGCCGTTTAGCGGGGGGCTTTACTTGGGTTACAACCCAGGTTCCAACGGCACCTACAACCTCAGCGGCTCAGCAGTCCTTTCTACATACGCAGAATACGTAGGCTACTCCGGCAATGGAACATTGAACCACACCGACGCGACAAACAGCACGAGCTATTTCAGCGCTCTTTACCTCGGCTACAACCCGGGTTCCTGCGGCGTCTACAACCTCAGTGGGGCGGGGTCCTTATCTACGTATAACGAATATGTGGGCAACTCCGGCGCCGGTACATTTACCCAGTCCGGTGGCACGAACAACGTTAGCTCGCTTGGGGCTCTTTACATCGGAAATAACACGGGCTCCAACGGGAGTTATAATCTTAGCGGTTCGGGATCGCTCGCGGCATTCACGGAATACGTGGGCTGCTCCGGCGGCGGTACGTTTACGCAGTCGGGCGGGACGAATACGGTGCCCGGCCTGCTCCAACTCGGTGCGAGCGGAACCTACAATCTCAATGGAGGTGTTTTGCTGGCATCCAATATCCAAGGCAGCGGTACTTTCAACCTCGGCGGCGGAACGCTGGTGGCCAACGCCGGATTCTCCAGCAGCCAGGCCATGGCGTTGACCGGCAGTGGCGGCAATGGCAATATCAATACCGGCGGCAACCAGGTCACGCTTTCCGGCGGATTATCCGGCCCGGGCGGCTTGACTGTATCAGGCGGCGGCACATTGGCGCTTAGCGGCAGCAACACCTACCAAGGGGGAACAATGATCGATGGCGGCGTGTTGCAACTGGGCAACTCCGCGGCCCTGGGATCCGGCGGGTTGATCGTCGTCGTCGGCACGCTCGACCTGGCGGGTTACAGCCCGAGCATCGCCGTCCTCAGCGGCGCCGCCGGCGCGATCACCAATAGCAGCACGAGCGAGTCCACCCTCAGCGTCGTTCCCTTGTCCACGACCACGTTCGGCGGCGCGATCGACGATGGGCCGACGGGCAAGGTGACCCTGGTCCTGGAAGGCTCCGGCACGCTCGTCCTTTGCGGCACGGACACCTATACCGGCGGGACATTCGTCGACGCCGGCACGCTGGTTCTGACCCAGGCCACGGCGTTGCCCGCCGGAGAGAGCTTGACGGTCGGGGCGGGCGGCACGTTCGTCTTCGATCCCTCCGTAGCCGCCGCGCCGGTCGAAACCGCCCGCGGCGCGGCTGCGGCAGTCCCTGAGCCGGGAACCTTGGCGCTGTTGAGCATGGCCGGAGTCGTTGCGGCGGCTGCGCTCTGGTGGCGGAGGACGAGACGTTATGCCGCTTTCGCTCCGGCTATCGACGCACAGGTGTTTACGCCCGTTGGCCGCTGGCTGCGGCGGCGAGGGCTGCGCCGGAATCGGGTGTCAAGTATGCTTTGTGACTGCAAGACATGTCGCTTTGAAACCGCACATCGGAGCTTGCTCGCGCCGGACTTAGAGGCTATCCGGAATGCTTCCGCAACATGTCCCCTCTCCCTCCGGGAGAGGGTTAGGATGAGGACAATTATTCAGGCTGCTCCGCCACATAAGTCCTCACCCCCTGCTCCTCTCCCAGAGGGAGAGGGTAGACTTTCCGGACAGCCTCTTAGAGCCAGGATCGGGCCTTTGGAGTGCGGTGGCTTGCCACCGCTTTCCTTAACGGCCAGCCACTAGAGCACACCCAGCTGCCTTGAAAAGCGGTAGCAAGCCAGGCATTTTTTGGGCCATGTTGATTTGTCTTAGCCTTACCAGTCTGGGTGACTCATTGGCCCTCAACTTCCAGACACGACAACAGTCTAATCGAATATGGCGGTATTATAAGTCCTTACGGCTAGAGGACTTACGAATCATGGGAAACACCGCCATATTTGATTGGACTCCTTGCCAGCGTCCCAATTTGCCACTCCGGAGACAGCCGGCAGACCAATTCGATATATTGCTATGTTCGCCCTCATCGCACAGGATCCAGAAAAACCAGTTGGTGACGGCATCGTGTCTCCAAGTCCAATCAACATGGCCCAGAAAATGGCTGGCAAGCTACCGCACTCCAAAGGGACCCCCCTTTTGGCAATGATCCGCGACTCCAAGCCCAGACGCTTTGCCGTTTGTTCCCGCCACGACTCTTCCCCAAACGGACGCCCGTGCAAGCCGGGTTGGACCCCGGCTTGTACCGGTTGCGACCCCTGTGGGCTCGAAATGCGCGATTGCGACTCGACTGGCGGTGGTCGCGTCGCCGTAGCTCTGCAACCACCGGCGACGCACCCAAGAGAGTGAAAAAGCCTCGTTTTTGCGAAGTCTCGTGTTGGCACTAAACTCCTGTGGCGTATGCGAGCACCCTATGTTGCGGGGAAAAACCGTCGAAGACGTGGAAAAATGATGGCCGTTGGCCAAATTTACACCACCGTTGCCACAAATCCGATCTTGAGAGTTATGCAGTCATATCTCACATAGAAGAAAAAACTATCTCGGGCATTTTTCCTGGAATTACCCTCAGATGGGAAGCTAGCGAGGCTAAGTTGAGGATTCTGCCAAAAAAAAGATTGACGATCGTAACGATTGTAGTCGAAAAAGAGAATGTAGGGCGATTCAACCATTAACTTGCGCTCGACAGAACTTTGTGTAGGGGGCGGCAATCAAATGAACACGGAAGTCTTTTTTCGCAAATTGGCGGGCATACGCAGCCACGTAGGCTATCTGCCGACGATCGGAATCCAGGCCGTTTACCGCGGGGCGGTGGCCGGCTTGTGGTTGGCCTTGGCCATGATGGCCAGTGGCTTAGTATTCTCGCACGAGGCCACGGCCCAAGACACTTCGTGGCAGGACCAACCGCAGCCCAAGCGGCGCGCACGTCCCGCCGCACAGGCTTATCCCGATGAGCAACTGCCCGACCGTACGGTTGCCATGAACGATGACACCGTGCTGTCAACGGCCCCGCTGGCGCCCGACAACGTCGACTCGCCCTCCAACGAGTCGCCCAAGCGGAAGAAGGCGAAGCCGGCGGGCGACGTGGGCGATGCGGACGGCGGCGAGGCCCGGCCCACTCGAAGTGTGCCGCCGCTGCCGCGGCATCCCGCGCCCGTCGAGGAAAACATGGCGGAGGCGGAGGCGCCGTTTGCCAGCCCCCAGGAAGGCTGTCAGGAGAACGATTTCGGCTACACCGGCCCTCCCTTGCGCGGTATCCTGGCCAATCGGTTGTGGTTCCGCGGCGAGGCCTTGCTGTGGTGGCTCAAAGGCGGAGAGACGCCGCCGTTGTTGACGACAAGTCCGGCTAGCACGCCCCAGGCCCAGGCAGGCGTGCTGGACTCGGCCACTACCACGATTCTGTTCGGCAACGACGAAATGAACACCGGGCTGCACGCGGGCGGCCGCATGACATTCGGCATCTGGCTGGACCAATGCCAGGAATCGGGCCTGGAGTTTTCCTACTTCGTCCTGGGTGAGAACCAGCAGTCGTATAGCAACCCCAGCAATCCCGTCCTGGCCCGGCCCTTCTTCAACGTGACGACCGGGTCCGAAGACAGGGTGCTGCTGGCCTATCCCGGCGTGGCCACCGGCACGTTTTCCGCCAATTCCACCGAGAATTACCAGGGTGCCGAGGCCCTCTGGCGGAAAGCCATCGTCCACGGCAACGATGGGCGGATTGATTTTATCGCCGGCTATCGCTTCCAGCGCCTGACCGACGGTTTGACCATCGGCGATTCGGTCACCGGTGGCACCCCATCCGCGACCATCGTCAACGCCGACGAGTTCCACACCCGCAACGACTTCAACGGCGGTGAAATCGGTTTCGCCACGCAATGGCACCGCAATCGCTGGTCGCTCGACACGCTCCTGAAAATGGGAATCGGCCAGACGAACACGCAAGTATTCATCAACGGTTGGACGACGACTACCACCGCGAATAGTACGCCCATCAATTACAGCAACGCTGGCGTGTTGGCGCTGGAGAGCAATTCGGGCACGCACGCCTCGGAACAGTTCTCGGTAATGCCGGAAATCGGACTCACTCTGGGTTACGACCTGACGCCGCGGTTGAAGGCCAGCGTGGGATACACGCTCTTGTATTGGACCAACGTGGCACGGCCCGGCGACCAGATCGACCTGAACGTCGATCCCCGGCAGTTTGCGCCGCCCACGCAGGAGTCACGGCCGCAGTTTGTCCTGCACACCTCGGACTTCTGGGCCCAGGGAGTCAACTTGGGCCTGGACTACCGCTTCTAAGCCGTCGGGTGTGACAAGGTCACGCGAGTCAGCGTGGGCCGAGTAACGCGAGTCCCATCGAAAAAGAAAATACGAAATACGAATGTCGAAATCCGAAACAAATCGGAAATCGCAAAGAACAAAATTCGAAACGACCGTTTCCTGCCTTTGAATTTTCTGCTTTGAATTTGTTTCGGATTTCGTGCTTCGTTATTCGGATTTCGACACTGGGACTCGTGTTATATGGCCCACGCTAGACGCTTGGCAACATGTCTACCGGTCGACCATGAGTACATCGTGCTCGGTGAAGACATGCCACCCCGGCCGATTCAGACCTGCGTATCGAGCGTGGCCATGGCGAGGATGGGATTCTCGACGTCTCCGGCCAGGTCGGTCAACGTCACGCTGAACGTCACTGTGCCGTCGGCCAACGAGGAGACATCCACGCCGGTCACCTGCTGTGTGGGCGAGGTCACGACGCCGCTGCCCGTCACCGAATCGGTCCCACTGCTGCTGCTGACGCTGAACGTGTAAGTGTCGCCCACTTGGGCGTTGGCGAAGGTGAATCCGGCTGCCTTGGCATTTGCGGCGTTCAGCACGGCGGGGACTGCGGTGATCGACGTGTCCAGCGCCGCCGGGGCCGCGACCATCGTGGAAGCGACAGGCTGGGCCGTCGATCCGATCGTCAACGCTGTGCCCGTCGAAGCCGCGCTGTCGACCGTATTGGCCGGAATGGAGAATTCCGCGTCGGGATACAGGTAGCCGGACGAATTGATGGCGAAATCGGCATACAGTTCCAGGGCCGACGTGGCAATCGACTGTTTGACGGTGAACGTGTGGGACCCGCTAGCGATCTGCGTCTTGCCGTCGGTGGTCAGCGTGATGGTGGTGGCGTCCGCGGCGACCGTCCCGCTGGCGATGGCCGTTGTGCCGCCGTCGAGATAGACGGAAACCGTGGCCCCGGCGATCGCTCCCGCGATGTTGAACGAGAACGCGGTGGCCGCGCTGGTGTTGTTGGCGGTCGTGCTCCCGGTAACGGTCTGTCCGTCCACGGAGATCGAGCTGATCTGCGGCGCCGGCGGGGCGACGAAGACTGGCACGTAGGCGCGGTAGGCCTGGTCGACGTGGTTAGTTTCGTCCCACGCAGGGGCCGTGGCCGCTTGGGCCGTGATTTCCAGGATCTGCACGCCGTAGTATCCGGCGGCCGGCGTCACGGTGTAGCTGGAACCACTTTGCGTGAGCGTCATGTCCTCGTTCGTCGTGTCCGGCACCGGCGGGCCGCTGGTGGTGGCGCTGCTGAAGGTGACGGTCTGCGCCTTGGACGCGGCAGATACGGAATTCGTAAGCGTCACGGACGGCAGCGCGGCCGACGAGACGTCCGTGATCGGCGATTCGCTTGTGGCAAAATCGATGTTGAAACTGAAGGCCGACGGATCGTTCGACGTCGGCGTGACTGCCGAAACCGTGGCTCCCGTGAAACCGGCGGTTACTAGCGCGCTTTGAATGTTGGCGGCCGTGCCTGCCAGGTTGTCGCTGTTGAACGTGATCGAACCCGTCGTGGTGGACCCCACTTGCAACTCGAACGTGCCGTCGATCAGCTCATAGGAGTTGTCGACGTACCAGCCGGCGTCGGCGGGGATGGCGCGGAACAACTGCACGTTCACCTGCGGGGTCGTGCCGTCGGCCGATTCTCCCTGCGGCGTGAAGGTCACCGAACCATTCGCCGCGACCTGGATCGTGTCGGTGCCGTTGATGGGCTGCACCCAGGGGTTGGGCGGATCGTAGGCATTCGTGCCGATGGTGATCGTGAAGCTCTCCGTACCGCCCTGTCCGTCGGAGACTTTGACCGTATAGGTACCCGTCGCCCCCGTGGCGGCCGTGAGCATCAAGACGCTGTCGCTAGTCTCGGTAACGATGCTCATCGATTCGATCTGCGGGGCCGTCAGCGGTTTGCTGTCTTCATGGGTTGATGTGTTGGTGGTCACCGGCGTGGCGGCGATGGCCTGGCGGACGTTGTCGCCCGAGATCAGCTTGCCGAAGATCGTGTAGCGGAAGTCGAGGAACCCGTCGCTCGTGTCGTCGGGGTTGGTGATGAAGAATTCCGAGCTGTTGCCGTCCGCGCCGTCGTTGGCCATGGCCAGCAGGCCGCTGGAGGTGAACCGCAAATCGGCGTTCAACTCGTCGGGGATGGTGCTGATCGCCGGTCCCGTGTAGCTCGAGCCGACGCCGCCCTGGCTCATGAAATCCTCGATAATGCGGTAGAATGTGGTTTTTGTGTAGGTGTCCGAGTTGACCAGGTTGACGAAGTGCGCCACGGTGTTGGGCGTGTAATTGTTGAACAACTGGAAGTCCATGGTGCCCAGGTTGGTGACGATCTGCAGGACCTGGTTGGTCTCGGGCAAGAAGGTTGGCGTCAAATCGGCGCCCGTGGGGTCGCTGCTGCTGGACGTGGTGGCGGTGAAATGCAGCGTCCCCGTGTTGGTGCTGTCCAAGGCGACAAGCACGGGCGAGCCGATGGCGATGTTCGTCGGCGGGGCGATCGCGGTCAGGCCGCCAGCCGCCGCCACCTCGACGTACACGGGGCCCAGCGTGCGGCTATTGCCGTAGGAATCGGTAATCGTCGCCGTGTACGACACCGTGGTGCCCGCCAGCGCGGCGGCGGGTGTCATGCTGAAGGTCTGCGTCGTTGCGTTGTACTGTATGCTGCTGGGCAGCGTGCCCGGCGTGACAGTGATCGTATCGCCGCTGGGAGCATTGGTCTGTACCTGATAGGAATAGAGGGCGTTGACCGTGGCCGACGTGGGAGGCGGGGTTACGGTCAGGCTGGTGAGTGTGGCGGTGGTCGTAGCCGCCTCGCTGGTGATGCCGCCGGTGCTGGTCAAAGTGACGCTATACGTCAGGGTCCCGCTGGGCAGCGAGGAGACGTTTACATTGTCGACCTGCTGGCTGGTGGAGCTCAGCGTGCCGCTGCCGGTCACCGTGCCGCTGCCGCCGCTGCTGGTGACCGTGTACTTGTAGCTGTCGGTTGCCACGCCGTTGGTTATGGCGAAGCTGGCGACCGTGTCGTCGCTCAGGTCGAGAGTGGCCTGGTTGGCGGTAACGGAGAATACCGTCAGCGTTGCCGGGGCTGTTTTCGCTGACGAGCCGATGCCGTTGCTGAAGACTGCCTCGTACTGGTTGCCGCTGTCGGTGCTGGCCGCCGTGAAGCTGTAGGTGGTCGAGGTTGCTCCGGAGATGGCGCTGAACGCCGTCGCGCCGCTGGTGCTCACCTCCCACTGCACGGTAGCGGCCGGATTGGCGCTGGCTGCCGCGGTGAAGGTCACCGTGCCGCCCGCGCCGGCCGTCTCGCTGCTGGGCGTGGAGGTCACGGTGGGGGCGAAATCCACGGTCAAGGTGGCAGGCGTGGTCGTGAGCGTGCCATAACTATCGCTGAAGATCGCTTCATACTGGCTGCCGTTGTCCGCGCTGGCGGCCGTGAGGCTGTAGGTGCTGGATGTCGCGCCGGAGATGGGTGTGAATGCTGATGCCCCGCTGGTGCTCACGTCCCACTGCACAGTGGGCGTGGGAGTGCCGCTGGCGGATGCCGTGAAACTCGCCGTGTTGCCGCTGGTGACCGTTTGGTTGCTGGGGCTGCTGGTTAGGGTCATGGCCGTCTGCACGCTGAGCGTGGCCAGGGTGCTGGTCACGGTGCCTGCGGCATTGGTGAAGACGGCTTCGTACTCAGAGCCGTTGTCGGCGAGACTTGCCGTGAAGGTGTACGTGGTCGAGGTCGCTCCAGAGATGGGGCTAAACGCTGTGCTGCCGCTGCTGCTCACTTCCCACTGCACCGTAGGCGCCGGGTTGCCGCTGGCCGCCGCCGTGAAGGTCCCTGTGCTGCCCGTGTTGACCGTGTGGCTGACGGGCTGCGTGATCATGGCCGGCGCGTAATCCACGGTCAAGGTGGCGGGCGTGCTCGTGAACGTGCCGGCGCTGTTGGTGAAGACGGCCTTGTACTCGTTTCCGCTTTGCGTGTTGGCGGTCGTGAAACTGTAGGTGGTCGAGGTGGCGCCGGAGACGGGCGTGAACGAAAATCCGCCGTCGGTGCTGACTTGCCACTGCACCTTGTCGGCGCCGCCCGGGTTGGAGGTGGTGGCCGTGAAGGTCGCCGTGGTTCCCGTGTTGACACTCTGGCTCAGAGGCTCGGTCGTCAGGTAGTCGACCGTCAGGGTCACCGGGTTACTTGTGGCGGCGCCGGCCACGTTGGTGAAGACAGCCTCGTACTGGCTGCCGTTGTCCGTGCTGCTGGCCGCGACGCTATAGGAGGTCGAGGTCGCGCCCAAGATGGTTGCGAAGGCCGTCGCCCCGCTAGTGCTCACTTCCCATTGCACCGTGGCAGCGGGACTAGCGCTGGCCGTCGCCGTGAAGGTCGCCGCACTGCCCGCGTTGACCGTCTGGCTGCTTGGGCTGGTAGTCACGGCGGGGGCCGTGGCCAGCGTCAAGGTGGCGGGACTGCTCGTGAAACTGCCGAAGCTGTTGGTGAAGACCGCCTCGTACTGGTTGCCGTTTACGGCGCTGGTGGCCGTGAGACTGTAAGTAGTCGAGGTCGCCCCGGTGATGGGGCTGAAGGCCGTCGCCCCGCTGGTGCTCACTTCCCATTGCACCGTGTCGGCGCCACCCGGGTTGGAACTGGCCGCCGTGAATGTTGCTGTACTGTTCGCGGTCAAAGCCTGCTCGGCGGGCTCAGTCGAAACGTAGTCGACCGTCAAGGTTACGGCCGTGCTGGTCGCCGCCGTGCCGATGCCGTTGCTGAAGACAGCTTCGTATTGGCTGCCATTGTCCGCACTGCTGGTTGCGAAGCTGTAGGTGGTCGACGTGGCTCCGCTGATGGCGCTGAAGCCCGACGCGCCGCTGGTGCTCACGTCCCATTGCACGCTGGGCGTGGGACTGCCGCTGGCCGTCGCCTTGAAGGTTGCCGTGCCGCCCGTATTGACCGTCTGGTTGGCCGGTTGCGCAGTCACGGTCGGCGCGTATCCTACCGTCAAGGTGGCGGGAGTGCTGGTGACCGTGCCGGCATCACCGCTGAAGACGGCCTCGTAGTGGTTGCCGTTGTCCGCGCTGGTGGTCGCGAAGCTGTAGGTGGTGGAGGTGGCGCCGGTGATGGGCGTGAACGCCGTCGCCCCGCTAGTGCTGACTTCCCATTGCACCGTGGCGTCGGGATCGGCGGTGACGGACGCGGTGAAACTCACTAGGGCTCCCGCGCTGATCGTCTGGCTGCTCGGGTCTTGGGTCACGGCCGGGCCGGCCTGAACGGTCAGCTTGGCTGCCGTGGTGGGCGCGCTGCCATTGGTATTGGTGAAGACGGCCTCGTAGTGGTTGCCGTTGTCCGCGCTGCTGGTCGCGAAGCTGTAGGTGGTGGAGGTGGCCCCGCTGATGGCCGTGAAGCCCGTCGCCCCGCTGCTGCTGACTTCCCACTGCACCGTGGGCGTGGGGTTACCGCTGGCGGTTGCCGTGAAGGTCACCGTGGCGCCGGTATTAATCGTCTGCGTGATCGGGTCCGTGACCACGGCTGGGGCGTAGTACACGGTCAACGCGGCCGGTGTGGTGGTCGCCGCCGTGCCGATGCCGTTGCTGAAGACCGCCTCGTACTGATTGCCGTTGTCCGTACTGCTGGTCGCGAAACTGTAGGTGGTCGAGGTGGCCCCGCTGATGGCAGTGAAGGCCGTTGCTCCGCTGCTGCTCACCTCCCATTGCACCGTGGCGGTCGGATTGCCGCTGGCCGTGGCGGTGAACGTCGCAGTACTGCCCGTATTGATCGCCTGACCGGTCGGGTTGGTGATCACGGCTGGGCCGTAGTCCACGATCAACGTGGCGGGGTTGCTGGTGACCGTGCCGGCGCTGTTCGTGAAGACCGCCTCGTACTGGCTGCCGTTGGCAGCGCTTGTGGCCGTGAAGCTGTAGGTCGTGGAGGTTGCCCCGCTGATAGGAGTGAATGCCGTAGCGCCGGCAGTGCTCACGTCCCATTGTACCGTGGGGGTTGGATTGCCGCCGGTCGCCGCCGCCGTGAAGCTCACCGTGCCGCCCGCGTCAAACGTCTGGCCGATCGGATTGGTAGACAAGGTTGGCGCGTAGTCCACGGTCAACGTGGCTGGCGTGGTGGTTGCCGCCGTGCCGATACCGTTGCTGAAGACCGCCTCGTACTGATTGCCGTTGGCGGCGCTAGTAGTCGTGAAGCTGTAGGTGGTCGAGGTCGCCCCGCTGATGGCGCTGAACGCTGTCGCCCCGCTGACGCTCACCTCCCATTGCACGGTAGGCGTGGGGCTGCCGCTGGCCGACGCCGTGAAAGTTGCCGTGCTGCCCGCATTGACCGTTTTGCCGGTCGGGTTCGTGACTATGGCTGGGGCGTAATCCACGGTCAACGTCGCGGCGTTACTGGTGAAACTGCCGGCGCCGTTGCTGAAGACGGCTTCGTACTGGCTGCCGTTTTCCCCGCTGGTGGCCGCAAAGGCGTAGGTCGTGGAAGTCGCCCCGCTGATGGCGCTGAAGGCCGTCGCCCCGCTGGCGCTTACCTCCCATTGCACCGTGTCGCTGCTGGAACTGGAATCGGCTGTGAAACTCGCCGTGCCGCCGGCGTTGACCGTCTGGCTGCCGGGCTGGGTCGTTACATAGTCCACTGTCAACGTTGCCGCCGTGGTGGTCGCCGCCGTGCCGATGCCGTTGCTGAAGACCGCCTCGTACTGGCTGTCGTTGGCGGCGCTCGTGGCCGTGAAGCTGTAGGTCGTCGAGGTGGCCCCGCTGATGTCGCTGAACGCGGTCGCGCCGCTGGTGCTCACTTCCCATTGAATCGTGGCCGCCGGATTGCCGCTGGCCGCCGCCGTGAACGTCGCCGTCTTGCCCGCGTTGACCGACTGGCTGGCCGGGTTCGTGGTCACGGCTGGCGCGTAGTCCACCGTCAAGGTGGCGGGGCTGCTGCTGAAACTGCCGGCGCCGTTGCTGAAGACGGCCTCGTACTGGCTGCCGTTTTCCCCACTGGTGGCCGCAAAGGCGTAGGTCGTGGAAGTCGCCCCGCTGATGGCGCTGAAGGCCGTCGCCCCGCTGGCGCTTACCTCCCATTGCACCGTGTCGCTGCTGGAACTGGAATCGGCCGTGAAACTCGCCGCGCCGCCGGCAGTGACCGTCTGGCTGCCGGGCTGGGTCGTGACGTAGTCCACGGTCAAGGTGGCCGGGTTGCTGGTCACGTTGCCGGCCGTGTTGCTGAAAACCGCCTCGTACTGGCTGCCGTTGGCGGCGCTTGTGGCCGTGAAGCTGTAGGTCGTCGAGGTGGCCCCGCTGATGTCGCTGAAGGCCGTGGCGCCGCTGGTGCTCACTTCCCACTGCACGGTAGGCGTGGGGGTACCGCTGGCCGCCGCCGTGAAGGTCGCCGTCTGGCCCGTGTTGACCGACTGGCTGGCGGGGTTGCTGGTTACGCTGGGGGCGGATTGCACGGTCAGCGTGGCGGGCGTACTGGTGGCCGTGCCGGCCGTATTCGTGAAGACGGCCTCGTACTCGTCGCCGTTTTCCCCGCTGGCAGCCGTCAAGCTGTAGGTCGTCGAGGTCGCGCCGCTGATGTCGCTGAAGGTCGATCCGCCGTTGCTGCTCATCTCCCACTGCACCGTAGGAGTCGGCGCGCCGTTGGCTGCCGCCGTGAAGGTCGCTGTACTGCCGATGGCCACCGTCTGGCTGCTGGGGTCGGTGGTCACGCTGGGCGCGATGTTCGTGCCCTGCACGACGTCGAACGTCACCGTAGCGGCCGTGCTGGTGGCGGTGCCGTCGTTGACGGTGATCGCGACCGTGCGGTCGCCGGCCGTGACGCTCGCGGCATTGTCGCTATAGGTCAGCGAATCCAGCACGCTCTGATAGACCGACACGTCGGCCACGTTGATGCCGTCACTGCCGTCGCTGGCGCTGGTCGTATTGCTCACCGTCAGCACGCCGTCATTGTAATTGGAGGTCAGCGTCGTGCCCGCCACGTCGGCCGAAAGCTGCTCGTCGCTGCCGTCGGGCATGCTCTCCAGCGTGACCGTCATCGAGGTCAGCGTGGAACTGTCCGGCGCGGTAATCGTAGCGCCGGAGGCGATCGTCAACGCCGTCCCGCCGCTGGTGTAGGTGGCCGGCGTGTCACCGCTGTTGGTCGTCACCGAGGGCGGCGAGTGTATGCTGGTCATGTAGTCCGAGAGCGAGGTGATGGCCGAAAGGAACATCCGCAGCGAGATCTCGTCGGGCTGCACGCCCAGGAGCGTGAAATTATTGCCCGTGGAGCTCTGGCCGCTGCTGAGCGTCACCTGCGTCTCGGTCGTGCCCACGTCGTATTTGCTCGAGGGGGAGATCGTAACCTGGTAGGTGCCGGCGGCGAGGCCCGTGAAGCTGTAAGCGCCGTCGCTGGAGGTCTGCTCGGGTCCCACGCCGGACACTGCGCTCAGGGCGTCCCCGCTGCCCACGCTCTGGAGTTTCACAGTGATGCCGCCGAAGCCCGGCCCCGTGGACATGTCGACGGACCCGGAAATGCTGCCTAGGATCGTGGTCAGGGTGGCTGCGGAGGTGGTGGCGCTGCCCCCTACGTTGGTGAAGACGGCCTCGTACTGGTTGCCGTTTTCCACGCTGGTGGTGGTGAAGCTGTAGGTCGTCGAGGTCGCTCCGGAAATGGCGGTGAAAGCCGTTGCCCCGCTGGTACTGACTTCCCACTGCACCGTGGGTGTGGGGTCGCCGCTGGCCGCCGCCGTGAAGGTCACGGTGCCGCCGGCAGCTACCGTCTGCGTGCTGGGGTTGGTGGTCACGGCCGGGGCGGTGGCGGCCTCGACGGTCAAAACGGCCGCCGTGCTGGTGGCCGAACTGACGCTGTTCGTGAAGACCGCCTCGTACTGGTTGGCGTTGTCCGCGCTTGTGGTAGTGAAGCTATAGGTGGTAGAGGTCGCCCCGGAGATGGCGCTGAAGGCCGTTGCCCCGCTGGTACTCACCTCCCACTGCACCGTGGGCGTGGGGTTGCCGCTGGCCGTGGCTGTGAAAGTCACCGCGTTGCCGGCCACAATCTCCTGACTGGCGGGGTTCACGGTCACGGCGGGGGCGGTCTGTACGGTCAGCGTGGCCGGCGTGCTGGTGGCGCTGCCGGACGTGTTGCTGAAGACCGCCTCGTACTCATCGCCGTTTTCCGTGCTGACCGCCGTGAAGCTATAGGTGGTGGACGTCGCCCCGGAGATGTCGCTGAAGGTCGAGCCGCTGTTGGTGCTCACTTCCCACTGTACCGTGGGCGTGGGACTGCCGGTGGCTGCTGCCGTGAAGGTCGCCGTATCGCCCTGGACGACTGTCTGAGTGCTGGGGTTGCTGGTCACCGTCACGCTGCTGGCCGTGACGCTTTCGTTGGCGCTCATGGAGAGCGCCGGCGAACTCTGCGCGCCGAGGATCGCGAAATTGTAGTCGGTGGCTGCCTGGTTGGCGGCGAGCGTCACCTGGATCTCGTCGTTGCCGACAGAGCCGCCCGCCGTGCCCGGAGACAAGATGCCCACGTTAAGCTGTGGCGAGGGCAAGATCTGGATCTGGTAGGTGCCGGCGACTAGTCCTGTGAAGCTGTACGAGCCATTGGCCAGGGTTAGTTGCGGGACCACGCCCGGCACGTTGTTCAGGTTCCCCTGGCTGTCGACACCTTGCAGTTGCACGGTCAGGCCGGCGAACCCGGCCTCGTCGGCATCTTTGACGCCGAAGTCGTGGGTGTCCAGATAAGCGTATCCGGAGAGGCTGCTGGTGACGGCCAGCAAGCGGCGGCACTCCAGGGGCTCGATGGCAATCCGGCGAATCATCTTCTTGGTGGAGGCACTACGCCCAACACTGCTGCTGCGAAAGAATTTCGCAAGGAATTTCCCGATCATTTCCAGTCGTCCAGAAGAGAGTGTGATTGCCCTAGTGAATCTCCATTTTATCACGATTCGTCCAAATACAAAAAAGACTACCACGCAAACTGCGCCAAACGCGCCATTTTCCCCTCGACTTTACCGACTATGCGGATTACATCGGTTGCCGCTAGAGGTCACCGGTAGGCGGTCTAAGCGAGCACGAGGCTGCGGCAGATCGCTATGTCAATAATCATGGCCGATGTTGCATGCCGGCCAAATTTTTGAAATCTGCCTGAATTGCGAGAAACTTCTGCGCACCGGAGGGGTTCAATCAGTGGCCTAGTTGCGCCTTCGCACCAGTTCAAGGTGTGTGCGGCTAGCCTTCAGCTTCCCCAACGGAATTCATGCCTCATAGGAGGGGCAATGAAAGTTTAACCGTTCTCTCTTCGGAAGGAGATTTTATGTCGAGGTTATGTTGTATTACCGCAGGGTTGGTCGCGCTTGCGCTGGCTGTGCCGGCGCTGGCCCAACCACCGCAGGACGGCCCATCGCCAAGGCCCGGCGCCCGGCGAGGACCGCCGACTCAGGACCAAAATCCTAACGCTGTGATCGATGTCCGCATCAAGGCGTTGGAGGCTCAAATCGCGGCTCTACGCGCCCAGAAGGCAGCCCAGAAGGGCCCCGCCGCTGCCGAGCGCAAGGGACCCGCTGGTAAGGGACCGTTCGCCGGTGGTCCGATGGCTGGCAAGGGTCCGATGGCTGGCAAGGGTCCAATGGCTGGCAAGGGTCCGATGGCTGGCATGGGCAAGGGCCCAATGGCTGGCATGGGTCCGATGGCTGGCATGGGCAAGGGCCCAATGGCTGGTAAGGGTCCGTTCCCTGGCATGGGCAAGGGTCCGATGGCTGGCAAGGGTCCGATGGTTGGCGGAGGTTCGTTCGCTGGCAAGGGTTCGTTCGCTGGCAAGGGTCAAGTGGCAAGTAAGAAGCCGTTCGTCGGCAAACCTGGCCAGCAGGGCAAGTCTGGGAAGGCTGCGCCGCATGGCAAGGCTGGTTTCCAGCATGGTCAACAAGGCAAACCCGGCTTCCAGTTTGGTCAGCGTGGCCCACGCGGCTTCCAGCATGGCCAGATCGGCAAGCGCGGTTTCCAACAGGGCAAGCACGGCAAGGCTGGCTTCCAGCACGGTCAACGCGGCCAAAAGGGTTTCCAGCACGGCCAACGTGGCCAGCGCGGCTTCCAGCACGGTCAACGTGGTCCGCGCGGCTATCAGCACGGTCAACACGGCCGGAAGGGTTTCCAGCAGGGCCGGCATGGCAAGGCTGGCTTCCAGCATGGTCAACGCGGTCAGCGCGGTTACCAGCACGGTCAACGCGGTCGGAAGGGTTTCCAGCAGGGCCGGCATGGCAAGGCTGGCTTCCAGCATGGTCAGCGCGGTCAGCGCGGTTACCAGCACGGTCAACGTGGTCGGAGTGGCTTCCAGTATGGCAAACAGGGCAGGGCTGGCTATCAGCATGGTCAACGTGGCCAGCGCGGGTTCCAGCACGGTCAACGCGGCCAGCGCGGGTTCCAGCAGGGCCAACGCGGTCAGCGCGGGTTCCAGCAGGGCCAGCATGGCCGGCCTGGTTTCCAGCATGGCCAACAGGGCAAGTCGGGCTGGCAGCATGGCCAACGCGGTCAGCGCGGTCCTAGCGCCCAGCAGCACGGTCAACGTGGCCAAGCTCAGGGCCAACACAGCGGCAGGGCCGCTCCGCACGGCCCGCCAATGGGTCCTGGCCGTCCCCAAGGTCCCCGTGGTGAGTTCGGTCCCCGTGGCGGCCCGATGCCCGACGGTTTCCCCGGCCCGCGCGATGAGCGCGAGCGCCGTGGCCCGCGCGGCCCCGCCAGGCAGTCCGAGCGAATCTGAGAATTCGCGGCGAAACAGGGGTAATCCCCTCCGCCGCTCAGGCAATTTTTGCCAAGATACAGCCGCTGGAACTGACGAGTTCCAGCGGTTGTGTTGTTTCTTGACAGGGAAGAATTGTCACGGGCACAATGTTGATTTACAATAGGCGAATGGACTTGGGCACACCTATACCCTCTGCAGGCGATCGTTTCCTGGCCATCAAAGTTGTGATGATGCCGGCAGATACCAATCCGCACGGCACCATCTTTGGCGGCGTCATCCTGAGTTACATCGATCAGGCCGGCTCCGTGGCCGCCCAGCATGAAATCCGGCGGGCCAAGTGGCCTCGTCAGCAGTTGGTGCTGGTGGGCATGGATCGCGTGGAATTCCATCGGCCGGTGCAGGTGGGCGACATCGTCAGCTTTTGGGCCGCGTTCAAACGAGTTGGCCGGACCTCCATCACGATTCACGTCGATGTGGAAGCTGACCGCAAAGGAGAGTTGGTGCAGGTGACCGAGGCCGAGGTGACCTACGTCACCGTCGAACTGGTTGACGGCGTGCGACGGCCAGTGCCGATTCGTGGCCAAGATGAGTAACAGCAGCAAAAGGTAAAGTCATGAATGTTCTTGTGATCGACATCGGGGGAGCCCACGTTAAGCTTCTGGCAACCGGACGGACGGAGATCGTCAAGATCCCCTCGGGTCCCGACCTCACTCCACAGCGGTTTGTGGCCGACGTGCTGGAGGCAACCAAAGATTGGACGTATGAGGCCGTCTCGATTGGTTTCCCCGGCCCCATTGCCGACGGCAATCCCGTTCGCGAGCCGAAGAATCTGGGGACGGGGTGGGTCGGATTTGACCTGGCCGCCGCATTTGGCCGGCCGGTCAAGCTTGTCAACGACGCTGCCATGCAGGCCCTGGGCAGTTATGAGGGCGGCCGCATGTTGTTTCTCGGCCTGGGGACCGGTTTGGGCACCACGCTGGTCTTGGACAGCAAGACCCTGGTTCCGATGGAAGCCGCTCACCTGCCGTACCGCAAAGGGCGGACCTTTGAGGACCACGTCGGTCAGCGCGGCATCGATCGTTTTGGGCGGAAGAAGTGGCGGCATTTTGTCAGCGACGTGGCCACGCGTTTGCGGCTGGCCTTTGTTGCCGATTACGTGGTCCTGGGCGGCGGCAACGCGCGCCTGCTCAAGGAACTGCCGCCGGAGGCCCGCTTGGGAAGAAACGATAACGCTTTTGTCGGCGGCTTCCGCCTTTGGGAAGGCTGTGACGAGGCCAAAACGCCAAAATGCCAGGCAAGCCAGCAGTAGACTGTTCTCGGGTGATTCCTTACAATTAAGCGGAAGTATTGCGACCTCTTTTTGTAGAATTGTTTCAAAACGTCATGGCGATGCCGAGAAAAGTCGGCCCGGAATTGGTTTTGAAGTTCTGCGAGGGGGGGTAATTGGCCGGTCATGTCCATCTTGTGGGTGCGACTATGTTGGCTCCCCTCGTGATCCTCATCATCTCCACCGCGTTGCAATATGCGGCGGCGGTGCTGGCGATCCGTTTGATGCGAATCACGGGCCGAAAATGGGCCTGGGGGCTCGTGGCGTTCGGCATCGCCGTGATGGCAATTCGCCGCAGCATCTTGCTTTGCCGGGCGTTTTCGGACGATCCGGGTTCCACGCTCGATTTGCACTTGAAGACCTTGGAATTGGTTACTTCCACGTGTCTCTTTGTCGGCATGGCCGGAATTGCGCCGCTTTTCCGTGCCTTTGGCCGGGCCGCAGAGCAACTTCGCAACGCGCACGCGGAGTTGGAGCGGCGCGTGCAGGATCGCACCGCCGAACTGGCCGCTGCCAATGTTGGTTTGCAGCAAGAACGCTATCTGCTGCAAACGCTCATGAATTACCTGCCGCACAATATTTACTTCAAAGATGCCCGCAGCCGTTTCATTCGCATCAATCAAGCGATGGCGCGCTACTTCGGCCTGCAGGATCCGCGCGAGGCGATCGACAAGACCGACGTCGACTTTTTTACGGACGAACATGCCCTGCAAGCCCTGGCCGACGAGCAGGAAATCGTTCGCACCGGCCACGGGGTCATCGACAAGGAAGAAAAAGAGACCTGGCCGGACGGACATGCGACCTGGGCTTCCAGTACGAAGCTGCCCCTGTATGACGATGCCGGGCAAATCGTCGGCACCTTCGGTATTTCCCAGGATATCACCGCCCAGAAGCGCGTGGCGGAAGCCTTGCGGACGGCGAAAGAGGCCGCCGAAACGGCCAGCAAGGCCAAGAGCAGCTTCCTGGCGAACATGAGCCATGAAATCCGCACACCGTTGAATGCCGTGATCGGCATGACGGAACTGGTCCTCAAGAGTCAACTGACGGCGCAGCAGCGCGAATTCCTCTCGACTGTCCGCGATTCCGGCGAAGCGCTGCTTAGCGTGATCAACGATATCCTCGACTTCTCCAAGATCGATGCGGAAAAACTTGTGCTGGAGCGCGAGAAGTTTCACCTGCGGGAAAGCCTGGGCGACACGATGAAGTCGTTCGCGATCCGTGCCCACCAGCAGGGTCTGGAATTGGCCTGCTATATCCATCAGGACGTGCCCGCCTGGGTCGTGGGCGATTACCCTCGACTGCGGCAGATCGTCGTAAATCTCGTTAATAACGCCATCAAGTTTACGCAGCACGGCGAGGTCGTGTTGGAGGTCGCCCGAGAGCACGGAACGGAAGCTTCGTGCGCGTTGCAGAATCAGGTGCAACTGCACTTTACGATCAGCGATACGGGGATCGGCATTCCCGCGGGGAAACACGAAACGATCTTCGGCATGTTCGAACAGGCCGATAGTTCGACGACCCGGCGGCATGGCGGAACGGGGCTGGGGTTGCCCATCGCGTCCCGCCTGATTGGCCTGATGGGAGGACGGATCTGGGTGGAAAGCGACGTCGGCCGCGGCAGTCGATTCCATTTCACGGTCGTCCTGGATCGGGCGACTGCCGAGTCCTGCGAGCTTGCCGATGCCGAGCCTTTGTGCCTGCACGGCACCCGCGTGCTGGTGGTCGACGACAACGCCACGAACCGGCGGATTCTCGACGAGGTGCTTGCCAGTTGGCAAGTGCTGTCCACAAGCGTCGCCAGCGCCGCGCTGGCCTTGGAATGTTTGCGGCAAGCCGAACGCGCCGGCCATCCGTTTCCCCTGGTGATTACCGACGCCCACATGCCTGAAATCGACGGATTTATGCTGGCCCGCCAAATCCGCGAAGACCGCGAAATTCGCGGTCCGGTGATCATGATGTTGACGTCCGGCGACCGCCCGCATGACATGCAGGAGTGTGAACGCTTGGGGATCGGGGCCTATTTGCTGAAACCCATCAAGCAGTCTGAATTGCTGGAAGCGATCGAGTTGGTCCTGGGAATGCTAGCACCCCGGCAATTGCCGCCCGGCGCTGCCGACCAGCGGCGATCCCGAGGCTGCGGGCTTCGCATCCTGCTGGCCGAAGACAGCCTCGTGAATCAGCAACTGGCCGTGGCCTTGCTGGAAAGCGAAGGCCACGCGGTCACCGTGGCGAACAACGGACGCGAGGCCGTGGCGGCCACTCAGACCGGCGCGTTTGATCTTGTGCTCATGGATCTGCAAATGCCGGATATGGACGGCTTAGAGGCCACGGCGTCGATCCGCGCCAACGAACGGAATAGCGGCCGCCATCTTCCCATCATCGCCATGACCGCCCATGCACTGAAAGGCGATCGGGAGCGATGCCTGGAGGCGGGCATGGACGGCTACACTCCCAAGCCGATCGATGCCAAGGAGTTGTTTGCAACCATCGCCAGCCTGGTGCCTCACCAGGAGGCGGCAGACGTTCCCGCGGACAGTTGTTCGCCGGCCGTGGAGGGCCAGATGCCCGTGCCCGCGGAGGCGTCAACTTCCGCCAATGGCTGCCCGGCCCCAGCCGAATCGGTGGTCGATTGGACTGTGGCCCTGAAAGCGGTCCGTGGCGACGAGGTTTTACTGCAAACGATTGTCGATACCGCCTTGGGCGAGATCCCCAGCCTGTTGGCCGAAATCCACCGAGCGGCCGGCGAGGGCGATTCTCAGACCGTGCGCCTGGTGGCGCACACGCTCAAAGGATCGGTCCGCTATTTCGGAACTCAAAGCGTGCTGGAATCGGCCCTGCGGCTGGAAGCCATGGGGCAAAACCATCAACTGCAAGGCGCGGACGAGGTTTTGTCGGCCCTCGATCAATCTGCGGGGCAATTGATGGCCGCTTTGGCCCGGCACGTCCCGCCGGGAAATATGGGTGCAACGGTTGAGTCCAAAGAGGTGACCCCATGACAAGAGTCCTGGTTGTTGATGACTGTGCAGTCGATCGTACGCTGGCCGGTGAAATCCTGAAGAAGAATGGCGGCTTTATCATCGATTACGCCCGCAGCGGAGAGGAGGCACTGCAGCAGATCGGCCACTGCCTGCCGGATCTCGTGCTGACCGACTTGCAAATGCCGCACATCGATGGCTTGCAGTTGGTGTCGGCCGTCCGCGAGGAATATCCGCGCGTGCCCGTCATCCTCATGACCTCGCAAGGGAGCGAGGAGATTGCCTTCAAGGCCTTGCAACTCGGCGCGGCAAGTTATGTTCCCAAGTCATTCTTGTACGACAATTTGCGGGATACCGCCGAAAAAGTCTTGCGGGCGTCGGCCAACGAGTCCTATTACCAGAAGGCAATGGAGTGCCTCGCTCGCAGCGAGCGGCTCTACCTGCTGGCCAACGATCCTGCGCTTTTCACGCCGCTGATCGTACACTTCCAGGAAGAATGTGTCGCCCTGGGCATCTGCAACCGCGCCGACCGCGTGCGGCTGGGTATGGGATTGGGCGAAGCGTTGGCCAATGCCATGTTTCACGGGAACCTGGAACTCAGTTCATCGCTTCGCGAAATCGATGCCGACGCCTACCATCAGTTGGCGGAAGTCCGTCGTGGCCAGTCGCCCTACCAGGAGCGCCGCATCGCGATCGAGGTGCGGCTGGCGCCCGGGACGGCGGTCTTCGTCATCCGCGACGAAGGTTCCGGTTTCGATCCCATGTCACTGCCCGACCCGACCGATCCGGCCAATCTGGAAAAAATCACCGGCCGGGGCATCTTGTTGATGCAGGCCTTCATGGACCAGGTTGATTTCAACGCCCGCGGAAACGAGGTTACGATGGTCAAACGCTCCCGCTCCAACGGCCATTGCCCGACACTGTAGGGAACGCCATCGACCCGCAAGCGGGTACTCTGGAGTTCCCGACAGGAAATAAAAACCGTTTGAGCAATGAATTCCCTTCCTGAGCGAATCGTGGCCGACTTCGGCGGCCGGGCCGAGTTGACGCGGGCGGGCACTGGCGCGCTGGCCGCTGTAAGCGGTTGCGCTCGGGCCAATGCGGTGCAAATGTCGTTGGAGCAGTGGACGGCTCTTTTTCGTAAGACCTGCGGCCAGGATTGGCCGCGGCCCGCCGCCCGCCTGGATCGGCTGGCCCAGCACTACGGCGTACACTTCGACCCTGCGCGGCCGGAAACCGTTTTGTTCGCCTTGCAATCGTGGTACGTGCTCCTCGTAAAGCTGCTGGTGGGGCATGCTATTGCGGCTGTGCGGGGGAAGAAGTCGCCGCTGGTGGGCCATGGCCCGGGACAGATCGATCACGTCCGCAGTTTGATCGAATCGATCGAAAGCGGCGAATGGTTCTCCGCCTTGCGAGCGACCGATCCGTGGTATGGTGAACCGTTCGGCTGGATCGTCTCGGCCTGGTCGCCGACACTGGAATGGGCCGTGGTCCAGGCTGCGGCACGTATCGTCTGCTACGATCCGGCGGCGATCATTGCCTATGCGGCCGGCGGCGGCGATCTGCTCAAACCGCTCTACGAAGCGCTTTTTCCCCGTGCGGTGCGACATGCCTTGGGTGAATACTACACGCCCCATTGGCTGGCGGAACACGTGCTCGACCAGGTGGGTTACCACGGACAAGTCGAAGCCCGCCTGCTCGATCCCACCTGCGGCTCCGGGACCTTCCTCTTGGCCGCCCTGCGGCGCTGGCGCCACGGTATTAGGCACACTCCGTGTGCCGTCCGCCA
Organism: uncultured Planctomycetaceae bacterium; assembly: GCA_964615095.1. Lineage (GTDB taxonomy): Bacteria > Planctomycetota > Planctomycetia > Pirellulales > Thermoguttaceae > JANXQG01. Next base: position 2,532 of record CAZTPX010000080.1, on the reverse strand, counting down.
GAAGCCCCCGGCTTCGGAAAGAATCCGCGGCAGGAGCCGCGGGGCGGACGGCACACGACCCGCAAGCAGGTGCCCCGTGCCTGACACTTTTCCCGCCATCGTCGGTTTCGACTTGCATCCGTTGGCCGTGGCCTCCGCGCGGGCGAACTATTTGCTGGCCATCGCCGATCTCATCACGCCGGACATGCCGATCGACGTGCCCATCTTTGCCCGCGATGCGATCCTCGACGGGCGGTCCGACCATGCCGCCTTCGATTTCGTCGTGGGTAATCCGCCTTGGATTGCCTGGGACAATCTGCCCGGCGATTATCGCGAGGCCACCAAGCCGCACTGGCAGCGTTACGGCCTGTTCTCGCTTTCGGGCAACGAGGCACGGCACGGCGGCGGCAAGAAGGATCTGTCGATGCTCGTGCTGTACGCGGTCGCCGACCGCTACCTGGCGCCCGCGGCGCGGCTGGGCATGGTGATCACGCAAACGCTCTTTCAGAGCAAGGGGGCGGGCGACGGCTTCCGTCGCTTCCGCCTGGGAGTCGATGGCCCGCCGTTGAAAGTCCTTCGCGTGGACGACCTGGCGGATCTTCGGCCCTTCGGCGCGGCCAATTGGACGAGCGTTGTCGTCCTGCAAAAAGGCCAGCCGACGATCTATCCGGTGAAGTACGTGAAATGGTCTGCTTGCGCACCAACGGCAGCGCCAAAAGGCACAACCTCCCGTGCTTGTGGGAGTGCGAAGGCCGGCGCGGCAGAGCGTTTCTCGCAAAGCGAACTGCTTGCCCAACCGATCGACCCGGACTGCCCGACGTCGCCTTGGATCGTGCGGCCAGCAGAGGTGGCGATCGATCTGAGCCGGTTGGTCGGCCGCGCAGACTACACGGCCCACCTCGGCGCCAATAGTGGCGGGGCCAACGCCGTCTACTGGCTGGAGGTGCAGGGCAGGGGGGCCAGCGGCGTGCGCGTCCGCAATTGGGTCGGCAAGGCCAAGCGGATCGTGGCCCAGGTGGAAGCCGAGATCGAGCCTGGCCTCCTCTATCCGCTGGTGCGCTGGATCGACGTCGATCGTTGGTTGGCCCGGCCATCGGTCCATCTGCTGCTTGCTCAGGACCCGCAAACCCGTGCCGGACTGGACGAGGAGCGTTTTCGCCGCGATTATCCCTGCACGCTGGCCTACCTGAAGCAATTCGAGCCGCTCTTGACCGCCCGCGCCGCCTATCGCCGCTACCAGGGTCGGCAGCCGTTCTATTCGATGTACAACGTGGGGCCGTACACGCTGGCCGCCGCGAAAGTCGTCTGGCGGCGGATGGATCGCAAGATCCGTGCGGCAGTGGTCGAGACCGTGGACGACCCGCTGCTGGGCCTGCGGCCGGTGATTCCCCAGGAAACGTGCGTGCTCATCGCCTGCGGCGGCAGCGACGAGGCGCATTACCTGTGCGCGCTGTTGAACAGTGGGCTGGTCCATGACCTGGTGGCCTCGCATAGCGTCACTGGGGGCAAGGGATTCGGTACGCCCAGCATCCTGGACTATCTGCCCCTGCGGATGTTCGACCCTGCCGACCCGCGGCACGCTGAACTGGCCGCACTCAGCCGGCGGTTGCACGAGCAGGCGGCGAGCCAATTGCCACAAGGTCCGCAGGCGGCCGAGGTCGATCGATTGGCCTCCGTCGTACTTCGTACGAACTTGTCGGATTGTTGCCTTTCGCTCCGCGAAAGTGGCATCTTTCGCGGAGCGAAAGGCGACACTTCTTGATTCGCCGGCCCTTAGTCCGCCACTTTGGATACTATAATACTCGTTGTTCATTCTGCCTCTAACCGATTCTTGTCACGCATGGCCGATCCCCAGTCCCTCGTGTTTTCGATTCAAGTCATCGACGAAGCCAACCTCGGCCCGGACTTGGATGCGGCCGTCCGGCGGTTGTTGTGCGAGTGTTTCCCGGCCGATGTCGCGGCATTCTCCACTCACCGGGCATGGAACGACGTGCATCCGGCCTTCTCTGTATTGGGGTGGCAGGGCGACAACATGGTGGGCCACGTCGGGATCATCGAACGTCGGATTACCTGTGGCGGCGTGCCGGTCGGTATCGCGGGCATTCAGAGCATGGCGGTAGCGTCCGTCTGGCGCAAGAGCGGACTGTCCCAGCGGTTGATGACCGCCGCGATGCAGGAAGCCCAGCGGCGGGGCACGCGTTTCGGCCTCTTGTTCTGCCTGCCGCGACTGGAGGATTTCTACGGCCTGCTGGGCTGGCGGCGGATCGAGCGGGCGGTCGCCATGCGCGACGCGGCGGGGCGGACGGTTCCGCTGACTGCCAAGAACATCTGTATGGAACTGGCCCTGGCCGGTGAGCCGCTTCCGCCCGGCCCGATCGACCTTGAAGGCCGCGATTGGTGAAGGTGACGAAGACGGTGGAGGTGGTTTACAAGGCAGAGAAGTTTGCATTCGTGGTGGCTTCCCGCTGATTTGTTCGCTGGCGGTAAAGACGGCATGAGTCAGAAAAAAGTGCTTCCAACGGCATTTCTCCCGCCTTGGCCGCCGAGAGCAAC
>CAZTPX010000079.1:0-44943 GCA_964615095.1 uncultured Planctomycetaceae bacterium | reverse complement strand
GAATACATGCTCCAAGTCCTTACTGGAACAAGCCTTTAGTACGCGCTGGCCCTGGGTTGCGACATGACCGGGATCGAGACTGGAGAGAATCTTGGGGCCAGCAATACTCTAACCGTGTTTGCCCGCGGCGCCGCGCGGCAGACTGGAAAGCCTTTCTATGTTCAGCCCTCGCCGTGGCATATGGGGACCGTGCCCTTTTTCCTCCCAGGCGATGAAGATACTACGCAACACCAGCTTACGGAGAAGCAGCTCAAGGCAGCAGTTGCGCACGAGGCGGGCGCGATTCCCAACGGAGGCCATTCCTCCTATTACCTTTCGCGGGAATGGTATCATGCCTGGCTGGCAGGAGCGGCCGTCGTTTGCCCTGAAGGATGTCAATCCAATTTTTTCGCGAGCGACGAAAGCGAGTGCCGGAAGGCGCCGCGGGAGAAGACCATTCCGTTGTCTCCCATTGGCAGGCGCGCCCAGAAGTTCCTCGCCCTTGCCAGGAAACATGCGGATATAGGCGTCCCGTACACACCTTTCGCCCTCATGCTCGACCAATACTGCGGCTATACGGGCTATCGGGAGCAAATGCCCTGTCCCTGGAATGGGCTGAAGCCGGCCCTGCCCGATTGGGAAATCGTGCTGTTCTTCGAGTCCTTGTTCCCCGGTCACATGGAGATTGTGTTTACCCCGGAGAGCATGCTTCCGCCCCGCAACGAGAAATACAACACGCACGCACACCCGGAACGCCTCTCCGTCCCGACACCCTATAGCGAAGGCTACGACGCCTTGCTGAGCGACGTGCCGCTGGATGTTCTCAGAAGTTATCCCGTTGTGATTTGCCTTGGGGAGCACGAGTTTCTTCCACAGACCGTTGATAGACTGATTGAATACGTCAGGCACGGCGGCCGTTTATGCCTGACTTATCAACAGGCCGCTCAGTTGGGGCTGAAAGCTCCACAAGATCCGGCAGCGAAAGACGGCATTGCGTTCTACAGGTTGAAACGGACCGGGAAAGTCGACTTGTATGGCTTGAGACCGGATGAGGTTCCGGCCAAGATCGATCCTTCGAGATGGACCAGATGGGGACAACTTGTGGTCTATCACCCTGAGGAAGAGACGGCGGAAAGCCTCCGTGCCCGCCACGAAGCGACTAGGCTACTGCCATACGAAGAGCGGTTCATTCGGGACACGAAGCTGTTGTTGAGCCGCCTGTGTGCCGAATACCTGCCGGTAGAAATTTCTGGCAACATTCAATACACAGTGAATCGCACGAGAAGGGGATGGCTTATCGGCCTTTTCAACAATGAGGGGGCGACCAAGACGCATATTACGCCGGTGGTCATCGACCCGTCCAAGAACCAGACGGTGATGGCAAGGGTCAGGGAGGAGAGCATCCAGTCGGCAAACGAATGGTGTGAAGAGAGAGACGTGCCCGTGCGGAATGGAGCGGTGACGGTTGAGGTGCCGCCCGGAGAAGTGCGCATCGTGGAATTGATTATCCGGGATTAGCCTTATGCGCGGGCATCCACGAACCCCCAAGGAGCAGAACAGGATGGGTTTTGAAAAGGTACAGATCCCCTCGCAACGTCCCGTCTACCCTACACCGGCGGGCCTGGTCACGACTGTGGACCGGGCGGGCAACCCGAACGTCATCACGCTCGGCGAGATCTACAACTTGAGCATCCGGAAGCCCGTGATCGTCGGGCTAGGGATCGCTCCCCAACGCTATTCGCACCGGCTTCTCTGCGAGTGCCGCGAGTTCGTCGTCAATTTCCCAACGTCGGCGCTCCTGGATAAGGTGCTGGCGTGCGGGAACGTCTCGGGCCGGGACGTCCAGGACAAGCTCGCCATGGCGGGGTTGACCCCGCTATCCGCGCAGAAGGTCAAGCCTCCCCTCATCGCCGAATGTCCGGTCAACCTCGAATGCAGGCTGCTGGACGACCCTGAGCCGATAGGCGACCACGACCTCTTCAAGGGGGAGGTCCTCGTGGAGCACGTGGACGCGGAGTTGATCGACGAGAAGGGCGATCTCAGGGTCGATCACCTCGACATGCTGATATTCGCCAGGTGGACCTTTTGGACTGCCGGCAGACAGATCGGGGTGCGGGGGTAGTTACATACGCCGCCCACTGCCGTACCGCCAGAACAGGTTGCCTCGCCCTTCCTATCCAATGGCCTTCCGCGACGACCATCGCGATCAGCCCCTATTCGGACGCACGGAGTGCCACGAAGATTATTGCCGGTTCTTTCCCGCCTCGTAAGCCTTGCCGATTTCCGCGGCCGTGGAAGCGACGCGGTAGAGCTTCAGCTCGTCCAGCAGACCATGGAACTGGAACTCGTCGGTCAAGTAGTGGTACTGAGCGACGTACATGGGGCCGGTCCAGGGTGTGAAGTCCACGTTGGACGCCACACGGGCACCCCGTTCCTTGCCATCCAGGTAGACTCGCATGGTCCGCGCATCGTAGGTGCAGGCCAGATGGTGCCATTGGCCGGCCGAGACCGGCGCCGCATCTAGTAGGTTCGTGCCGCCCAAGGAGAAGCGGATCTGCCCACTGATGATCTGCACAAACCAACCGTGTTTGGCGAACTCCCCGCACGAGGCCAACACGGGCATCGGGTCGAGCGATTCCGCGCGGAACCACAACTCGATGCCGAACTCGCCGTCCAGCTCGAAGTCCTGCTGGTGCGGGTAGACGAGATAGCCGCCGCGGCTGGAGTCCATGGCCTTGCCGACGATCCCCGGGGCAAAGTGAACCGCCCCGACCACCTGCGGCTTGATGGAGCCCGCGTCGCCGCTGCCCTCGAACGCGGCGTGGAACACCGGTCCTCGCTTGCGGGCCAAGGGCCGGACCGTCACCGGTGGGGAGAGCCCTCCCTCTTGCCCGGCGCGGTCTACGGCACACACCTGGTAGGTGTAGTCGGTGGTCGCATTCAGCCCTACGTCCAACAGCGATTCGTCCGGCAGCAGCGCGGTGGTGACCGGCTGAGGCTGGCCGCCCGCTTGGCGGCGGAGGACCCGATAACCGCCGAGCTTGCGGGCGATGGGCTGCCAAGTCAAACGCGCACTCCCTGGTCCGGCTACGGCCGTCAGTCCCACGACCTGCGGCGGCGGCGACTGTGCCGTAATGTGCACTTGGGCGACCGCCGGCGGGCCTGCTTTGCCATGCCCGTCCAATGCGGCAACTGCGTACCGCACCGTTGCACCGGGGAACGGGCACAGATCGATGAACTCCGTCAATCGGGTAGCTACGGCCACGTCGGCCTTGCCTTCCCTTTTCCGTGTGACAAGGCAGCCGGCACAAACGGCCGGCGGGGTCCAGTGCAGGGCTACCTCGTAGTTGGTTCCTGTCTCGGCCTTCAGATCGTTGATCTGGCCTGCCGCCGCCGGTGCCAATTCTCGAAATACGGCGGCTGCCGGCAAATCTAGGCCGCTGGCCGACCATGCAGCCCCCGCCGGACCTGTTGGTGCGGCCGCAGTGCGACCCGCCGCATCACAGACCTCCACCCGGTATTCAATGCCCTGGCGGGTGATAGCCTCGGCAGGAATAGTGCCGGTCCACGCTCGGCGGAAGCGGTTCACCATGGCCATGGTTCGCCACTGTTGTTGGCCGGCCTGCCGGTACTGGAGCGTGACCTGTGGCTGGTCGGCAATCACGATGGCGGCCACCTCAACAGGCTTGCCGGGCTCGACGATGCTCGGTGGCGTCCGCATCACGATCCGTGGCTCGCCGGCCATGGGCAGATTGCTCGTTATCGCGCCGAGGTCGCCACCGAGGCCCTTGGTCTGGGCGGCCAGGCGTTCATAGGCGGCGCAGGCCTTCACGTTGATCGTGGCTAGCGCGCCCCACTCGCCGGCGGTGGTCATTTTCCAGGGATAGGTCTGCAATGCTTGGGCGAACCCGGAGTTCCTCAGCAGCGCGGCAGCCTGGACAGCTAGTTCGCGGGCGCCGGCCTGGTCTCCATCGCCCCGTTTCCGTTCCGCCTCGGCCAGCAGGTGGTCGATCTTCCCGCCCTTGCACAGGACCACAGCCGCGGTGTCGTAGCGGGTGAGCCAGTCGATGGTGGTCAGCAGCCAGTCAATCCGCGCCAGGCCTGCCGTCTTGTCGTTCTTCAGCATGTCCTGCCGCACGACGGCAATGCGGTTGCGGAGGGCTGCCAGCTTGGCCAGGTTTTCCGGCTTGGGCAGCCGCCCGTCGTCGAACCATGAGAAACTGCCGCATTCCGTCTGGCCCAAGGCCCCGGTGTAGCGCGGCCCGAGGGCCTCCAGCTCGCGGTGGATGGCCCCCATCTCGGCCGCCCAAGCTGGTCCATAGCAGCGGCGGGCGAAGCCGTCGAAGAACTGCTCGTAAGTGAGGCGGGGGTTCCAGGCGAACTGCGCTTCTAACGCAGCCGCCTCTTCGACATCGCGGGTCCGCCAGTGGATGGCCAGCATACCCTGGCACCGCTTGGCCAGCGCATCCCGGCATAGCGGCAGCAACGGCCGGGCGTTGCACTGCGGTCCCCACTGGTCGCGGCGGGTGCCCCCGCCATCGGATTCCCACCACGGCATCGGCCACCGCTGCCGGCCCGGCGACAACTTGCCGTAGGCCTCGGCCACAGCGGGCGCGGCCGAAGGGTCGATGTTGTCCAGCGCGGCGAAGATCACGTCGCCTGGCAGCAAGCGGTCCAGCCCTACGTAGAAATCGCTGAACCGCATCCAGCGGTCGCCGCCCCAGCCGCTGATCACCAACGGTACACCGGGCGCCAGCCGCTTGAGCATCGCGTGCCCCAGCCGGGCATGCAGCATCATGCGCACGGCCTCGTGAACGCGGCGAGGGTCACCCAAGTATTTGAACTCGGCCGCATAGCGGTCGACCAGCGTGCCCAGTTGCGACTGGTGCCCTGCCGGGTCCGACCCGCCGCCCAAACCTTCGGATTGCCAGAGCCAGACGTAATCTAGCATGGGATAGGCCCGCAGCAGCGCCTCCAACCGCGCGTGCAACCGCTCCTGCACTTCGGTGTCGGTCGGATCGCCCGTGACCTCGAAGCCCACGCAGACCTTCAGGCCACGGCTGCGGGCATAGTGCAGGCCCTCGGCCAGCAGAGCCTGGGCGCGGCGGATCGCGTCCTGGCGGCCCTTGGCCTCGGTGATCGCCCGCGAGCCGAAGTCCGGGCCGAAGAAGAAGTCGCCGCTGCCGAAGCCGAACTCCTCAGTCTTCATCCCCCGCATGCCACCCCAGCCGTAGTTACGGGCGGTCGCCAGTGGCTCGCCGTCCTGGAGCTTGCCGTCCCAAGGATAGACGCAGAAAGGCTCACTGTCGTAGGAGTGGAAGCCCACAAAGTTCATCCGCATCTTCGCCATCTGGTCGAAGAAGTAACGGTAGTCATCTCGGTCCCAGGTCGTAGGGCTGTCGAGGAAATTGTACCAGGGGAGACTGCCGCGCGTGCCGAATACGGGCACGGAGGTAACATGCAGGTCGACGGGTAGCCGCGGTGCGGCAGCGCCCGCGACGGTGTCGCCGCCCAGATAGAAGCCGAACCCCAGGTGTTCCAGGAAGGCGTAGACCGACCACAAAACGCCCCGTGGTTCGGCCGCCGCCAACACCAGCCGCGGCTTTGCACCCGGCAACACCTTGATAACAAAGCCTTCCTTCCCCAAGGCTTGCTCTCCCACCTGGATGGTACCAGACTCAGCCAAAGCGGCGATCCCGGCATGGTGCCGCGGGGTGCCCAGCAGAATACACGTACCGGCTGCCGGTTCCACCGTACCAATGGGCGACGTCGTCGGGCTGACGTATCTGAGGTACCGCTGCAACTCGCGGGCAGCCAGCGTTTCTAGGCCCGCTGCATGTTCGCCCACGACGATGGGCGCGCCGCTGAAGTCAATCTGCCCACTGTCGCCACCTACCGCAGGCACGGCTGCCAGGCAGAGGCAAATCGCCACCAAACAATCCGCTGCACGAATAAGAAACTTCTGGCCCATTTCGTTCTCCCTGTGTAAAAGTCACTAGACGCTTGCCGACCTGGTACCTATTACTAATCCCTGCGTTGCTCTCCGTCAAGTTTCGGCTCACGAACCGCCTGGCGGATGTGCCAGACGCCACGGAGGCTAAGCCGGTCAACGGCTATGTCAACTGGCTCAACGGCCACAGCCTGTTCGACGGGAGCCGTGTGGCCGTCCTGAGCGGGTCGGCGCAGGGGGGTAAAGGACGATCGACATAGACTCCACCACCATCGGCACGGCCCAGATCCCTGGGTGACGCAGCCTCGTAAACGGCGTAAGATGGTGGGATGAAAGCCCTCTTCATATCGCCAAACGCCGAACGGCTCTTCATGCCGACGCTGCCGCTGGGTCTGGCCCTGGTGGCGGCGGCCACGCGCCGGGCCGGCCACGAGACCCGCTTCCACATCCGGCCGAGGCGGCGATTGACACCAGTATTGTGATCGGACAGAATAGAAACGGCAGGAACGTCCTTCCCGAATCCGTTCGAACGGGCGAATACGTCTGCCCTATTCTCTCTACCGCCACCGGCATCAGCTTCAGGGAGGTGTGTCATGGAACAGAATCGCGTTCTGCGTGTTGTGTGGACTGCGACCTACTGGGCCTGCTTGACCTATCCTGGGATCGCCGTTGCCCAGCAAAACAAGGATCTGCCACGAGCGACGGTGAACTTGACCGTGCGAGCGCCTGACGGTCGGCCCTTGGCGAACACCGAAATCAACGTCCGCTCCGGCGAGCATTTCTTCCGGGAAGAAGAACGCCCTTCAGCCAGCGTCAAGGCTGACGCCCAGGGGCACGTCTCCTTCTCCTGGCCCGTGGGCCTTCAGCGTCTCTGCGTGCGGGTCAAGGGCATTGGCTATGGGTCAACCGGCCGTTTTGAATTGCTCGAAGGAAACGAAGCCCGGCCGGCCCTGCCGCCATTGGTACCGTATGGCGCCGTGGAGGGAAGTGTGTCCAAAGACTCGCTCAAACCCGGCGTCTACGTTGAAGTTTCATCGATGAACCATGAGACAGCGAGGAAGTGCGAGTGCGATGCGGCCGGCCGGTTCGTCTTCGAAGACCTGCCCGCCGGTGAGTATCATTTGATGCTGCAGCCCAGCTCGCGGAGGATCAGGAACGTGACTGGTGCGGAAATCATGCCTGGGCAGCGTCTACGTGGTGTGATCGTCCAAAAAGAAAAAGACGAAACCGAAAGCCGCGAAGAGGCCATGATGTTCGGAATGCACTCCAGCCAGGCCAAGGAGACGCTCTGGGCCGCCGGGGTCGTGCATGATGAGGCAGGACGACCGGTGGAGGGGGTCGATGTCTTTGCCGTGATCGATTTCTATGGCGGCATTCGCATGTACGAGCGGATTACGGCAGTGAAGACCGACAAAGACGGACGTTGGCGTTTCCGCGGCTCGGACAGCCTCTCGGCCTTCAGCGGGACGATCATCGCTTCTAAGGCCGGCCATCCCTACACGCACGCGACAATGCTGAGCCCCATCCCAGGCGAAGTCGAAGACGATGCGAAGAAGCCTGACCTTTCGAATTACGATCTTGTGCTTCCGGCCCGAGGTGGCAGCCTGGAAGTGACGGTCTTGCGAGACGGCAAACCGCTGGAGCAAGCTGCCGTGAAGATCGCCCGACATCACGGCCCGCACATTTATTCCGAGGGATATGTCGGGGGCGATCGCAGTTCCCATCGCCCGGTCGTCGAGCAACTGCTGACGCCCCATGCCAACACCAATGCGGAAGGCATCGCCCGGTTCACCGATCTCGTTCCTGGTGAGTACGAACTGACCGCATTTGCGGGCAATGCGAACGAGATGTACATCGTTGATTCAGCATTTCACTCGGAGAACAAGAAGGCTTTTGTCCAAATCAACAGCGTAACCGTCGAGGTCGGGAATACGAAGAAATGCAGGGTCAGTGTCTTGCCGCCACCACAATACCAGTTGCCGATTAAGGTGCTGCGGCCGGATGGCCGGCCATTCCCCGAGAAGGAAATGCAGGCGTCGGGAACCGCCGATGCATTTGGCGAGCGTGGCGCCGCGGAAAAACCGCGAGCTGATGGCGCATCCCTCCACTCGTTCTACGGCACGGGGCTACATCCGGTCACGTTCACAGTGGCCGATCCTCGCGCTCACCACGAGCGTATCGACGAGCCACCTTGCGAACAGGCCGTGGCGTTGGTCGCCGTCTCGCCTCTGTTACCCGAAGAACCGGTCATGGTTCTGACCAGTGCCCATCGCCAACTCGGGTCGCTTGTCGTGCAAGTCCGAGACAAGGTGGGCAGGCCCTTGCGGGCCTCCGTTCTCGTGGATCGCTCCCCGTTCAGCGAGATACCGAACTTCGCGGCAACCACAGATGCTCAAGGAGAAGTGCGACTGGAAGACGTCACCCCTGGCGAACATACGGTCGAGGCGTTCCCGGCGGGCCAGACATATCTCGACGCGGGAGACAATGACGGTCCTTTTCTTGACGACAAGAATCTCGCTGGCAGGACGCTCATTGCCTCCCAGAAGGCGACGACTCCCGCGGGTGTCGAGACTCGGCTGACAATGCGTGCCGTGCCAGCCGGCTATGTCCGTGGGAGGCTGCGCCTCCCATCAGGCAAGACACCTGAGACGTACTATGTGCATCATGACGAGTGGAACGTGCTGGGATTTCACCACCGTTACAACCCAAAAACCGGAGAATTTCTGTTTGGCCCGTTGCCGGAGGGCAAGACGACCGTGTATGTACTTTCGAGCGAGGTGAAACGATCTCATGGTGTAGTCCTGCGACAAGACGTGACCCTGCGAAGCGACCGCGTTATCCAATGTGAAATCGTGGTCCCGAGAGAATCCGAGCAGCACAAGCCGGGGCACGATCCACAGCAGGCGTTCATGGGAATGGGCGGCATCTCCATGCTCGGCGAGGGGGCACCCGGAAGCCGAGGGCACGTCTTCTTGAGCGACGGCAAGACGGCGGCATACGCGGCTGTCTTGGCCTATTTCGTGCCCGACACGGTCTCACCGGTCGGTATGGGAGAGGCAGACGCTTGCGGTCGCATCTCCGTGGGCGGGGCATGGTATTCCGGCGAAGGACAGGAGCGGAAACTGCCCGGGAGCCCAACGGAACCGGTCTTGGTCACCTGGTTGCCAGGCACGTGCGGGGCCACGATTACGCCCCTGGGCGACGGGAGTGAAATGAAGAGTTTAAAGATCATCCTGCCGCCGCCGTTAACCGTTTCGGGAAAAGTGACGGTGGCCGGGAAGGCCCCGGATGGTCGGCAGCGAAAAATCCAAGTCGTGGCGCTTTATCAAGGAAAAGGAAAGCTCTCTGGCGTTTTGAGCCGATCGGTCGCGACCGAGCCAGATGGCAGTTTTCAGTTGCCGGCCTTGACGCCGGGCACATACCGAGTACAGGCCGCCCTGGATGACCTTTGGTTGTCGCCGAGCACGCTGCTGAAGGTCGGTGACAACGCGGCGGAGTTGAAGCCGATGGCTCTTGATTTCCCACCGCCGGGACCGGGGACGATAGTCAAAGTGGTCGATCGAGCGGGAAGACCGCTGGCCGACGTTCATGCCACCGTCACTCGTCCCGAAGGCCCACTAGCCGATTCCCTGTCTCAGGATCTGACTTCCGATGGAGCTGGTATGCTCCACATCCCGCCGGTGGAATCCGGCGCGCACACCATTCACGTCCGCGGGGCGAAGGATCGAGTGATCAGCGTGCCGCGGCTTGCCCACGTCAACGCCGTCGAGATTGAGCCAATCGTCGTTATCGAGTAGTCAATCGGATTCCGCAAGGCCAGCCCCTGACGCCGGAGCAGATCGACTACATAATTGCCGTGATTGCGCGGTGGCTGGCATCGCCATGAGCAAGGCGTATACTGATGGGGTGCCGCACATGTCCAACCTCGAAAATTCGTCGCAGGTGCCCTATGACTCTTCAGCAGACCTATTCCAACGTGATCGCGAAGACCGAGCAGATGGTCAGTAGCCGCTCCGCCCAGAAACTCGCCGCCAAGCACGGATTGGGAATCTTGAACGTGACCTGGGAGGACACGGGCCGTTACAAGGGGTCCGCTGTCGGCCCGAACATCAGCGACATGACGATCCAGGTCCAGGATCGGCTGCCGGACAGCGACCAGTACCGGCTGATCTGCATGCCGGTGATCCGCTACCCGAACTTCTCTGACATCACCGGCGACATCTCGCCGGAACTTTTCTTCGTGCTTGTGGGAAACGAGAAGGGCGAGGAACTCCGGAAGATCACGTTGCGCGAGCTGCTGGGCAATCTGCGTTGCCACCTGCACGATCCATCATCGTGGAAAGGGGACCGGAAGTCCCTGCTTGCCGAGGATCGCGACACCCATGTCCTGGTCAGCGCCCAAGCCTGTTTCCTGCCCATCCCGCAGGAGGGCATCGCGGAGTTCAACCCCGTCCTATTCAACTACCAGTCGAGCCAGGGCAACCCCGCAGTTCTGGCGATCCTCGCCACCCGTGAAGGCACGAGCGTCACGATTATTGACAGCACGCGGGACGGCTTCGAGGCCGGTGCGACCTGGGGCCAGCGGTTGTTCTTCAACCTCAACGGAGAGCGGTGCAGTCTGACCGGCAAACGGAAGAGCGATTTCCTTGCCGAAACAGAGCAGGAGACGGCGGGCGCGACAGGTTCAGCACCTGTAGCCGACCGCGACGGACTGAACATGGTCCTCTTGATTCAGGTGCCGTTGAAGCATAAGGAGCCAAAGTACCCTAGCGGCGACATGCTCCTCTGTTGTTGCATGGCCGCTCCTGCGTGCGCGGAGGAAAGCGACGTTGAAGAGGCTGTGATCGGCCATGGCAAGGTCGAGGGGCCGTTTTCTGAGATCGACGGCCTGGAGATCGAGCGTGACGACAGATTCCCAGTGCGCGTCACGGTGCAGTTCTACAAGGCCACCAGCAACGGCGTCGACTCCGACAAGGACCTGGCGGAGATCGCCGAGCAGATCAATCGCGTGTACAAGGAGGCCGACTACGTGGGCAGCCTCGTGGTCCAAGGCGAGACGGGCCGACCGACCGAGCACAGCGGGCGGAAGTTCGAGCCGCCAGGCTGGTGGGACGATTTCTGGACGCGGCACTTCGCCAATACCGGCCAGACGCAGGAGGAGGCCGTTAAGATGCTGAATGACCTGCTGGGACACGACTGGTCGGACCGGACAGTGGGCCAAGTTGAGCAGGCCATAAAACAGAATCGGCAATCGGCGAAGTAGATGGATGCGAGTCAACGCAGATTTTCCGAGAAGGAGCCTTTGATGACCCGATCTACGTCCTTCATCACAATTATCGCCTCCGCTGTGCTGGCTGCGGCGGTTCATGCGGAAGAAAAGCCCCCCAAGCAAGGGCCGCATGAGGCTGCGATCAAAGATCTGCTGGTGGAATCGCGACAAGCGTTCCTGGCGGACGCAGAGGTGAAGAATGATCCCCGCAGCCTGCAATACGCCTACTTCCGGGAAGGAATCAGCCATTCCCTTCTCCTGCATAGTGCTGCGATGCTGGCCCCGCGCGATAATCAGGAAGCTATTGCGACGGTGGAAGCGGTGACCGAACCCGACGTGCGGGCCTTCGTCTTCACGCAGGTGGCGATGATCCAGGCTAAGGCAGGGCAAAAGGAAAACGCCGAACAGGCGATCAAGAAGGCCGTCGTTTGCATCAAGCGCGAAGACGTGAAGCAATCGGCCAAAGCCCTCTGGCCCCATGCCGCCGCCGTATTGCTCTGGATTCATGGCAACGTCAAGGCAGCCGAGAAAGCGGCAGGAGAACTGGGCTGTCCCTGGGATTCGCTGGAAAAGGAGGAACGGCAATTTCAGTTGGCGCAATATCATTTAGCGCACGACGACGTTAAGCAGGCACTCGCGGCTCTTCACGAGTTACCCCCCGAGACCTTCCGCCTGCGGCGCGGAGGCGAGGCATTGCGCAATGACCAGGGCGCTGGGCTCTACTATTGGGTGCAGCAGCCGGATTCCGCCCTAACCGCCGAGCACGTTCTCATGGAGTGGCTTGAGGGATCGGCGAAGCTCGAATTGATGGAAGAGGTGGCCGCCTCCATGGACAACGCCAGCTTGGACAAAGCTGCCTGCTTGCTCATGCTGGCCGAGCAATATCGCAAGGCGGGAAAGCCGGAAAAGGCGCGGGAGCTGTTGAAAACGGCAGGCTCGCTTGCTGACATTCAAAAGAGCAAGGCCGTGCGCGAAGCTCTGGACGTGGATCTCTCGTTGGCCCGCGCTCGTCTGGGCAGCAAGTCGCCAGTGGAAGCGTTGAAAGAGGCCGGGCTGCTGGAATCGTCCAAGGGCAAGCCGTGGCGATCAGCCGTCATCAGGCAGGTTTTCGAGTCTGGCGACTACGAACTTGGGCTGAAACTCACGGGAGGTGCGGAAGAAGACAGCATGACGAGGGCCTGGGTCGCCACGGCGCTGACCAAGGCTGGAAAGATCGACAAAGCACTCGGTAGTGCCAAACAGGCTGACGGCCTCCTCGGTCCACCGCGCATCCTGCTGATGATCGCTTTGGAACAGTCGCGCGAGGGGAGTGCCCGTGGGGCGCTGAAGACGCTCCACGACGCCCTGGAAAGAACGCGAGCCGTGCCTTCGACCAACAAGTGGTTTCCCGATAAGGGCGAGGTCACGCTGCAAGAGAAATGGAACGTGATGGACCACATTTACGGTGCCATGCTTGCCAACGGGGCGGGCGACGAGGCCCTGAAGCAGTACCGAGCCTACGAGAGTTCCATTCGCCGCCTAGCCCAAGGATTCGGTGCGCGAAACGACATTTCACCAGTCCGCACCTGGATGAAGACTTTCGAGGAGAAGAAATTTGGTCCTGCCGCTGCCGCGTTCGCTTTGTTCGGCCTGGCAGAGGGACTGGAATCGACGCAGGAAGTGCCCAAGTCCGGGCAATAGCGGTAGAGAGAAAGTAACTTGTTCGTTCAAGGGGGTCGTGCGTGGTCGAGTGCGGTGTCGCGCCGCTGCTTGATACGCCGCATTCTCTTCACCGTTCACGGCTGATGGTCGATCACTTCCCTGTTTGGGCGGATCGCATTCAGTATTGGCATATTGACGACATGGACTGCGCTACCGCCGACGAGGCCGGCCCTGCCACTGTGCGAGTCGTGCGTGAAGTTTTTGGTCGAGACGCTTCTGGCTGAGCAGGCGACTCCCGCACTTTTCAGGCGGGCGGCGTAAACAAGCGATTCGAGAAATACAGCGTCAAAGCGCCCCGCTCTTGACAGGGCCAGCCGCCAGCACTTCTTTTAGGGAATGGAAACAAGCCCGTTCGTCCTCTTGGTCGTGTGGGTTTTTGTCCGACCTGCCCTTGCATTCCATCTCCCTCTCGGCACTAATCAGTTTCTGGGCCAGTGGTGAGATGAAAACCGCCTCGTCGCCGCTGGCGTTCCCCATGACTGCCCTTCAATCGGAGTGAAGTCCGATATGCCGATTCCAATCTCCAACGACCTGTTCCCCGATTTCCTGTACTGCAAGTACAAGGCGCATCTCAAGATCAGTGGCAAGTGCGGGCAGAAGTCGGATTACGAGAAACTCGCCATTCAATTGTCGGACGAGTACCGCCGCATTGCCACCAATCACCTGCTACGATCACGCTCCAATACGGGAATATGCCAGAACCCCACCGACCTGCCCAAGGCACTTAGGCATGGGTACGCCATAGTCACCGATGGACGCGCGACCGTAGACGATACCTCGGTACATTTCGACGCACTGCTTCACCACGCCGCCGCCATTGTCTTTCACGGCGGCGGCAAAGTAGATGGTCGATATGCCGAAGGACGTGCCGAACTCCACGATCCGCTTGGCGGAAATGGAGCGGGCCACGGCATAAAGAAATCTGCCCGCGTCTCTATCGACGGGCAGAAGTGCATCTTGCATCAGCGCCGCCTTCTGTTCCGACGTGGCCGAATTCCAGACCGCTTCATTGCCGCGAACCTGTTGGATGATTGCCTCGTCGCGGGCGTCGGCCAAGTCGTGAAGCCGTTCAAGGACACTTTGAACTTCGGGGAGCAATAGGGAGTTTGTCTTTTTTTCTTTCTGTTTGTGGCGTACCGCTCAGGTTTGGTCACGATCAATCCATTTGGGAACATACGACGGGCGATATTTCTCGAAAAGGTCGAGCAGCGTGGCAGGGTCAGTGGCCCACAGGAGCAAGTCCCGATTCTCCTGTCTCAGGAATCGCTCGCCCACGGCATGATCGAGGAACTCAATCAGGTGTTCGAAGTAACCGCAGACATCAAGTAGGCCGCAGGGTTTGGCGTGCAAGCCCAATTGCCCCCATGTCCAGACCTCGAAAAACTCCTCAAACGTGCCAAGGCCCCCAGGCAACGCAATGAAACCGTCAGCCAAGTCGGCCATCATTGCCTTGCGTTTGTGCATGGAGCCGACGACGCGGAGTTCGGTAAGCCCTTGATGGGTAATTTCCTTTTCGACCAGCATTTGGGGAATCACGCCGATAACGTCGCCACCTTCAGCCAGCACCGTATCCGCGAGAATCTTCATCAGGCCAAGGTTGGCTCCCCCATAAACTAAACCAAGATTTCTTCGGACAAGTTCTCGCCCAAGCTGCGTGGCAACCTCGGCGTATTCGGAGCGCACGCCGCCGCTTGATCCGAGAAAGACGCAAATCCGTTTCATCGAATCGCCTTGTCATCATTCGCTATTGGTGCCGCCACGCCTTCAAGCCGAGCGTCTTGCAGTATTCCAAGACTTGATCGGATTGGGCTTTCGGTGGGGTCGTCCCTTCCTCTTTTCCTGCAATTCCAACTAATTCCCCAGGCTTCAGTTCGTCTAATTTCGCCTTGATGGCGTCGATCCCCTTGACCGCCTCTTTCACAATCTCCTCGCGGGGCTTGAGGCGATTGGTTCCAAACATCAGGGAGAAGTAGGTCTTGCCCTTCTCTTCCCAAATGTACAACTCCCAGCCCTTGAATGCCGTTTTCGTGGGAGACGCTTTTTCTGTCATATTCTTTACTCCTGCCAATTTGTTCGCGCTGACCACCTTCCAAACCACGTCCTGAATGATCCCCGCCAATTTGGCATCCTCGACCTTGTAAGGGGCTGACGGCAATCCCTTCGGGTTCTGCTTGTAAAGCGTGGCGAAATAGGTGCAGCCGACGACATAGGAGCCAACGTTGTTCAAGTGGATGCCGTCAGCGAAAAGTTGCTTGATGTGCGTGTAGCCTGGGACTTGGCCCGCTTTCATCCGTTGATTCAACTCATACAAGACGTGGCCGACAGGGACCATCAGGATCGGCTTCTTCAGCTTCGGATACGCCTTCCGCAGTTCGAGGGTCAGCCGCTCGAAATAGTCTTTCGTTTCGTTCGTATTGTCCCAGCCGCCCGTGTACTTCTTCAACCAGGCCGTGTCGAACTCGTCCTTCCCCTGCCTCGGCCAGCGGGCGTAGACGTAGATTTGGAGGTCGGGACTCTTGGGCAGGGCGAGGTCGATGAAATTCCTTGCCATCGCAATATCGCCATCCTTGCCGTCCAGGTGGCGGTCAAAGGGCTGAAGGCTGAGAACATCCCACTGGAAATTGGCAAGGGCGGTGGGGTAGTAGCCGAAGGGCTGTTCCTGAAACCCGTCCTTGGGATGCTGCCAAATCCATTGCAGCGGCGCGCCTGGGATCATGTGCCGACCCCAAGCCTGCGTGTAGCTTTGAGATTTGGCAAGTTCGGCCAGCCCACGGTAGTTGATCGTGTCGGTCACGCTGTTGCCGACAAAATAGACGCGGAGGGTCTTAGGGGCTTGATCTGCGGCAAATGCGGGGGCCGCGATTGCGAGGATGAATAACGATAAAAGGATCTTGCGGAACATTTCGATAACTCCTGTCTAGGTTTTTCCCGTAATGCCCAACTCCTGCGCGTGGGGCTTCAGCGCGTCGATCACGAATTGGATGTGGCCGTCAAAATCAACGCCCAGCAACTCCACGCTGTTCTTGATGATCTCTCTGTCCACCTTGGCCGCGAATGCCTTGTCCTTGAGCTTCTTCTTCACGCTCTTGGGTTCCAGAGTGGCAATGCCCTCGGGCCGAACCAAGCAGCAGGCAATGACGAAGCCCGTCAGTTCGTCACAGGCCAATAGGCACTTGTCCATCATCGCCTTCGGCGGCAGATTCCATTTCGTTTGGTGGAAGGACACGGCATACGCGATTTCTTCCTCGCCCTGTTCCCGCAGCCAATCCACAATCCGTTTCGGATGTTCGGCGGGCCATTGGTCGTAGTCGGCATCATGCAGCAGGCCCGTGACGGCCCAAACCTTGGGATCGCCGCCATATTTGGACGCTGCCGCCCGCATCACGATCTCGACAGAACGGGCGTGTGCGAGTAAGGATGGGTTCGTCGTCCAGGCTTGGAGTTGTTGCAAGGCTTGTTCGCGGGTTATGGGCATGGCAGATTCTCGCTTCTTCGATGGCACAACAAGGCGGTAAATATAATTAAAGTATTCTGATTGTACCCTGAGCAGGAGGCGATGGAAATGTCCCGTCCCATTCCTTTATCAAGGTAAAACAATGAACCACCTGATTACTTCCCAATTGGTCTCGGCCTATCAACAGTACGCGCGAAAAGCGTTCTCTTTGCTGCGAGGCAGCCCCGAGCCTCACCCGCACGAATACGAGATCGTCGTTGAAGAGTGGGCGGCAAAGAGGCGAATCGCATATCTTGCCGCTTTGGCATTTCAAGAACCCGTCGTCACTTCCGCTAATGATCTCCAAGCCACCTGCGATGCCGTGACGCAGGGCAAGAAACGCGGGCAGCGAGAGCCACATTTAGTGATCGGGACCGAAAGCCCGTCGCCCTCCGACAAGGCCCTCCTCACATTCGCGGGTTATGCCCTTGGTCAGGAAAGCCGCCATCGTTCATCTTGCGGCGTGATTGTGCCTTTTTCAGGTGGCCCCAATTGCGTGAAACTCGATCCGCTGTATGCCGCCGTGTCCAAGTCTGTGAATTTACTTCGTGAATGGACACGGCAACTTCCGCCTGATCCACCCGCCTGTGTCATGGGCAAGCAATGCAAGACCTGCGAATTCCGCGATCATTGCCGCGCTGAAACCGAGAAAGCAGACAGCCTCTACCTGCTGGACAAAATGACGCCCAAGGTAGCCGCCAAGTACCAGAAGAAGGGGATCTTCACGCTTACCCAGCTTTCGTATGTCTATCGACCACGGCGACGGCCAAGGAAACGGACAGGCTGGATGATATTCATGGCGACGGCAGCACCCCCGCTAGAGCCGACAACGACATCTGAATGAAATTGGTCGAACTCGGCCTGGGCGATGTGTACCCCAGCCTCTTCGCATGTGCGAAATCCTCTTCCGCTTTGGCCTTCTGGCCGTAGTACCAGTAGGCACAACCTCGACCGTAATACGCCACGGCAAGTTTCGGATCGACCCGGATCGCCTCGTTGAAGTCCGCAATCGCCCTGTCGTGGCTGCCTTTGTGCCAGTAGGTGACGCCCCGGCTGTAATACGCATGGGCAAACTTCGGACTCAGCCGAATGGCTTCGGTTAGATCGGCAATGGCCCTGTCGTAACTACCTTTCTTCCCGTAGGCGATTCCACGACCACAATACGCCTCAGCAAGTTTCGGGTTGAGCCGAATAGTAATCACCTTGTTAGGATCGCCTTTTCTAGCATTGGCAGGAGCATCCCCGATGTCAGAGTTTGGGGTGACGATTGGTCCCACCGGCCCCGATGCTGGTGGCAGCGAGTTCGTTGATGCCACGGCATGTTGCGACCTGACTTGAGCGGACTGTTCACCAAATGGTTCCGGTGGTTGTGATAGTTCGGGAAGTGGTCTTGGCTCTGATTCGGTTGCCAGTGGCGGAGAACCAGTCGAAACGGGTTGCGGCGCTGCTGGGGGTGTGGGCTCTGGTTGAGTTGCCGGTGGCAGAGAGCCAGTCAAAACGAACTGCGGCACCGCTGGCGGTCTTGGTTCTGATTGGGTCGCCAGAGGCGGAGGGCTACTCGGAGCGGACTGCGACGATGATTGAATTGTGTTGTGATGAATCTGCTCGTTAATAGCGTCCAAGGCCAGATTTCCGACGATGAACCCAACGACACCTACTACGAATGTTGCACCATAAGAACCGACCTTGGACGTTTTTTCGATTCGAGGTGAAAAGTCGTAGGACTGAGGCAAAGTAGTGCTCATTCTTGCTCTTCCTGATCTTCGGAACGCCATCCTCTTCACTCTTAATCTAGTCCAAGACTTCGTACCATCCAAGAACTTTGGCAGCGGTTTTGGTATTTCGAGATACGCGACAGTAGCATTAGCCGTCTAACTAGAAGACTTTCGCCACATTTCCTATCCAATGCGGACGGTTGTCAACGAACTCAGGTTCGTCTGCCTACACCTGCTGCACAAGCCGCACGGAATGCTCAATTGGCAATGAACGACTGCCACGGAACGGGATCAGTTCTAAATTGGCACTTCTGAGAAGTCTTCATTTGCGACTTTTTCCGAAGTGGAAGAGTTGGCGGCAGCATGGTCATCTCGGTAATGCCGACTTCCCACGGCTCGCAAACCATTTTCTGGCCGTAGAACTTGCCCAATCCCCTCTTCTGTATGACTCCTGGCCGGGTAAGAAGCCCCAAACACCTGAAAATTCGTATGGGTTGGACGGGATCTGACTAGGCACCCAGTTATCCCTTGCCGCAGGGCGAACGACTGGATAGTAGAGACCTAGCCAGGGAATTTACCCAGGCAAAAGGGCGCCGGCGTAATCACCTCTCGTGCGAGGAAGGTTACAGTCGATTTCGAATGCGGTTAAGGCGGATGGCGGCTGCTCGATACGGGTCAAAACGGACAACGACTCCTTTCTCCTGGATTCAGGACTGCCAGATTGCCTTGCCGCCACTCCCCAAATTGAGGATAATGTTTGGAGATAATCCACTGCGGCGAACCTGAATATGGAAGCAGTCATCCTCATCGGTATCCAAGGAGCAGGGAAATCCACGTTCTGCCGGGACCGGTTCTTCAATACGCACGTCCGCATCAACCTGGACATGCTGAGGACTCGGCACCGGGAGAAACGCATCCTTGATGCCTGCCTTGCCGCCAAGCAGTCATTCGTCGTGGACAACACCAATCCGTGCCGAGCGGATCGCCGTCGCTACATCGAACCGGCCAAGGCAGCGGGATTCACGATCATCGGCTATTACCTACAGTCCAAGGTCGATGACTGCAAAGAGCGGAATGAGAAACGGACAGGAAGACAGGCTGTGCCGCTGAAAGCGATCCTTGGAGCCGCTGGCCGGTTGGAATTGCCGAGCCTGGAGGAAGGGTTCGACAAGCTGTATTACGTCAAGGTCGATGGCGGCGGCGGCTTCGTGATCGAGGAGTGGAAGGTATGAAGTTCGACGAATTGGATGAGGAGATGCGGATCTTCGAGACGAGGGTAGCCTGATGGGACAGGACAATTGGCGAAAACTTCTCTGCCCAAAATGTAAGCAACTCAAGACTACCTGCACTTGTAGTTCCGAGCCATCTGCGCCGAGCAAAGCCACGGTAGTCCGGGTCGGCCGAGAGACGAAGGGCAGGCGAGGCAAGAGGGTGACGACCGTCTCCGACATCCCTCTGGATGAGAACGGTATCACGGAGCTTGCCACCAAGTTGAAAACACGGCTGGGCACCGGGGGAACGGTCAAGGACGGACGGATTGAGATTCAGGGCGACCATCGAGATCGGATCGTTCAGGAACTTGAGGGTCTGGGCTACCGAGTGAAACGGGCAGGAGGGTGATCGATGTTTCCGCATAAGCTATGCACGGGAGGCCAAACGGGGGCCGATAGGGCGGCGCTGGATGTCGCCCTGGAACTCGGCATAGCCATCAGCGGGCATTTGCCAAAGGGACGAAAGGACGAGAACGGCGACGTGCTGCCGGTGGAGAAGTACGTTGGCATGCAAGACACGGACACCGACGACGTGAATGTGCGGACGGAACTGAACGTGCAGAATTCGGACGCCACGCTGATCTTCAGTCATGGGGCGCTCTTCGGCGGATCGGCATACACGGAACGCATGGCCCGAAAACATGGGAAGCCTTGTTTGCATGTTGACTTTGACAAGCACGATCCAGATCAGGCCATGCGGCTTGTCGGAACATGGTTGGCAGACACGCAGCCTGGGGTGCTGAATATTGCAGGGCCTCGGGCGAGCGATGATCCAGAGATCTATTCCGAGGTCAAGTGCATTCTTGCCGGTGCCTTGGATTCTGACCGACACTCGGCCGCCCGCTAACCACTACAAAGGACCACGACCATGCCCGCTGGTGACAAGAACTTTGAAGACGAATTGCGTGCCCTCATGGCGGCAGGCCGTAAGATTGACGCAATCAAGCAGTACCGAGCGGCCACCGGTGCCGGGCTGACCGATGCCAAGAATGCAGTTGAAGCCCTGGAGCGGGCCGGATCGCCGCCTTCAAGAGAATCCACCGACTCGCCGTTCGAGAGCGAAATCCTCTCGCTCTTGGAGCAAGGGCGAAAGATCGGTGCCATCAAGCTCTATCGTGAGAAAACCGGTGTCGGACTCAAAGAAGCGAAGGACTTCATCGACGCTCTCGCCGAAGACCAACATATCGGCGCACGATCGAAATCGGGCTGCCTGGGAGTCGTCCTTCTGCTGATCGTAGTTCCGCTGGCCACCATGGTCTTTGGCTGCGGGCATGGTGGTCAGCAAGACGCCCCCAAGTCGAAGGAACGGACTCTGGCCGACGCCTTGGCCGTCATCAATTCCAAGCAGTTCGTGGATCTGACGCATGCCTTCGAGCCCGGCATCCCGCACTGGCCAGGGTTCCCCGACGAGAAGCGGGAGACGCTCTACTGGTACGATGGCGACAAGGAACGGATGGGAAAAGGCTTCTTTGCCGAGCAGTATACCCACGTCGGCCAATGGGGCACGCATTGCGATCCACCGGCGCATTTCGTCAAGGGCAAGCGGACCATCGACCAGATCGAACCAAAAGAAATGATCTTGCCGCTGGTCGTAATCGACGTTCACGACAAGGCCGCCAAGAACCCGGACTACAGTATTACGTTGGACGACGTGCGGGATTGGCAGAGCCGCCACGGGCCGATCCCGGAGGGCGCTTTCGTGGCCATGCGGACGGACTGGTCAAAGCGATGGCCCGATGCCAAGGCCATGCGCAACGAGGACGCCAATGGCGTGGCCCACTATCCCGGTTGGAGCAAGGAAGTTCTAAAATACTTGTACGAAGAGCGGAAGATCACGGCCAGCGGCCACGAAACCACCGACACCGATCCTGGAATTGCGACATCGAAGGACGACTATTCGCTGGAAACTTACATTCTCGGCACCGACCACTACCAGATCGAATTGCTGGCGAATCTTGACAAGGTGCCCGAGGCCGGGGCTATCGTGGTGGCGACTTTCCCAAAGCCGAAGGGTGGCTCGGGATTCCCGGCCAGGGTGTTTGCGATTGTGCCGTGACGATGATCGACCTCACCATAGCACCTGAGTTCAAAGCGAAGATCCCCGGCGTGGCTGTGGGCTGGCTCACTGCCATCGTTCGCAATTCCCAGCACGACGAGGAACTTTGGCGGGAGATCGAGGCCACTGCCAATTGCTTCAAGAACATGACGATGGACGATGCCCGCAAATTCCCGCCCATCAAGGCCCTGCGAGACGCCTACCGGGCACTGGGCAACGATCCAACCCGCTACCGGGGATCGAACGAAGCCCTTGTGCGGCGGATCACCCAGGGTAAAGAGCTTTACCGGGTCAATACGGTCGTAGACATTAACAACCTGATCTCGCTCAATACACTCAACTCAGCAGGGACGTTTGATCTTGATCGTGTACAGCCGCCGATCATCTTCCGTGTCGGCCAACCGGGCGAAATCTACTCGGGCATTGGCCGAGGCGAAATCAAGATCGAAGGGCTGCCGGTTTTTGCAGACCAGCTTGGGCCCTTCGGCAGCACGACCAGCGATTCCGAGAGAACAATGGTGCGATTGGAAACTACCAGGATTCTCATGGTCGTCATTTCGTTTCTGGGGGCCGAGGGGATGGAGGCGGCCACCGGCTTTGCCGCCATGCTGTTGAAGAAACATGCGGCGGCCATGGCGGTCGAGAAGGGCATTGTGGATGGGTGACGGGCAGTGAAAGCCCGCATGGCGGTCCTCGAACGGCGACTGGCTGAACTGCGGAAGAAACTCGATGGATGGAGGGAGAGTAGCATGAGAGTACGAGAAATCCAAACGGAGGGAACGACGGTGAAATATGCATGCGCAACGGTCTTCGTGTTTCTGTGGCTGGGCTGCTGCGGCGTTGCCTGGACGGCATCTTCGGCTAGCCCCGATCAGGGCGATGATGTTACGACCATCAACGTCGCCATTCCCACGCTCAGTACTGACAACGGGACAGTCAACGTAGCTTTTCGTATTGCCGTTGGCGACTTGCTGGGCAACGTAGCACCGTTCAAAGATGGCCTGTCGGAAAAGCGTCTTCCGGTCATTTTCGCTGGCCTGGACTACAACTCGCCTTGGACCAGGGATGCGTCGATCAATGCCTGGAATGGCGCATCGTTGATCATCCCCGACGTGGCTCGCAACACGCTCCTGTCGGTTCTGGTGCGTTCCAAGGGCAAGGTGCGAATTGGCGGCCAGTATTGGGACGCCATCGTTTGGGCGACCGGGGCGTGGCATCACTACTTGTACACCGGCGACAAGCGTTTCCTCGCTTTGGCCCTGGATGCGACGAAGAACTCGCTGGAATACTTCGAGCAGACCGAGTTCGATGCCACCGACAATCTCTTTCGTGGCCCTGGCTGGAGCGACGGCGTGGCCGCATACCCGGACGAATACGCCGCTGCCGGTGGTTCCAGCGGCATCCTCGACTGGCCGACGCACAATCCCGACAAGATGTCAAAACCGGGATACGGCATTCCGATGAAGGCCCTTTCGACCAACTGCCTCTACTACAACGCCTATGTCACGGTCGAAAAGATGGCCGTGGAGTTGAAGATTCCAGTCGATCCACGATGGAAGGTGAAGGCAGCGAACCTCAAGAAGGCCATCAACGCCCGCCTTTGGAACGGAGAGAGGGGCAACTATCGTTTCCTGGTCGGACCATTCGGAAATTGTGATCTTCAGGAAGGGCTGGGGTCGTCCTACGCCCTACTCTTCGGCATCGCAGATCCGAAACAGACCCAGGCCGTCTTCGCCAGCCAACACGTCACGCCTGCTGGCTTGCCTTGTGGATGGCCGAACCTGCGGCGATACGAAACCCCGGACGGCATGTCGTTTGGACGGCATATCGGAACGGTCTGGCCTCAAATCCAGGGCTTTTGGGCCGAGGCCGCCGCACGGGCGGCGAAACCAGAAATCTTTGGCCCCGAACTGTTCAATTTGGCTGCCCATGCCTCACGAGATAAGCATTTCGCCGAAATCTACCACCCCGTGACTGGCGAGATTTATGGTGGCTTGCAGGAGAACGGAAAGCAGGGCATTATTTTGTGGAAGGCGACTTCCCGTCAGACCTGGGGGGCCACGGCCTACCTTCGCATGATTCTCCTGGGCCTTGCAGGAATGCGATATGACGCTGATGGCATTCGCTTCCAGCCTTGTGTTCCCAAGGGCATTTCGCAGATCGACTTGCGGAACATCAACTACCGCAGGATGAATCTCGACCTGACGATTCGGGGCATTGGAACTACGGTCAAGCGATGCCTCATCAATGGCGGAGAGGCGAAGGACGGACTGCTTCCCGCAGATGGTGCTGGCCGGAAGCAGATAACGATCATTGTCAGCAACCGGTAGGCAACGGTAGTGGAGCAGCAGGTAATGACCGACCATGAAGCTTATGACGAGGGTTACGACGCCTACTGGGATGGAGTCGATTGCGAAGAGAATCCCTAAGGCCCAGAGCAGGAGCCTGAGAAACGCAACTCCTGGGAAGAAGGCTGGCGGGAGGCCCGCAATCGCCTGCACGTCGAGCGTCTGGCCGCCGACCGCTCCAAACGCTGCTTCAGGGGCGACATCGGCGATCTGCCAAACGGCGTTTTCGTCAGGATTGATGCATGGGGCGAACAGGCTATTCTGGTGTGGGGCGGCAAGCTCCTAGCATGGTCGCCGGGAGGTTATCGGGAACGTCGGCCACGGCCAAAACGGAAAGAAGTCCTTGTGATGACCCCACCATCGACCGTGGAGACGATCCAGGCGGGATATGTCCCGATGGTCCATGCGTCGGTCGAAGTGTGACGATTAAAGCTCAAGAGGCTGGGCCGCCAGCAATTCGACGCTGGCAACCGATAGGCCGGATCGTCCCTCAGTTTCCGCATCCTCAATCGCAATGACCTCTGCGGCTTCCGGCGTCCAGGCTTCGATCTCCACGGTTTCGCCGTTGGCGAAAGTCACTTCATATTCGTTCATTTGGGTTGTCCGATAGTTGAATGAATTCCGGTATCTATCGGACATCGGGGCGGCAAGCCATCAATGTTCGTGTACGGCGAGGGCGATTTCCACCCTGCCGAGGACGTGGAAAGGCCCCTGGCCGCCGTCAATAAGGATTTCTGGCACATCCTGCGGGTATCTGCACTGGATTGAAATTGCCACAAGGGGTAAATTCAATGCCATTCTCATGGAGGAATTCCGGCAAGGAAAAGGTCGAACGGACTGACGACGATGCCCCGATTGCAGCCAGCGGGAGTCTTTGGACGACTCCTATCATTGATCTTCCCCAAGAAGCTGGAAGTGCAGGTCCGCAGCGAGGAGCTTTCGGACGGCAGGATTGCACTCACCCCAGCCTATTTTCTTGCCGGGCAAGAGGTCGATCCGGCCTTGGTCAGCCCTGATCCGGCGCAACGCATCCTGGGCCATTCCGTAATTGCCGACGAATCGGTTCTCGCCGCTTGCCGCCAAAGTGCAGCCACGCTGCCGAAGCCGAGGGCAGCGGAGTATTTCTCCGAAGTAAAACGGAAAGGCGTTCTGGTACGAGGCAAAACCGAAGAAAAGCCCGCCGACGTTCGAGAGGTGAGGCCCAAGGTCATGCTCACCTTGAACCCAGGCGATACCCTCGAAGTCCATTCCCATTGATGACCGATCAGGGGGTGGTCGTTCCGAAGCCTTTGAACCTGGAGCAACTGCGCAGGGATGAAGGCTGGTACGTGGCCAAGGGCGACCTTGTGCATGTTACGACTACCAACAGCGATTGGGATGACATCCTGTTCACCGGCGAGACAACCAACTGTCTCAGCGGCGTATCGGTCCCGGAATTCCTCACGGCCCTTGACACGTTCAACGGCGCAATCGGCCACGTCGAAAAAAGCGACACGCTCCGTGATCTGGCGGTCTACGGCGAATCGCATGAGAACCGGGTGACGGTCGATGGCGATGCGGACTCGATTCGAGTATCAACCAACCTCGTCTATTACGGCAAGGATCGCCATCAGCACGAGGTGACTCCGGGCGATCTGGCCGCCCTGCAAAGAAATCAGGGTGCCTACAGGCGGATTCCCGAGGGTTGGATCTACATCGACCCCTCGCATGTGGAGACGTACCGCCAGGCACACAGAGAGCTTCGTTCCCGTCTCGGTGGGCTCGACCGCATCGAGGGCTCCCGAATCCCCGAAACATTACAGAAGCTCCTGGATCAAAAAGGGTTCCGATCATCGTGGGAGGTCCATCTCTCCGAGGCCGTCAAGAACACCCATCGAATCGTTGACGACCGCGCCGAGATTGAGTTTCAAATCGAAGTCGTCGGAAATCATGGTCGGGCGATCCTGGAGATCATCCCGGCCTACAATCACGATGGGGCTCAACTTGCTCATGCTGACTGCATGGAAGCCCAGGCCATGCGGGAGGCGTGGATCAAGCGGCGGCGTAACTGGATCAGCATTGACAAGGAGAAATGCAAGCAGATCGACGCCGCCATCAGACGGCTGAAACTTCAACCGGGCACAAAGGGCTATGCATTCACGGCCAGTCAATACGAGAAGATCGTTGAGATCTTCTCGCTGTTGGGCCGCATCGACCGTTCGTCCTCCTACGACGACTTTTTGGCGCAGCTTGCTGACTTCGACAAGATCGAGGATGTGGATCTGCCCGCCTCGCTGCGACCGGGAATCACCTTTCGCCCTTACCAGAAGCAGGGATTCAACTGGCTTGCGTTTCTCCATCGCTTCGGCCTGAACGGCATCCTGGCCGATGACATGGGACTGGGCAAGACTCTCCAGACCCTCGCCATGCTCCAAAGGGCCAAGGAGCAAAGCGAAGGGAAATCACCATCGCTGATTATCTGCCCAACCTCTGTAGTGAGCAACTGGCACTCCGAGGTGGAGAAGTTCTTCGCCGACTGCCCCGTGATTCTCTATACGGGAACCAATCGGGGCTCGGAGCGACGGCAGATTCTTCGCCGCCTGCAACGTTCCCCAAACGGCTTGGCAGGGTCGCTGGTGGTCACCAGCTACGACATTGCCCGCAGAGATTACAAGGAACTCAAGCAGATTTCCTGGCTCTACGTCGTCGTGGACGAGGGGCACAATATCAAGAATCCATCCGCCAAGCGAACAAAGGCGATTAAAGCCATTCCCGCCCAACACAAACTGGCTCTCACCGGGACGCCCATCCAGAACAAGCTGGAGGAACTGTGGTCGCTGTTCGACTTTGCGATGCCCGGCTTTCTGGGCACACGCAAGGGGTTTCGGGACAAATACGGGCGTTATGACCAGGTCGAGTGGGAAGCCGTACGTGCGGGGCCGGGTAACCTGATGGACCGTATCCGTCCTTTTGTCATGCGGCGACTCAAGGAGAACGTGGCCAGGGATCTGCCGCCGAAGATCCTGGTGGACCAGAAAGTGGATTTGTCGGCCCTCCAAGCTGATCTCTACAAGCGGGTGCTGGCCAGCGCCGACTATCGTTGGGTGCTGGAGGAGATCGAGGCCAAGGGTGTTCAACGCTCAAAAGTGCTGATCCTGAAGATCTATACCACTTTGCGGTCGATTTGCAATCATCCAACCCTTGCCAAGGAAACCCACCAGGGAGATACGATAAACTATTGGGACTCGGGGAAACTGGACTGCCTGAAGGAACTCATGGAGGAAATCGTCGATGGCGAACACCGCACGCTGCTCTTCTGCCAGAGCACGCAAATGCTCGACATCATCCAGAACTTCTTTCGGCAGTGGCAGTTCAGTTTCATCCGCCTGGACGGCAATACTCCTCCAGCACTTCGGCCCGATCTGGTCCGGGAGTTCAACAGTAATCCAGCGATCCAGTGCTTCCTCATCAGCACGAAAGCCGGAGGCACGGGCCTGAACCTGACGGGGGCCGATACCGTGATCTTCTACGACCACGATTGGAATCCGGCCAACGACAGCCAGGCGCAGGACCGGGCCTACCGCATCGGCCAGACGAAACCCGTGACCGTGTATCGGCTGATCTCCCAGGGGACCATCGAAGAGAAAATCCTCCAGCGGCAGGAGCTGAAACAAACTCTGGCCGATGAGATTATTGCGGCGGAAGAAGAAGGGTTCAAGGACTTGGAGAAGGCCGAATTGTTGTCGCTGTTCGGCCTTGATGAAGGCCACCGCAAGTGTGTTAAGGAAACCGTGTAGGAATTGAAGCAGGGCCGCATGCGACAAGTCATTGAGATCGGTGCCCGTGTCAATATCGCCGTTATGCATGAGAATAACGCTGGCTCACCGGCGAGGATGTTGACCGAACTGGCTGGCCTCGACGCTATCCCAGCGTTCCCTGCCGTTACGTATTGCAGCATTGCCCATTCAATGAGGAACTGAATCGTTACATGCTCAAGGTCCACGGATTGCCGAACCAGTCGGTGCGAGTGACGTGGGGTGAGCGATCATTGGTTTACACGCGCGAGCAACTTGAGGCCGGTATCAACCTGGCTGCCGAATTTGCTGATAACCCATTCTGCCCGGCCATGCGGGCGATTGATAAGGCTGTGTGGCGGAAGCAGGTATTTGAACGAAGTGCTTTCGACATGCTCAATGTGCCGATCTGGAAGGAATTCTACGGCAATTGGAAACCGGCGGATCTTCACGGGACATTGAACCAGTTCTCCAAATGGGCAGCAAAAGAGTTTCCTGACAATCCCGAACTGCTTGACGCCTACGACGACATCGCGCTCGCGGGCCAGTTGCTCAAAGTCGCTTGCGGCCAGGGAGATGCCAAACGTCTTCTCCACACGAAAAGCAACATCCAATAAGTCCAAGCCCATGGGAGCAATTACAACATTTGATACCGATTCGACGCGGTCGTGCGTCGGATGGGCTTCAGTGTATCACGGATCTTCAGGACTTTCTCCGTTATGTCTTCGTCAATACGGCGCGGGTTCCCCGTTGACCTCCCATCCGCCCCCAGCCCGCTCTGAGCCCGCCATAATATTAGATGCCTGGATCACGGCCGGCCTAGCGCAGCCCAGCCCCAGAACCCGACGCGGCAGATGATCGACGGCACGGCCGAGACAGGGGCCGGGGGGAGGCCAATGGGCAAAGGGCTTGCCTTTTTCGCCCAAACCGTTCTAATTACCGCGATCTCATGCAGATAGACAATTTGTTTACCTATCAACTCACACGGAGGAAAAGCATCATGGCCAAAGCCGCCGCCCCCACGAAACCCTTGACCAAGACCGAACTGCTCGCCAACATCGCCGCCGCCACCGAACTGCCCAAGGCGCAGGTGGCCGCCGTGCTGGAAGCCCTGGGCGCCGAGATCCAGAAGAGCCTGAGCAACAAGGGCGCGGGGGCGATTACGATTCCCGGCCTTGTGAAGATCGAGAAGAAGAAGGTCCCGGCCCGCAAGGCCGAGAAGGGCGTGCCGAACCCCTTCAAGCCCGGCGAATTGATGGACCGCCCGGCTAAGCCCGCCTACAACAAGGTCAAGGTACGGGCCCTGAAGCTGCTCAAGGACATGGCGAAGTAAGTCGTGACCCTCGACCTTTGGCTTTCGCTCGTTTGTGGCCTCTTGTTCGCCGGTGCCGCCCTCGCCGTGAAGCGTGGTAACGAGCTGGGAATTGATGCCTGGACCGCCATGTTGGTGTCGAACCTGGCGACCGTTGTCGGTTTCCTCTGCCTATGGCCGATGGGCGGGACTTTTCTCGGTTGGCAGCAACTCTGGCAACCGGCCATGGTCGCCTTGCTCTTCGTGGGCGGGCAGTGGCTGGCCTTCCTGGCTTTCGCCCACGGAGAAATCTCGGTGGCCGCGCCGGTCCTGGGGATAAAGATAATCCTTGTCGCTGCCTGCGTGGCACTCTTGATCGGTGCGCCCTTAGGCGGGCGGCTCTGGCTGGCGGCGGCAACGAGCAGCCTGGCGGTCGCTCTGTTAAACCGTACTGATCGGACAGGGTCCGGCCGAGCCGGATTGACCGTGCTGCTGGCGGGTGGCGCGGCGGCAAGTTTCGCCCTTTTTGATGTGCTCGTACAAAAGTGGGGGCCAGCCTGGGGCGCTGGCCGTTTCCTTCCGGTGATGATGCTCTTCGTCGCCGGGATTTCCCTGGCCATCCATCCTTTCATGCCGTCGCGTCCTTTACCGCCCCGTCCACGGGCGTGGCGTTGGATACTGGCAGGCAACGCCCTGATGGCCCTTCAGTCCACGGTCTTCGTTACGACGATCCTTATCTACCAGAATGCCGCTCCCGACAATGTCATCCTCAGTTCGCGGGGCCTTTGGAGCGTGGCCCTGGTCTGGCTGGTCGGCCACTGGTTCCACAACGCGGAGCAGGCGCACGGACCTTCGGTCCTCCGCTGGCGATTGGTTGGTGCTGCCTTGATGTCGATGGCCATTGCGCTCGTGGTTCTGAAATAATGCCGACACGAGGTAGCACTCCGTCCCGAGTAATGAGAGCTTCGTTAAAGGGGCTACCATCCCCAAATGCTGATTGATTGTTCCCATGCGTACCTTGATTCTTGGTGACATCCACGGACATGAGAAGGCCTTGATTGCGGTGACCAAGGCTGCCCAGCTTGGACGTGACGATGTACTGATTACGCTGGGCGATTATGTGGACCGCGGACCAGAGTCCAAGGCCGTGCTGAACTGGCTTATTACGCGCGCAACCGCCGGCCGACTGGTACCCCTGCTGGGAAACCACGAGTGGATGATGCTCGGGGCCACGACCGATCCGCAGAGCTGGCAGTTGTGGCAAGCCAACGGAGGCAATGCCACGCTGGCTTCCTATGGGCTGGATGCAAAGCCTCAAGCTCTCAATCGCGTTCCCGCTGAACACTGGAAGTTTCTGGCAACCGAATGTCGCAAGATGCACGAGACCGACTCGCATTTCTACGTCCACGCGGGAGTCTATCCCAATCGAGATCTGTCCGATCAGACGGACTTTGTCTTACTTTGGGCTCGGATGCACGACACTGCGCGCCATCAATCGGGCAAATGCATGATCTGCGGCCACACGCCTCGGCGTTCCGGGCGGCCGCTAGAACTTGATCACGCGATTTGCCTCGACACCTGGATCTGTGGCGGCGGTTGGCTCACCTGCCTGGAGTTGGAAACCGGTGCCTATTGCCAGTCGGATCAGGATGGTAACATCCGTCAGGGATGCTTGGGGGCATAGTTTCGGTCATCTGCCGCCTCGGCCAACGCTACCTCGCCTTGGCTTGTGATGTAGTAGAGATACCACGGCCGGCCCCGCTTGCCCATCGCATCGTCACTGCGTTTCCGAATAACCGCCTGCGCTACCGTCAATCGGTGTAGCCGTGTACGAATCGCTGTATGGGTAACACGGAAATGGGTCGCCATATCGGCCACAGTGCGGCCTTGGTGATCCGCGAGCAAGCAGAGAAGGTCTTTGTCGCACATGGGTTGCCGGTCAATCGGCGGCTTGGCTGCGGTCGTCTTGGATAGGCTTTCCATAGTTTTGCCCTCGTCAAACGGGGCGGCCCGAGCAGGTCAGCGTGAAAAATAGGCTCACCGCACCGGCACGAGCCGCTTGGCTGCCCGGTTGGGAGTCCGAAGCAGCCCTCCCGATGGCCGTCATTTTACCATTTCCTGCGTCCGTGGGGAGCGGACACCGCAAGACGCCCCCAAATGAAATAGCCCTCCCAAGGCAAACGCCGGGGGAGGGCTAAGCATACCGACATGACTCTCAGTGGTCTTTGATCGGTCTCAAGCGGCGATTTTCTTCTCAGTTTCTTCCAGGCCCACCGACTTCAGCAATCTGCCCGTCTTGTCGTAGAACTCGATTACCGTCGCGCCTGCCAGCACGACCGCCTGCAACTCGCCACAACGATAGCGATGGCCGACAAAATATCGGTCCTTGATCAAGATCGTTTGGGTGGGGGAGGCTTCCGACGCCCCCAGTTCCGTGAAATTCTTCGCCAGCAGTTGGTCGAGAGAATCCGACGTTGTGCCTTCGTTCATGATGCCGCTCCTTGGGGTAGATATAACGAATCGGCATCAACGGCGATCTTGAACAAGATGGAAGGCCCGCCTCGCCACAACCGGCAAAGCTCGCCTAATTTGCCAACAGGGATTCTTCCAGACTGTCAACGGACGCCGCAAGCCGAAAACAGCGTGTTGCCAGCCTTCATATAATTCCAGCAGGAACGGATTACTCAGAGGAAAGGAACCATGGACTTTCAACTTCAAGACAAGCGTGCGCTGGTAACCGGCTCGACCGCTGGAATCGGATTTGCGATTGCCAAGGTACTCGCCCAGGAGCGAGCGATCATCGCAGTCAATGGCCGGAGCGCTAAGCGAGTGGAGGAAGCAATCGCCGCCATTCGTCGCGACGTGCCCGATGCCAAGTTGACGGCAGTCGCAGCCGATCTTTCGACGGCTGCGGGGATGGACTCCTTGGTGCGGGCGATCCCGGAGGCTGACATCCTGGTCAACAACGTCGGCATCTACGATACAAAGGCCTTCTTCGACATCTCCGATGCTGAGTGGCTTCGCTTCTTCGAGACGAACGTGATGAGCGGCGTGCGGCTCAGCCGTGCCTACCTGCCTGGCATGCTCCAGCGAAACTGGGGCCGGATCGTGTTCATCTCCAGCGAGTCGGCTATCAACATTCCCGTGGAGATGATCCACTATGGGATGACCAAGACGGCCCAGCTTGCCGTCTCGCGGGGCCTGGCCGAGATGACGGCCGGAACCGGCGTCACCGTGAACTCCGTGTTGCCTGGCCCAACCCGTACTGAGGGCGTTGAGGGGTACGTCAC
Source organism: uncultured Planctomycetaceae bacterium (assembly GCA_964615095.1). Lineage (GTDB taxonomy): Bacteria > Planctomycetota > Planctomycetia > Pirellulales > Thermoguttaceae > JANXQG01. Next base: position 12,807 of record CAZTPX010000079.1, on the reverse strand, counting down.
GGGCATGGCCCAGAGCCAGGGAAAGACCACGGCAGAGGTCGAGCAGGAGTTCTTCGAGCGCATCCGGCCCGCATCGCTCTTGCGGCGGTTTGCTGAGCCGGACGAGGTCGCCGCGATGGTGGCCTATGTGTGCAGTTCGCGGGCATCGGCAACCAACGGGGCCGCCTTGCGGGTGGATGGTGGAGTCGTCCGCTCCGTAATATGATCCACGGGCCGCACTGGAAGGATAGAATAAGATGACATCCAGGGAAAAAGGAGAATCCTCATGACCATGATGAACCGTCAGATCGTGCTGGCAGCCCGGCCCGAAGGGTTGCCCAAGCCATCCGACTTCCGGCTCGTCGAGACGCCGGTATCGGAACTCACCGAGGGGCAGTTCCTGGTGAAGACGAATTACTTGTCGGTGGACCCCTACATGCGGGGGCGCATCAGCGAGGCCAAGAGCTACGCCGAACCGGTCCAAATCGGCCAGATCATGGTCGGCGGCACGGTGGGCACCGTGGTCGAGTCGCGGCACCCAGGTTACGGGCAGGGAGAAGTCGTCGTGGGCTACTGGGGCTGGCAAGAGTACGCAGTTTCCGATGGTCAGGGCACACAGCGATTTGATACCTCCCTGGCCCCCATGTCCACGGCCTTGGGCGTGTTGGGGATGCCCGGCATGACCGCCTACTTCGGTTTGCTGGAAATCGGTAAGCCCAGGCCGGGTAACACGGTGTACGTTTCCGGTGCCGCTGGGGCCGTGGGTTCGCTCGTCGGCCAGGTCGCCAAGATCAAAGGCTGTCGCGTGGTTGGCTCTGCCGGATCGCAACAGAAAGTGGACTATCTCACCGGCGAGTTGGGCTTCGATGCGGCCTTCAACTACAAGGACGTGAAGGACTACACGGCCAAACTCCAAGAGGTGTGCGCTAATGGGATCGACGTCTACTTCGATAACGTAGGCGGCCCGCTCACCGATGCCGTTTTCACCCAGATAAACGTCGGCGCACGGATCGTCGTCTGCGGCCAGATCGACCAGTACAACGCCACTCGTTCGCCGCGTGGCCCACGATTGCTATGGCACTTGATCGTCAAGCAGGCCCGTGCCGAGGGGTTCCTCGTGTTTCAGTTTGCCAACCGGTTCCGCGAGGGTCAGCAGCAGGTGGCCCAGTGGATCAAGGAAGGCAAGGTGAAGTACCAGGAGAGCATTGTGGATGGCCTAGAGTGCGCGCCCACGGCGTTCATCGGCCTGTTCCACGGCGAGAACGTCGGCAAGCAACTGGTGCGAGTTTCCGCATAGCGGTGGACTAAGCGATGGAGACCTCTTCGATGACACTCAACGGTAAGATCGCCATCGTGACGGGCGGCAGTCGCGGGATTGGCAAGGCCACGGCGCTGGCATTGGCGAAGGCCGGTGCCAGGGTGGCCGTCAACTGCAAGACCCGCATGGCGGAGGCGGAGGCCGTCTGTGCCGAGATCAAGAGATTGGGCGGTCATGCCGTCGCCATGCAGGCCGATGTCTCCATCGGTGCTCAGGTCGCCGAGATGGTCCGGCAGGTCGAAAGCCAACTCGGGCCAATCGCCATCCTGGTAAACAACGCGGGAATCCCCCGCCTTCAACCTCTCGGCCAGATTAGCGAACAAGACTGGGACGAGGTGCTGGCCGTCAACCTGAAGTCGGTGTTCCTGGTCACCCAGGCCGTACTACCGGGCATGAGGGCGGCGAAGTGGGGCAGGATCATCAACCTCTCCTCCGTGGCCGCCCAGACCGGTGGCGTCATCGGCCCGCACTACGCCGCGTCAAAGGCGGGCATCCACGGGCTGACCCACTCGTATGCTGCCCCTTTGGCCAAGGAGGGCATTACCGTCAACACGATCGCCCCGGCTCTGATCGACACGGAGATGATGCGCGACAACCCCCGAGCCACGCCGGCCCTGATTCCGGTTGGCAGGTTCGGCACGGTGGATGAGGTGGCCGATGTGGTGGTCATGCTGGCTACGAACGGCTACATCACTGGCCAGACGATCAACGTCAACGGCGGCTGGTACATGAGTTGAAGGCCATGTCCGTATGTGTCACAATACCTAAGCAACAACTTGGAGAAATGAAATGCTATCGCGCTACACCATGCGCCGTCACCGTCCTGCGGGTGCTGCCCCGCTGCCAGACGGGATTCGCAAGGATACCCGCTACCGTACCAAGCACATTCTTCGTCCCACAAAGGCAATCGTTGATGCCTATCTGGCTGACCCCACGGAAGCCGCGTGGCGTACGTTCAAGAGAGATTATCTCGCCGTCCTGGAGCAGCGATTCCGAGATGACCGCACACCGTTCGACGCGATCGCAACGCTTGCGAATGACAGTAACGTGTTTCTCGGATGCAACTGCCCAACAAAGAAGAATCCTGTCCCCGGCCGCTGCCATACCTACCTGGCCCTGGGATTTATGAAGAAACACTACCCAAGGCTCAAAGTTGTGATCCCATCCCCGGAGAAATAAGACATGAATACGCCATCGAACATGTATGCGGAAACCCAAACATGGAACCCATTTAAGAGCCCTGAAACAAACTCCGCAGATAAAGTTTCGTTCGCTCTCCGAAGAGGCGAACAATCTCGGGGTGCGAAATCACGCCCCCCTATTGGCAATTTTTCGTCGAGTTGAAAAACCTGCCCGCCTTGCCGCACAAACGCGGCACTAACTAGCCCCGAGCTTTGCGCAGCTCGTAAGTTTATCCGGCGATTATATCTGCTACCGAAAGCAGTGCAATAGGGTCGGTCTAAAGTTGCGGCGCAAATTATTGTCCCGCCAGCCTTTAGAAAAGACTCCGTCGAAAAACTCCCGCCGTCCATTTCAGCCGATCCAGAAATGATGGCCCGCCGTCACGGTTGGTGGTATGGATCGTCTCATTTGGCACTTGCCGCCCAATCCGAACAACATGCATGCCAAGAAGTCACCGGAACAGCAACAGGCCGAACATCAAAATCTTGGCCGGGAGCATGGCCCAGATCGCAGCAATGAGGCTGGTCCGAGCAGCGGCCAGAGGAATGACCGGATCGGATTGAGGGCCTGCTCTTCGACCAGGAGGATCGGCAAAAGCAGGGCCGGGTGGACGCCGCGGCCGACGAAATCAAAGAGCGATTCGGAACGGGGGCTCTGCGGAGGGGGAGCTGCCTTCGGGGCAAAAAACCTGGCATAAGATAGCCAGCGCCCCGGAGCGATCCTTGTATACCGCGGGCTTCTCCTCGACAATAATACCGTTCCTTGGGCGGAAATTGATGTGCGCTGCCTCACCCTGTTGGCTATAGAGCAAAGGAGAATCGCCAAAATGTCCAAAACCTTCTACGTGTTGACCACCTTGACTGCCCTGATCCTAGCTGTGGGCCTCTTCCAATGGCCACCATCCGTCCTGCCGACTTCCCAGGCACGCGATCCTTCATCCCCACTTGCCACCACGGAGCCCAACGCCCCGCAGTCGGTAGAACTGCATCAAGGTTTGGGGTCGCTACCCTACTTGAACCATGCCCGGTCCCGGTCTGTCTGCGCCGAGAACCCCACCGGAGCCAAGGGCAAGGGGGGCATGGCCGTGCCGAATCCGTCCGATCCCTCCCCCGCAGCGTCGGCGCGGGCAGCCGACGATCTTGGCCAGGGCTGGAAGGTCCGGCCATTCCTCCGCGTCAACAGGGGACAAACGGCCACGCTCATGGATGTGAACGGGCCAGGAGTGATCCAGCACATTTGGATGGTGGAAGGACTGAGCCGAGCGAACGTCCTTCGCTTCTACTGGGACAACGAGCCGACGCCCTCGATCGAGGTTCCCGCTCCCGACTTCTTCGCGGTGGGCCACGGCAAGTTCGCCACGGTCAACTCGCTTGCAGTCGTCGTCAATCCGAGCAACGCAATGAACTGCTACTGGCCGATGCCCTTCCGCAAGCACATCCGGGTCACTCTCACCAACGAGTCGCCCGACCAGGATCTGACGTTGTTGGCTTATCAGATTGACTATGCGGAGATGGAGGTCCCGGCCAACACTGCCTATTTCCACGCCCAGTTCCGCCGCGCCCGTACCGACCGGCAGAACCCCTACGTGATTCTCGATGGCATCCGTGGTCATGGCCGGTATGTCGGCACATTCCTGTCATGGACGCAGCAGTCGAAGGGCTGGTTCGGTGAGGGGGAAATCAAGTTCTACATCGACGGCGACAAGGAGTTTCCGACAATCTGCGGCACAGGAACCGAGGACTACTTCTGCGGCAGCTATGGGTTTCCCCAGCCATTCAGCGGCCCCTACACGGGCACAACCTTGCCCGCCAATGAGAACGCCAATCCGCCCAGTTTCTGGAGCCTGTACCGTTGGCACATCATGGACCCCATATGTTTCGAGCAAGACCTGCGGATCACCATCCAGGCGTTGGGCTGGCAGGGCAGCAAGTACAAAAAGCTCTCGGACGACGTGACGTCGGTGGCGTACTGGTATCAGACCTCTCCGCACTCGCCGTTCCCCCCGCTGCCACCTCTGAAAGATCGTATGGCCCCGGTCTTGGCGGCTCGACCGTAACCGCGGGCTACGTTGCCTCGCAGCGGTCCCCGGTGTTCCACCGGGCCGGCTGCAAGGCGGCGGCAAACATTTCGGACAAGAACCTGGTCAAGTACAATATGCGGGATGAGGCGATCCAGGCAGGAAAGAAGCCCTGCCACGAGTGTAGTCCGTAGGGGACATTGTCGTGGGAACTGTTGCCCAAGGAGGGACGAGATAATGAATGATGAAAGTCAGGCACAGAAACCCAAGAGGAAACGACGGCTGCTCCGTAGCGTTTGCGTGGCGGCCAGTCTCGTCGTTTTATTTTTCGCGATAGCGTAGTGGATTATGATTCGTATGCCAGGAACAAGTTATCAAGGCGCGTTGCCCGCACCGGACGAACCGTTGAAAACGCTCGGGGACGAGCTTCGTCGTGAGGTCCAGTACCTTGCCGTAAGTATTGGCGAGCGGAACGTGCGCAACCGCCCGCAGCAGTTGGCCCAGGCAGCCGACTACATTGAAGCCCAGTTCAAGGCAGCGGGAATCGAGGTCAAGCCGCAAGAATATGAAGTGTCCGGCGTCAAATGCCATAACTTGGAGGCCGAGATCCCCGGCAAGACCCGACCGGGGGAAATTGACGTTGTGGGTGCGCATTACGATACGGTCGTCGGAACAGCGGGGGCGAACGACAATGCGACCGGTGTCGCGGCCACGCTTGTGTTGGCCCGAAGGTTCGCCAAAGGAAAACATGACCGGACGCTCCGGCTTGTGGCATTTGTTAATGAAGAGCCGCCGTATTTCCAGACCGATCAGATGGGGTCGCGGGTCTACGCCCGTAAAGGCAAGGAACAAACCGACAAGATCGTGGCGATGCTCAGTCTGGAGACACTCGGCTGGTACGACAATACGCCGGGCAGCCAGAACTACCCGGCTCCCTTCGACCTGCTCTATCCATCGACCGGCAACTTCATCGGCTTCGTCGGAAATACCGAATCGGGGGATCTGGTGCGGCGGGCAATCGGGACATTCCGACAATATGAGCAATTTCCATCCGAAGGAGGTGCTTTGCCGGAAGCGATCACCGGCGTCGGTTTCTCCGATCAGTGGTCGTTCTGGCAGGAGGGATACCCGGCAATCATGGTGACGGACACCGCGTTGTTTCGTTATCCCCATTACCACGATGCTGGGGACACCATCGACAAGGTTGACTTCGACCGGATGGCCCGCGTTGTACGCGGGCTTGAGAATGTAGTTGTTGGGCTGGTGGATGGGGGCTAGGAGTGAACGAGAGAATTGTACCGATTGAGGTCGATACCGGCCTCACGAGTCCCCAGAAGAGGCGGCCAACGCCCGTTGCAACAGGCAATCGGCGGCTGAAATCGGCTGCCCTCGGCGATACTCTCTAACAGCCGCCAGGATGCTTCGGCCAGCAAACGCTTAGTTTCCCGATGTTTTCCCTTGATCCGTTTGATCGCCATCTGGTCGTAGGCGTTCGTCTGGTACCACATCCAGGCAATGACGACGGCCTCGGCCCGCTCGTGGATCGGGATGCGCTCGGTCCTGGCCACAATACCGCTGCCGACCGACGTGGCATGCTTGGTCACTGCGTCGGCCAGCTTCTCGGCCAGGTCAGCATAGGGTGCTGGGCGTACTTGGGTTTCTCGCGCTCAAGCGCCGGTTCCAGACGAGGACTGCAATGGGGGCTGGGCGATGGCCGAACCAGGACTCCCAGCCGTGCTCCGGCCTTCCGCCTTCCGAGCCAAATTGGCTTGGGCCCTCGGCAGCAGCATCATCGCGGTGACCAGGGCAAAGATTCCCATGACCGTCAGCGCAACACCCTGGGTCGCGGGCTTCGCATGAATCGTCGCGGAAATTGTCAAACCCATGAGCACGACCGGCGCGATGATGCCCCCGAACAGCCCGCGCCAGAGTCCGAACAGGCTGATGACGCGCCAGCCTATGACCACAACCACGAATACGGTCGCCAGCACGATGGCCGCGTAGAGGTCGATGAAGTCTTGCAGAAAGTACATCATGGGATAGGCGGCGGCGAAGCAGCCGGTCACCAGGATCACGAGCCACACATTGAGCTTCTCAGGATCATGCGCCAGCGCGATCAGGGCAATGAGAACACCGAACACCAGCACGCTTAGCGGTCCGAGCCAAGTCAGTTCGCCGAGACGATCCAGCGCTGCGATGCCCAGCACGTCGATGGCGATGGGGCGGGCCTGGACCAGCCGTTTGTACTCCCATGTGTAGATGGTGCTGTCGCTGGACTGCTCCAGGCTCTTGGGTTGCAGGGAGAGTTCCAGCATGCGGATGTTACTGCGATTGGCAGTCAATTTGGTGCGGAACAACTCAATGATCTTCCCCGAAGGCTTTTCGAGCGTGTAGACTCCCTTGCCGGTGGCCGAATAGGCGACGGCGATCTCCGTGCTCGGCTTGCCGTCAAGCGACCCCTGCCAGACCAAGTGGCTCCCTTCCTGGCTGATGCTCTCGCTCGGCTCACCGTTGACGCGCACATCCAAGTCTGCCAAGGAGATAATCTGGGGCGGCAAGGGGAGTTCGAGTTGGCACTTGCCCTGCCCGTCCGTGGGAGCCTCTGCCTCTATGGTCGCCTTGAAATCGGCGACGTAGATCGACTCCGGCATTGCCGTGCCGATGCTCAGCTTCGGTGTGAGACTGATCTCGGCGTCGTATTTCTTTACAACGGCGCGAGGCAACGCGGCAGCAGGCGTCAGCGGCTTTGCCGCTTCTCCTGTCGCAGGAGGGGCTGACTCCAAGTAGCTGCCCGAGCCAAATTCGAGGTTCCTCTTCATCGCGGACTGGCGGGCACTCTGCACGGCGGGCATGAGCAGCGCCAGGCCGAGCACGGGCAGCAGGAGGACCATCCCTACTGCGATCAGTTTTCCCAGTCCCGAGTCCGTCTGCGGTGATTGTAGCGTGTTGGGCATCTCTTCTCTTCTCCTTGCATCGCTCAGCTTGCCCTGAATCAGAGTGATTCGGCTTCTAGCATGGCCCTTTCTTTAGTATAGCCCAGGACGAGCCCGTTGAGAAACAACTGAAATCGGAACACGCTTGGTCCTGGCCACAGTGCCGCTGCCGACTGGCGTGGCGTGCAGGGTCGATGCATTAGCCAACAAAGGGCGTCGCCACTCAGGATGAACCACCGGGCCCAGGGCTTGTATTTCCCGCTCAAACAGGCTTTAATCATCCAGATCCCCTACGGATGGACAATTTGTTTACCCATCAGCTCACACGGAGGAAAATCACCAGGGCCAAGACCGCCGCTCCCACGAAACCGCTGACCAAGACCGAACTGCTCGCCAACATCGCCGCCGCCAGGGAATTGCCCAAGAACCAGGTGGCCGCCGTGCTGGAGGCCCTGGCCGCCGAAATCCAGAAGAGCCTCGGCAACAAGGGCGCCGGCACGATCACCATCCCTGGCCTCGTGAAGATCGAGAAGAAGAAGGTCCCGGCCCGCAAGGCCGAGAAGGGCGTGCCCAACCCGTTCAAGCCCGGCGAGCTGATGGACCGTCCCGCCAAGTCCGCCTATAACAAGGTCAAGGTACGGGCGCTGAAGCTGCTCAAGAACATGGCGAAGTAGCGGCCAGTTGATCACACAAAGACCTCGGGAGGTACTCCAAGCTCCTCCCTCGCTTGGCGCCAGTCCGATTCCTGATGGCCGTGGGTGCCACCGGTTTGCAGCCAGATCGCTTCGGCTCTCGACTTCACTGCAGCGTACAGTTCGTCGTGAACACTCCTGCCAGTTGGGTCTTGCTGAAGAAGCGCACGTACTGCGATCCGCTCGTTTTCCAAAGGATCGGGACTCGCGGCGTCGGATGTTTTCGGATAATCACGCCCGGCCGGGAACTTGCTGACGGCCTGGGTCTTGCCCGCCTGGGTCTTGCCCGCCTGGGTCTTGCTGACAGCCTGGGGCTTGCTCACGGCCTGGGGCTTGCTAACTTTAGGTTTCTTAGCCATTTCAACATCTCCATTTCTGAGTTACGACTTAAGCTGACAATTATCGCCCCATCCGACCGCTTGAGCAATGGCCTGGCACTCCCGCTCGACGATATGTCGTGGCAGGTTGGCCACAAAGGCGTGGACCCGGAGGGCTACGATCTAGCCGCGATCCAGAAGCTCAACGCGGCCGATTTGCTTCGCTGGCCGGACGCTGACGGTGAAATTCCCGCCGCCGGTCGGATAGAAGCCTGGGCGGACAAGCTGGACTTCGATCCGCGGCTCCAACCGGTCCACCAGCGGCAAATATGCCTTTTTCAAGAAATCCACGGGCCGGGCCATAGGATTGTGCGTGCCGCCCTCTAGGACGAGGTTCGACTCGCCTTCGGCCAGCAACAGCACGGGCAGCACGGTTTGCAGCACCAGGGTCGCACTGCCAATCGTGCCGCCGCGGAAGGCATAATGGCCCGACTGGACCGGGCCGGGGCCAAACGCCAAACGCCGGGAGCCCAAGGCCGCCCCGTCCACTTCGGCGCTGCCGACCTTGGCTGCGGCCAGTACGGCCGTCAGGTGTTTCTGCAAGAGGACCGGCTTCTTCCGGCCGGCTCGGATCTTCTCGATCGTGAAAGGCCGGCTCGTTACCAGGGAAAGCGCCAGCGAAGAGCGGAGCACCTGCCCGCCGCCCTCGCCCTGGGAACCGTCGATCGTCAAGAGTCCCTCAGTCATCAGCCTTGCTCGCGTCCTTGATCACGAACTTTGCTTGCAGCCGTGCCACTTCGCTGGCCGGGCCGGCGCCGGTGACCGAGCGGAGCACCTCCTCAAAATCCTTGTACGCCGCCGGGGCCTCGTCCTTGGGATACTGTCGGCAGTTGGTCAGGATGTCGTCCGCGTCGAACTGGCGGTCGATCGACTGTTGATCGAGTTGGCGGATTGCTGCTTTGCGGCCTAGTTACCGACCGGCGCCGTGGTTGACGCTGTAACAGTTCTTTACCGCACCTTCCTCAGCCACCATGACAACCGATCCCGCCTGTGGGTTCCCTGGGAGTAGGATCGGATGGCCGGTGTCGGCAAACGGTGTCCCCTTCAGGGTGTAGTGCCTGGCGGGAAACGCCCGAGTGGCTCCCTTGCGGTGGACCCATACCAGTTTCTCGTCCACGACCTCCCTCCGAGCAATGTTGTGGCTGATGAAGTAGATCAACTGCCCCGTCGTGTCCGGGAAAAGCTCCTGGAAAGCCTCCAGTACCAGCGCATTGATCAAAAGGTGATTGACCGTTGCGAAGTTCGCGCCAAGGGCCATATCGTCCAAATAAGCGTTGGCTTCCGGTGTCCCAAGCGGAGCGTAGACCAGTTCCCGATCGCCGCCGGGCAGCGGGATGCCCCATGCCTCGAACTTCTGCTGAAGCGAACGGAACTGGCCCGAGGCCAGGTTATGTCCCAACCCCCGAGAGCCACAGTGCGAAAGGAACGCCACATGACCGTCGATGAGGCCGAAGACCCGAGCAACTTCGCGGGCCCGCGGGTTGTCGGCAATCTGGACAACTTCGCACTCACCAAAATGATTTCCGCCGCCGTAGGAACCCAACTGCGTGATCTTCTCGGCGAATTTCGGCAGCGAACCCGTGGCCAAGTGGTTGTCGATCCGCGCGGCCAAGGCATCTTGGGTCTCATCGTGCCCGGCATGCGCCGAGTCCTCGCACCGTACAGCCCACTCCGGCGGAATACCCAACGCATCGCAGACCGCAGACGAGGCTCCTTCGACGACAACCTGCCCCATGTTCAGATTCTCCTGATGATTTGGCGTTGGTTCCGATCTGTTTTCTTCTCCAGCCCGTGCCCAGCGAGAAACAAGACGATCATTATCCTACCAGCTCGTTGCTCGACGACGAAGCAGTGAGCCGCGCTCGGGAATGGCACGCTTTGTCCGATGATACGCTCGAAGGCCAGGATCGCACCCAGCCTCCGGGCATCGCTTTTCAATCAGAGCAGGTTCACGACCCGCTCGGCAAGGCCCTTCTCGCCCAGCACGATGTTCAGCTTGCCGCTGGCGGCCACCCGCTCCAGGACTTCCAGTTCCCGGAGCCGCATGAGCGTCGGGTTACCCTCCAGCACCTTGGCCGTATTGGCCTGACTGCGCATGGCCGCCGTTTCCTCGCGGCGGACAATCAAGTTGGCCTCAGCCGCCTTCTTGGCCTCGGTGACCTTGTTCATCAGATCCTTCATGTCGCCCGGCAGGATCACGTCGCGGATACCCACCGAAATGACTTCCAGGCCCAAGGCGGCCACCCGCTGGCGAACGATGGTTTCCAGTTCCTTCGCCACGGCATCCTTGTCGGCCAGGAACTGGTCGAGTTCCCGGCTACCGATCACCCCACGCAGGGCCAACTGGGCCTCGCGGTACAGGGCCTGGCGGGCGTCGTCCGTGGCACTCAAAGCCCGGTGAGCGTCGGCCACACGGTATGTTGCCACCGCGTTCAGGCGGAGCGTGACCTTGTCGGCAGTCATAATCTCCTGGCCGCCGATGTCAAGCATCGTTTCGCGCAGGTCCACCGGCACGAGCGCGACCTTGGCCACGTTCTTCCAGAACGCATACTTGCCAGGCGGCAGGGTCTCGACGTAGCGACCGTCCTCGAACAGCACGCCGCACTGGCCCTGCTCCACGGCGAAGGCGTCCATCAGCCGCTCGGCCATCGCCGAACGGACGATCACCTGGAGATCCTTGTGCTCGAAGCGGACCTTGCGGGCGTCGATCACCTCGACGGCAACCTGCCGGAAGGTGGTCCAGTAGGCGTACAGGCCGGGCGGCAGAATGTGGCTGAACCGGCCTTCCACCCAGACCAGCGCCCGCTCGTGGTCCTTCAGGTCCAGAACCACGGCGCGGTCCTTCAGCGCCCCTGACTTGACGATCACGTCGAGCTTCTCATGGGCCAGCCACGGAGCGCGCTGCGAGACAACCTCCACCTTGACCTTGCCCAGCGGGTCGAGGAACCAGTGGCGACCCGTGCCGAGCAGGCCCTTGAACTCGCCGTCGCGGAAGTACAGACCGATTTCGTAGCTGCGAATCTTGATCATCGTGAACATCTCTTACCTTCCTTTCCGGGCCCCATCCTGGGCCGCTTATATTTTAATTCAACGTCGTGTCAGGCAACGCCGTTGGGCGGCGGAACCACTGGCGATCACACGGACAACTGCGGAGTGTCGCTTGAGCATCCACGTAGCCTTGGGCGGCACGGCAGGTTCCGTCCGGCTTGTCGTCGCCAGGGCAAGCCCCGACGCGAGTTGCCGGACATCTGCTGCCGCTTGCCGGAGGCCGGTGAAAGCGGTATCCACGCACTACATGGCACTTGGTCGTGCTGCCACCGGACAGGCTTCGCTTCCTTGGGCGTCGATTCGTCCGGGTACTGCCCCATGAGCAGCATGCCCGAAATCCTCGCCGCTGCCGGTCGCTTACGCTTCCGGTGGCCGATCACGCATTGGTCCGCCTCCCTCGGGCCGCTTGGAGCAGGTTTTCAGCCTGCGGTCTTGGTACGGGAGTCGAACCCGCGACAGCCAGATTCACGGTCTGGTGCTCTATCCACTGAGCTAACCGGTTGACACGACCAATCGGTCAGAACCCATTTACGGAACACACGCCACCAACTGCCGAAATGGCAGGGCGCGTGCGCCGTTGGCCTAGCCGTATCAGAGACGCCGGTGGGAGTTGAACCCACGTAAAGCTGCTTTGCAGGCAGCCGCCTTACCGTCTGGCTCCAGCGCCACGTCATTCAGTGTCCTCGCCAGGAGTCGAACCTGGTCCTCGACCTTCGCAGGGTCGCGTGCGATCCGCAACACTCCGAGAACGTGTTTCGTTTCAGTGCCCCGCCGAGGAATCGAACCTCGTCCGGCAGTTTCGAGGACTGCCATGCGATCCGGCACACCCACAGGGCGTTCATTCAAGTGTCTCGACCAGGACTTGAACCTGGATCTGGACCTTCGGAGGGTCCTATGCGATCCCTTGCACCATCGAGACGTTTTCCAACAGCATCCCGACCTGGAGTCGAACCAGGTCCAAGGCTTTAGGAAAGCCCTATGCGATCCGCTACACCATCGGGACAAACAAATCAGGGCCGACGACTGGATTTGCACCAGTATCGAGCGGTTTACAGGACCGCCGCCTTTCTCAATCGAGCCACGTCGGCAACTCAAGCAGGAGTGCAAGGATTTGAACCCTGTCGGGCGGCTTTGGAGACCGCATCCTCTCCCAGGAGGACACTCCTGTATCGCCTCCGATCCCGAAGGACCGGAGGCATTGGCGTCACAACTACTCTTTCAGCGTCACGTTCCAGTACGCTTCGCTGATGAACTTCGACCA
>CAZTPX010000078.1:0-45744 GCA_964615095.1 uncultured Planctomycetaceae bacterium | reverse complement strand
CGCGGCTTCCAGACCATGGGCCGCAACTACAACCGCACCCGCAATGGACAATAGCGGTTGCCCGTCCCTGGAGATTTGCAAAGTCTGTCTATGGGTCCCTAAGCAGAACGGAATTCATTCCGTTTCCCTGAAATAGGCAAGGCAACGGAATAAATTCCGTTCTACTTAGGACTTTGCATTTCTCTTGTTGCCCGCCCCTCTCTGCTTGATTTCCTTGTCGTATCCCCGTATATTAACGAACTACACATTTTCATTCCTTCAATTACAAACTTACTGAGGATTCATATGCCCGCCCTTGTCCCTGCCCATGGTGGCCTCACCGAACCGGTTTGCCGTACCGTGCCCGCCGATCAGATCGCCAGCTTTATTGCCCATGCCATGACATTGACACAAGTTCCGGTCTCCGATGCCGATCTGTCGACCGTCTACCGCTTGGGCGACGGCGGTCTGAGTCCCCTGACCGGTCCCATGGATTCGAAGACCTATCACCGCGTGCTGGAAGAGTCGGTGATCGAGCACCAGGGCAAGTTGTATGCATGGACGATTCCCATCGCCCTGCCGGTGACCGCGGAACTAGCCGCTAAGCTCAAGCCGGGGCAGGAAACGGCGCTGGTGAATTCGGCCGGCCAGATTGTGGCCGTGCTGGAACTCAGCGACATCTTTGCCTGGGACAAAGCCCATTACCTGAAGTCGGTTTATCTCACGGAGCGGACCGATCATCCCGGCGGCGACATGGTGCTCAAGGGCGACGCCGACAAGACCCACCTCTTGGGAGGCGCGATCCGTGTGTTGCCGCAGCCCAAGCACCCGCGTTTTGGCCAATACGTGCTCTCGCCGCGCGAGGTCCGCAAGTTGCTGGAGACCAAGGGCTGGAACCGTGTCGTGGCCTTCCAGACCCGCAATCCTTTGCACCGCGCGCACGAGTATGCCCTGGTCTGCGGGCTGGAAACGCTGCTCCGCGCCGGGCATAACGCCGGCGCCGCGCTCAATCCGCTCATCGGCGAGACCAAGGGCGACGACGTCGACGCCGACGTGCGCATGCACACCTATGAAGTGCTGATCGACAATCGGGCCTTGGGCGACGGCGACAGCGACCAGCAACTCTGGCAAGCTCGGGGCGAGAAACTGCCCGACCGCGTGATCTTGCTGGGGCTGGACATCAAGATGTTCTACGGCGGTCCGAAGGAGGCGGTGATGCACTCCATCTACCGGCAGAATTTTGGTTTCACCGACATCATCATCGGGCGAAAGCACGCCGACGCGCCGTACCACGACGGCAAGCCGATATGGGGCGATTTCGACGCCCAGGAGATCTTCAGCCAGCTCAAGGGCGATTTGCGGATCCAACCGTTGAAAGTCGGTTTTGCGGCCTACTACGATTCCCTCGGCCGCGTCGACCTGATGGAGAACCATCCCAACGAAAAGCCCGTCTTTATTTCCGGCAAGGACGTGCGCAAGGCCCTCATCGAAGGCCGGCCGGTCGATCCGCGGATCATGCGCGAGAGCACGGCGGCGATTTTGACGGAGGCGATGAAGGGGAAAGCGTGACGCTGGTACGGCGGCGGACGTCGATCTATAATAAGATGGAGGGTGTTCCCACGAAGGGCGGTTTGCAGGCGGACCCTAACGCAACACGGCGCGAATATTTTGACCGGAGGCTGGAAGGTGGCAAGCTTAGTTGTCTTCGAAGATCGGATTGAAATTCCCTATTTCAAGTCGTTGGCCGAGTTCCGCGAGTGGGCCTCCTCCGATGATTTCCCTGAGCAAGGGAGGATCGATTACATTCGCGGTCGGATTGAGGTGGATATGTCCCCGGAGAATGTGTTCTTTCACGGATCGGTCAAGACGGAAGTGGTCGTGGAACTAGGGAGTATCCTCAAGTCGACCGGGGCAGGCCATCTTTTCAGCGACCGCACGCGGGTTTCCTGCCCCGACACGGATCTCTCCGCCGAGCCCGACGTTGTTTACGTCTCGGACGACGCCTTGGACTCGGGCCGCGTTCGCCTCGTGCAAAGCGCAACGGGCGAACCGGACAGTTACGTGGAACTGGAGGGGGCGCCGGATCTGGTCGCGGAAATCGTCAGCGATAGTTCCGTCGCCAAGGACACGCAGCGGTTGCCGCTCTCCTACTGGCAGGCGGGAATCACGGAGTACTGGCTGGTGGACGTGCGCGGCGAAAGGCTTTCCTTTCAGATTTACTCTCGCGGCGCAAGCGGCTATGAACCGCTGGCGGCGGATCACGAGGGGTTTCAACGGTCCGCGGTCTTCGACCGGCAGTTTCGCCTGGATCGCCGACGGAACACGCGAGGACGACTAGTGTTCGATCTGCAATCGCGGTAGGATGATCTTGCTGGACGGACCTAAGTACCTGTCCAGAAACAACTCCGCGTTTTGGCCGCATCTGCCCTCACCCCCTGCCCCTCTCCCGCGTACGGGAGAGGGGAGTTGTTTCTGGACAGGTACTACCTCAAAGCGGAACAGTTGTTACCATGACGGAAAAGAGCCTTATTTCCCCCCGCACCCTGCAAGGTTTCCGCGACTATCTGCCGGAGGCGATGATTCCCCGCGAACGCCTCATGGAAACGGCGCGGCGGGTCTATCGTTCCTACGGCTTCAGTCCCATCGACACGCCCGCCCTGGAGTACCTGGAGATCCTCACCGGCAAGGGCGGCGAAGAGACCGACAAGCAACTCTATCACTTCGAGGACGCCGGCGGACGTGCGGTGGGCATGCGGTTCGACCTCACCGTGCCGCTGGCCCGTTTCGCCGCGCAGCACATCGTCGAGCTGGGCACGCCGTTCAAACGATACCACATCGCCACCGTGTGGCGCGGCGAACGGCCCCAGGCCGGCCGCTTCCGCGAGTTCATGCAGTGCGACTTCGACACGATCGGCACCCGCTCCATCGCCTCCGACGTCGAAACGGCGCTCGTGATCCACGACCTGCTCCGCGCAATCGGTATCCACGATTTCACCATCCGCTTGAACAACCGCATGCTGCTCACCGGGCTGTTGGAACGGCGCGGCCTGGCCGAGCGATCGGCCGCCGTGCTCCGCGCGCTGGACAAGCTTGGGAAGATCGGGGCCGACAAAGTTGCCGCAGAGATGGTGGACACGGCCGGTGCGACGCCGGAGCAGGCCAGCGAGGTGCTCAAACTGGCCGAGGTCAGCGGCAGCAACGACGAGATCCTGCGGCAGGTCGAGCCGCTGGTGGCCGGCAGTGCCACGGGCGAGGCCGGCGTGGGCAAACTCCGTGAGACACTCGCCGCCCTGGCCGCCGTGGGCGTGGCCGAACCGCTGGTGAAGCTCGACGTCTGCATCGCCCGCGGGCTGGACTATTACACCGGCACGATCTTCGAAACGTTTCTCAACGAGCTGCCCGAAATCGGCAGTATCTGTTCCGGCGGCCGCTACGACAACCTGGCGGAACTCTACACGAACCAGGAACTGCCCGGTATCGGGGCCTCGCTGGGACTGGACCGCCTGCTGGCGGCGCTGGAAAAGCTGGGGCTGGTGGAAAAGGTCGCCACGCCCGCCCCAGTCTTCATCCCTTATTTCGACGCAGCCCGCCTGCACGACTACCTGCGCATGGCCGCCGCCTTGCGGGCCGCGGGTATCGGCGTGGAAATCTATCCCGAGGCCAAGAAGCTCGGGCAGCAGTTGAAGTATGCCGACCGACGCGGATTCCGCGTCGCCTTGATTGCCGGCCAGGACGAGTTTGACCGAGGCATGTGCCAGGTCAAGGACCTGCAGTGCGGCGAGAAGAAAGACGTGCCGCTGGCAGGGAACTATGCGGAATTGATCGAGGCCGTGCTCAAGCTGCTGCGTTAGGGTAGGGATTCAAACCAAGGGAGATTTGAGAACCCCATAGGGAACGCCCTCCGTAGCACGGAATTTATTCCGTGTTGCCCTAAGAAGGGCAAGGCCACAGAATAAATTCCGTGCTACGAAGGACTTTGCGGTTCTCCCGAGATCGCAGCATTGACACTGCCAGGAAATCCTGGGAAAATAGAGTTAATGAGACATTTCCGCGAACCAACCCCTCTTACATTCCAGGTGTGCCATGAGTTCTAAGCTTAACCGTCGTGATTTTATTGCCCAGTCCGTGTCGGCGTCGGCCGCCGGCATCACGGTGGCCGCGACCGCGGGCATCGCCGCAACCGCGCAGGCCGCCGATCCGCAGACCAACGAGAAACAGGCCCCGGCGCACCAGGCGGTCACGCCAAGCTCCAAGAACACGTTGCCCACCGGCAAGATCGGCAAGCTCACGCTCAGCCGCCTGATCTCCGGCGGCAACCTCATCAGCGGCTGGGCACACTCCCGCGACCTGCAGTACGTGCCCTCGCTGATGCGGGCCTACAACACCGAGGACAAGGTCATCGACACCCTGCAATTGCTCGAGGAGCACGGGGTGAACGCGATCATTGCCGACCCTGCCAAGAAGTGCATGAGCGTCTTCGGCCGTTATTGGAAAGAGCGCGGCGGGAAGATCCAATGGATCGCCGAAGGCCATCCTGACCGGGGCGACTGGAAGACGAACATCAAGCAGTCGATCGATTTCGGGGCCTCGGCCATTTACATCCAGGGCGTGATTTGCGACAACTGGTACCTGGAAGGTTGCCTCGACCTGGCGGCCAAGTGCATGGACTTCATCAAGTCGCAGGGCGTGCCCGCGGGGATCGGCGCGCACAAACTCGAAGTCATCATGGACTCGGAAGCGAAGAACTACGGCGCGGAGTTCTACGTCAAGACGCTCCATCACACGATGTACTGGTCGGCCCGGCGGCCGGACCAGAAGGCCGACGTGGTGCAGAACCAGGCCGACAACTACTGGGACCTGGACCCGGAACAGACGATCGCCTTCATGCAGACAGTGAAGAAGCCCTGGATTGCCTTCAAGTGTCTGGCCGCCGGCGCCATCCAGCCCCGCTCCGGCTACACCTATGCTCTCCGCAACGGCGCGGACTTTATCTGCAACGGCATGTTCGACTACCAGGTCGAAGATAACGTGGCGCTGATCAAGGAACTCCTCCCCAAGGTGCAGCGCCGCAAGCGGGCCTGGATGGCATAGCCGTAGACCGTAGCGTGGGACTAGCTTGAGGCGGCGCGTCGTACCATGAATCCTAGCCAAACCCACGCAGTCTGAAGAAAAGATAAGATTGCCATGGAGGGCAATCACATAATTCCGCTTCCTCATATGTCTTGCTCCCTGCTCCGTACTCTATGGCCATGAGTCAGAAAAAAGTGCCGCCAACAGCGTTTCCCATTCCTTGGCCGCCGAGACTAACCCGCCGTATCGGGTCAGGCAGTGGTGTGACCTAGTCACAAAAAGGGACCTCTTGGCGATTTTGCGGCGATTTTCTACGTCCACGGGTGTATTCGGTTTCCCCTAAAGGTTGTTGCTCGCACAGCGGAAACTGCGGGAATACGATCGCTTGACACTCTAACGATAGTCTTGCCACAGCCGAAGGCCGTAGGCAATACCTGGCCACTTTGTGCCATTTCCTGGCCACTTTTGTGGCGAACCTAGCCACTTCCTGGCCACCTTCTTGGTCACATGGTCATGCGTACAGTATATAAGGGTCGGGCACGCGACAATTTCTCGAAGCTATTTAAGTGCAGAGTCAGAAAAATAATTAATTGCTGCCGCGGCAAGTGCGGCGGTTGGCGACCCTTGCGCGGGTGTAATGGGTGGGTCGAGGCACGAGACCCACGCGTCACAGCTTCCGCGCAGCCGCCGGCGCGGACGCCGACTTAGGCAGGTCGGCGCCGCGCATTACTAATGGCCCCCAGTTCGCTACGCCGGGGGCTGGTTAGATTGTCAAAGAACAATTGCACGCGCAGAGGATTCGGGCCTGGCCTGAATCTTCTTCAGCGCGCTTTATACCCACATAATACGCAGAGAATCTCCGCCCCATTGCACGCTGCACGCGAACTTGCGTCGTAAGTCCAATCGCTCGTTGCACTTTCGGCATTTGTTGTCCGGCATGTTTCCATCGCCGACGCCGTAACCGCGATACGCCTGTTCCGGCACGCGCTCTCCCCGCTCTCCGTTTCCGGTTTGTCCGCGCCGCGGAAAAGAACCGCACGTCCCGACGAATAATCTTCTGACAGCACGCGTATTGTTCTTATGGGTGGCGCAAAACCAGAAACATTCACCAACCACTATGAGAAAGCCACAGCCCTCTTTCATCCCAACTGGCCAAGCCATTTGATCTCGGATGTCGACGCCAAGCCCCGATGTCGGCCTAAATCCGAGCAAGGCAGCACTCCCCGACAAACCTCCGTGCGCCAGTTAGCAGTTAAAGTCAGGCCCCGATGACGCCGATGACGATGAGGCCCCGATGACGCGATGAGTGAGCGCGATGAGCGTGAGCGGGCCGCCGTTCACCAGTTTGTTGCGTAAAGTGGTGAATGCCGGCCTGACCCCGACATGGACAGGTTCATCGACGTCGTACAACTCTCACTTGCCAGCGGTCGACATGAGCGCCAGACCGAGATGGGCAGCGACCTTGCCGGCCGTTTCCAGCGTGATACCCCGCTCGCCGCTGACAAAATGCTGGAGCACCGAGGCGGAAACATCCGAAGAGTCAGAACGATTTGGCTGGGCACGAACCCCGTGAACGGGGTTGACATTGCAAAGCAACCAGACCGTGATTCCCCCGGCTTACCGGGCATAAATGCCGGGCCGAATACCGGCTAAAGCCGCAAACGGGCGTAAACGGCCGTCCGTCGCGCCCTTATAGCGGAATACAAATGACGCCTACCAAGCATCCGATTTTCGCTTCATCCGCCGACTTTTGCGCAGACCGATCCCACCCTACCGTCTACTGTCTTGTTCTGCCGGAACTGCGCTGCGCTTGTTCCGGCCTACGATCTCGTCACACCAACTCCGCAAGGTATTTGTCCAGGAAGCGGAAGCCCCATCCCGGCCCGTCGTTGGGGTAGGCATAGCCGTCCTCGATGCGGATCGCCTGGGTAATCAACGGATCGACCCAGTCGAAACATTCAGCGCCCGTGACGCCCGTTTCCAGTTCCAGCCGGGCCACGATCATGGCGATCTGCTCGATCTGGTGGGTGGCGTCGGCGATCGGACGGGACAGCGGCAAGAGGGCCTTGAAGAAGCGGATGTCTTTGATCTCGGTCATTCTGGAAAAACTTTCTTGCGAGGATCGATGACAAACCAAAACAGTGAAGCGAGCAGGAAACTACCGCCCATCAGCGCCAGGTCGGCGTTCCATCCGTAGGACGAATAATCTTTCAGGTAGACTACCAGCGGCGGGCAGATCATAGCGCCGACCTGCCCGGCGGTGTTCATCGTGGCGCTGACTACGCCGGCATGCCCGCCACCGACGTCCTGGCAAGTTCCCCAGGCCGTGCCCATCTGGAACATGTTGGCGGCCGTGCCCACGGCAAAGAGCGTGGCCCCCAGCCAAGGCTCGCGTGCCAAGGTCGCCAGCAGCAAGCTGCCGCCGGCGACGACGTAGGCGGCGACTCCCACGCCCGCCCGGCCCCAGCGGCGGCCGAAGCGGCGGACAGCCCAGTCGGTCATGCTCCCGCCGAGCACGTCGCCGACCACGCTCAGCAGCAGCGGCAAGCCGGCGAAAAAGGCCAACTCCCGGCCCGCCATGCACCGGCCTTCGCTGAGGTACTTGTGGAACCAGGTGATGCAGAAATAGACGATGAAGCTGTTGGGCAGATACATCAGGCACAGCGCCCAGACGTTGCGGTGCGTCACCAGCCGCCACCAAAAGGCCGGGCCGGCCGCCGATTCGCGGGAGCGCCCCTCGGCCACGGCGGGCTGGCGGTCCGCCAGGATGTAGGCGAGTTCCGCTTCGTTCACCTGCGCGTGCTGCGATGGCTCATCGCGAAACCACCAGTACCATGCGGCCGCCCAGAGCAAGCCGATCAGTCCGAAGACGGAGAAGATCGCTCGCCACGACATGAAATAGCTCAGTTCGTTGACCAACAGCGGCGTCAGCCCGGCGGTAATGTGGGCGCCAACCCAAGCGATGCCCTGGGCACGGCCGCGTTCGCGATAGGGGATCCAGCGGGAGAGCGTCCGCGTGACGGCCGGCCAGGCCCCGGATTCCGACGCGCCAAAGCAGAATTGGATGGCGATCAGCGAAATCAGGCCCTGCGCGGCCCCCGTGGCCATGGTGAAGGCCGACCACGCCAGGACGATGGCCGTCAGCATGATCCGCGTGCCGATCCGGTCTCCCCACCAGGCGCTGAAGATCCCGAACGCCCCGTAGGCCAGGGCGAAGGCGCTATGCACGTAGCTCAATTGATGTTGCGACAACCCCAGATCGCGCATGATCGGGTCTTCAAGTGTACCGATGCAGGCGCGATCCAGATAGGTCACCATGCCCAGCACAACGGCAAAGCCCACGACCGCGAAGCGGACTCGCGTCGGACGGGCAGCCGTATGAGGACTTTCGACGGTGGAAATCATAAGCAACGTAGGCCGGAACAAGCGCAGCGCAGTTCCGGCATGAATCGGTTGGCTCGGTGTCTTAGGACCGGACGAAGAATAGCTTCCGTGTTTCTGCGAAATGAACTGCTTTTCCGAGACCCCACCGAGCTTGTCTCGGTCGGTGAATAAGGTTGGATGGCTAAGAAAATGCCTCGCTACCACTTGTCGTCCGCCGCCTCGCAGCCTGGGCCGCCTCCGGCGGCCCAGGCTGCGAGGCGGCGGACGAAGGTTGGGCATGAGTCTCGTTTAGCCGTTCAACCTCCTTCACCGACCGAGACAAGCTCGGTGGGGTCGTTGCTACATACCGCTGAAATGTTTCTGCCACCCAAATCCGGAAGTTATTTTCGGCCGGGCCACACTTCGCCGGAACTGCGCTGCACTTGTTCCGGCCTACAAATGGGGCGATCCCTACGCGCGTTTGCTGGTCACGCGCTGCTCGTAGTCCTTCACGCAATCCATCCAGGCCATGCCCACCGGCACGCCGTGCTTGAGGCAGTAGTAGTCCCACACCGCGCCTAACGGCAAGGTCTTGGCTTCCTCGACCAGGGCCAGGCGCGAGGTGAAATCGCCGCGGTTCTCAAAATCGCGGAGCTTCCCGGCCGGTTCCACCATCGCCAGGAGCAGGGCCTTGAGCATCGCCCGGATGCCGATCACCCAGGCCGCCACGCGCTGGATGCTGGCGTCGAAGTAGTCCAGCCCGATGTGGACACGGCCGAGGTAATCGCCGCGCACCAGTTCCTCGGCCACCGCCCGCAGCTCGTCGTTGAGGATCACCACGTGGTCGCTGTCCCAGCGGATGCCGCGGCTGACGTGGAAGAGGACCTTCTCGACGTACAACATGACCGACGAGACCTTGTCGGCCACGCTCTCCGTAGGATGGAAATGCCCCATGTCCAGGCACAGGAGTTTCTTGCGCGTGATCGCGTAACCTA
This sequence comes from uncultured Planctomycetaceae bacterium, assembly GCA_964615095.1. Taxonomy (GTDB): domain Bacteria; phylum Planctomycetota; class Planctomycetia; order Pirellulales; family Thermoguttaceae; genus JANXQG01. The sequence continues at coordinate 36,337 of CAZTPX010000078.1, read as the reverse complement.
AGTAGAATTCGAACGAGCCTACCACGTAGGTCTCCGATCCGATACCGAAGAGCTTCGGCTCCACGGCATCCAAGTTATAGGCCGCGTCGATCGGTTCGGCAAAGACCTCGTCCAGCGCGCGGGCCAGCCGCTCGCGAGGCGTACGGCGGTCGATGGTGACGTCCTTGTAGCCGTCGGGAATCCACACGTTCGTCACACAGGGCTTGCCCAGCGCCCGGCCGATGGCCTCGCCCACCTTGCGGCAGGCAATGCAATGCTCGATCCAGAAGCGACGGATGCCGTCGTCGGGATGGGCCAGCGTCAGGCCGTCGGCCGCCTGGGGATGGCCGTAGCACGTTGGATTGAAATCGATGCCCAGCCCCTTGGCCTTCGCCCAATCGATCCAGGCGCTATAGTGCTCGGGGGCGAAACGGTTGCGGTCCACCTTCCGCCCGCCGGTTTCCGCGTACATCGAGTGCAGGTTCACGCGATGCGTACCGGGCACGAGCGACAGCGCCAGGTCGTAGTCGGCCCGCAATTCGGCGGGCGTGCGGGCCTTGCCGGGATAATTGCCCGTGATCGCCAGGCCGCCACCCATTTCCACGTTCAGGTTCTCGAAGCCCGTGTTGTCGTCGCCCTGCCAGCAGTGCAGCGAAATGGGAACCTTGGCCAACCGTTCCAAGGCCTGGTCCGTATTCACGCCCATCGCAGCATACTGTTCCTTGGCCAACGCGTACGTCCGTTCGATTTGTCCACTGTGCTCGTTCATATAGTCCTCGTTTTTTGAGATGGTAAGAAAGTTGTCCATTACAGGTCCGACTGAAATTCGTAGCTGCCCGATTCGACGCGAAACGCCGCGCGGCCGTTCAGCATGCCCAGCGGCTTGACACCCGGCGCGGCCGACGCCGCTCGTCCCGACTCGCGGACCGCCTGGGCGTCCTTGGCCGGCAGCAAGACCGTGGCCGTGCTGTTGGGCGGCACGGTGACCGACAGATGAAGCTGGTTCTTCTCGACTTTCCACGCGCTGCTGATCGGGCCGTAAAGCGACTCATAACGGGCCTTGACCCATTTCAATCGCTTGGGCCGGATGTCTGGCCGAATGATGAACGTCTGAAAGCCCCCCTGCTCCGGATCGGGCTGGATCCCGCCCAACCCCTCGACGAACCACAGGCCGAGGTGCAGATAGGAACTGTGCAAGAGCGAGTTGTCGCCCTCCCAGGATTCCCAGAACGTGGTTGCCCCGTGGCGGAGCATGTTGCCCCAGCTCGGATAGTCGGTCTTGGTTGCCATTTCCAGGATCAGGTCGCCCCGCCCGCTCTCCAAGAGGTCTTTGATCACGAAGTAACCGCCGGTGATGCCCGCGTGAATGTGTCCTCCGCGGCGTGCGAGGATTTCGTCCTCCAGGCGTTTCGCCACGGCGGCCCGCAGGTTCTCCGGAGGCAGACCGACCAATAGCGCGATCGACAGATAGGCCTGAAAGCCGTTGACGTAGCTGTTGTCGTCCGGCCGGAAGAACTTGGCATGCACCGCACGGCGCACCGTGTCGGCGCGCTTGGTGTAGGCCTCGGCAAGATCGCTCTTTCCCATTACGCCGGCGATCCGCGCGGCCGTCTGAAGATTGTAGATCCAGTAGCAGTTGTTGAAGAACAGGGTTTCGGGCGTGTCGCCGTTGACCCCCTTGGCGCCCGGCCAGAGCCAATCGCCCAGGAAGTCCCATTCGCCGCCCCAGCGGACCAGCATGTCGCCGGAGGACTTGCTTTCGAGGAAGGCCAGCCAGCGCTGGATCGTGGGCAAGCTTTGTTCGAGGATGCGACGGTCGCCGTACTGGCGATACATGAGCCAGGGGAGTGTCACGCAATAGCCGCACCAGCCGGGGCCGCCGCCGCCCCAGTAGGTGGGCGCGGTGTAGGGCAGGTTGCCCTCTTCCGCCGCCCCGCCAGCTCCGGGCTGGCCCGCCTTGACGCCCGTACCCCAGGCCGCCGAACTGCCTTGCGCGTCGCGCCAGTCCTGTGCCCACTTGGTGTAGAAAGCGCCCAGATGATAACTGTTCAAGGCCGTTTCCGTGGTGGCGTGCGCGTCGCCGCCATAGCCCATCCGCTCGCGATGCGGGCAATCGACCACATAGCCGCCCACGCTCAGGTTCTCGAATGTCCAGAGCGTGGTGCGATAGATGTCGTTCAAGAGCTTGTCGGAGCACTCGAAATCGGCCGCCGGCCGGTAATCGGTGCGGACGAGGTGGGCACGAATGTCCGCCAGGGCCGGCTTTTCCTCCAGCCCCTTGATGGTGATCCAGCGTCCCACACTGTAATTGAAGCGGTTGCGGAAGGTGCCCTTGCCGGAAGGACCCAGGATATAGGCGCTGTGCAACAGGTGCGTCATGGGCTGATCGGCACGCTCGGAAAACTGCATATCGATCCGCCTGCCGGGCGTGCCGCGCAGGTCGATCTCGACAAAACCGGCAAAGTTCACGCCCATGTCGACGCGGTACTGGCCGCCCGACCGCTCTTCAATCTTGACGGCGTGAATGGCCGTCTTCAGCCGGTTGGGCTCGACCATTTCCGCGGAAAGCCTCAGTCCTGGCGAAAAGACCTTGGCCGGCTGCCAGCCGCTATCATCGAAGTCCGCCTTGCACCAATCGGGCGCCTCGCGGTTGGCGTCGTACAGCTCGCCGCCGAAGTGCATGAAGTCCCACACGCCCAGCAGCGTGTTGGGGCTGGGATGCGTCCGCCAACTCGCATCGGTGGCAATCCGCAGGCTGTTTTCCCCGGGTAGTTCCATCTCGGCCTGCGCCACCACCAGCGGGCTGGCGGGCTTGTCGCCGCTCTTGTAGGGCGGGAAGATCGACCAGGAGGTGCCCAGCCACAGGCCGATCACGTTCTTGCCCGGCCGTAAGTACTTGGCGATGTCGTAGGTACAATACCGTGCCCGCTTCTTGTGGTTCGTGGCGCAAGGCGCCAACACCGTGTCGCCGACCTTTTGGCCGTTGACATAGACTTCGTGGTAACCGATCGAGGCCACGTACATCAGCGCTTTGGAAGGCGCGGCCTCGAGCGTGAACTGCTTGCGGAACCAGGGATCCGGCATCGTGTTGTCCGGGATTGGCCAGCCCTTCTTCCGCACGTGTACGTCGCTCGTGCCGATCCACTGGGCCGACCAATCGCCTTTGCCCAACAACCCCATGGTCCAGCGCGCCGGCTTACTCCAGGCGGAAAGCTTGCCCGCCTGATCGCGGACCCGTACCTTCCAGAAACACTCGTATCGCGATCGGAGGCGCTGCCCGGCGTAGGCTACGTGGACCGATTGACTGGAGGCCACTTCGCCCGAGTCCCAGAGGTCGCCGTCGTTCTTGGCAAGCCGCTGCAAGTCGTTGCCGACCAACACTTGGTAAGACGTTTGCCGCAGTCCTCGGGCCGAGGCGTCCTTGGCCGCCAGCCGCCAGCTCAGCCGCGGCTTGAGCACGTCGATCCCCAGGGGATCTTGCAGGTATTCGCAGCGTAGGTCCACCACGTCGACTTTTGCGCCGGCTGGGGCCGGAGCGGCCGCCGACATACTGGCGGCGGCCATCGCCAGGCTGAACGCAAACAGGGCCACATTGATCATCAGGCGCGCAATCATCAGCATCCTCTCATTCCACCGCTGCAAACGGAGTATCGTGGTGCGCATTATGGAGTCCTGCTGCGGCAATGTCAAGCATGCCGCGAAGTGCCTGCAATGGCCCGCATTATCCAATGGACGCTCGCAGTCATCGACACCTGCCAAGCAAGCTGGCCGGGGTCGTCTTCTTCATTCCGCTAAGTAGTTACCAAATTCTAAAGCGGGATTTCCCTGTTCCGCTTTTGTCGTTTGGGCGACATTTGACGCCGGATTTTCCCGCTCCTTCTCTCGTACGGCTCAAGCCGCTGAAGAGCCGGCAGGCGTTGGCCGAAAACGTATAACGTGAGGAGCACCTCATGTTTACCGGATCAGGAGGCTTTGGATATGTTGCGCATTAGTCTGGCAGCGTTGATGCTGAGCACGGGTATCTTGTTTACCCTTCCCAATACCGCCTCGGCCGCCGCGGACGAACCAGGCTGGCTGGGCGTGGTTGTGGCCCGTGGCGAGTTGAAGCAGTGGATCGACTCGACACCGATTGTCGAGCGCCCGAATCGGCCGTTCCATTTCTATGGCAACGCCGTGCGGCGGCAATACTACCGCGGCAACGCACTCCCCCGGCCCAACGATCTGGTTAACGGCGCGGCGTTGATAAAGCGTCCCCAAAATGCCGCGCAGTGATTTTCCCGACACAGGGCTGCCGCAAGCCGCGGCGGCCTGGTCGCTCGACCCGGCGGTGACGATGCTCAACCACGGGTCGTTCGGCGCCTGTCCGGACGTGGTGCTGCAGCGGCAGTACGAGCTGCGAAAGCAGATGGAAGCCCGGCCGGTGCAGTTCCTCGCGCGGCAGATGCAGGATCTGCTGGACGCCTCGCGGCAGCGGCTTGCCCAGACACTGGGGGCCGACCCGCAAGACCTGGTCTTCGTTTCCAACGTGACGGCGGGTGTGAACTGCGTGCTCCGCTCGCTGCGATTCCGCCCGGGTGACGAGATCCTGGCGACCGTGCATGGCTACAATGCCTGCAACAACGTGGCCCGGTTCGTGGCCCAGCAAAGTGGCGCGACGCTGGTCGTAGTCGACGTTCCCTCGCCCGTCGAATCGCCCGAGCAGATCGTCGACACGGTGATGGCGCGTGTGAGTCCACGCACGCGGATCGCCCTCTTGGACCACGTCAGCAGCCCGTCGGCGGTCGTCTTTCCCATCGCGCCGTTGGTGCAGCGGCTGCACGCCTTGGGCGTTGAGACCTTGATCGACGGCGCCCACGCGCCCGGCATGGTGGCGGTCGATCTGCAGCGGATTGGCCCGACGTACTACACGGGCAACTGCCACAAGTGGCTTTGTGCGCCGCGGGGGGCCGGGTTTCTCTACGTCCGCTGTGATCGCCAGGACGAGATCTTCCCGGCGGTCATCAGTCACGGCTACAATCGGCCACGGCCCGGCTATAGCCGTATTCAAGACCTTTTCGACTGGCCCGGCACGATCGACCCGACGGCTTGGCTCTGCGTGGGGGCGGCGATTGATTTTCTCGACAGCCTGTTGCCCGGCGGGTTGCCCGCCTTGATCGAGCGAAACCACCGCTACGCCGTGGCCGCGCAGTCGCTACTAGCGGAAGAACTTGGCACGCGGCCGTTGTGCCCGCCGGAGATGCTGGGCTCGATGGCGGCTGTCGAGTTGGGCGACGACCCCGATCCACCAGCCGAATTCGTCGACCAGCAACGGTTGAACCAGGAATTATTCGCGCGGTTTGGCATCGAGGTGCCGGTATATTTCTTTCCGGCCGTGCCGCGGGTTGTGTTGCGCGTTTCGGCGCAGGCCTACAACGAACCGGGGCATTACCGGCGGTTGGTGGAGGCGGTGAAGGAACTGTGGCGGTAGGTCCCTCCTGCCGAGAGGGACTATTGTGCTTCGAACCGCGGGAAAAACTCCTTACTGTTCGACAGGTCGACACACATTATTTCTGAAATCGACGTCTACGGCCAGGCCACTTCCAGCTTGCCTAGATTCACGGTCGCCTTCGTCTGCCCGCCGCCGTCGGGCCGCAACATGGTCAACTCCAGCGTCTGGCCGGGCTGCTTACTCATGACGATCCGCAACAGATCGGCGGTCAATCGTACCGGCTTGCCCTCGGCGGCGATGATCAGGTCCGACTCCTTCAGGGCGGCCCGCGCAGCCGGCCCGTCGGGCTGGAGGAACTTGATCACCAGACCCTCGGTCTTGCGCGGATAGCGGTCGATCAACTTGTTGTCCTGCTGCCAGATTTCTTCCGCGATCAACCCCAGCGAGGGCGTGGAGGCCGACTTCCGCCGCTCGAGCAAGGTCCGCATCGCGGCGGGCGGTGCGGCGAAGGCGATGCCGATCGGGATGCTGTTCTGCGACATCACACCCGACTGCACGCCCACCACCTCGCCGGCCGGGTTGAGCCACGGCGCCCCGGACATCCCTTGGGGAACCGTGGCCGAGATGTGGCTGACTTCATTGAAACGGTCGAGATAGTATTCGAAAGCCGTCTCCGCGCAAGCCATCGTGCCCCGGGCCAGCACGCCGTGCCGGTAGAGCGGGGCGCCGATCACAAAGATCCCTACACCCGGCGCGGGGCACTTCTCGGCCACCTTCAAGAACGGGTAACCTTCCTTCCGCGGCTCCATGCTCAGCAGGGCCAAGTCATGGCCCAGATCGACACTCAGTAGTTTCGCGTCTCTGCGGCCCAGCGAGGGCGAGGCGATCTCCAGCGTCCGATCCGGACGTTCGACCACGTGCGAGGCCGTCATCACCAGGCCCTGCGAATCGGCGATCCAGCCGGAGCCGTTCAAATGGCCGTTGACCAGGATCTCGACCGTGGCCGCCTTGGCCTTCTCGTAGAACTGGCCGGCCAACTCTTCACCCTTCACTGCCCGGGGCAGCGACAGCGGCAACGTCAGGGCCGAAACGAGGATCACGCGCTGGAAGAAGCGAGACACGGGAGGCATGGGAATATCCTGCTGGGGAAAGAAACGAAAATGCTACCAATTCGATTGTAATTGGACCGCCCAGAAGTTCAACTGGATCTCGCCGAGCGAGGCCGCACTTGACAAAACGGGGTATTTGTTACGAAAATGGTTGAATGACTTCTCCGCGTGATTAGACATCGGGATCGAGGTAACGATGGCAGTCAATGAAACGAAACCAATCTCGCCAACCTGGCGGCAGTTCAGGTATCGCTTTCGATCCAGGACGCTTCCCCTCTTAGTCTTCGCCGTGCTCACGCTGGTGACCTGCCTGATGTGGGTCCGGCAGCGCGAATTGCCGCCCAACGCTTTTCGACCAAGCTACGGCATCTTCAGCCAGCAGGCCATGCGGCATTGAGAGGCTTGCAAAGCGTGGATCCAAGGGTAAGCCTGCTCAAAGAGTTTTACCGCGGTTTGCCCAAAGACCGGGCCAAACTGGAGACCGAGGAGCACGGCTTCGCTTTTCTGGAGCGGCTGCTGAGCGACGGCATGACGCTGGAATACGGCGAGCTGACGCCCGCCGGGCTCGTACACAAGTACAAGTTGGCAGGCATCTCCGAGCGACGAATGGACGGCTTCCTCCTCGCCCACGTGGAGAAGGCCTGCAACGTCTGTCTCTACTTCGACTTGCGGGCGAACGACACGTTCTGCTTCAATCTCGACAACAACCACCAGCACAACAGCAGCGAACTGATTCCGGAGATGGAGGCGGCGGTCCGCGAGTTGGAAGGGCATCTGCGGGGCCTGGCCTGCGAACCGCTGATCGTGGCCAGCGGTCGCGGCTATCACGTCTGGGGCCGGTTGGAGGCCGCGGTCGCCAACGAGCGTCTCCACGATTTCATGCTGCGCTCCGCGGCGGCGACCGCAGCGGCAATTCATCGCCAAGGGCACGACCGTCATCAGATCAAATTCAATTTCTATCCGGACCCCAGAAATCAGCACGTGGTGTCGCTGCGCCTGTTCGGGTCGCGGCACGTGAAGAACAAGGTATTCAGCCACGTTCTCGCGCCGCAGGGCTTGCTGGACGAAGCCGCCTCTTGGGAATTCTTCGCCGATTACCTGAAGAAGCGGACTATCGCCCTGGCTCGCTTTCAGGCCGCCCACGATTCCCTGCTGGGGCCGTCGTGACTAAGGGGCGGCAATCCCTTGGAAGACGTCGCTGATTGCGTCGTTGATTGCGTCGAGCACGAATCGCTCCGTCGTGAACGCCAGATACTTCGGGCGCCAGTTGACGAGCGATCTACTGCTCTAAGAGCGCGGCTGTCTTGCGCCTGTATTCGTCGGCGGAAATGAGGTTCTTCTTGCGGGCTTGCTCGAGGACGCGGATCTGCTTGAAGTTCTTGACCTTGGCGTGCAAGGCGGCCACCTTGCCGTCGAACTCCTCCTGGGAATCGACTCCCATGTCGCGCAGTTCCTTGCACTTCTGCACTTCCTTCTCGACCTCGCCCTCCAGGGCCAGCAGTTCCTCGGCCTCCGTGGCCTCCGACGAGGCGCCTTTCAACTCGTGAATGACGCTCTCTTTCTCGGCCCTCTCCACGTCGAGCTTCTTGATCCGCTCGAAGGCCTCACGGACCTCGGGATCCTCGATCGTCTCGCCCTTGCGCAGAAATTCGGTGATCCGCTTGCCAATGATGATATAGCATTCATCGTAGCGGTTCATGATCTCGCCAAGTTCCATCGCGGCCATCCGCAGGGTTGCGGAACGCACCACGTCGGTTCCGGCGGAAACGGCGGCCTTCGACACCGCATGGCCGATCTTGTCAAATAGTCCCATGTTCTCACCTCTCAGGATTTTCAGGTTACGGAAACGAACTGGTTCTCCGGGGCAATGAAGTGCCGCTGCTGCTTGCGGGCAATTCCCTTGTCGACCAGGCATTTGCCGGTCGGCCCAAGGCTTGGGAAACAACCGCTGATTATGGCTATGGACCCGAGGTCTGTCAAGCGGCCGCAGCAAGAGGTGTGAACTAGCGCGGATCTTGACGGCGGCGGGCCGGCTGTTACAATTTACCGATATGAAATCACGCGCCCTGGCAAAACCTGAGTTTCCGCTACAGTTCAACCTGAAAGGCCGGACTGTGCTCTTGCGTCCCCTGGCGGCTGAAGATCGTGAGCCGATGATCGCCTTCGCCGGAGAACTCCCCACGGATGATCTGCTTTTTCTGGAACGAGACATTACCCAACCAGCCGAGGTAGACACGTGGATCAGCGACACTTTACAGCGTCGCCTTGTCACGCTTGTGGCTTGGGAAAACGAGACCGTTATCGGCTATGTGACATTTAACCTGGGGAACGTGCATTGGACGCGGCATGTCGCCGAGTTACGCGTGGTGGTGGCAGAATCCGCCCGCGGCATGGGAATCGGCCGGCTCTTACTCGAGTTGGCGTTCGAGATGGTCCTGGACCTGGGCGCCACGAAAGTCATGGCCCGCATGACGCCGGAGCAAACCGGTGCGGTAAAGCTCTTCCAGCGACTGGGTTTTGCCGAGGAAGCGGTTTTGCGGGATCATGCCCTGGACGCCAACGGGCTCACGCACGATCTGCTGGTCCTCACCTTCCACACCCACATGCACCGGCAGCAATGCTGTGAGTCCTGCGGGATCCCCGTCCTGCAGGCGCTGTTCCTGGACGGTTCGTGGTTCTGTTTGAATTGCTACGAAACCCGTTACAACGAACTGGGGACCGGTTGAGCCGGAACGCGCCGTTTTATCGCGTAGGGCAGGCGTTCCTTTGCAACCCTCCTGGACGCCCTTTGCGGTTTATTGACAGCCGCCGCTGATTTTTCTATACTTCGGGTCAGGAAAACCGCATCGTCTTTACCCAGGAACGCCTGCCATGACCGATTTCCGCGTCGAATACGACTCGTTGGGCGAAGTCCGCTTGCCGGCCGAGGCATATTTCGGCGCCCAGACCCAGCGGGCAGTGGAGAACTTCCCCATTTCCGGCCAGACCATGCCTGCGGAGTTGATCCACGCATTCGCCCTGGTCAAGTGGGCCGCCGCCGTGGCAAACCGCGACCTGGGCAAACTCACCGGCACGGGTAAGAATCCGCTCGGCGACCGGCAGGTCGAGGCCCTCCTGGCCGCCGCCCGCGAAGTGGCCGACGGCAAGTTCGACGACGAATTCCCCGTCGACGTCTACCAGACCGGCTCGGGCACGTCGACCAACATGAACGTCAACGAGGTGATTGCCAATCGGGCGATCGAGCTGACCGGCGGCGATCGCTTCGACGCCCAGAAGTCGATCCATCCCAACGACCACGTGAACATGGGCCAGAGCACTAACGACATGTTCCCCACGACGATCCACGTGGCCGTCGCCCGCGCCATCCGCGACCGGTTCATTCCCGCCCTGCACGAGTGCGGCGCGGCCCTCGCGGCCAAGGCCAAGGAGTGGGAAAAGGTGCTGAAGATCGGCCGCACGCACCTGATCGACGCCACGCCGCTGGCCCTGGGCCAGGAACTGGGCGGCATGGCCCGGCAACTGGACCGCTCGATCGGCCGCGCCGGACTGGCCATGGAGGCGATTCTGGAACTGCCCGTGGGCGGGACGGCGGTCGGCAGCGGAATCAACACGCATCCGCAGTTCGCGCGGCGGGTCTGCGAGATCCTGGCGAGGGAGACGGGCATTCACTTCATCGAGGCGGTCGACCACTTCGAGGCCAACGCCCAGCGCGACGGCCTGGTGGAGTGTCATGGCCAGCTTCGCACCATCGCCGCAACCCTCTTCACCGTGGCCAACAACATCCGCTGGCTCAGTTCCGGTCCGCAGACGGGCTTCCATGAAGTGGCCCTGCCCGACCTTCAGCCGGGCAGCTCGATCATGCCGGGCAAGGTCAATCCGGTGATGTCGGAGAGCCTCATGCAGGTTGCCGCGCGGGTCATCGGCAACGACGCGACGATCGCCTTGTGCGGGACCGCGGGCAGCCAGTTCCAATTGAACGTCATGATGCCCGTGATGGGACACGTGACCCTGGAGAGCATTCGCCTGCTGGCAGGCGCGGTCCTGGCGTTCACACGCCGCTGCCTGGTGGGCATGACGGCGAACGTGCAGACGTGCAATGGCGAGGTCGAGCGCAGCCCCGCTATGGCCACCGGCCTGAATCCGTATATCGGCTACGAACAGGCCGCCAAGTTGGCCAAGGAATCGATCGCCACCGGCAAGACGGTCCGCGAGCTTTGCCGCGAAAAGAACATCCTGCCCGAGGATGTGCTGGAAAAGGCCCTGGACCCCTGGAAGATGATTCAGCCGGGGTAACGCCGTTTTTCTCGTTGACCTGGGCGGACGAAAGTGCTAAAGTTCACTAGATGAGCGGATCTGGCAGGAACGCGGCCAACGAGGATCCGTCTGTTTCTGACAATTGTCCCTGCCGTAAATAGCCCCGTTTCTTAGACTATGCGTCAGCCTATTGCCGTGCGAGCCTTGGTGTGGGTGGTCGCCCTGCTGATTCCGGCAGAGGCCATGCCGGTGTCTTGCGGTTGCACGGTTGCGGCGGCCACCGTCCGCAAGTCCTCGTGCTGTGGCCGAGGCACGGCCAAGTGTTGCTGCTGCCAAGGCAAGTCGCGCTCGGGGCGCGGGTGCTGCTGCTGTCATCAGGGGAAAGGCGGCCCCAATTCAGGCTGCCAGTGCGCGAAGAACCAGTCGGCCCCCGTACAGGCGCCGAGCACCACGCAGACTGAGACTGCGAAGACATTGGCGTCTGCCCATGCATTGCCGGCAATCCACGCGGTAGTAGCGGCTGTTTACGTTCAGCGCGACACGCATTCTCTCTCTTTGCCGGGCCAGACCTCGTTGGAGCGTCTGTGCTCGCTCTGTCGACTCGTCGTTTGATGCTGCGCTGAAGTAGGTCCTTTCTGCCGGAAAGGACCAATGTGCGCCGATCTGTCGAGCAATGCGGAGTTTTTCCCGCGGCTCGAAACACAGCAGTCCCTCTCGGCAAGAGGGACCTACTTGGATCCTCAACATCAAGGAACCCGATCATGGTTTACGAAAATATACCGCCGGCGCCGGAACTCACCGGCCGCCAGAAGCTTTGGCTCGTGGGCCTGGTGATCTTGAAACGGGTCCGTTTCATCGCCATCCTGGCCGGAGTGGGACTGCTCATCGTCCGCTGGGAAGACCTGAAGAGCCACTGGGATCGCTGGACGCATTCTCATGTGACGATCAACCGCGAATTGCCCCCCGGCCAGGAGTTCTTCTGCTCGATGGACCCGCAAGTGGTCCGCAGTACCTACGAGCCCAACGGCGACGTGCCCGGCTGCCCGATCTGCGGCATGCCGCTTAGAATCCGCGACAAGGCCAAGAAGGAAGATCTGCCCGCCGGCGTCACGGCCCGCGTGTGGCTTTCGCCCGAGCGCGTGCAAATGGCGGGTATCAAGACCGTGGCGATCGACTATCGTCCCATGTCGCGGCAGACCAAGACGGTCGGCTACGTGACCTACGACGAGAGCCGCCTGTCGCGAGTAGTCAGTCGCTTCGGGGGCTACGTCGAGAAGCTCTTTGTCGACAAGACCTTCACGATGGTCCACAAGGGCGACCGTCTGGCCGAGATCTACAGCCCCGAATTCTACAGTGCGGCCAAGGAACTGATCCTGGCCCGGCGCTTCGGAGTTGCGCGCGAGGTGGCCGATAGCGAGAAGCTGCTCATGCTGGGCGTCAGCGAGGCCGAACTCCGCGAGATTGGCGCCGCCAAAGAGCCGCCTATCAGCCTCACAATCCGTGCGCCACAGGACGGCTTTGTGGTCGAGAAGAAGATTGTCGCCGGCGCGAGTGTCGAGCCGAAGATGACCTTGCTGGAGATCGCCGATCTCTCGACCGTCTGGATCGAGGCCGAGGTCTACGAGAAGGACATCGCCTTCGTCCGGCCCGGCCAGGAGGTCGAGGCGGCGGTGGAGGCATATCCCAACCGCACCTTTACGGGCGAAGTGGCGCTGGTCTATCCGCGGGTAGAAGCGGCCACGCGAACCAACCGCGTGCGCATGCGCCTGGAGAATCCCCACAATGAACTGCGGCCCGGCATGTTTGCCACAGTGACCATCGACACGCCCCTGGAGACCATCGAACCCTATAAGACGCTGGCCGCTAAGACCGCGCGGACGATAGTTGTCGCCCACGACGGCAACGCGGCCAGACCGCAACAGGAGTTCCTCGTCGTGCCGGAAGAGGCGGTTGTGGATACAGGCACGAAGAACGTCGTTTACGTCCAGCGTGAAGCGGGGCTGTTCGAAGGGATCGAGGTCGAACTGGGACCGCGCCAAGACGACTGCTACCCGGTGCTCAAGGGACTAGTGGCCGGCGACAAGGTCGCGGCGGCGGGCGGGTTCCTCATCGACGCCGAGACGCGGCTCAACCCGGCCGCGGCTTCCACCTACTTCGGCGCTAGCGGTGGTCCGCAAGCGGGCGGCATGCCGACAAGCGTCGTGCCAAATGCGGGCAAAAGGGAAGGAGACCGGCTAAAGCCGGGACTCCAGCCGGCCAACGACAAGGTCACGCAGGCTAAACCGCCCGCAGCGGTGGCGCTTTCGCAAGAAGATATCGAGAACATCGAGCAACTGCCAGAAGCAGATTGGCAATCGGCCAAGGTCCAGGCCATCTGTCCGGTCACCGGGACTGCGTTGGGGTCGATGGGCGTGCCCGTGAAGATCACGCTCCGCGGCAAGCCCGTGTTCGTTTGCTGCCAGGGTTGTGTCGGCAAGGCGAAACGCGATCCGGAGGGGATACTGAAGAAGCTCGAAAAGGCGTTGTGATCGAACGGAACATGTACCCATGATCGAAAAAATCATCGAATTCTCCGTTCGAAATCGCTTCATCGTCATCCTCGTGACGCTGGGCGTGGCCGCCTGGGGCGCGCATGCCGTGCTGAACACGCCGGTCGACGCCATCCCCGACCTGTCGGAGAACCAGGTCATCGTCTTCACCGACTGGATGGGCCGCAGCCCCAAGGAGATCGAAGACCAGGTCACCTATCCGCTCTCGGTCAACCTGCAAGGACTGGCGGGCGTGAAGGCCGTGCGATCGTCGAGCGAATTCAATTTTTCCATGATCAACGTGATTTTCGACGACGACGTCGATTTCTATTTCGCCCGGCAACGCGTGCTGGAACGGCTCACGCTCTCCGGCACCTTTCTGCCGCAAGGCGTTGTGCCCTACATGGCCCCGGACGCCACAGCCCTGGGCCAGATCTTCTGGTACACGGTCGAAGGCGAAGGGCAGGATCTGGGCCGCCTCCGCGCGATCCAGGACTGGTACGTCCGCTATCAGCTCAACTCAGTCCCCGGTGTGGCCCAGGTGGCCGCGGCCGGCGGCCTGCCGATCGAGTACCAGATCGACGTCGATCCGCAGAAGCTCCGCGCCTACGGCGTGACCCTCGGCGAGTTGTTCTCCGCCGTCTCCCGGGCCAACTCATCGGTCGGCGGCAAGGTGATTCAAAAGGGCAATGCCGAATACATCGTCCGCGGCGTGGGCTGGCTGGAAAGCGTCCGCGACATCGAGAAGATCGTGGTCAAGACCGACAGCGAGAAAGGCACGCCCGTCTGCGTTTCACAACTGGGCACGGTAGGCCGCGGCGGCGAGTTCCGCCGCAGCGTGCTGGAAAAGAACGGCGCCGAGGCCGTGGGGGCCGTGGTCATGATGCGGCACGGCGAGAACCCGTTGCAGGTCACCAAGCGCATCAAGGACAAGATCCAGGAGCTGCAGCCGGGCCTGCCGGAGGGCGTGCGCATCGTGCCCTTTTACGACCGTACGCGACTCATTCACGGCGCGATCGAGTCGGTCGCCGAGACGCTCCTGCACGAGATGATCATCGCCTCGCTGGCGATCCTCTTGATCCTCATGCACTTCCGCAGTGCGCTTCTGATCTGCATGACGTTGCCGCTGGCCGTGCTCGTGTCGTTCATCCTCATGCAGCACTTCCGCGTGCCCTCGAACATCATGTCGCTCTCGGGCATCGCCATTTCCATCGGCATTCTGGTCGACCAGGCGATCGTGATGGTGGAAAACGCCACGCACCATCTCACGGCCCACTTCGGCCCCGGCAATCGCATCGAGGGCGACACTCGCGAGATCGTGATCCGCGCCTGCCGCACGGTGGGGCGGCCGATCTTCTTCTCGGTGCTGATCATCCTGCTCTCGTTCGCGCCCGTCTTCGCCTTCAGCGGACGGGAGGGCAAAACGTTCCATCCGCTGGCGTTTACCAAGAGCTTCGCCATGCTCGGCGTAGCGGTGATCTCCATCACGCTGGTGCCGGCGTTGATCCCCAGCTTCATCAAGGGCCGCCTGCGCAGCGAGAACGAAAGCTGGCTGGTGCGGAACCTGATCGGCATCTACAAGCCCTGGCTCACCTGGCTGATGCCGCGGCGAAACTTCGCCATGTGGTCGTTCGCGGCGCTGCTGATTGTGGCGGCGGGCCTGTTCCCGCTGGAGGCCGTCTTCGGCTTGTCCTGGAAAGTCTGCTTCCTGGCGATTACTGGCCTGACAATGACGATCACGATCTGCCTGGTCGTGGGCTGGCGGCGGCAGTTTCTCTCGCTGGTTACGCTGGCGGCGTTGGCCCTGGCGGCCGCGAACTTTCCCCGCATCGGCAGCGACTACATGCCGCCGCTGGACGAGGGCAGCATTCTGGACATGCCGGTCACCGTGCCGCGGGTATCCGTCACGCAGGCCGCCGCCGATCTCAAGACCCGCGACGGCTTGTTGCGGCGTTTCCCCGAGATCGAACTGATCGTGGGCAAGGCGGGCCGGGCCGACACGCCTACCGACCCCTCGCCGCTGGACATGGTGGAAAGCGTGATCACGCTCCGCCCCAAGGAGCAATGGCCCAAGCGGAAACTCGACCCCACGGACGCCCGGCGGCAGACGGCCGTCGTGCTGGCCGCCTTGCAGAAGCAGAACCTCATCGAGGCGATTCCCGACACTGCCCAGCGTCGCGCGCTCATCGACACGGCGGCCATGAACGCCGCGCCGCGGTTCGACGACACCTTGCGCGAGATGGTCCGCATGCGGTTCAAGGAATTCGACGCGCAGCTCGGCCCCATGCTGCTGCGGGAATTCATCGCGGAACTGACCGGCCGACTGCAGAAGGCGGACCGCCTGACGGAACCGCTGACCGATGCTGAAGTGGACCGGCTGACGGAGGCATTGCGAAAGGAGTTTGCGCCGATTCTCGTCGCCGGTCCCGGCCAGGAGGACATCAACCGGTTGATGCAAAAGATCGTCGAGAGACTGGCCTCCGCGGAAGGCGGCCGGAAGCTCACGCTCGACTCCAATGTGCTCGCCCCGAACCATAGCCCGTTGTATCTCGCCTGGCTCAACGTGGCCGGTGTGCTCGGCGCCGAGCGGCCGACCTTGTTCACCGACATGTGGCAGTATATCGTCGAGCGCCGCGACCGTTCCTGGCGAGAGCGGGTTGTGCAGATCGACAATGAAATCCTCGACTGCGCCGCGGCCACCTACGACTTTGCTGCCATCGACGAACTGCGGAGAGCGGCCCAGGACCAGGGCAAGTGGGCAGAAGCTCCTTCCCCTCACCCTGACCCTCTCCCAGAGGGCGAGGGGACCAATGAAATCGAAAAGCAGACGCTCATCAAGCTTCGCGCCGAACTGGATAAGGCGTGGGCGCCGCGGCTCTTTCTGCAACGCAAGTCGAAAGACGATCTCTTGAAGGAAATGGATCGCGTCGTCCGCGTGCCCGGCTGGTCGAACATCTGGACGCAGCCCATCATCAATCGCATCGACATGCTGGCCACCGGCGTGCGCACGGCCCTGGGCGTGAAGGTCTTCGGCGCGAACCTCGACCAGATCCAGATGGTCTCCGAAGAAATAGCCGAGGTCCTGCGGAGCGTGCCGGGGGCCGTCGATGTCTTCCCCGACCAGAACCAGGGCAAGGGCTACCTGGAGATCCGGCCCGACCGCGATCGCGCCAAGCGCTACGGTGTAAACGTCGGCGATATTTGGGACGTGGTCGAGGTGGCCCTGGGCGGAAAGGCGATCACGACCACGGTTGAAGACCGCCAGCGATTCCCTGTGCGGGTCCGCTATGGTCGCAGTTTCCGCCAGGACGAGGAAGACGTGAAGAACCTCTTGATCAACGCCGGTAGCGCGATGCCCGGCGGAACCGCGGAAGGCGGGATGGGCGAGGCGAAAGGGGCTGGGGGCAAACCCGCCGCGGCCGCGCCGCGGCAGATCCCGCTGGCGATGGTCGCCGACGTGCGGATCGTGGAAGGCCCCGCCATGATCAAGAGCGAGAACGGTATGTTGCGGTCCTACGTGCAACTGAACGTCCGCGATCGCGATGTGCTCGGCTTTGTCGAGGAGGCCCGGCGAGTCGTGGCCCAGAAGGTCAAGCTGCCGCAAGGCGTGTCGCTGGCCTGGAGCGGGGAATTCGAGAACCAAGTCCGCGCGCAGCGGACCATGCTGTGGGTCCTGCCCGGCGTGGTCCTGATTATCTTCCTGATCCTGTACCTGACCTACAACGATCTGGTCGACGCGCTCTTGATGATGATGTGCGTGCCCGAGGCCCTGGCGGGCGGCGTCTTCCTGCTCTGGCTGACACGGTTTCCATTCCTGGGATTGCATGAGACCCGCTACAGCGTTTGCGTGCAGGTGGGTTTCATCGCCTGCCTGGGTATGGCTACCGAGACGGGCATCATCATGCTCGTCTATCTCCGCGAGGCGATCGAAAAGCGCGGCGGCCTGGAGAAGATCGGCTCGCTGGCCGAGCTCCGCGACGCCGTGATCGAAGGGGCCGTACACCGCCTGCGGCCCAAGCTCTTGACCGAGGGCGTGGCGATCATCGCCTTGGCCCCCATGCTCTGGGCCACGGGCGTCGGTCACGAGATCGTTTCCGCCATGGCCGCCCCCGTGCTCGGCGGCCTGCTGATTGCCGACGAGGTGGTCGATATCTTCATCCCCGTGCGGTTCTACTGGGCACGCCGTAGCCGCTGGCTGAAGATGCGGGGGATTGACCCGGAGAGTGCCGGGTATGACTACATGAAATCCGAAACAACTGTCAAGTCTCAAAATGCCTAAGCAGAGAAACGGAAACCACGAAAGACACGAATGACACGAAAAGGAAATACCAGGGCGACAGCAACGAGAATTTCTTCCCTTTCGTGTCTTTCGTGGTTCCCTATCCTGATTCCCGGCCGTCGATCCACCGAGCGGCCGCTGGTTTTTGAGATTTGGAATTCGCATTTTTGAATTTGTTTCGGATTTCGACATTCGGATTCCGTGTTTTTCTACATGCGGAACTGCCGTTTACCCCCTCCTCTAAACGTGCTATGTTAACGTTCTAAGCATTCCGTTTTGTCATTCACTGCCATGGAGGAGCATTGCCATGACTTCGGTTCTCTCGTGCGTGCTGGCGACCATTGCTTTGGCCGCCGATCCCAGCTCCAAGGGCCTGCCGTTTGGCGTGCCGCCCGCGGCGGAAGATGCGGCCATTTCACGTGTTGCGCCGCCACAGTGTCTCTTCTACGTCGATTGGACCGGCACGGCCGCGCCCAGTGCTAGCAGTACCAGCGAGACGGAGAAACTGCTCGCCGAGCCGGAAGTGCAGGAGTTCCTCGGGGCTTTGAACAAGGTCATTGGCGCTTACCTGCGGAAGCAGGACGGAGACGCCAAGAAGGCGGCGACCGCAACCGTGGCGCCGCAACCGTTAGTCACACCGCCGCCACCATGGCCGGCATCGACGGGCGGATCGCCACCATCAGCGCCGTCGCCGGAGACCGGAAAAGGTCACAAGGGCTACACGTCAGGTCCCGCGACGCCAGTCCTGACCCCGCCATCTGCTGCGAACCCTTACGCAAAGCCGGGCGCCACTGTGCGCACCCCAACGCCGCCCACGGTCGTGCCCGTTCCGCCGCCGAAAAACACCCCGACCGCCACAGTGAAAAACGCTGCTGCTGACCCGCCAGAGGTTCTAGTCCGTTCAGCCGATCCTTTGCGCGAGCTACCAATTAAACTGCCGCCCGAAAAACCGAAGTTCAGCGTCTCGGCCGAGGATTATGGCGATTGGCTCGGCGCCCTGTTGACCCATCCCACGGCCATCTTCATCGAGGAGATCAAGGCCGCCTCGCCTGTCAAAGAGAAACGCGTGATGGGTCCCCCCGGCAGCCAGCAGCCGCAAGCCAAAGGCGCAGACGCGAGTAGCGTTGTGGTTACAGAACAACGCACCGTAAGCATGCGGGGCGGCATGGTCGTCTCCCTGGGTTCCGATGCGCCCCGGCTGCTCGCTAAGTTCCAAGACTATCTCAGGAAGGCGAAGAAGGCGGACGTTACATTCGAGCAAATCCGCATCAACGACGAGACCTGGTATCGCTACACGCCGCCCAAGCCGGGCGACCAGAATCGTGTGACCTTCGGCTTCCACGGCAACTATTTCGTCGTGGGCCTCGGCGAAAAAATGGTCGAGGGCATTCTCGCGCGATGGAACAGCCCCGCGCCAGCCTGGCTGGCCAAGGCCCGCGAGCAGACCCCGGTTCCGCGCCGCACGGGCATCATCTATCTGAACCTCAAGGCTCTGCGCGAAAAGCTGCTGCCGCTGGCCCCCTCACCCAAAGACACCGCTGCGGTGCTGGAACTGCTGGGGCTGGGCAACGTCGACTCGCTGGTCTCGACCACCGGGCTGGAAGACCAGGGCATGATCAATCGCGTGCTGCTGGCCACCGATGGCAAGCCCCACGGCCTGCTGGACATGGTGGCCGACCGGCCGCTGGAGGCCAAGGACCTGGCTCCCATACCCGACAATGCCATGTTGGCACTGGCCGCGCGGGTCGATCTCGACCGCACGTTCAAGGTGATTGTCTCGGCCTATGAGAAGGCCGGCGGTGGGAAAGACGCCGACGTGCAGAAGGCCGTCGACCAATTCAAGCAGGAATACCGTGTCGATCTCCGCCGCCTGTTGTCCGCGGTGGGCGATACGTGGTGCCTCTACAACTCGCCGGCCGAAGGCGAAATGGTCTTCCTCGGCTGGACGGCAGTCGTCGCCGTCCGCGACCGCGCCGCCCTGGTGGACAATTGGGAAAAGCTCCTCGTGCCGGAAAAGAAGAAAACCCAGACGCATGCTGCCAAGGACAAAGGCGGAACGGGCGACGTCACTGAATTGGTCGACTCGTCGCCTGAGTTTCGCAAGTCCCGCTTTGCCGGGCAGGAGATCTATTATCTGGCCGGTCAGCCAATTGCGCCGGCGTTCTGCGTCACTGATCACGAGCTGGTGATGACGCTCAGCATGCCGGCCATGAAGGCTTATCTGGCGCGGAAGAACCATCGCTCGCTGGCCGTGGTTCCCGGCGTGGCCCTGGCCTTGAACGATCGGAACCGTCCCGCGGCCCTGGGCTACTGCGATACACCGCGGGTCTTCGAGTTACTCTATCCGATGTTCTCGATGTATGGCACGATGGGCGCGGCTGAAGCGCAAAAGGTGAAAATCGATCTGGACCCGACCTTCTGGCCGTCGGCTGCCGCGTTCCGACCCCACTTGCGGCCCGACATCACCACCCTGCAGCGGACACCGCAAGGGTTGGAACTCACCTGCCGCTATTGCCTGCCGACGGGCGGGGCGAATGGTCCGCTGTACCTGATCGTGATGGGGAGTTTGGGGACCTACTTGAATTCTCCGCTGCCGTTTGTGCCAACCATTGTCCCGGCTTATGCGGGCGACACGACTGCCGCGCCGACGCTTGAGGCTACTCCCGCCGCGGTTCCATACGGTGCGCCGTACCCTGGTTCGGCGGCAACTCCTGGCCGCACGGATCGAGAGCCGATTCACACGTCCGAAAGCCTTCGTCTTATGCAGGATGAATGGGAGCGATTCTGGTTACTCGGTGACGACGACCCACATTGGCTTGATAAATTGGAAGATCCCGCAGTCGTTTCGCCGAAAAAAAGGTCAACTCCCCAATCACCTGAGAAGAGAAACGGAAACCACGAAAGACACGAATAACACGAAAAGGGAAGACCGGGGCGACACCGATGAGAATTCCTCTTCTTTCGTGTGTTTCGTGTCTTTCGTGGTTCTCTATCATGGCCTCCCACCCCGGACGTGCAGAGTCGTGGGTGGTTCTGAGACTTGGGATTTCCCGATCTTGAATTCGTTTCGGATTTCGACATTCGGAATGAACTTGAAAACAGGAAGTTTGCTGCGGATGGAACACAGATGAAACACGGATCCGCATCCGTGTTTCATCTGTGTTCCATCTGTGGCTGAATTTGTTTTGGATTTCCTGCTTTCCTGCTTGCTGAACTGCCGGTTACCCCCTTCTCTAATCGTCCTACGTTATTGACGGTCGTCTTCTTGTCAAACATCTGATAGGCGATCTCTATCGCCGCCCGCTGCCGTTTTTGGCGAATGTTCCGGCCGCGCCGTCGGCCGTTTTCGCTTCTATCGCCAGAGTTTCCACAGTTTGCCCGCCGGGAAATCTTGCTAGATCCTCGGTGTTCGGTGGAACCCGCAGGCGCGCGTTCCTAAGTTGAGTCTCCTCACGGAATTACGGCTTGTTCCGGTAAAGGAACCCCGCTGACGGCAACCGATAGACAGACGTGGTGCAACGATACTCGACGCTCGGCGCGGCTCTCAGTCGCGCGTTCCACTGGGAATGGCTTTCGGGCCTGGGCGACGAAGTGGATGGAACCGTAGTTACGCTGGACAGGAGGACCAATGATGAGGATATCGCTTTTCACGATTGTAGCGGCTGTACTGGCCTTGGCAGTGCTACATGCGCCGCTCCAGGCGGCGGACGTGGCCAATCTGCCGCTGGCTGCCGACACGGCAATGGGCAACAACGGGCCACAACCGGACCTGGCCGTTGCCGACGAGGTCAAGGCCCCGCATCCCCCGGCCCCTGTCGCCCCCGCGCCGCCCACCGCTGTGCCCGTTGAGTCCGGTGCGTCCGCGCCCGTCACCTCCGCGCCGTCCGCGCCCGTTGCCCCTGCCCCGGTCGAATCGACGCAATCCAGCGAAGCGGCCGCTGCCGCTCCAGCGGCCGCCGAAGCAGCGCCGGCCCCGGACGCTATGTGGCACCTGCCCGAGCCGGAAATGCTCAAGAAATTAGGCATCGTGCAGTACGGCTGGCTCGAGCAGGGCGTGACCTTCAACTCGCTCAGCCCCGTGAATCGCTGGAACGGTCCCGTGTTCACCAACGACCGCAGCAACGAATATGAAATGAACCAGTTGTGGCTGGGCTGGGAGAAAGCCGTCAAGCAGAGCGACTGCGGTGGTTGGGACATCGGCGGGCGCGTCGACCTGATGTACGGCTCGGACTGGCGCTACGGCGAGTGCTACGGGTTGGAAACGAACCTCGACTCGCCCAACCACCTCTACGGCTTAATCCTGCCGCAGTTCTACATGGAGGTGGGCTACAACAACCTCAGCGTGAAGATGGGCCACTTCGCTCCTTCGATCGGCTACGAGGTCGTGGCCGCGCCCGGCAACTTCTTCTACTCCCATTCCTACGCCCTGGGCTATTCGGAGCCTGTGCTGGTCACCGGCCTCCAGGCCGACTATAGGATCGGCGACCATTGGAACGTCATCGGCGGGTTCAACAACGGCTTCAACCAGTTCGTGGACCAGAACGGCATGCTGCATTTCCTGGGCGGGGCGAAGTGGCACAACGACGAGCACAAAGTCAGCCTCTCCTGGATGATCGACGCCGGCCCGCAGGATCCGCTGGGACAAAACAACCAGTACGTCTCTTCTTTGGTCTTCAAGAAGCAGTTCAACGAAAAGTTGTCCTACGCCTTCGAGCAAACGTTTGGCGGCACGGAGATGATCGACAATCCCGACCCGGCCAAGTTCGGACCCTACGCCAAGTGGTACGGCTTGGATCAGTACCTGCTCTACACGATCAACCAGTGCTGGTCGGCGGGTGCCCGTGCCGAGGTGTTCCGCGACCAGGACGGCACGCGCGTGGGTGGCCTAGGCAGCGTAGGTCTTCCGGGCTGGCCCGCTGCAGGCGGATTCGCGGGCACGTTCACCGAGGTCACGCTGGGGCTGAACTGGCACCCGAATGCCAACATCGTGATCCGGCCCGAGGCCCGCTGGGACTGCTATAGCGGTTCGACGAACGTCCAAGGCCAAGAACCCTTTGGCGACGGCACGCGGACGAGCCAGTTCCTCTTCGCCACCGACTTGATCTTCTCCTTCTGATCCGTGCGATTTTTGAAAGTTCCATTGTGAACGGCTTGAGCTGATACAATTTCCCCCCTCGTGTGGCGCTTGGTGTCGTTTCGAGCCGCGCAACGCATAAGAAATCAGGCAACGGCCGGTTTACACCGGCCGTTGCCGCGCGCGGGGCCAAAATTTTTCCTAGAAAACATCTGCCAAGGCCGATCCGAAAAATTGGGGAACGCCCGGCCGGCTTGCCGATACAACCCCTTGCAAAGGCCGCCGATTGCCGTAAAATTGAGTTTTCCGCAGTAAGTTGCGGCGGATTGCCTCCTTAGCTCAGTTGGTAGAGCAGATGACTCTTAATCATCTGGTCGAAGGTTCGAGTCCTTCAGGGGGCACTAAGTTAAGTCCTTTGCAGTATTGAAGTTACAAGATGAAGCTCCTCGGCAAGTCGCCGAGGAGCTTTTCTTTTTCCCCCCACTAATCCCCCCACTAATTCCATTTTTCTGCATCCGGCCACAATTCATGCGTGTGCGCTGGCTGCCCTGGGCTGGGGTTGGACCCAGGGCAGCCTTCGGCAGGTTATTTCGCCGCGGCCGACTGTCGAAGCGATTCCAACAGTCGCTTCACGGCTTTCATCTCTCCCTTTGTCAACTGGCCGAGTTCTTCTCCGGCGGTGGCTGGCGCATCAGCGGGCTTGCTGCCGGGCAGTCGCTGGTGGATCTCGGCGGCAGCCGATTGGGCAGCCCGCTTCGCTCCATAGAACTTTCGGGTGGTGGAGAACTCCCGGTGCCGCATTATGACCATCAGGGTCTCGGCCGACACGCCGGCGTTGATGAGCCGCTCGGCACAACTCCGTCGCAGGTCGTGGGCGCTGGCGTACTTGATCCGCCGGCCGGTCTCCTTGTCGGGTTGGCGAACGATGATCTTGGCCTCCTCGCCGATCTGGGCGATGATCTTGCTTACCCGGTCACCAGTCATCCGGCCGCTAGGCCGCTTCTGGTGCTTGCTGCGGATTGATCGTTGCCGCAGATCGTCAACCACGTCGGACGGCACTTCAGACCCGTAGCAGGTTATCTTGGCGGTGCGCTCTAGGCTTAGCCGGCTGAGCCAATTTCGCACCGTCTGCTCCGAAACCCCGCACGCCCGAGCAAGGGCACAATTACTATAGCGCTGGATCAAGTCGGCCAGATCGTCGCGGCCGGGCATGAACCACTTCTTCGCCTGCGACTTCATATCGTACTCCGGCGGCATGGGGTTGACGACGAATCCATTCCGGTTCGGCAACGGCACAGACTCCAAGAGTTGCCGGAGGCTCGGCAGCATCGGCACTTCCTCGTTCTTGCCGTTCTTCTGGGTCGAGGGGATCACGATTGTCGGATACTGCCCCTGCTTGAGAGGCCAGACCGGGTAAATGCGCGTGATGTCGTCCCAGGAGAAATCCAAGAGGTCTGCGATGCGGAAACCGCTCTCCCAGAGGATCTTCAAGGCAAACCGCCACTGTTCGGCCGGGCCATCCCCGACGATCTTCGGCACGGCGGCCAACATCCGTTCGAACTCCTCGCCGGTGATGGGCCTGCCGCGCATCACTTCGTCCACGTCGAGCTTCCGCAGGGGTGGTACGCGGTCAATCCACTGATGATCATAGCAGTACCGTGCGAACGCCATCACTGTTCCCAACATGCTGTTGACGCTGTTGGGCGACCGGTGATCGTAGCGGCTTTCAGCGCCATCCAAGAGTTGGTCTTCGAGATACTCCAACCCATCGAGCGTCAGGCATTCCCGCAATGTGACGCCGGGAGGTAGCTTCTGTTTCGCACGGCGGGCCTCGAAGATCCGCATGGCGATGTCCAGCCGGGATTCCGAACTCTTGCCCGACTTGCGGCGGACCCGCCGCTTGTGCTGGCTGTAGTAAAGTTCAGTCGTCTCGTCCCACGTTCGTTCGTCTGGATCGTGAGTGGGCACGGGCACGGCGACTTGCTGGGCGCTGGCTTCCGTGATAGCACCGCCCGAGGCGGCATACTTGCCGTTGAGCAATCGCTCGCGGCACTCCCGCAGTATTGCACGGGCTTCTCGGCGGTCCTTCGTTCCGCAGTTCTTCCTGATGCGCTTGCCCAGGATCGGGCAGTAGAACTTTAGGACGTAGCCGTTCTTTTCACCCCGCCGTAACGGACGGTCGGGATATACTTGAACATTTCCGATTTCGGGTTTTCGTGCCATTCGAGGCACTCCTTTTCTTATTGTTGCTGGGGCAACCCGGCAATTCCCCGGGTTCGATGCCAAAACGGGACTGCCAAAAGGGCCGTTCCATCGTTAAATGCCGTGGATCGGCGCGATCTTGAACATCGCGGCCGATTAACAACGTACCGACGAGTCGAGTTCCGTCTCTTTGCCCGGCGAAGACTTCGGTTGCCGGCGTTCGGAGTTGTGCTGCATGTACTCGATCACGTCGGCGCCTCGGACCCAGCGAGCGTGGCCGATGTTGCAGAAGGGTAGCCCGCTATCGAGCATTTGATCCCAGAACCGCTGGCTGATGCCCAGCCGGTTTAGAAGTTCGTGCTTGCTATACGCCTCGTCGGCGCGAATGACCCCAAGAGAATCTTTTCCCATGAATGTGCGACATATTACTCTTCCTACACGGGGCATCCGCGATCAACAGGCAGGGACGGGCTTCAATTTCGTTTGCCGTCACAAGAAACACCGAAGATTCACGTCGCTGAACCTGCAAAAAATCAGGTCCGCGGTGGTCACGCGGATGCCAAAAGACTATATGCCGCAAGGGCTACAGGCGGCCGGCGGAACAGGTCCACCGACGCCTTGGGTAAGCCCGCCGCGCTGCAAGAGGCGACGAACTTCCCCATATTATATCGCGCCGCGGGACAGTCTCCAGGGCAATTTTTTGCGATTGCAATTTCGATGCGGCGGGCGACAGGCCACGAATACGGCGATCAAGCCGGGCGGCAAGGCGAGATACCGCATCAACCGCCAGGACGCCGCGGATTTTCAGCGGCGGCGACAGAACTTGCCTCCGCCACCGCCGTCGCCCAGGCATCGTATAATCCCAATTTAAGTGCTTTCGGCCTGACAGGAATATCTGCGATAAATCGTCGCAAAAAAATCGGTTGCGGTTGCTTGACAGACTTTCTGGGCGCGTTAGAATTGGCCCCACTGAAGCAATGTCGCTCGAACATGGAGTTCAAGCGGCTTCAGAAATCTGATCAAAGATCGGCGAGCAGGGAACCCAATCAAGGCCAAAAGCTCCCTCCATCTGAGTCCATGATGCGTTGCCACTTTAACGGGCGTGTTGGTGGCGGCCCATAAACAATATCCGTGCGGGCGTTGCGCTCCCTACGCAGCGCTGCACAGTCTTGGATGATGTGAGTAGACCGAATCTCGGGTCGGAGGACGTAGAGTTCTCGTTCTTTAGGAAACTGCATAAGGCAGAACAACCTCAATATTACTCACTAGTCGCTTCCGAAATCGGCTCACGGGTTCGCCGACGTATCGAACATCGCGCTCCCGCAATTAACGCTGCGCGTTCTCGATGTCTGATCGTTGCTACTTCTCCCTGCGGCAGGATAGCGTGTGGATCGCCGCACGCCATCGCTTGGTCGCAGTGAAGTTCTGACGGCATTTCCGTGCATGGCGTTTGGAGCCGGTCACTTGAACTGGCTACCGGTGCGCCTTTGTGGGCCTGCCGGAATCGATTCTGGGTATTCGTTGATGGAACGTGCCGGGAAGGATTCTTTTTAATGTCTATTGGTCTTTCATCTGATTTCACTCCCCCGCCATTGGCTGCATCGGAAAACCGCGCCCCGCGCGGTATCCTCCGGCGAGACCACGGGCATCAAGCCAACGGGAACTCTGGCCAGAGCAACGGCGACGAAGATTCGCAGCATGGCCAGGAGCCCGCCGACCCCAGTATCGCCGAGGCTGCTCAACAGGACGGCGACGACCTGGGCGACGACGAGCCCGAAGAAAATAGCATCCCCGACGAACCTGCGGAACCTGTTCGCGTTCTGGACGCACTGCCGACAGCGCCCGTCGCCGCGGCGAGCGTGGTGCCCAACGGTTGGGCGCTGTCGGGCGCTGGGCTTCTTCACGGCGCGACCGTCGTGCTGTTCACCGCCCTGGTCGTCGTGCGGCGGCTGGTTGGTGATGATAACGCGGAACTCCTAGAGTTGGCGTTCCATCGCAACGGCGCTTGGGAACATCGCGAAATAACCCGTGGGCAGGCCGCCACCGCCCAAAAGCTCGTTGCCGCGCTGGCCCGCGTAGGGGTGCCAATCACCGCCGCAAACGGCCGTGCAGTGATGCAATATCTCTCCGAGTATGAGCGGGACAACGACCATGCAATTCCAGTCGTCAGCCTTACGCAACACACGGGCTGGCACGGCATCGGCGACGAGCGGTACTTTGTGCTCGGTGACCGTGTGTTCGCAGCACGGGACGAGTCGGCAGGAGCGGAAAATCAACCTGATGTTGTTCGCTTTCGGGCTGCCAACGATAACGCGGCACAGGTGGCGGCGGGGCTAAATACCGCCGGAACAATGGCCGGCTGGCTGTCGGCGGTTGCCCCCATCGGCGCATACCCGCACGCGCAGTTTGCCCTATTCTCGGCGTTGGTGCCGCCGCTGCTGGAGATCCTGGGCGTGTCCAATTTCGTGGTGGACTTTAGCGGGCCAACTTCGAGAGGCAAGACAACTGTTTTGCGAATTGCCGCGTCGATTTGGGGCAATCCAGACCAAACCGATGCCAACTCGTCGATGATTTCATGGGACTCGACGTACGCGTACCGCCTCGCCATTGCCGCCGCGATGGTCGACCTCCCATTGATTATTGACGAAATGCGTCTCGCCAACTCGCCGGAAGAAATCGTCCAATTCGTCTACGCGATTGTGAGCGGGCGCACACGGGGGCGCGCAGGTGGCAACGGCTCACCATCTGGATTGTCGCTGGTGCTCATCACGTCGGGCGAGGTGCCGATCGTGTCGTTGACGAGAAAGGGCGGCGCACGGGCCCGGGTCTTCTCGCTCTGGGGCAGCCCGTTTGGGGGCACGACCGCTGACACCGCGGTCGTTGTGCGTCGGCTGAGCGACGGGCTCGCGGCCAGCTACGGACACGCAGGCGCAGCCTTTGTTCAATTCTTGCTGGATCGCCAGGGTTTCTGGGAAATGTGGCGAGAAGATTACCGGCAGCGCGTCGCGTCGCTTGAACAGCGATCCGCCGGTGACCCGGTGGTTTCGCGGATGGCGTCGGCGCTGGCGGCGATTTCGCTCGCGGCGACAATCGCACACGAAGCGCTGGAGTTGCCGTGGCCGCACCAGGACGTGGTCGGCCTGCTCTGGGACGAGCTGATCGAACAGGCGCCAGATGCCGACTCCGCAACCGCAGCACTCGAGCACGCGATCGATTGGGCGCGAGGGCGTCGAAATCAGTTTTATCGCGAGGGTCAATCGCGCAGTCGGACTTGGGCGGGGCGCTGGGATGACGGTGTCGCGTGGATCGGCTTCCGGCCCGAGACCTTGCGACAAGTGCTGACAGCGGGCGGCTTCGAGTGCGATGCGGTGCTGCGAAGCTGGCGTGATCGGGGTTGGTTGCTTGTCGATCCTGGCAGCAACAAGGCAATGCACCGCGCCCGCATCGGACAGGAAAACTGCTGGTTGATCGCCATTCGCATGGAGGCGATCCGCCAGGTGGAAGGAGCGGAAGCGGATGAAAACGCATAGCTCCGGTGGGGATGGAGGTTGGGCTATCACAACCAAAGTTGGATCGAACGCGGCAGTTCGCCTGCCGCATTTGACGCTAGTCGCAGTTGCTCTTGCAACGGTCGCGGCTGTAACCATATTGCCCAGGGTCGGGGCCGCTTGCGGCAGCCGGAGTAACGCGAAAGAAAATCAAAGAACAGCTATTGCGCTCAACCTGGGATTGCGCTACCCTGAAAGCATCGTCATCGAGAGGATGACTTATGAGAACTTCCAAGCCCAAACCAAGGAGGAATTCGCAATGCCCCACACATTGAGCATGCAAGATTGTGCCCGTCTCCTACAAATTCAGAGTTATAGAATCCAGTACGCATACGCCCATGACCGCCTGCCGGAACCTCGACTGCGCATTGGGGGCAGAAGGGTCTTCTCATCAGAGGACCTCCAGCGGCTGGCTGAGCATTTTGGCGTGACGTTGCCGTCAGCAGAGGCTACGGCGGAGCACACGGCGGAAGCCGTGGGCGTATAGAAACAGCAAGACCGGGCGGCGACGCCCGGTCTTAGGAAGTGAATCATTTTAGCCGTCCGAGCGGAAATCGGGCGGCAAGCAGAACACAGAACAGCATCAAGGAGGTGCTTGATCTAATGCCTAGTTTACCTGAAGTTTCCACACGAATCAACCCCGAGCTAGTCGCCAACCTGCGAGACCGCGGCGCACCGCGGATCGCCGCGGGGAACGCTGACGACGCTCCGCAGGACGCCGCGGTGGTTTCCATCGTGGGCACGCCGCTTGTCATGGAATTGCAAGGGCAGGTCCAGCCTATTATGCCGGCCGCCTTGCAAACCGAAGAATATCCCCAACAACTTCGCGAGCAAATCCGCGCCGCAGGCGGGACGCCGATCTTTGATTTGCGTCACCTTCTCGACTGGAACGACGGCGAACGCTGGGCAGTCTTGGGATTCATCGCCGGCCTCGAAGCGGGCTACACGGTGCGACACGGGGAATTCGGGGAGCCAACTGATCTCTTCGTCACTGTCCTGTACGCGATGGTGGGCGACGAGGATGTCGCTCGTTGCGGACGCGGCGTGAGGGCTGCGATCGAGGCCACCGCGATTATCCACCACCAACCTCAGGCATTGCCGGCCGCGTGTGGCCGGATTGCCCAGCGCCTCGCGGACCTTGGCGTCGAGGGCTACACGGCCTACCGCCTTCAGCAGCAGGTCGAGCAACTCGCCGCCGGCGCACGAGGGCAGGAGAGCGGCGGCGAACAGGCGTTGGTCACGATTCATACCACCCTAGCCGATGCACCCGTGCCTGCCGATGCTGTTGTGCCCGAGGGCTGGATGCTCAGCGCCGAGGGCATCACACAGGGAAACGCCGACAAGGCCATCGTCGTTACGTCGGCTCCTATGGTGATCACCCGCCGCTTCACCGAGATGGACGGCGAGGCTGAGCACCTGGGCGTGGCTTGGCCGCGCGATGGCCGCTGGCATGAGGAGATCGTGCCGCGGGCGACGGTTGCCGTGGGCAAGACAGTCGTCGAACTTGCCGCCTACGGGGCGCCGGTGACGAGCAACAACGCCGCGCAGATTGTGGACTACCTGGCCAGTTTCGAGGCGCATAACCTGGAATTGCTGCCGCGGTCCCGCGTGGCGCGGCAGTTAGGGTGGCAGGGTGCTGGCGGACAGGACGGGTTCCTGTGGGGCGAGCGGCTTCTGACGCATAGTAATAATGTATCCACGCCGCAGAACACGCCGACCAGCACCGAGCCAGCCTGCACGGCCACGACGGAGATCATCTTCCGTGGCGCCGATGAGGGCGACGGCCAGCTTGCCGCAGGCTATTGCCAGGCGGGCACGTTCGAAGGCTGGTGCGCGGCAGTCAGGCCGATTGCGCAGTTCCCCAAAGTCATGCTCGGCATCTACGCCGCGCTCACGCCGCCCATGCTGGAAATCCTCAACTCCGACAACTTCATTACGAGTTACGCCGGAGCTACCAGCCAAGGCAAGACGATCACGCTGCGGATCGCGGCGGCCTGTTGGGGCTGCCCCAACGAGAAATCCACCACATCGGCGATGGGCACCTGGGATGCGACGCGGGTATGGTTCGGACGAGCGCCGGCGGTGCTCAATCACCTGCCGCTGGTGGTGGACGACACGAAGCGGTCCAGCAAGAGAGAAATGGTCGCACAGATGATCTACGACGTGGCATCGGGCCGCGGCCGTGGACGCGGATCGCAGCAAGGGCTGGCGCGGAACGATGCCTTCCGCACCGTGATGATCACCAGCGGCGAGGCCCCCATCACCAGCTTCAGCGAGGATGGCGGCACGCGTGCGCGAGTGCTAGAGGTGTGGGGATCGCCGTTTGGGCGTGCGGACGCCACGACTGCCCAGATCGTCAACCGGGTGAACGACGCCGTACATGACCATTACGGCCACCTGGGGCCGCGGTTCGTGCAGCACTTGATCGAGCATCGTGAGGACTGGGCCGCGTGGCGGGAACAGTATCGCTCGTTGCGGCAGCAGTTCGCAGATAAGGCTGGCGACAATTCCGTGGCCGCGCGTATGGCTACGCATCTGGCGGCGATCGGCATGACGGCGCGGTTGGTCCACCAGGCCGTGGAGATGCCCTGGCAGTACCGGGACGTGGTAACTGAGCTGTGGGGCGAGTTGACCGCCGAGACCCCCGAGGCAGATCGGGCGGCTGTGGCGCTGCGGCACGTGATGAGCTGGGCCCACGGACATCGTCCACAATTTTTCCCGCAGACAGCCAGCACCATGGGGAATGCCGTGGTCGGACGTTACGCGCTCGACGAGAAGGAAGACCCGTACCTCGGATTCCTGCCCCACGTCCTGGATGAGGTCCTGACGGCCGGCGGGTTTGAGCCTGAGCCGATTAGGCGATTGTGGCTCGACCGGAACTGGCTCAAGGTCTCAAAGGGCAAGACGCAGTATCGGACGCGCTTCGGCGGTAACTCGCTGATCTACCTGGTGGCCATCAAGAGAGAGGCTATTGACCAAGTGGAAGGCCCTGGCGAGACGGACGAAGAGGAGCGGAGATGCCCTCGTCCGACGATCGGACGGGTCGGCGAGTAAGGCGGCTGGGAATGGCCAAGAAGGGCGCTAACTGCGCGTAGGAGGGCAGAAAAAGATGAAGACGATCAAGATGACCAGAATCACGAAACGGCGCCCAGGAGGCGCGGACGCGCCCGCGGTTCCAACTGGGCCCGCAGCGGGCTACCGCCAAGGCTGGGAGGGAACAAGGGAACAGGGAGGGAACAACTTAGGGAACAACTTAACTCCTTATATTTCAGATACTTATATCTATTTAATACTATATGTTCCCTTGTTCCCTCTAAGTAATAGTCTTTTTAAGGAGAGGCGACTTCTTTCTAAGACTCACAAAGAAACTAAGTCTCCTTTTCATATAAGCACCTCCTCCGTCCAGGAACAGGGAACAAGGGAACAAACGACGTAAGTCCTTATGCTGCAATGACTTTTTTGTTCCCTCACCCCCGAGAACAACCCCCTCCCTGTTCCCTGCCCAGCCCAGAAAGGCGTTCCCCATGCCCAGTCCCTTGAACCCAACCTTGTTCTCCACCCTCCAGGCCCAGTTCGGCGAGGTTCGTACCACGAACCCCGGCCAGGCCCGAATTGCCGTCCGTGTGCCCGATCCGGCCCGTCCTGGGCGTTTTACCGAGAGAACATCCCAGCGTGGCGAGCAATATGCTGTCTCGTGCCCGTTTTGCTACGACGATCGCTGCCGGCTCTATATCAGTTACATGTACGGCGTCTTGGACCCTGCCACGGGCCAGCGCAACTACGGCCTGTGGTGCTGCCACAACGAGAAGTGCCACCAGATTGAAACCAACCGCTTGATGCTGCGCAGCCGCCTGGCGGTGCCTATCAGTCGGCGTTACGCGCAACACGTTGAATTGCCTGCCGCAACCACGGCCCCCTCCCAGCCCCAAGATATTGTCTTACCCGAAGGTCTCACCCCGATCGCCTCCTTGCCCGCCTCTCATCCGGCAGCCATCTACCTCACCTCCCGCGGCTTCGACCTCCAGTACCTCCAGGACACGTGGGATATCAACTTCTGCGACTGGTGCATTGCCTGCCGCCCCGCAGCCACGAACCGGATATTGATCCCGGTCTACCGCCCCGCAAAGTTGTTCTCGTCAAGCGACGCGCATACCCTTGTCCTCGGCGGCTGGCAGGCCCGCCTTGTGCCCGGCCACGAGGTCCTCGGCGGCAGCGATGCCAAGTACCTGTCGGCAGCCGGCATGCAGAAGTCGGAACTCCTCTACGGCCTGCATTTGGCGATCAGCGCCATGCGTGAAATCTATGTCGTGGAAGGCCCTGCCGACGCGTGGCGCGTCGGCCCTGGTGCCGTCGCCCTCTTCGGCAAAGACCTCTCGCAGACCCAGAAGCTCCTGCTGGTCCATCATTTTCCTGGACGGCGCATCGTGGTCATGCTCGACCAGGACGCGCGTGAAGAGGCCCGAAGGATCCAAAATGACCTACGGCTCGCTCGCGGTCCCGGCGGAGGCGAAGTTTTGCTCGCAACCCTGCCGCCTGGCCGAAAGGACCCCGGAGATTGTACCCCAGAGGAGATCGCTAACTGCCATGTCGAACCGTAAACTCCAGACCTTTGACGAATACTCCTACGGGAAACGCGGCCTCCTGAAGCCGTGTGACCGATTCCGCGTAAGCGGCGGCCCGTACTACGAGAACCAAGACGGCACCAAGACCCTGATGGCCGAGCGGGGCACGTTTACGTTCTCCCGCTACTGCGTCAGGGGTGCGGAGAAACACATCGAAGCGTACCGCGCAGATGGCGGCGGCATCGTGGTCCTCTGGGTTGGCAAGCCGCGCCGCAATCCCGACCTGCCCACCTTCCGCCGCATGCCCTACAAGATCCGGAAGATCACCGACCGCAAGCGCCCCAGGAAGAAGAAATCATGCCCCGCGTAAGATCCATGCTCAATCACCATGAACCCCTGATGGTCGCCGTCGATTACGTCGTCGATGGCCCTCGTACCGCTGCGGCAGTTGCCGCTGGCAGGTCCAGGCTCACTGGAATGAACTACCAGACTGCCGACAACCTGCCCCAGGAGGTCGCAGCCAACGAAGCCGCTGGTGTGCTGCACGGCTTGGATGGCCGCCCGCGGCTATACAACGACGTTCTTTTCGAGCTAGCGGTCGAGGCGCAGAACGATCTGCCTTCGCCGGCCGGTATCGACGACATCGACGACATCCGCACCATGCTCTGCCTGCTATTCGGCGGGGACCCCGGCGGGAACCAGGAACTTGCGATTGACCGCGGCGAGCGCATCCGTATCGGTCTTGATCGTGTCCATAACCCGCTCGCGCTTTGTGCCCGGCTCTCGCAGCAGATCGCTGTCGCGCACCTGCACGACCTTTACCGTGAGATCGAATTGCCGGTGCTGGCCCCCGTGCTCGCCATGACGCTGGGCGGTGTCCGCGTCAACCGCCTTGTGCTGGAGAGCATCGCGGCAAGTAGCGCGGCCCAAATGGAAATCGCGCAACGACAGGTGCAGGAGATCGCCGGCAGGCCCCTTAACCTCGATTCGTCGCCCGAGCTTATCCATTATCTCTATGAGGAACTAGGGCTGCCGGTGCCGTCGTGGACGGCCAACAACAACCCGTCCACCAGCAACAAAGCGCTCCAGGCCCTGGCGACCCAGCACCCTGCTGCATCCCCTATCCTGGCCTACCAGCAGCAGAAGCCTGTCCGCGACACGGCAATCTCGCTGCTGGATAACCTTGGGCCGGACAGCATCGTCCATGCCGTACTCGACCCGCTGGGCGCAGCCACCGGCAGATTCAGTTGCAGCAGCCCGAACTTGCAAGGCTTGGCTGCTCCCGTGCTCCCGGCCATCGAAGCTGCCCCCGGCTGCGTGCTCATGGAGGCGGATTACTCGCAAATGGAATTGAGGGTGCTGGCCCACTTCTCCCAGGATCCTGCCCTCTTGCACGCCTTCCAGCACGACATCGACCTGCACATCCGCACCGCCAGCCAAGTGCTGGACATCGCCGAAGACGCCGTGACCGACGAGCAGCGCCAGCTAGGCAAGACCCTGAACTTCGGCATCGTCTACGGGCAGACCGCTTACGGGCTCGCTGACGAGCTGGGTGTGCCCATGCAACGTGCCGAAGAACTGCTGGCTGCCGATGCCACAGCTTATCCTGGTGTTGCCGCCTGGATTGCCGCCGTGCATGCGCAGGCCGGCAATGTTGGCGAGGTCCGCACCTTGTACGGCCGCCGCCGCTACCTTCCCAACATCCACTCCGCCAACGACACCCTTGCCGCAGAATCCCGCCGCCACGCGGTCAATACCATAGTTCAAGGCACCGCCGCCGACCTGATGAAGCTAGCGTTGATCCGGCTCAACGACGCGCTGCCCGATGAAGTGAGGATGCTCCTACCCGTGCATGACAGCGTGCTGTTGGAAGTGCCTTCGGGCTTGGTCGAAGAGACCAGGCGGATCGTTGTCGCGGCGATGGAGAGTGTGCCTAACGGCTTCACGGTGCCGCTCAGGATCGACATCCACACCGGCAGGACTTGGGCCGATTGCAAATGAACCAAGCAGCCGCCGGCTCCGCATGCGCCAGCGATTCAAATAACCTGCCCCCGTGGGCGATCGGCTTCGTGCGCCGATCAACTTTGTGGAACGAACCATGACTGAGAAAAAGAACCCAACGTCAAAGCCGCGCAACGATAACCCGTCCTCCCAACAAGACGCCGCCAAGCCGGCCGATACCGAAACACGACCGATCCAGTTCGACTGGAAAAAAGAGTGGAACAAGAAGGTCAAACCGCATCTGGACAACCCGCTCGTACAACTCGCACTTGATTGGGGTATGAAAATGTACGAACCGGCTTGGGACTGCGGCGAACCTCCGTATCTTTATGGAGGTATCGCCGATTCACGCCGTGATCCACGTAAGGGCACCTTGCGTTGGTATCAGCCGATCGGCCGCTGCCATGCCATTGCTTTCTTTTCGATTGCGATCGGTGTGATCAATTATCCGGAACTGAACTGGAAGTTCGTGTCCGGCGATGGGCACACGATACCCGTTGGATATGACGAGGACGGACGGCCCCGCGTGGTTATGGATATTCTCTTGTTTGATGACTTTTCAGCCGAGGAGTCAATCGATTTTGCTCTAAGCCTGCAGGGCGAGCCTTCCTTTGGATTAAAAAAGTCATTTGAGATATTTGAAACCGACGTGGCCTCTGCCATTCGTGAAGCTCTCGCCTATAAGGATGGACGCTTGCCCGAGGATAATTACAATTCCCTACTGGATCGCATTGTCGAACAGGTGAATCAAAGCAAGGTCGGAAAGCCCCGCGAACCTCAAAGGCCACCAGATCGCGGTTGACGTGATAGAAGCTGCGCCCACCGGCTTCAGCGCCCCGCTCAAAGTCGAGGTCAAGACGGGCAGAACTTGGGCCGACTGCGAACCCTCTTAACCGGCAGCACAGCGCTGCCAGCCACCTAATCCAGCCCCCAAGGGCGAACTCTAATGAACACCATCCAGCAACAATTCCTACGCAAGATCGAAGAAATATCGGACCTACTGAAATACGAACAGCCCACCACCGGCATGCTCCTCAAGGGCATCTGGGCTGCTACCCAGCACTGGTCCGGCGGACAGCCCTTTGAAGACGCCGAGGACTTCGCCTACGGCCGTTTCTCCTGGAGGGTCACGGACAACTTGGCTCCAGACGCCCGCCTCGACAGGGCACTACAACTTCTGGCCAGCAGCATCCCGTTGGGCATGCTCGCATTTCGCAACCTTGAGGCCCAACTCGACGATCCGGCCGAGCACGACGCTGTGGAGAATTTCATAGACCACCTTGCTTCGCTGGGTTTCGACCTACGGGTTTACGTGCCACGAGCGGTTGCTGTTTGAGCGCGGTGCCGCTTGTTGCCCGCGGCAAGATCCCTAC
>CAZTPX010000077.1:0-45797 GCA_964615095.1 uncultured Planctomycetaceae bacterium | reverse complement strand
GCGAGGGACTTCGCTTCACCAGCCCGAGGATGGCACAATCGCCACAAGCGCGGTGCCACGGTCGGCTCCGTATTCCTGCCTATTTGCCCGTTTTTGCCGCATTACGAACCCCTGTAAGTCGGCCCTTTAGCCGACACCCCGATGGAATTCGTGCCTGGACGAGCCAATCGAAGTGGGCATCGAAGATCCGCACGATCAGTTCCGTGCGATTGTGGAGGCCAAGTTTCCGGCGCAGGCGTTCCAGATGCGTCCGAACGGTGCGCGGGGAGGTGGCCAGGGCCGCTGCTACCTCGCGCTCGCTCTCGCCCAGAATCAGGCGCTGAAAGATCTCGACTTCGCGTTCTGAGAGACTCAACGCCTGCGAAATACCTGCCCAGGCGGCTTCACAGAAGAAACAGGCTCTCTTGCGGGTTTTAGGGGTATCGTGCATTTCGGTCTCCGGATCGTGGAAGGTGGAGTGGAAAAAAAGGACGTACTTGATCGAACGCCTCTGAAATCGCCGGATCTCAGGGAGACAGGGGCGTTGTCCATCCCGTCGAGGCCGCATTTCCGAAAAGGTCCAGATAGGGCGGCAGGCTGACGCGGGCGATCAGCCCGCAGATCTCACGATGCGAGTCCTCGTGGGCCTGGTCATGCCGATCCAGCCAACTCGACAGGTTGTTGTCACGGAAGGGGAGCGCGCCGCGCACACCCAGCAACAACATGTCGTGTTCCTGTCGCCAGTAATTCCCGCATTGCAGCGGCGTCTTGCCGCGGACGAGCACGGCTTTATAACGGAAGCCCCAGGCCACGAGGACGGAGAGCCCCAAGAGCAGCGACTCCGGCGGCACCCAGAGGTGCAAGTGGGCCTGCTGCGCCGCGACCTGTTTGACCGGCAAACGGCACAGTCGCTCATGCAGCCGGGCAATCCTCGACTTCTTGTCGGCGTGCCAGGGCGGATCGGCGTAGATGCAGGCGAACCACTTCTGCCGGCGGGCCAGGCTCTTCAGTGTGTTGGTCAGATCCCCGAAGGGATTTTTGCCATCGTCAGGTTTTGCCGCGTCGGCGAGGATTCGCGCCAGGCGGCGCAGCCCCTTGGAGGTGAGTTCCCGGCCCTCCTCGGTGGTCTGCTTGACGTACAGTTCGAATTCCTCTTCCGGCACCGACGCCTCCTGTTGCCAGCGCGACGACTGGCAGTTGGAGATCCCCTGATCCTCCAGGGTCACGCGCTGCTCGCGGTTCTTCGACTTGCGGTCGCCGCCATGGAGAGGCAGTCCCGCCAGGATCTGCCCTATCCGGCGTTCGCAGCGGAGTTGAACTTCCGCAGCCTTGTTCAGAAGGTCCAGACCGAAAGCTGCGCCCTTGATGCAGTGGCGAACGGTCTCGGCCTGGTCTCGCAGGCCGCGGATCTCTTTCGGGTCCGTGGACTGCTCCAGGGCGTGGCGGATTTCTTCCAGGATGATCATGGCGTTCGAGGAGGTGATGATTGGGGGCATGGGGGCGACTCCGGGTAAAACTGGGACTCCACCTATCTAATTGCGGTTCTTGCCGCAGAATCGGCGCGGAAAATTCCCGCCGGCGGAAATTTTTTCTCCGCACGCCGACAACGCCCTGGGCGGGAATCAAGATTGCACGATGCCCTGTTGATCACCGTGAATTGGGCCGCGGTATGGGTCAAGGGGCGCAGACGTACCGGCGGTCACCTCATTACCTGATCGAAGTCGTTTACGGCACGGTCTTTGCGTCCAGAGAGCCTCGCCGGGCAGTCGGCTTCGGGCTGCTCTTCCGCCAGCCTTGGGGGCCGGGTAACGAAGGATCGCCAGAATCAGGATTGCCCGTTCCGATCTCGATTCGGAAAGTCTTGAGACCTTGGCTGATGGCCCGACGACTGGTCGCGTTTCGATTGGTGTTGGTAAAATTGCGGTAGCGATTTCAACTAGCCACAATGGGGGATGGTCGCTCCTATCCCAGACGCTTTCACACGCATCGCTCCGGTCACTCGTCGGAATGGTAAGGATCCTTACCATGCAGATCCATCCACCACCGCCGCTGAACTTGCTGGGTTGCCTTACTGTTCATCGCCTCACCGTATCGCAAGCCAAGCCTGGAACCCCTGCCATTTGGGATTTCGCCCCAAATGTCTGGAAGCTTGCGAACCGGGCATCCCTGAATCAACTGAGCCGCGCGCTGCCTTGATCCTCGCCGAAAAACGCCTGCCCCGCTTGCTGCTTCACCTGGCTGCTCGCCATCTCATCTTCCTGCTCGTGCTTCTCCGGTCTTTCTGAGACTGGAAGCCGATGGCGGCCTCTGCTTTCAGATCGTATCACCTCGTCGGTTCTATCGATCATTCCACGCCGCTGCTTCCAGCAGCACCAGTGGTCTCGATGTGCTGCCCGGACGGCGTTCTGCTCCCGCATGCCCGCCACTACGGCTTCGCGGCTGCCGCCTTCTCCGTGATCTGCCGTCTTCATCTCTTTGCCGGTCCAGGACGATCCTGGCCGTGATCTTCCGTGGATTTCCGGTAGTCTCATCCTCCTGCCGCCTTGTCTCGGCATCTCATATCCTTTGTATCCTCGATCTCGATCATCTTAGGCGGCTGACCGGGCTGTCCGTTCCTTTGTTGCGCCGTTGTCCCGCCCGGCGCCACTTTCCGCCTGGGATATCCTGGCACACCGGTCCCGCTGCGGTCCCCAAGCCCCGTCGTTCGGCACAGGACGCGACACGTTGGCCGTGTGGCCCCGAACTCGTCCTGGGCGGGAAAGACATAGCCCAGCCGCCTGATCGCCACGTTACGGCGACGTGGCGGCCACAGCGGGCAACGTCGGGCGGAGGTAGGCCCCCTCCATCGACCGCCTGGCACCGGGCCGGTTTTCGGGTCGCTGACGATATTTGAGGCGGTGTGGTACAGTCAGGACGGTGTTTTAAGGTATACCCCAGCAAAGAAAGCCAAGATCGCCGGACGTCATATTGACTAAGGCATCTCGGCCTGCACGCCGCTGAAAACGTCCGTTTTCAGCTAGGGCTGCCGACGTTCCCCGTCCACGTCCGCCCTGGCCGCCACCGGCCTCCCTGGGACCGCGTGGCGAGCACACGGCGGCGATCTCAACAGATCATTTAGAGCACGCAGTTGCAGCGACCGAGGTTCGCTCTCATCCTAAGCGCATCGAACATGCACTCTTCTTCCAGGCATAGTCCGACCTCCAAGTTGCGGTCGCGTCGTCGAATTTGGCCGAGGAGGTGTCGATACACGGTCTCGCGCAGTTCGCGTGGAAACCGCGACCGCCCGTCCGACCTGCCACGCCGCGCTCGGCCAACCTGCGCAGAGATTAAATTGTCGCGGCCCAGCTTCCGTTCGGTGAGACTCATGGCCTGTGGGTAGGAGCAGATCGAGCCCAGCGTGATCCGGGATAGCCGTACCCGGTCAAGCAGGTCACCCAGGAACTCGGCATAGATGGTCTTCCAGTCGGGCACGGGAATGATCGGCATCACCACCGCCCGCACGGGATAGCCCGCTCTGGCGCAGGCTTCCATCGCGAGAATCCGCGATTCCAGGGACGGCGTGTTCGGCTCGAACGCGTCTACGATGGCCTGGGGATTCAGCGTCCACGACAGGAACGAGTGCCCGCGATGATCCAAATCGAGCAGGTTCGAGACATCGGAGCTTTTGGTCAGGAGCGTCAGCCGCGCCAGCGGATGGTCGGCGAAGAACGGAATAATCTGCCGGGAATAGCCCGTCAGTGGATCGAGGGCCAAGCCGTCCTGGAGCTTGCCCAGGTAGAACGCGGTGGGCGTGCCAAGCCGCCGCGCGGTGCAATCGATCTGATCGAGGATCTCCGGCAGATTCAAGAATACTTTCACGGCTGGCGAGAACCGCACTCCCTGGGTGCCGGCCAGATAGCAGTAGGCACACCCATACGGGCAGAAGCCATACGGCGAGAAGTGCCAGTAGTTCGGGCAGCAGTTCCCCTCTTCCGCGCTCTGCTTCACCGCGCTGCGATGTTCCGCCAGCACCAGCGTCCGCTTGCCCTTGCGGTGAAGCTCCAGAGCATCCGATGGGCCAAGGGCTACGTGGTTATGAGGTGTGTCGAATGCTTCGATCACCTCGGCATCGGGGTACGCCGCACAAATGCTCTTTGCCAGTCGCCGACCTGAAGCCGTCGCATTACTGCCACTGGCCAGCACAATTCGTGCAGGCGCGAAGCCATCCACTGGACGGGGGCTGTAAGACGGTATCTGTGGGATCAGAAACTGATCGAGCAGTCGCGAACTCATCGGCTCTGGCTCGGAAGGCATAGAAGGTCATCGAAGGCAAATATACAGCAGCAAATTATACCCCTTATCCCACTTCTATCCAGCCTCTGTATGATCGGCATGACTACGCGCGGAGCGTCGCGCCTCCAGGCATATCCTTTGAGGAGGGAGTCCGCACGCGTCGGCGAGCGTGACTGCCCGCTGGCCACAACCGCGACGGACGGCTGGTGGGCTCGCCGCCAGCGCCGCCCCGACCACCGCCTGGGACGGCCCCTTGGGCTTTGTCTGCGGGATCGCCCCGTGCCCTCTGCCGTCGAGTTCCGTGGTTGCCGCCTTGTGTGGCACGTGGCCCTCGCAGGCCGGTTTCAGGCCGAGGAAGGCAGGTTGCTCCACGCCGGTCAGGGACGAAACGGCCTGGGTGCCGTTCGTATGATCAAGAAATTCTGTAGCCGACGCTCAGTTGACCAATTGTCACGGTGTCTAGTTAGTTCGTTGACCGAATGGTTCGGTCGACGCGAATAACGCTTCAAGGAGCAAAACTATGCCTAAGCAAATCGAAGTCACCCGTGGGGCGATAGTCAGTCGCCTGCGCCGCCGCCTTGCCAGGGACGGCCTAGTTCTACGGATGAACGCCCCGCGCACGAATGCCTACCGCACGATCGGCGAGTGCAGCATCATCGACCCGTCCCGCAAGGCCCTGGTCAAAGGTGGCAGCGTCGCTGAGTTCGCCCAGCGATATGACTTGCTGGCCAGTTGGGAACGGATCTAGGAAAGGACAAACATCATGAAGACTAGTTTCGACCTCCGAGGTGGTTTCTTTAAGGACGGGGATGATCGGCCGCCTGCCAATCGCCGGCGGATCGTCAGGAATCACGCACACGAGCATCGCGATGAGGACTGTGCGGTTGTCAATCGTAACCAACCTATCGTCCCGCCGCTGAAATGGTGGGGCGGCAAGCACTACCTTGCCAAGAAGATCATCGACCTGATGCCCCCGCACCTGCACTATGTCGAGCCTTACGCCGGCGGGCTGGCCGTGCTGCTGGAAAAAGACCCGTTCGATAAGTCGAAATACTGGGGCACTAAGGGCTATGAGCAGGGCGTGTCCGAAGTCGTCAACGACCTCAACGGCGAGTTGATGAACTTCTGGCAGGTCATGCAGGACGAGGAGGGCTTTCAGAAGTTCAAGCGGCGTATCGAAGCCACGCCGTTCTCACAGGAGGAGTGGCAAGACGCCGAAGTGCGTCAGCATCCTCGCACG
Organism: uncultured Planctomycetaceae bacterium; assembly: GCA_964615095.1. GTDB lineage: Bacteria > Planctomycetota > Planctomycetia > Pirellulales > Thermoguttaceae > JANXQG01. The sequence goes on along the minus strand of CAZTPX010000077.1, from coordinate 40,306 downwards.
GAATTGGACGTGGACGCCGCCGTGGCGTTCTTCGTCCGCTGCCGCCAGTCGCGGGCCGGTGGTTTCAAGGACTTCGCCACCCTGACTCGGAACCGCACGCGGCGGATGCAGAACTCGGAGGCGTCGGCATGGTGGAACAGCGTCGATGGGCTCTTCGCCATTCACGCTCGCCTGAAGCGGGTGGTGATCCTGAACCAAGATGCCCTCGACGTGATCCGCCGCCAAGATGGGGAACGAACCCTGTTTTACCTCGACCCGCCCTACCTGCACTCCGTCCGGGCCAGCACCGACAACTACCGGCACGAGATGACGGAAGAAGATCATCGCCGGTTACTGTGCGTGATCAAGAACTGCCAGGGCAAAGTCATGCTCTCGGGGTATCCGAGTGATCTTTACGACCGCGAACTGCGCGGCTGGACACGCCACGACTTCCAGATCGACAACAAGGCCGCGGGCGGCGAGTGCAAGCGGGTGATGACGGAGGTCGTATGGACAAACTTCACCTAGCCGGCACGATGCCCGATGAATTCCGGCACTGCCGCCGCGGCCACCTGCTCCAGCAGGCTGCGGCCAAGGACGTGGAGAGCGGCCTCGACTAAGAAACTGATTTCGTTACCTATTCTCAACCCCTAGTTTCAAGGAGATTTTACAATGCCAAATCGTTCAACCCATATAACTGCCCAGGCGGTACAAGACCACTTGGAGGTCGAGGAACGCGGTCCCGAAGCGGAACGCCTCTCTGAGGCGGAGCCTACCAACCGCATGCCCGGCGTTAGCGCGCTGGGGTATGACGACATCCGCGAAGCGGCACCTGAGACGGTGGCGAAGCTGGTCAGGGACGGGACCGACGCCCGGATGCTTTTCTTCACAGTGCAGCGGCAGGTCGCTGCGGTTGTCGACGGCTGCGACCGCGTGGCGGAGGCGGACGCGATGGTTTCGACCTGCAATCGTCTGGGCTGCTTGCTTGCCTCCTGGGAACAGCATGATTCCAACAGCGTCGACTATTGGCGGGCCGTTGAGGAGGCATGTCACGAGCTTCACTCCGAAATCGCTGATCCGCTCGACCGCTTGCCGTTGGGCTGCACCGAGGTGCTTTTGGAGGCGATTCGCTACGCCGCGGAACGGCGGTACGACGAGGGCGAGGCGTCACCACACGCCCGCACACGGGCCTCGACGGTCTCGGCGGCTGAAGACAACTAAGAAATGAACCATGAGTAATGCTGTAACCATACCTCCTATCTTCGGCGTTGAGCCGACTTGCCCCGTCGACGATATTCGGACAGCCGTGTCCGCCGCAATCGCCACTCTGATTCACAATGGACACGACGTGAGTGTGCTGTTTCATCCGATTCAACGCCAAGTCGCCGCTATGGTGGAAGAGGACGACGACGAGATGGTCTCGGTCGCTGATCATCTCGGGGCGTTACTGTCCGAATGGGACATGCACGACCGGAGCGACGAGAATTACTGGCACGCCATCGTTGACGCGTGCTGTGAGTTGCATGGGTTTCTGGCTGACGGGGAACCTAACGAAGTGGAATTTGGATGCACTGAGGCCGCACTGACGGCCATCGCCTTGGCGGCAGTCACCTGCAAGGGTTGCGGAGCCTGTTGTCAGTACGTCGGCGCTCCGCCGGGGTTTTATCCCGCATATCTCGCAAGCATCGGCGAACCAGCGGAGATGCACGGGCGGCCGGAAGACGCCGCAATCTGGGAGGCCACGCCAGCGGAGGCAAAGGAAATTTACGCTCGTACAAAGGCCGAGGTTGACCGTGGCGAATACGATGAAGACGGCCCTTGCTGCTGGCTGGACCGTGAAACGAACCTATGCCGTTTTTATGAGTTTCGGCCGGGGGTTTGCCGAGAGTGTAAGCCAAGCTGGCATTGTATCTCACTTCGCAAAGAGTATCGGGTCCGCACCGGACGAACCGAGACCGCCATTGATGAATCCCCACGCCCTATCTCTGACGTTGAGCCGAGTCGTAGTGACGACGAGATTCGGAAATCGCAGCGGGACGACGACAATCGTTCTCGCGGACCACTGACCCTTCGAGAGCGGATTTTAAGGGGCATGAAGCGTGAAATGGAGGATCCCCTCTGCCGGCCGCCGGCCAGTTCTGCGGTTGCCACCTCAATTGCGACCGTCCGCACCAGCGACAGCAACCGCGAGATCATGGACGGATAAGTCCAGGCGACGTGTGTCTGGAAGAAAGGTCGAGCCCCACCAGCCCGAACCCAGACAATACAACCGCCGTCCCCCTGTGCCTTCTGTAAAGGCTGGTGGGCATTCAATCGCACGGAGGGGCGGCGGCCTATCGGAGAACGGTAATGATCATCGAAATCAAGCCGACCGCGGAGGGCCGTTTCGCCGTTTACGTGGATGGTGAATCGGTTGGACAACCATGCAAGACGGAGGCAGGGGCGAAGAACGTGGCCGCTGACTACGAACGCAGCGCGGCAGCCGCCGCGGTCTGCTTACCGTCCTGGGCTGCCAGGCAGCGTGTGCGGCGTATACGGGGCCGGGGCGGGAAGACAGGAAACAGGCATTCGAGACGGACGGTTGGTGGCTGGTAACGTGCCGCCGTCTGTCCCTCTGCTGGCAGGCCGTATCTGGTGGCGATATATTGAGGGGAAAGCAGTTGCGGTTATCGGGCGTTGACGGAACAGGAGGAGACAGCCGTGGAAAAAGGCCCACAGAGAAGTGCCGAAGAACAAAGGGATCTGGATTTTCTGGCCTTTATGAGCCGCCACTTGGTGGCTTTCACAGTGCGATACGAGTCGTTCGACGACGCGGGGAAAAGTTTCCACCACGGCCTGATCGTCTACTCGGGGTTTGTTCTCTCACTGTATGATCAATGGTTCTGGGTAACCGCGGGTCACTGCTTCCAGAATCAGATCGACCAAGACGGGCTCGACGATTTGATAAAAGCGGGGAAGATCAAGTTGCGCGGCACGGCGTTTGCCGACCACTTTGGCCTGGACGTTATCGACGAGCACATCATTCCCTACTCCTACGAGCCGGGCTGTGCATTCCACATCTTCAGGAAGGATCTCGGTCTCGACTTTGCCATCATCCCACTCCCCGACCTAATTCGGACTGCATTCGAGAAGAACGGGATCATCGCCGTGTCGCGGGAGAATTGGATTCACCAATCCAAGATCACGTTTGAAAGTTTTATGATACTTGGATTTCCGTCGCACCTCGTCGAGTCGAGCATGACTTCCAACAAAGGGATGGTTGGGGCGTTTGAGCCCGTTATGATCCGGGTCGACCGGCTGAGTCCCGCTGACGTAGAGAACGTGCCGACCGACATCTGGTTTGTCGGGCGCATTCCGTCCGAGGTCAAAATCAAGGACATCAAAGGCATGAGCGGCGGCCCAATCTACGGTTTCTGGAGGGCGGAAAACGGCCAGTGGTTCTACCATGTCGTCGCCCTGCAAAGCTGGTGGCGCGAAAAGAGCAGGACGGTATTCGGCTGCTCGGTGCCGGTTTTCGCCGAGTTCGTCCACGCGGCCATGAATGCCGAGTTCCCCGACGTATCCACGTGATCATTCGCTGAAGACCGTGCCGCAGCGACTGTCGGACGAGATCCGTTCGGGAACTCAGGCTGAAAACCGCGACTCAATTCGACCTTCTCCTGGGAAACGTCACGAATATCGCTTGCTGCGCGGCGTGGAAACGTTACGCTGTGGGTGTTGGGCTATTGACCGAAACAGCGTAGGAGTGGGCTGCCAGATATGATACGAAGACGAATCTCGACACATGATCAAACTGCCGTCACCAACGGTGACCATGACGGCGGCCAGATGCAAACAGGCAAAGATGCACGAGGACGTTTCTGCCGCGGGAATAAATACGGCGGCAAAAACGCATATTCAAAAGAACAGGCCCGCATCCAGGCCGCGATCAGGGCGCAAATGACCGACGAGGAACTGGAGAAATTCGTCAAGGCGTGGATACGCAAGGCCAAGGAGGGGAAGGGAGTCTACTTGATCTCGCTGCTGGAGCGTCTCGCAGGCCGCACGGCGGACTGGGCCGTCGAAGAGCAGATTCAAATGCTGGAGGAGGAAATCCAGAGGCTCGCCTCGCCGGAGGCCCAGATCATGGAAGGCAAGGAGCAGCCGCAGGCGAAATGATCAAGCTTCTCCCCAGCAACGGAATTCGGTTGCGCGGCGCGACCGAGGCTGGTGTTCGACGCTAGACACCTGAATCATCTGGAATACCGAGAATCCTCTTCGCGTCTACCCAGTCGGTAAGGGCATCCCATAGGGGGCTTCCTCGATGCTTCCAAAGTTCCAACGCCTTCAGCCGAACTTGGTCTCTCGCGGCCTCGAGACGGCCGTCCGCCGTTGGATTGATCAGATGAACCGCTCTTGCATGAGCAGTAGGAGGAGGCGGCAGATCCGGACGATTCACCTCTTCGGAAACCGCATCATCTTGCGGCACGACGTAAGGGAATATCGCGGTGGGGAAACCCGGTTGTGCGTAGTCGATATACACCCCCGTGTATCCCATGAGTTGCAAGAGGATCTTGTTCAGCAAATTCTGGACGCGGTGGTGGCGGAAGAGGCGGACCTGGAGATCATCATGACTCGCGGCGTTGGCGAGGTGGCCGTGGGCGGACGGATTACGCGTGTTGCTCCACGCCTGCAAGTCGTCTCTCGTTACGCCGAGAATCCCGCGGCTTACCCAGTTTCGGAAGATCTCGTTCGCGCTCAGTTGGCTAAACATCCCGGTTAGACCGCCGAGCCGGTTGAGGAAATGCGGCGAAAAGCCAACGGGCATCGTCCTCAACCATGCCTGAAACGCATCAAGGTCGGCTTGATCGACTTGCGGACGTGTCGGCCCAAGTGTCCCTGCTGCCACGCGGAGGAGTCCTTCAACGCAAATGCTGCTTATCGCGAGTTGGGTGAGGTGGGAGTTGTCCGCCGTGTCCCAGCATAGGTAAAGGTATGGGGCGACACGCCCTCCCAGTTCGGTCAGGAAGAAGTCGATGGCCAGCCCCAATAGCCGCTCGACGTTCTGTAGGAACTCGATCTGCCAGCCAAGCGGCTGGAGCAGGGTGTTCGTTGTGGTTGTGGGGTACTGGGTTCCGAGACGGCGAGTCTCCACCGTCTCGTTGATTTCTTCGTGACCGCGGATAACGCACCGGCGTCCGATAACGAAGCCGAATGCCCTCGCGAGAGCCGTGCAGGTCGTGAACGCCTCGCACGTTGGCTGCCCGTCGTTGGGAACGACGCGCACTTCAAACCAATCATCGGATCGTTGCCTCGCCGATACCCGGCCAAGGCTACAGGTGGTCGTCAACCAGTCCCGATGCGACGAGCGATGACCGAACACATCATTGTGAATTTCGGTCTGGGTCATACGCACCCACCCGGGAGGTAGCGGCCCCATAAGAACACGGAGGACACGCCCCGCCGGTACGAAGGTTTGGTGCCGGAGCGTGATTCCTCTCGTGCTCACATCCCAGGCAACGTCGGGCAGATTTGCGTGGGTGCGGTGCCCGTCCCGCGGCATCGGGTCGGCTGTCAGTTCCCAGTTCTCCTGCGTCAGCCCGGAGAAGGTGAGGAAGGCGGAGTGCGCGATCAGGTGACCCGGCGTGCCAAAGCCTCCGAACAGGAGCCTAGTGACCGCTTCGCCGCCGTTCGTCACCGCCTGAATACGAATTCCAGTGTCGGCGTTCCAACTAATCTGCCCGCTTCCCACGAGCGTCCCGACCTCGCCACTGGTGACGGTAAGCGAAGGAAGGCTGACTTCGTAGGTGCCTCGCTGCAGAATGTCGAGCCAGTCTTCAAACATAGAGCTCTCCTCGAATCATACTTAGGATACTTTTTGTGCGTGGTGATATCAAGCTGCCCGTCGCCTGCCAACCGAGGGCACAACCCATGCTCCCGCCCGGCTCGCCGCCGCAGCCCAACGTTGCCCGCTAGTGGGGCCACGGTGGGCTCCAGGCCGCGCCGGCGTTCGCGCCCGAGCTGCTCGCGAACATGATCGCCGTGCAACGCCGGCGGGTTCAATCGCTACTCAGGCATCGTCCGGTCGAGCGATAGTCCACCGGCCACGCGCGTCAAGGCTCCGATAGCGACCACTCCCAGTCGTGCCACCTACGCGGAAGGTGCGAGTATTTCTCGAACAACTTCCGGTGCATCGCATGCGTAGTAAATAATTCGTCCGCTCGTTGCATCACGTTTGCAGCCCAAGTGTCACGAGAGGGTAAAGCTTGCCCAGCTAGGCAACGATCTGCCCACATTTCCTCGACGTTTCGTGCGCTCTCGCGTACAACCTCAAAAACCTTTTCGACCGATAACTGCCCGCGGGCCATGCCGCGACCGAGAACAAAGCAACCAACTGCAAAGTCGCGCACAGCGGGGTGCGGATGCGATCCGTGCGCAGCTCCAATGGTTGCTGGAGCGTTGGGATAGAGCATGCGGAATAGCAACGAAACGGCAGTGAGCACGCAGATATAGGCACAGTCTTCTGGAGGCCATGTCCCTGTTTGCATCAACCCGCGAAGCTCATCCGCCATAGGTTTCGCTGTGAGCACGTTCCACGAGACGTGGGAGGCGAAAGCGTCGGCATCACATTCAATCGCGTGGGAGAGTGGAATTCCCGCATCTTTCCGGTCCGCGACATGATATTCTGAAATCATCGGTATTCCGCCAGCCGCCACAGCAACCTCGCTGTGGCCCGCTACGATGTGGCCGATTTCGTGATAAAGCATGAAGTAGACTGCAATGTCTGCAAGCAGGTGAGCGACGGTTCCTCGAACCTGATCCCGCGGGATGAGGACGTTTCTATCGTTGTCCTGATCGGTCAACGGTATCGGCGGGAATCTGCCGTCAGGAAGATTTGGTGAAACTTCGCCTGCTGCGTTTCCTACACTAGGCAGAAACCCTGGGCAACAACACAGCCCAAGGGCGGTCCCATAGGTATGCTGGAGCGCACCACGGTTAAAGCGGATGACGTAATTGCCGTCATCGCTCGGTCCCGCGCGAGCGTCCAACTCCACGTCATCAATAATCTCGATAGTCAGGGACTTGTTGCAAAAAGGTGGCGACATCTGGGCACGCAACCCTTCGTAGAGCAAATGTCCATCAGTCAATAGCTCAGCAAAAATGTCGCTGAAAGGCGACGGGAATTCGTCCGGCCTCATCATCTTACGACGTGTACGCGACATTTCATGGCTCCTACTCTAGATTTCTATACTACAACCGCGCCTTCGTAGCCATCGGGATCGATGGCCCACTGTATGTTGGTGATTCCGAGGTAGAGCATTATAGAAGCCCCCAGGAATAGATCGCGTTCACCAATTGGGTTTTGCAGACTTTTGGCGTGCCCAAGCCCGACGACCCACAAAGGTATCCGCCCTCCAACACCGTCATCATAGTAGGTTCCGTATTCGACGGCCTGTAGCCATTTCTCCAAGACGTCGATTTCCCCCGCCACGTCCGCGCTGGCGAATCCGATGGTGAAATCGGAATGCGCAAATTTGTTCCGAATGCTCTTGACCGCATCAAGAGCATCGGACGGGCCTTTCTCGATGATGCCGAAGGCGCGGCACGCGAGTATTTTTGCGCCGAAGGGACCGAGTATGCTTCCAAATGATCCAATCAGGCTGCGACGCTGGTCGCTGCTTAGGCCGGCTGCTTTGAATTGAGCTTTCAAGCAACGCGTCAGCGCTTTGTCGAGAAATGTCCCGGCAATCATCGCCTGGGCATGTTCCGATTCGCCAGCAAGGGCGGCAATCATCGGCTTGCCTCTCTCGTTGAAGAAAGACGGCGATCCAATCACGCCGCCGTCCGGCGTCCCCTTGGCGCTTCGTCCGCGAGGGAACGGCAAGAACTCCATTTGCATATCATTGCCTTTCTGGCGAGGTGCATTCCTGACAATTGTCTGCATTCTAATTCGGAATCTGAGCAGCAGAGGCCGCAGGCGAAATGATCAAGCTCCTCTGCCGCGATGGCTTCTTGTTCCGTGAAAATCCTCCCCCAACCGGCGGCGTCGGACTACTTGCCGAGAATTTCTTGCACAATGTCCTTGAGTTGTGCGGTAACCCAATCTCGGAGATTTACGGATACGAGATCGAAGACAGTTTCGGGGTTGCCTTCGTACCAGGCAATTTCCTGCCAGGAAAGTGCAGGAGGAGCGGCGCGCTGTTGTTGACTAGTGTTCAATTTCCAATCAGCCGCCAGTACAACGCACTGCTCGCCTCGCGATGCCACCGAATACTGACGATACCGCTGGAGCGGATGATTGTCCGCCTGCAATACGAGAGTTGTTGGCGACTGCTGCACGAGATCAAGACCATGTGGTAATGCGTTATTTCCAATGTGCATGCCGCCAAAACCCATGCCGCCCCAGCCCAACTTGAAACGACTCAACTGATTGCCATACTTGGTAGCTAACTGCTGAAGATGCTGAAAGAGCTTGCCTGTCTGATCACGAAATTCAGCGAGTTGCGTTGCACGGTCGTTGGCACGAAGTTGCGCCGACAAGACCGCCGCGACTTGGACCGGGTCGGATGAGTCGTACCCGTCATCCTTCGCCAAGAATTCGCACAGCCGTCCTTGTATTTCTTCGACGGTCTGAAAGCGGTTCCCGAGTATTGGCGCGAAGCCCCGGTTCAGGAACTCTTCCAACGCGGGAACGCGCTTGTCGCTAAGCTTCTCACGAAGTGAAAACCCCTTTCGCATGTGCGGAAGTGCCCCAGTCCCGTCCTGAAGCTGCCCCGGCACGTTTCCCGAAAGGCAGTAGTAGAGAATGGCACACACTGCGGTCAGATCGCTGCGGGGATCACGACGATCCCCGCCTGGGGTATTAGTCTCAGGAAGGTCGAGAAACCGGTTTCGGAATGTCTCTTCGGTTTCCGTCAGTGCCTCGTCGGATGAGTTAAACGACAGTCCGTAGTCCACGACAACCAGATCATGCTTGCTGGGGTCACGGACGATAATGTTGTCGGGCTTCAAATCACGGTGCAAGATCGGAGCCTTGTGGGCCAGTTGGATCGTCTTGCAAAGGGACAGGGTAAACTGCGCCGCCTCTTCAATCCGTAGCCCACGCCTCGAATTGACGTATTCGGTAAGCGTGACACCTGGAATTAGGTCCATGACCACGAAAAGCTCAACGTTTGGATCGCCGAACTGGCCCGTATTATGATCTAGGACGTTCGGGACCGCGCCGCCGGCTTTCGCCAGAGTTTGCAGGCTCACCACTTCACGCGCCATCCGACCGCGTGCCTGGGGATCACGATTGTTCTTCAGGTACTTTAGCGCCCCCTTGATAGCCGGGTCTTGGCGGAATGTCGCAATGTGCGCTACTCCCTGGCCACCTTTGCCAAGGCGATCTCCAAGTATCCACCTTTCCTCCCATGCTTTGGCCATCTTCTACCCCTCCGCACTCCAATCACCTGTATGCGGCCAAGTGACTTGGTACTGGCACTTCGTTCGATACGCCGTCCGTCGAGAATTACAGTTTGCAGATTATTATCGGAAATTCACTACCTCATGTCAATCAGCGATGCGTTGTGGCGGCCGGTCGAGAGCTAAGCCCGATCTGAATGACAGCCTGCGGGCCGCCAGGGGTCGGGTCGCCACGAAATAGCTCAGGCCGCGGTTCATGCCGAGGCACCTGGGCCTGACCGGCCTGACCTGCCTCTACGACCTGTGCCAGCCCTACGGGAAGATCGCCAACCGCTGGCCAGCAGCCTTGCCTCCCGTCCGGACCAACCATCCCCGTGTCAGGCCAAATCGGGCCAAGCATGCGCCTAGTTTCACGGCTTTCCATCGGCTCTTGAGCTTGGCGAAATCAGGCGTGGTGGCGACGGTAGCTTTGGCAAAACTGCGCCCGTGGAAGTCTTGATGCCCGTACTGGCCACAACTGAACACCATCGCACGCTGCTTAGGGAAAGGTGATATCCCTCATTGGAAAGGAATCTTTCAACGATGGAAAGACTATTCGGCTTAGAATCCGCGAACGGAATTAGAAATCGAAGTGGCAATCCTGTTTCGCCTGACAATTCTCCCAAGGATTGTAAAAGCTGCAACCCATAACCGCGTCTGCGAAATTGCGGCCTAACGTAGAGTTCCTCAACCCCCAAGTGATCGTCTTCCTGGAGAGCAAAAGCCCATCCGATCCTTTCGTCGGAATCGGCATCGTAGAATTCACGAACGAAGAAGACTCGTCCGGAAAAATCATGTTTTGCCCAGGCAACCCCCCAAATGCCGTTCTTCGGCTGGTTAGGAAGGGATTCTCCAACGCCATCCACGATAAAGGCTTCAACAAACCACTTGTCGAAGAACTCATAAGGCAAGGACCCGTATCCCTTGTCTCCCCAAGTCGGCCCCCAGGAATTAGCAAATTTAAATCTGCGTGTCGAGTCGTCATAACCTTCGATACTGATCGCGTGTGATCCGATTATTTGGTCGCCTGCGGCAGGCAACTCGATGATACCACTTTGGGCATGAAACCACTGGTCTGTAACCTCAAAGGCTGCGGCAACGGGACCCTGATTGAAAAGGGCAAGTTTGCACTCATGGACGTTAGTGATCCGTTGATAACGGAGGATTCGGTATTGTTTCGCCTTCACATCCAGCCCAGGCGGTTCTATCGGAGGCCAAGTGGCGATACTTTCTGCATATGGCCACTCGCTCTCCAAAATGTTTCCCCAACCGCGCTTTACGCGAAAGGTCGTGGAGCCATAGACGCCTGTCGAGCGGTCGCCGGGATATGTCCCTTCAAGCTGTCGGCTGCGCACGAATCCATAGAGAGGGCTGAATTGAAGTGGAGCGTTTGCCATTTTTTCTACCCAATGTATTCCGAATTACGATTGCTCCGCCGCTGCCTCCTGGATCAGATAGCGATTCCGATTTCCGGGGCGGTCGCTCTGCCAAGCGTAAAACACAACGAATTCGGGGCGTGAGGGCACTGGCATAGGTGAGATCCTCTCTAAGACCAAAGGGCTGATTATACCGCGCGCGGGCCTCCAGGGATCAGGTGATCGGTCGGCACCCAGGCATGGCCGCCTGCCCTCCTTGAATATTCACGCATCGCCCTGGTCCTCCCTCGCCCATTCGGCCCGCAGGAAGGCGAGGAGTTCGGCCCCATCGATCACCGCACACCGCCGGCCTATGAAATGAACCTTCAGCCCGCGCCGCCGCATACTGGTCAGCGAGTTCCTGGCAATCCCCAGTCGCCTAAGCAGCACCGTAATTGGATAAATTGAATCTGACCTCACCTCACCTCGGCCTTGTAACGGCCTGGGCGGGCGGCCTCGCGGTTTGCCGGAAGACGTAGCCATATCCTTTCACCTCCGTAGCCCAGCCACCAGCCTACTGCCGGGGCCGAAGCCCCGCAACGGCACCGGCATCATGCTGGCCGCCGACCCGGCTATCCCCATATCGTTGCACGACGGATCATCCGACCGAACGACCGCAGTCTCGCCCGCCAACCGCGGCGTGAAGCCCTCGCCTGCGTGGCCGCCGCATGTGGGTTTGTGAGCGTCACGTCGGCCGAGTCGCCGCGAGCTACATAGCGTGGGAAGAAGCACGTTGCGTCGCAGGACGACGCATGCTCGCGGTCGAGATCTCCGGTCTTGAAATGGTAGATCTGGGCACCGTGGTTCCCGATGCCGCACGGCACGACGACCATCGCCAGCATCTGCATCAATTCGAGCGACGCCGCCATTGCGCTAAAGCCGAAGACGTTCTCTCGATGCCGAATGTCGGCGTCCGCAGGCAGACCTTCAATGTACTTCGGGTCGTCGAGCAACCCGTCGCGTTCCGCCGCCACGAGCCCAGTGCTGTACTGACCGAGGCACTCCAGGCAACGCCGTGCGGGTGAGGCGACGTGCGCCCGCATATCACAATGCCGCACGAGCCCGTTTGGCTTCGTCCTGATGGCGATCCCGCCGTCCACGACCGGGATCAGGTGGGCGTATGCGATGAAATTCAGGACGTGGCGGCCCAGAGGTCGGTCGACGCACCCGAAGAGAACGTCGCAGTCGAGGGCCGCGCGGAACGCCTCCTCCTCCGATATGCTGTACTCCATCGTCTCGACGGAGAACTTTGCGGCGGTCGCACTCCGGCGCAGCCCGCGGGCGAGGACGTTGACCTTCGCTTCGCCGACATCCCATCGCGTCGCATGGAGCAGCCGGTCCAGATTCACCTGCTCGACCTCGTCGAAATCGACCAGCAGAATTGAGCCGAACCCCATCCGGGCAAGGGCCTCGGCCACGATGCAGCCGACGCTTCCGGTGCCGATTACGCCGACCTTCAATCTGCCGATGTCCGCCTGCTTCTTCTGGCCCCATGCTGAGACGGTGCGTTCGAGTTCGCGGCCGATCTGCGGCACGGGCATGAGTTCGTTGTGGAAGGTCACGGCATGGTAGTCCCCGCAGAGACGCACCGATTCACACCAGCGCCGGTCGTACTGCCGCCGCCCAATTCGCTCCCACAGGCGGGCGCTCCAGGCTCCATCGGTTCCAATCGTCATTCCGAGTAGCGGAAGTCCCGTGGCACCGTTCGCCGATGCCGCGTGACTCTCCTCGGCCACGACGTCATCATTGCTCATCCCCTGCCAGCCTGGGCCGAGATGGCTGTGCAGGAAGGCGAGGCCCGCCCCGCGTTCTCGCGCCAAACTCATCGAACGGTCGAAATACTCCGGCGTGAACGACGCGTTGCCGTGAACCGCACGTTCGGCCGGCATCGGCGGGATGAGTTCGGACAACAGCGCCGTGAACCTCGACCGGCCCCGGCTCGGATACCACAGGCCGAAGCACAGGTCCTCCTGACCGTCCCGCCGAACGAGATGTCGGGTTGCCTGCCCCTGAACATCCGTCGTAAGTGCAACCGAATACCTCATTGGTCAAACAGATGGCGGATGTGCGCCATGTACTCCTTGGCGTTCTTCTGCGTTTTGCCCCAGATTTCGAATGGGCGGCTCCAATACTGCCAGCCCGCACCGAACGGGCCGCTGTCGAGGATCTTGCCGCTTGGGTGTTCTCCCGCGCTGTTCATCGGCAGGAGACGCGGCGTCATGTGGGGGCCGCCTGGGCACGTCAGCGGATAATCCGCCGGCACGTCGAAACCGAGGGTGATGGACTGGCCTTGGAAGCGGCCGAGGGGAATGACGTATGGGAAGCTCACGAGGTTGTCGCGCACCTGTACGTCGTGACCGAGGGCCTTCAATTCGTCGATGAAATTCTGTCCTGACATGATGGTGCTCCTTCAGGAAACGGGCGTGGGGGTCATCGCCACCGTGGCAAACTCCTCGTTCTGCCGCAGATTAATCGGCTCGTCGGGGCGGTCGCGGTACGATACCTCCGGATGGCCGTTCATCTTCAGCGCCTTCAGGTAGTGACGCTCCGGGGCAACGCCGACGCGGTCCATAATCTGCCGCGGCGTAAGCGTGCCTTCCCGCGAGGGCTCCACTTCGCCGTCCACCTTGATGTGGAAGGTGTGGTGCTCGATTTCGAACACCATGCCGTTGCGCATCTTCACGACCTGGCGTGGCCGGTCGTGGAACGACTCTCGCCGGTCGCCCTCGATCTCGACGAGGTAGGAAAGGTCGGGATTCCCGCCCGCCTTCTCCAAGATTTCCGTGGCCGACATCTCCGTCACGTCGGTGAACTGGACCTTCCCGTCCACCGTGTACTCAATTCGTTCGTGCATAGTAATAACCTCCAATCTCTATTCCTGGGGCAAGCCCGCGTACAAACTGCGGGGAAGCGCGAGCGGTCACGCCATGTGACTGTCGCGCCGTCCCCTTCTACTCTGAATCTCGCGCCACCGGAGCAATCGTGCTACCCGACCGGAAAAAAATTTAATCCGGTGGATTCTCCATCGTCAGATAAGTCAGCACATAGCCCGTGCCGCCGAGCACCATCGCCTCCTCCCACAGTCGCCGACCGTAGCCGCGGTCGAACCACACCGAGGCTGTGACACTCCCCTCGACCGGCTCCTGTTGCTCCGGGCTCCCGTCGCGCCACTGCGACCAGAGTTTCGCTGTCTCGCTAGTGCGTGGAATCGCCTTTCCCCCCTCGATGTAGCCGAAGCCGAGTCGCCGCATGTCCTCGGATGCCAGCGCCCACTTCACGCGGCCATTCATCGACACGACCATGCTCGCCGGCTCGATGCCACACTGACAGTACCGACGCACGGTGCTTGTCACGGACGTGCTGAACACGTTCTCCGCCAAGTGGCACAGATCCTTCAGCACGCACACGCGGCCGCGGAACAGACGCACGCGGTCGACGAACAATTTCCGGGGCATCAGGAGACCGGCTGCAAACTCGTCCGCTTCTTGCTCCATAGGATTTCGCGAGCGAAAATCGCTCTGCGAATTGTGTCGCTGCCCGGCCAGAAGGTAGTCGCGGTGGAGGTAGTAATGTCCGAGTTCATGCGCGATGGAGAACCTCACGCGGCCGTCCGTTCTCCCCGGTTCTGCCTGCCGGTAGTACAAAACGAACGTATCGACGTCCCGAAGGTACTCGATGCGAGCGTCGAAACGCGATCCGTAGTTTCCCGGCGCAAGCTCGATGCCTTCCTGACGCACGACCGCGAACGGATCGGCGGGCACCCGCCACAAGCCGAGTGCTTGCATCACCTCGGCAGCCGCCTGCTCCAGTTCACGTTCCGGTCTCTTCTCCATCGTCATCTCTGTGTTCACGCTTTCCCTCGCGAATCCGCCGTCGTTGCTCGTCGAGTTCCGCTTGGGCCTCCTCATCAACTTCCTCCGCACGATCGAGGCCGAAGCACGCGGACTCCCCGGCCATAGCCAGTTCGCTCTCCGCGCCGAAGACCGGCTCCGGGGGTTCCTCCCTGCCACGCCAATCACCGTTCACGAGGCGCTGGATGAAGTTCTGCCCGACGTTCTCCAACGCACGTTCCTTCTCCTCGTCCATCGGCGGCAGGCAAGCCGGATCCATGTCTTCGTCCTGATCGTCCCGGCACAGAGCCGATGCGATCAACGCCTCCAGTGCGTGCTGCTCGCGATCTCCTTCCGCTTCCGCGCTCATCGCTCGTCCCTTCTCAAAAAGCCAAAGCCCCTACGGGCCAGTTCTTCCCGGAGTTTCTCGCGGGCAAATCGCCAGGCGCTCATGGCACCTGCCGCGGACTCCTTCCTTCCGCTGAGTTTGCTCATCGCCACGGCCAGCGGGGCGGCCATCTTCTTCGCCCTCAATTCCGCGAACGTCTCGATGAACGCCACGGCCGCCATCTGCTGACGTGGTGGCAGCCGCGAGATGATCTCCACGACCGCCTCCTGGAACTCTCGTCGTTCCGATGGGGTCAAGAGCCGCCACTCCAGTCCCAGGTTTGTTCCCGCTATGTCGTCTGCCACCGCTTGGGCCGCGGCCTCCTGATCTGTGGCCACCAACCGACCAAGTTTTCTCCGCCGGAACGTCACCGCCACGTTCCGCGCGATAGCGTACACCATGCGCAGCGGCTCGCAGGGATTAAACTCGGGGGCCTGCACCTTCGCCCAGACACCTGCCATCGTCTCCTGGTACGCATCCGCCAACTCCTCGGGGTCCAGGACCCCGTAGCTTCGCCGGTTGATATACCGGCCCAGGATCTTGCGGTAGTACGAATCGATAGCCTCGATGAAGCACACCGGGTCGCTCTCCAAGAGCGCCTGTAATTCGCCCTCAGTGGGCAATTGCTCTGTCGTCATCCACGTTGACCTTATTCACGAGTTCTTCAAAGAAGTGACGTGTCACCGGGCTCCTTCCACATGAATACTCTCGCGCGAACAACCATATCACGCTACGCCACCGTGAGAATTTGGTGAGTTTCTGGCCGGGGTGCCGGGCCACGGCTGTCAGAATGTACACACCACGATTAGTGGGTGAATAACGGCAACTGCCGTGCCGTTCGTTCAGCCGAGCGCCAGTCGACGGCGCAAGTCATTGTGCTGCAATGTCTTCGGAACGATGGAAACGGAATGAGTTCTCTATCGTCAGTGGCCCCACCTCGGCGCACTGCCAAAATGACAGCACGACTGGGGCGGACCTTACAACAAAGCCACCCGGCCGGGCCGGAAGGCGGGCATGGACTCCGCTGGCCGAGAATTAGGAAACCCGGCAGGCGGGTTTACATAATTTGCCGCAACCAGCGCCGTGGCCGGATATCGCCCGTCTTGCGGCCACGTTGCCGCCCACAAGCCCCCACGTTGCAGCCTGTTGGCCGGACAGCGGCCTGCCTTGGCGACCTAGTCGGCCTGGGCAGCGGAACGCGACGTTGCCGCGTGTGCGCGGCCTGTTGGCAAAGGGTGGAAACAAGCCGCCGGGAGGTCCGGCTGCCGGGCTCCGCCTTCTTCGGCGGTGACGAGGACTGTGGCTGGCGGATGACGGCGGCTTATGCGAGAATGGCAGGACACGAACGGTAAAGGGAGCCTCTAAACGATGTTGACGCCGGGCCGCTTGGGTGCGGCTTTTGCAATCTATTGGGATGATATGGACCGCTGTAGGCATTCCCGCGCCTACTGGTCGTTGCTGCACGTCACGGTTTGCCTGCCCGACATCTGCGCCGCTCTACAGTCCGACAGCGGCGAAGCAACTGGCGCAGCCTATATTTCGTGGTGTGACCGGTATCTCATGAATCCGTTGCTCTCTGGACGAGAGCGATATTGGATGCGATGCAAGGTACTACACCAGGGGCGTGCCTGCATTGATCGGGCCGGGTGCCGGTACGAAGGTTTCTCCTTTGGCCAGCCAGCACCGACCGGCGAGATCGACCATCTGCGTGTCGAGGGCTCGACCTTGATCCTCGACGTTGGTTGCCTGACAGATGACGTGCGGCGCGGTGTCGAGAAGTGGATTCAGGTGCTTGAGGCAAGTCTCGCAAGCGGGGAATCGCTGAATGCCGAGCGCTACCTTGCTTCTCTCGTCCAGGTGAGGCAATTCCCAGTGCCACGGCCAGCAGCGAGCGTTTCTCTTGACCCGCCGGTCCTGATCGCCAGATCAAGCTGACCGCGCGGCGTGATCCGACCTACAATTGCGCTCTACAGCCGAGGCAGAAGGCCCGCAACGGCACCGGCATCATGCGGGCCATCGGCCTAGCTGTCGTCTGCTGGCCTACGGCTTCCGTTGGAGTTATCGGCCGGTAATCGCCTGGATGCGAACGTCGGCGGAACAGATAAGTACCGTCAGTGGCGTTCCGTCGATGTCGAAGGTGTGGTCCCAAGCGGTATCGGGAATCACGCCACGAGATCGCTCCACCACGGACTTGCGCCAATGGTCGTGATCGCGGAGTAGTTCGCGGCTGGTCATCTCTTCGGCGTTGAGAAAGCCCAGATACGCGAGGACGACCGGAACACGCATCTTCGCAAGCTTCCAGGCAAAAGCGAACCGGTTACTCATCTGGTAGTGTGAGTTCGCGGACAATGAGAAGCCCGGAATCCGTTCGTTCCAGGCAGTCGTCGCCTCGGCCAGTGCGTGCTCGATCTGGCGGAAGTTCTCCCGGTTGGTCGCACCGCAACGGTCGTCGGCAAGCTCGCTCACGTGGGCCTTAGCCTCAACGAGGACCAGGCCCCGCTGCTCTCTAATGCGGGCGGTGCTGACCAAGTCCCAATTGGGTGTGTTGGCCCGACCAGGCTTGGCAAGCCACCAGCGTGTAAGCGAATCGCAGTTCTCATTGGACAGAAAGCCTGTCGATTCTCCAAGCTTTGTTTCGTCCGGATGCAAGAACCCTCGCGGTGCCCATTGGTCGCTGCTAGTCACCAGGGCTGCGGGCATGACGAGCGAAGTAAAAAATGTCGCCACGTCATCTTTCTGGCGGTGCGTCAGCAATAGGCAGCGCAATCGACTACCTTTGAATTCGCGCGGACGAAAGGTGATATTGTTACTTGCCGGCATCGTCGGTATCCTCTAAGTTTTCATCCTCAAGTTCATCGCCCAGGTCGTCGACCGGCAGCGTCGTGCGATGGGCATTGGCGAGGTAAGGCCACCGCGACGTGGCCAAGGCGGCAGGCCCGACGTGCCCAGGCGGAAGATGATGTGGTCCCGCTCAGTCGTCCTTCGCCATCTTGTCCGCGCAGTACGAGCAGTAGCCGTCGTTTTCCCACACGCCGATCAGGTCATGCCCCGGCACGTCGGACTGGCAACGCTTGCACTTGCGGATCAGCCATTCGTCTACAACCTCGGTCTTGAAAACGTATAACTGCTTTTCGGAAAGGCTGCTCAATCCTTGGTCGATCACCTGTCGCGTGATTCCCGCAGCCGCGCCTTCGAGGTGGTGCTGCACAAGGAATTCCAATGCCTCTTTGTCGAGGAGCGACTCATCAAAATCTTCTCGCCAGTCCATTTTTCACCTCCGGGATTAGGGCCAAAGGCGTAGTTATACCGCGCCGACATTCCCCGCAACAGCATCTCCGCTCATCGCCGAAGCGCGGCCTATGGCCGATCTGGGGCACGGCCCGACCTGAATGACCGCCTGCGGTCCGCTAGGGATCAGGTGGCAAGCGGGTGTAGGTTGGGGCCTGGGGCCTTGGTCTACCGCGGAGTTCGTGGCCGTGCGCTTTCGGGCACCGGCCCCCGCGTCGGCGTCAGCGGCGGATAGCACATCGGCCCCCAGTCCTCGTCGGCCCCGTGGTCGATCCAGACCGAAAGCAGTGCCGGGAGCAGCCGCTGCATGATCGTGACGCAGTGCTTCAGCGACGTGCGGTTCAGTTTGCCGCCGTACGTGGCAGCCGGGCTTGGCCGACCCTGGCTTCCGAGCGTCGCCGGGTCCGGCAAGGCCCGCACACGCCGCGCCAGAGCCGCGTGTTGCGAAAACTGGGGGCTGTTGGAGTACAAGGCCAACCGGCGGCAACAAGGCCGTTTTTGGCCCACAGGTGCGCACAGGCGAACGAGGCACGACGGCCGTTCTCGGCCCGGCAACCATGTCCGCCGCGGGGGGGGCCTCGGACTAAATGCTGCGCGGCCGAAGCTGGAAAGCTGTCGCAGGCGGTAGATGCTCATCGGCCCGACAACACGGCCGGCCTCCTTGCCGTCGACGATCATCGTGAACCAGGAGATGATCACTGTCGATATCTCGTTGCTGAGGACGAGGGGCTGACCTAGCCGATCGATTCGCCGGAACGCACGTTCCACAAGGTCTGGCTGACGACGTCCGCCACGCGGGCGGTGGGCACGACGCTCCACCACGAGGTGGTCCACGCCGTGATCGACACCTACAGGCTGGGCCAACGAGCCTCTCTCGACCAGGCGGCGAGGATCTGCCGCCGGTCGTCCTTTCGCTTCGCGTCATCGGCTTGGCTGGCAATGCCCTCCGACGCCCATGCCGGCAGCGATTCAGCAAGGTATGCGGTCACGGCTTTGCTCACCGAGTTCCTAGCCGAACGCGGCGGAGAGAAGCGGGTCGTCGAATTAGCCGCTAAGGGCCAAAAACGCGGATGGGACTTGGCCACCAGCGACTATTACGGTATGCGCAGCGTCGCCGACCTACAGGTCACGTGGCAGGAATGGGTGACAAGAACCGCGTCGAAAGACATGGACAATTCCCGACAACTACGGCGTCTGCGACGTGTCGAATTTCATGCCCTTGGGCAAAAGTGAAATGCCATTTGGACGAAAAGAAGCGTTCTTCGATGAAATTCGCCCCGAAATGCGGTTGAGTTATCGCACCGGCGCAAAGGCGAGAAAGATTTCCAAAGATTTGAGCTTGTGTTGCTTTACTCCATCGCATTAAATGGCTCACGTCCGATACACGATGCCGTCACCAACTCAGGGAAGAGCAATGACAGCCTTAGTCAAACCTATCATCTGCGGAGATTGCTGAAGCATGGAAGCTCTACTGAGTCGGCCCGCCCTACTGGCGGCCTTGTTGCTGGTCTCGATGGGCGCTAGTCACCGCAGCGCCAATTTCATGGTCGAGACCGCCGATCCCCAAATGGCCGCCTGCATTGCCGCAACGGCCGAACAATTCCGCCACGACCTGGCCATCGAGTGGCTCGGGCAGGCGATGCCCGACTGGGCACAGCCCTGCATGATGACGGTGCAAGTTGCGCCGAACCTGGGCGCGGGCGGGGCCACGACCTTCGTCTTCGACAACGGCGAAGTGTTCGGCTGGCGAATGACGATCCAGGGCTCGGCTGAGCGCGTGCTGGATTCGGTGCTGCCGCACGAAATCACGTACATGATCTTTGCCAGTTTCTTCCGCCGTCCCCTACCGCGCTGGGCCGACGAGGGCGGGGCCACCAGCGTCGAGCACATCAGCAAGAAGAAGAGACCCCCACCTGAGTTCCGCGGCGAATGGGGAAACCTGAAATCATCGGCGTCGCATTAGGAGTCAAGAACATGCCCGCGGCATTTATTATTTTGGTCTCAGCCATCTTGATGGGGGCGACGATCACCTGCATGTCGGCGACAACCTGGGGGCAGCGTATCGACTGGCCGTTCGTGTGGGAACTCCTGGTACTCCCGTGGCCGAAAAACATCCGGGATAACATCTATGAACCCGCCCACAAGGATTTGCTGGCCGATTGCCGCAGGGCAGCGAGGGCGATCCGCAGACGAAAGAAATACAGCCGAAAGTGGGTGCGGACTTGGATTTCGTTCTGCTTCTTGTGGCGGACGTTTTTGCTCATAGCCGCCTGTTGCCGTGCAATACTGCCGAAAATCGTCCCTGACAATTTGCGGCGCTGGTGGCGCGGCGAACGGTAGCGTGGCCAGATCATCGTCTTCCTGGGGAACACGAGACTGACACGCAGACCGGCCCCGGGGCCAAGGCCCCCACTCGCCCCGCTTGGCCGCGACGGCGGCCCCACGGTGGCCCCGTCGCCGTCGACCTCGGCCCGTTTTCCGCCTTGTGCGACTGTGGCGGGCAGGGCGAAGAAACCTCGGCCGGCCGGGAATAAAAACCCAGCAGGCCGGTTTACATGATTTGCGGCCACCAGTACCGCGGCCGGGGTCGGCCCTGGCTTCCAAGCACTGCCGGGGCTGCTCCTGGCGGCCGATTCAGGCATTCTTCCCTGTCTGGCACGCCGCAAGTGGGGATGATATATTGGGGATATTAGCTCGGTCAGGACCACGGATGCTAGGGCAGAATGTGCGGGTGCCACTGGCGATTTCATCGGCCCCGCATATCGAATTCGCAACCAGGGAAGGCAAGACGCCGTGAACGAAGGCTCCTTCAAGGACATCGAAAAATTTGAGGCCGACCTGTGGGAGGCTGCCGACAACCTGCGGGCCAACTCGAAGTTGACCTCCAGCGATTACTTCATGCCGGTGCTGGGTATCATCTTCCTGCGCCATGCGGCCAACCGCTTCGAGGCTGCTTCGGCGCAGATCGCCGCCGATCAGGCGGCCGGCCGGATGCCCAAGCGCAAGGTGCTGTCGGCCGACTACGTGAAGCGGCGGTCGCTCTGGCTGCCGGAGGAGGCCCGGTATGACGTCATCATGGATAAGGCGTCGAGCGAACCCAAGGGACTGCCGAAGCTGGTCAGCGAGGCGATGAAGGCCATCGAGGCGGAGTTCGAGCCGCTGAAGAACATCCTGCCCAAGGACTACGGCATCTTCGAGCCGAAGGTGCTGGAGGACCTGATGCGGAAGTTCAACAGCGAGCAGATCAAGCAGGCCACCGGCGACGTCTTCGGCCGCATCTACGAATACTTTCTGGCCAAGTTCTCGATCCAGAAGGCGCACGACAACGGCGAGTTCTTCACTCCGTCGTCGTTGGTCCAGACCATCGTCAACGTGATCGAGCCGAACCACGGCATCGTGTTCGACCCGGCGGAGGGTTCCGGTGGCATGTTCGTGCAGACGAGCCACTTCATCGAGCACGAGGGCGGCGACACGGCCAAGAAGGTCGTCTTCTACGGCCAGGAGAAGAACCGCGACACCATCCGCATCGCCAAGATGAACCTCGCGGTGCATGGTCTGGAGGGCAAGATCGCCGAGGCCATCACCTACTATCAGGACGAACACGAACTGGTGGGCAAGTGCGACTTCGTCATGGCCAACCCGCCGTTCAACGTCGACCTGATCGACGCCGTCCGGACGGAGAAGGACAAGCGGCGGCTTCCGTTCGGGCTGCCGGGCGTCAACAAGCAGAAAAAGGTGTCCAACGGCAACTATGTGTGGATCTCCTACTTCTGGAGTTACCTGGGCGAGAAGGGCCGGGCCGGGTTCGTCATGTCGTCGCAGGCGTCCAGTGCCGGCCACGGCGAGCGCGACGTCCGGCAGAAGATCGTCCAGACGGGCGACGTGGACGTGATGATCGCCATCCGCTCGAACTTCTTCTACACCCGCACGGTGCCATGCGAGCTATGGTTCTTCGACCGCGGCAAGCCGAAGGAACGGCGGGACAACGTCTTGATGCTCGATGCCCGCAACGTATTCCGCAAGATCAACCGCACCATCAACGACTTCTCGCCGGAGCAGATGGCCAACCTGTCGGCCATCGTCTGGCTCTACCGCGGGCAGAACGACCGCTTCCTGGCCCTGGTGGAGCGATACCTGCGGACCGTGGCTGCCGAGAGCGCGGCGGTCGGGCCAGCCATCGATACGTTCGAGGCGACGCTCGCCACGGTGCGCGAAGCCCTGAATGCATTTGCGGAAGTTGCCGCAAAGCGGAACGGCGACGATGCTCATGTGGCTGCCATCGACGCCGTGAGCGAATTGTGCTCGGCCATGACACCGTATGAGAAGGACCGGAAGGCACTGCTGGCCGGTCTGGCGAAGTTCGCCAAGGGGATCGAAGCGAAACCGCCGGCGACAATCCGCAGCCAGCACTCGGCGCGAGAAGCCTTCGCGCCGCTGGCCGAGGGCGTCAAGGGGCTGGTGAAGCAGATCGACCTCGTGGCGAAGCTCGCGGCCCGCGCCCACGACCAGATCGGCGAGTTCCTGTTGGGGCTGTCCGACGAGGCCAGGGAGTCGGTGCCATACGACCGTCGCTGTGTGGCGAGGCTGCTGAAGCATCTCGAAGAGCAGCGAGGCGTCGCGGTCGAGCACCTGCGGCGACCGGCCTACTTCCATCGTCAGGCGGTCTGGCTGCTCGACCGCTTCCCCGAAGGCAAATTCGCCGACGTGCCGGGGTTGGTGAAGCTCGTGAACCGGGCGGAAATCGAGGCCGCCGACTGGAGCCTCACGCCCGGCCGCTACGTAGGCGTCGCGCCGGCCGAGGTTGATGAGGACTTCGACTTTGAGCAGGCCATGCGCGACATCCACACGGAATTAGGCGACCTGAACCAGGAGGCCGCTACCTTGGCCGCGAAGATTCAGAAGAACTTCGAGGAGTTGGGGATATGAGCAGGTGGAGAACCAGACGACTCGACGAAGTTGCTGATTTCTGCTTGGGCAAGATGCTCGACGAGAAGAAGAATAAGGGAGATCTGCTGCCGTACCTCGCGAATGTCAACGTGCGGTGGGGATCGTTCGATCTTTCGGCCCTTCGTCAGATGCGATTCGAGCCGCGCGAGATCGAGCGATTCGGTTTGAAGCTCGGCGACATCGTCATGTGCGAGGGTGGCGAGCCAGGCCGCTGCGCAATATGGAACGAGCAACTGCCGGGAATGATGATTCAGAAAGCTATTCACCGTATTCGGCCGCATGACTGCCTCGACAATCGCTTTCTATTCCATACATTCCTCTGGATGGGCATGGCGGGGCGATTTAGCCCATTGTTCACCGGAGCCACCATCAAGCATCTGCCGAGAGAGAAGCTGGCTTTGGTGAAATTCGACGTGCCGCCACTGCCCGTTCAACACCGTATTGCCGACGTTCTTTCCGCTTACGACGAACTGATCGAGACCAACCGCCGGCGGATGGCGTTGCTGGAAGAGGCGGCCCGGCAGCTATACGAGGAGTGGTTCGTCCGTCTGCGATTCCCCGGCCATGAGCATGTCCGTGTCGTCGACGGTGTGCCAGACACGTGGGAAAGGCGAACGCTCGACGAGTGCTTGACCCTGAAGAGAGGCCACGACCTGCCTGCGTCGATGCGCGTTGACGGGATCGTACCGATAGTTTCCTCATCGGGGATCACTGGCTATCACAACGAGAAGCGGGCCGATGGGCCAGGACTCGTGACGGGGCGATACGGCACGCTGGGAGAGGTGTACTACGTCGAGGAGGACTTCTGGCCGCACAACACGGCGTTGTACGCTGTGGATCTGAAGGGCAACAGCCCCCGCGTTCTGTTCTACTTCCTCAAGCACGTGCTAAAGGGCGCAACCAGCAATAATGCTGCTGTTCCTGGGCTCAACCGCAACGTACTCCACAGGTTGAATGTACTTTGGCCATCGACAAATCTCCTGCGGGAATTTGACGGATTCCTAGTCCCACTGTTCCGGCAACTTAGCGTGCTCCGCCGCGAGAATGACTCGCTTCGCAAGGCCCGCGACCTCCTGTTGCCGCGACTGATGAGCGGCGAACTGCAAGTCTAGTCACAAAGGTTAAATACGAATGGCCACTACCACTCCAACGACGGTAAGGGTGTTCATTTCATATTCATGGACGTCGGAAGAACACGTCGCCTGGGTGGCCGAACTGGGCGAGCGTCTTATGAGTGACGGCGTCGAAGTCGTGCTCGACCAGTGGTCGCTGAAAGAGGGTCACGACCTCAACTCCTTCATGGAGCAGATGGTTACCGATCCTGCGATAAAGCGCGTGATTGTTATCTCAGACGCGAAGTATGCCGAGAAGGCTGATGCCCGAAAAGGTGGCGTCGGCACCGAGAGCCAGATTATCTCCCAGGAGGTCTACCAGAAAGTAGATCAGGAGAAGTTCATTCCGGTCGTGCGCGAACGGGATGCCGCGGGCAAGCCCTGTCTGCCGGTCTTTCTGAAGGGCAGGAAGTACATCGATTTCTCGAACCATAGCGATGACGCCGAGGCGTATGACCTCCTGCTGCGTAACATCTACGACCGGCCTGTACGGCGCAAACCAGTCCTTGGTAAACCGCCAGCACACCTGTTCGACGACAATGCCGTCGTGATTCCGGCTGCGCAGAAAGGACAGCGGTTCCGCGACATCGTCACGACAGGTAGAGGTAATCCGTCCGCGGCCTTCGATGACTTCGCCGAGGAGTTCCTCACGAACCTGGAAGACCTCCGCCTCACCTACTCGCACGACCAGAAGGATACCTGGTGCGCGACGCTGTTCGAGAATATCGAGAAGGGCCGAGGCTACCGCGACGTCTACGTCGACGCGGTGCGATGCGGTGTGATGCACGTCCGCGAGGGGTGGTTCGTCGACGCCCTGCAACGATTCCTTGAGCGAATGCTCGCATATCAGTGTCGCCCGAAGGAAACGGGATCGTTCTTCAAGTGCTCGCAGGACAACTATAAGTTCCTGCTGTATGAGATGTTCGTCTACACGATAGCGGCGTTCGTCCAGGCGCAGCGATACGATGGGGCACGGTCGCTTTTCGACCATTGCTATTTCGCGCCAGAAACGCTCGATGGCGAACGACGCGAATCCCACTCATATTCGGAGTTCGCGAACTACGCCGAGTCGCTCGAAGGCAACTGCGCGGTTTGCGGAAATTCGCGCCGCCTGAGCGTCATGGGAGACCTACTGCATGACCGGGCCAGTCGGAAGGATTTCCGGTTCGCCGACCTATTGCAGGCCGATGTAATCTGCTGCCTGGCTCGTAGCCGCAGCGTGAGTTGGTGGCCGCGCTCGCTGGTCTATGCCAGTAACGTGGGGAAGCTCGAACTTTTCGCGCGGGCGACCGACGACAAGGGATTCCGTCCGCTGAAGATCCTGCTGGCGTGCGATACGCCGCAGGCGATGATTTCCCACATCTGCTCGGACGAGATGGGCCGGGTGTGGAATGCTCGTGAAACCTGGCATTCAGTATTCATCGCCGACTTGCTGAATCTCGAAGAACTCAAGCATCGCTGGCTGCCTTCCAGCAAGACCGATAGGTGAGACCCTGCCATGATCACCGACATCAATAGCGAAGACCGGCTCGTTCAGGCGACGTTCGCCGACTACCTCCGCGACACCCTCGGCTGGGACAGCATCTACGCCTTTAATACCGAGACGTTCGGGCCTACCGGCACGCTCGGCCGCGCCAGCGAGCGGGAGGTGGTGCTGGTCCGCGAACTCCGTGCGGCGATTATTCGCCTCAACCCCGACCTGCCGGAGGTAGCCCGCGAGCAGGCCATCGAGAAGCTCACGCTGGTCGACTACACGCGGTCCCTGGTCCAGCACAATCGGGAGTTCTACGGCTACATCCGCGACGGAGTCCCGGTGGAATGGCAGGACGCCGATGGTGAGGCGTGTGATGCCAAAGTCCAGGTGATCGACTTCCGCAACGGCTCAACGGGCGGAGTGCCCAACAACCGCTTCCTGGCCGTCCGCGAACTGAAACTCCAAGGGCTGCGAACGCCCCACTACAACCGCCGGGCCGATCTGGTGTGCTTCGTCAACGGGCTGCCCGTGGTGTTCATCGAACTGAAGGCGGTCTACCGGAACATTCGGGCCGGGTTCGACGACAACCTGACCGACTACCTGAGCGAGTACAGCATCCAGCATGCCTTCCACCACAACGCCTTCCTCGTCGTGAGTAACGGCGACCGTGCCCGCTACGGCTCCATCACCAGCAAGTGGGAGCATTTCGCCGAGTGGAAACGCAACGACGAGAAGGCGGCCGGGCGGCTGGATGCCCAGATGCTGCTGGACGGCATGCTGGCGAAGGACCGCCTGCTTGACCTGCTTGAGCACTTCATTCTGTTCGACGACAGCCGGTCGGGCGGAACGCGGAAGATCGTCGCCCGCAACCACCAGGTGCTCGGCGTCAACAAGGCCGTGGCGTCGGTCGTCAGCCAGGAGAAACTGAAGCAGCAGTATCCGGTGGAACGTCGGCTGGTCCATCACGTTGACCCGCAGGATCGAGTGGAGGACCAAGTCGAGGCAGGCGAGCGCGACGACGAGGCGACCGTGGGCGCACCACCACCGAAGCAGCACCGGCGCAGGCGGCTGGAGATGCCGCTGGTCGAGCGGGCGCACCCCGATCTGGGCCGCCTCGGCGTCTTCTGGCACACGCAGGGGAGCGGCAAATCCTACTCGATGGCGTTCTTCGCTGAGAAGGTCAGGCGAACGGTGAAGGGCAACTTCACCTTCGTGATCATGACCGACCGGGAAGACCTGGACGAGCAGATCTTCCGCACGTTCGTCGGCTGCGGGATCGCCGACGACAAGACGCCGCGGGCGGGCTCGGCCAAGGAACTGGAACGCCTGCTGCGGGAGAACCACCGCTTCGTCTTCACGCTCATCCAGAAGTTCCGGCGCGAAAAGCCGCCGGAGAAGCCCTACAGCGAGCGGGACGATATCATCGTCATGTCCGACGAGGCCCACCGGACCCAGGCCGGCAAGCTGGCCCGCAACATGCGACTGGCCCTGCCTAACGCAGCGTTCATCGGCTTTACCGGCACGCCGCTTTTCAAGCATGATCACCTCACGCGCCGCATCTTCGGCGGTTACGTATCCCGTTATGATTTCAAGCGGTCCGAGGAGGACAACTCGACCGTCCGCCTCGTCTACGAGAACCGGGGCGAGAAACTCGGCATCGCCCGGTTGGACCTGAACGACCGCATCGCCCAGAAGGTCGAAGAGGCCGAGCTTGACCCCGACCAGACCGCCCTGCTGGAAAAGCTCCTGGGCAAGGACTACGAGGTAATCACAGCCGACGACCGCCTCGACAAGATCGCCGCCGACTTCGTGGAGCACTGCTCGACGCGGTGGGAGAGCGGCAAGTCGATGTTCGTGTGCATCGACAAGATCACCTGCGCCCGCGTGTTCCAGCGTATCGAGCCCCGTTGGCAGGCGAAGACCGCCGCAGTCGAGTCGCAGATTCCCGTGGAGGAGGCGGCCCTGGCTGCCGCCACCGACGCCGACGATCGCGATCGCATCGCCAAGCGGGTCGAGTGGCTGCGGGGCCAAGCCAGGTGGATGCGGGAGACGATCATCGAGATCATCATCAGCGAGGCGCAGAACGAGGTCCGCGACTTCGCCAAGTGGGGCTTCGACATCATCCCGCACCGTGTGGTCATGAAGAACGGCTTTGAGACACCGGACGGGAAGCGGGTACAGGTCGAGGACGCCTTCAAAGACCCCGATCATCCGTTCCGCATCGCCATCGTCTGCGCCATGTGGCTGACCGGCTTCGACGTCGAGTGCCTCACGACGCTGTACATCGACAAGCCGATGAAGGCCCACACGCTTATGCAGGCCATCGCGCGGGCCAACCGCGTCTACCCCGGCAAAGACCGGGGCGTCATCGTGGACTACAACGGTATGCTGAAGAGCCTGCGGGCGGCACTGGCCCAATATGCCCTGGGCGACGACGAGGGCGAAGGTGAAGGCGGTGAAGGGGCCAGTGGCGAACCCGAAGGCGGCGAGGGCGAGGGTGGCGGCAAAGGCGGCGAGATCGTCACGCCCATCGAGGAACTGGTGATCGCCCTGCTGGACGCCATCGAGGCGGCCGAGAACCACCTGCGCGGCCTGGGGTTCGAGCCGAACCGGCTGCTGGGTGCCACGGGCTTCCCGCGCATCGAGGCCCTGCGGGACGCCGTGGACGCGCTGTATACCTCCGATGAGGCCAAACGGCGATTTGAGATCATGGCCCGCGAGGTGTTCGCCCGCTTAAAGGTGCTCATCATGGAGCCGAGCGTCTACGCCTATGCCGAGCGGCACGACAACATCGAGGCCATCTACAAGAAGCTGGAAGAGCAGCGTGACACGACGGACGTGACCGCGGTGCTGAAGGAACTGCACAAGATCGTCAACGAGGCCATCCGCGCGCAGGAGCCGGGCCAGGATCATGCCGAGGGGCTGACGGTGGACCTCAGCCGCCTGGACTTCGCCAAGCTGCGAGACGAGTTCTGCAAGGTGAAACGCAAGCACACCGCCGTGCAGGAAATCAGCGTGATCGTCGAGCAGAAGCTACAGGCCATGCTGGCGAGGAACCCGCTGCGCATGGACTACTACAAGAAGTACCAGGAGATCATCGCCGACTACAACCGCGAGAAGGACCGGGCGACGGTCGAGGCGACGTTCACCCAACTGGCGGAACTGGCCAGCAGCCTCGACGCCGAGCAGCGACGTTTCGTCGAGGAGGGGCTGAGCGAGGACGAATACGCCCTCTTCGAGTTGCTCTTCAGGGAGAACATCACGAAGGTGGCCCGTGAGCAGTTGAAGCAGGCGAGCCGCTCGCTGCTGACGTCGCTCCGCGATCTGCTGGCCACGATGCCGCGGTGGACCAGTAACGTGCAGACGCAGGCCGAGGTCGAGGTCTTCATTCGGGACTACCTGTGGGACGCGCTGCCCCGGCCGCCGTTCTCAGAGGAAGACGCCGAGGTGCTGGCCAAGCGAGTCTATGATCACGTCTGGCAGCAGAGCCTGAGCGGTGCGGTATAGTTCGCCGCGAGGCTGGTAGGTTGACGGCAGTAGCGTTTTGGCGCGAACTCCGCTTCGTCCGAACGTGTCTTTTTCTATGGAAAGCCATAGATTATGACATTATTTGATTCAGATTCACAGTATCGAGAGAAGGCGGCGATTTTCAGAGTCTTCTCTTTGTTGCCACTATTTTCGTCTTTGCTCTCCGGCTGTGTTTGTCGCTGGTTCGCGGTGAACATACCGATGGATTTGGGGACAAACGGTGGATACGCCGGGGATATCGACATTCTCACGTGCCTAAAACGCTGGCCGAATAATCTCTCGCCCTGGCCCAACAGTCTCTCGCCCTGGCCTAGCGACACGCCGAAAAGCGGATCGTTCTATCGGACATGGGAAGTGAAAGTTGCTAAGCTGCACAAGAACGGAGAGACGCACTCACTGAAGCGTGGGAAGACCCGAAAGATATTGTCTCAGCTCGATATTCACCGAGAGTTCGGATCGCCGAATGTATCGCTGCTTGATGTGTACCTGTGTGAGGAGGGGCTCCTCGGAAAGGGGGAAGCGGGTTTTCCGCCATGCGCGCAACAATCAGTCTATGAAAGAATTCCGGAGCTACAAAGTAATCGGTATGGGTATCAGATTCTTCCCTTTGGACACGACAAGGACAAAGACGACGACGTCGGCCTGTACGCCCCTGGTCGTGGCGCGAACATGGATTCGGCCCTGAACGTTCTTTACCCGGCGGTATCGCAGCCTCGACAGCCGTTTACCACGCTTGCTGCTCGAATCAACAGTGTCTGGGAGGCAGAGAAGACAGGAGGCCCGTTTCAGCAGATGGTTGTTTTTTGCAGGGTCTGTCGCTCCTTGAAGGTCATATCAACGAAGGCCGATGAGTATCAGTGCCCCGATTGTCGCGATGATCTTGTTGTTCAGTCATGAATTACGCCGTGACTGGCTCGCCGCGTGATAGCCACTTCAGGCTTCCTGCCCGCCGTCGCGGCCGTGGCGGGGGGAAGGCGGTCGAGCGGCCGTGGTGCAGCCTCGGCGGGGTGGCTGGGCTTGGCAACGGCGGTGTGTACGCCCCAAGGCCCCAACACGGGCCGGGGGCCGCGCCTTGGGGCTTTTCCCCAACCCTCGCCCGAAAGCCCCACACAGCGTAAACACGGCGAGCTACGGCGGGCCGGGGCCGGGCTACGGCGGGGCTACGGCCAGGGTGGCGAGGAGGGAACCTCGATTTTCCACTCGTCACCGAATATGGCACGGCAAACGAGCAGCAGGACGAGCAGCAGGGCGGATCGTCGCATGGAGAGCGTTTTTATACCCTGATTACACGAGACATGCGAAGATGGGGCAAAACCTTGTCAGTCCGCCGCCGCAAGGATAGACTAACAACTGTACCAATTACGTTCCTTTGCCGCAGACAACCATGATTAACGCCCCCATCCCCACCGACAACCTATACAAGTTCGTCGCGATATCTGGTATCGCAATCGCTGGATTTGCAGTATACATTGCGTGGTCATCAGCAATCGAACTTCTAAACCTCCACCACAGACAGACACTCATGGTAGATCAGTTTTTCGCAGAAGCCATTGAGTGGGAGGCTCAGCTTGCCGCTGAAGGCGTTATTTCTCCGCAAGAACGGGACGAATCAATAGCGATGCTAATGGCCAAAGCGAAGGAAGCCAAAGCAATGAAAGCTACCAAGGCACCGGACGCAAACGTCGATCTTGACACGTGCTTCGAGGAAATCGCAAAGTGCATAGGTGAAATTGCACATCCAAACGCGCAGGAAATGCACCGTCACCTCCAAGAGAAGTGGTTTCGCGAGAAGATTAAAAGCGATATGAAGTACGACGACGCCGAGTATGACAACTGGGCGGCACGACTCACTTTACAGGAGTTCACAAAGATGCGTGCTTCAGCTATCGAGCATGCAAAGTTGCTTCAGGACAAAGCAGCACAAATAGCATCAGGAGGAATTGAGTTCGGCAGGTCGGTGGATTGGTTTCTACTAATTAATCGTTATAGCAAGTGGGCATTAGGCGCAGGCGGCTTTGTCGCCCTCGTCGGATTCGTCTTGTGGTACTTCAAGGTGCAGAGATACCAGGACAAGATTCTCTGGCGTCAGTACAAAGACGCAACAAAGCAGCCCTAGAATAACCTCGGCCACGGGCGGGTAGTCAAAGACGGCCTTAGCCACACCGCCACGGCGTTTGCCCCAACGGCAGCCCTGGGGCGGCCTTCGTAGCTTTGCCCAGAGCAGGGCCGGTCGCCCCAACCGGCGCGAACACCACGGCCTTGTTGCGCCAGGGCGGGCTGCCGTGGATGGGGCCAACCTGGGCAGGGCGACCGTGGGGGGATAAAACATGCGAAAAGAAAGATGAAACGCCGCGCCTTATGCGGATCAGTCCCATTGATGGCCGCCCCTCCCCGACCCCCTGTTCCTGCCACTCGGCCCACCTTTCTGCCACTAAGGCACCTTTGCTGTGCCCATGATCCAGTCGCGACCAGGCCCAGATCGCGGTAATCTCGCGGGAGCGGATCTAATCTTGCGTAGTCAGCCGAAGCTGTGCTGATGTGACACGCGTTTTGCATGTGAATCACCGCGGCTGCCAGTGCCTGCGCCAGACGGGAGCGGGCATCGTCGGCAGCCGGAAAGGAGATTCTGTATGCCCAACGAAATCAACGACGCCCGGCCCAGCGCGCTATCGCATCTGGTCGGGCAGAAGGCGGTCATCGCCCAGGTGGCGACGGCAATCGACGCCGCCTTTGAGGACGGGGCTCGCTTCGATCATGCCCTGCTTGTCGGCAGTCCAGGTTTGGGGAAATCGGCCCTTGCCGCCGTGATCGCCCAGGAGATGGCAACCCGGTTCCACGAGGTGCTGGGGCAGTCACTCACGAGTCCAGGCGACCTGAATGCGCTGCTCCTTGGGGCACAGGACAAAGACGTAATTCATATCGACGAATGCCACGAGTTGCAGAAGAGCTACCAGACGGCCTTGTACCTCGCCTTGGACAAGCGGAGCGTCTTCGTGACGGGCGGCAGGCGGTCGTCGCCGCACTCGATAGCCCTCGCCGATTTCACCCTGCTGCTCTCGACCACGGATGAATACTGTTTGCTGCAACCCCTGCGCGACCGGATGAAGCTGACGCTTCGGTTCGAGTTTTACGCCGAGAATGAATTGGTGGTCATGCTGTACCATCGGTGCCGGGCTTTGGCCTGGGACGTGGACGAGGCGGTTCTGCCTTTGATCGCCCAACGCTCTCGCGGGATACCGCGCTTCGCGCTGCGACTGCTGCAAGCCTGCCGCCGGGTGTGCCGGGCCGAGAGCAAGACCGCGATTTCTCCCGCCCATTTCCTGCGTGCCTGCGAACTGGATCAGATCGATGATCTGGGCCTCGGATCGCTGGAGCGGAAGTACCTCTCGATCCTGGCCGAGGGGCCGACACGACTGAACGTAATTTCCACGATACTGGCGCTGCCGACTCGCACGGTGGCGGAAGTCACCGAGCAGTACCTGATTCGTGCGGGCCTTATCGACAAAGACAAATCAGGAATGCGGCAACTGACCGCGAGAGGACTGGAACATGTACGCAGCAACTGAAGTCAAAACCAAGGCCGCCGTCAGCGTGGCCGAAATGGCGAGAATGGTCGGCCTTAGCCGGGCTCGCTTCTACCAACTGATCGGCGCGACGTTTCCGCCGCCGTTGTACACGGAGGTCACAAGGCGACCCTTCTATGACGAGGAGTTGCAGGCGGTCTGCCTCGACGTGCGCCGCCGTAACTGCGGCATCGACGGCAAGCCGGTGCTGTTCTATGCCCGCCGACCACTGGCCGCGCCGGTGCCGGGGCGGAAGCCGAAGAAGGCCGCCGGCGGCGGCGACAAGTACGCCGACCTCGTCGACGGGCTGAAGAGCCTGGGGCTGGCCGGCGTTACCGCCGCCCAGGTGGCCGAGGCGGTCAAGGAAATGTACCCGAATGGGGTCCCTGAGACAACCAACGGGGAGGTGCTGCGGGCCGTTTTCCTGCACCTCCGCCGCCGCAATACGAGTGATAACGTCAGTAAGTAATAGTCCTTATCTGCCCAGTATGGGCTAGAAACCGTCAAAATGATGTCAAATTCGCGCCAACAAGCCGGTCAGAATTGGAGTGATAATGTTTTCCGGACCATTCCTGTCGGGCCGGGAGAAGCCGCCCTGGTCGTGAGCTACCTGGGCGACCAGGACTACGCCGCCAGTTCCCGCAGGGCCTTGCTCCAGGACTTCCGAAAGTTCGCGGCGTGGTTCGCCCAGGCCAACGCCGAGCCCTTCCGCGTCAGCCGGGTCACGACCCGCGACGTGACGGACTTCAAGGACGCCCTGCGCCGACAGCAGGGGCAGGCGGTCGCCACCGTCAACCGCGCCCTCGTGACCCTACGGCGGTTCTTCGCCTGGGCCGCCGACAAAGGCCACATCCCCACCAACCCCGCCCAGCCGGTGAAAGAGCTACGGCGGCAGCAGCTTGCGCCCAAGGGGATGGACCGCAGCGACGTGCGGCGGCTGCTGCGGGAAATCGAGCTACGGCAGGATGTGCGGGCCAACGCCATCTTCCACCTCTTCCTCTACTGCGGCTGCCGGATCAGCGACCTTGTGGCCTTGGAGTTGACGGACCTGATCATCGGCGAGCGCAGCGGCTCCGTGGTCTTTCGCTTTGGAAAGGGAGGCAAGCAGCGCACTGTGCCCCTGCCGCTTCCGGCCCGGCGCGCTTTGCAAGCCTACATGGAGACGCGGCCCCCGGTTCCCGCACAGAACGTGTTCGTCGGTGAACGCGGGCCACTTGGGGATCGCGGCATCCGGGCATTGGTCGATAAGTATGCGGCCCTGATCGGCGTGAAAATCCACCCGCACCTGCTGCGGCATACGATGGCACATCAATACCTCGCCGATAACGGCAACGACCTGGTCGGCCTTGCCCAGATTCTCGGCCACGAGAACCTCAACACGACCGCCCGGTACACGAAGCGCACCGAAGGCCAGTTGGCCGAGGCGAGCGAGCGCGTGACCTACTGATTCAGTTTCAACGAAAGGGTACTTATATGTCGGACGAATATGGACAAGGCTCGGATAGGCCGGAAGAACACGAAGACCAGGGACCGGAAGCGGCAAGCCGGCTGGAGATCGCCGCCGCCGTGGAATACGGCGAAAGATACGAAGCGTGTCAGGTCACGATCCGTAAGGTGCAGGCGGCGAAGAGGTTGATCGAACTGGCAGGCGGCTACAAAGAGGCCATTGTCATGGCAGATGCGGTGTGGTTTGCCGACATAGACAAACCGGATGTAGCCACAGCCGGGGCGAGCGATACCGACGAGGGCGATTCGGAATCGGAATGCCAGCCGGACTACAAGGCATGGGTGGCCAAGGCCCGCAGGGTCATGGCGGCGGAACGGCTGCTACAACTGGCAAGCGGCTACGCGGAAGCGTTATTGCTCTTGGATGCAATAGTGCTCGCCACGCGAGGGAAAGAGGGATATCAGCAGGTGCTGAAGGTTCGAGATGCCGCTGCCGGCTACCACGACAGAGTTGCGGCGGCATTGAGAAGAAGGGAAGAAGGCAAATAGCGGGCAAAACTGAGAGAGCTTCAAACGAACAAGAAGGCCACTTCACCATGAACGCCGCCATTCCCCGGATCTGCCCCCGGCGCGGGCAGCCGTTTACTGAGGTTCCCGCACAATCACGGGAAGATCCGAACATCGAAATCTACCCTTCGTGCAGCACAGCAGAGGCCGTGGAGACCTTTGCCTTTGCCGCAGGGAAGATCGGCTTCGACTCGCCGCCACCGAAATTTCGGGGATGGGCCTATCCGCCTTATTGAAGTCCGAGGCCACGGCTCGTCCCCTGCGGACGGCGCACCGGCGTAGCTCGCTCACCTCTCTTACTTGTCCGCCGAAACTAGGGAGACGCGGAAGCCCAGGGTGAAGATATTGTTCCCAGGCAGGATGAAGAAGCGGTACGCCGAATCGCAGCACCCCGCCGGGTGGAACCAGCTACCGCCGCGAACCACGCGGGCCAAGCCACGTTTGGGACCCGCTGGGTCATCGGTGGGCGAATGCGCATAGTAATTCCCATCATACCAGTCCGCGCACCATTCCCATACGTTGCCGTGCATGTCAAACAATCCCCCCCGCTTCGACATATTGTGAAATTTCCAAGAGCGGGGTGTTGTCCTACACTTGAAACCCGCACCGCAATGGGTATGCTTTCGGGTATGCACGCCTTCAATCCCAAACGCCGATGGTTCCAATTTAGCCTGCTAACGAGGCTGATCGTCATTACGCTCTTTCCTTGCACTTTGGTTGGCTTATATTGGCTTGTCACTCTCCCCACTCGGCTATCAACCGAGGACCAACTGGCCCATTACATTGGTAAGCACGTCACCTTTACTGGCAAATTTGAAAAAATGCAAGGCGGGAAAGAATATATTCATTTCGGAAGTGAAGCCATTTACTTAGACGACTTTTTGGACGAGAAATCGGGAACACCTCCGAATGGTACGATCATTTCCGTAATGGGAGAGCTTGAAGGTTGCGCTCCGTTTGGACAATATCCTCGGGAGGGTGGCAACCGATATGCTCTTTACAGGGCAAGCTGGGAATCTCAAGATTGACCGCTGATCGAGGCTGTCTCGCAGGCCGCTTGTGGGGCCGAATTGGGGTTCCGTCATACATACTTGCAAAAAAGCATTTTTCACCCGAAGAGGGATTTACGGGCGTAGGTTAATTTGGCTGCCATGCATTCCCATGCATGTCATACAGCCCCCAGGCGTTCGGCTTCTTCTCGCCCACGTGCGTTGTACTGCGCGAGTTCTTTTCGTGCCACGCATAGTCGCCAAGGCCGGACGTATCGTCGCCAGAGCAATAATGCGTCGTGCTGCCCGCCCGACAGGCATATTCCCACTGCGCCTCGCTGGGCAGTGCGAACTTCCCGCCGCGCGCCCCAAGCTTTGCATTGAGTTTCTCAAGGAACTGTTGGCAGTTGTCCCAGCTCACCTGCTCCACCGGGTTCTTCGGACTCTTGAAGTAGCTCGGGTTGCTGCCCATGACGGCTTCCCACTGCTCCTGCGTTACCAGATACTTGCCCAAGTAGAACGGCTTGGTGATCCGAACTAGGTGCTGCGGATGCTCGCCGATTCCAGCTTCCTCGTCCGAATCGGGTGAGCCCATCAGAAACTCGCCCGCCGGGATCAGGACCATCTCCAGGCTCACGTCGCCGCCCAGATCTATCGTGAGTTCCCTCGGCGGGCTTGTCGATTGTTGTCCGAACATGGGTGAAACCTCCTTCAGAAGCCTGTTGCGGCAGATCACCGTGACGCCAGCCAACGGCCAAGAAAACAACTTCGCTGCACTGCAACCAGTCTACAGGCGGCTCCTGGTGGCCGTCAATTAGGCCACCAGCGCTCAGCTACCTTCTCTCTGGCCATTCCCCTCCGCCGGCACAAAGTCGGCCTCATCTGGCCACCGGCCTCTTCGTGATTCTCGGCGTTCGGCCAATTCGCCGAAGCCGAGCCAATCCGATTCACGAAAATTGGACTGCGTGATGCATGACTCCTCGACAAAGGAGATTTTGCATGAACGCCCACGACCTGCAATACGGAATCGAAATCGAGACCATCGCCCCCGACAGCGCCGTCCGCCGCGACGGTCTGCGGATCGGCGCGTACCACCACGGCATCCAGGTGCCGTACCTGCCTGCCGGCTGGACTGCTGAGAACGACGGTTCAATCAACAACGGCCACGGCGGCCACAAGTGCGAGATCGTCAGTCCGATTCTCAAGGGACCAGAGGGGCTGGCCCAGGTTGCCGATGTCGCCCGCATTCTGGAAACCAAGGGCCACACGGTCAACGCATCTTGCGGCGTCCATGTCCACGTCGGCTGGCCTTCCACCTTCTCGGTCCAGGCCCTGGCCCGGTTGATCATTATCACGGCCTACCTGGAAAAAGGTCTGTACGCGATCACCGGCACCAAGAACCGCGAGCAGAGCGTCTATTGCGGCGGCGTGAAGAAGTATGGCAACGACAAGGCGGCCAAGATTCACCTGGACCGCGAGCGCTACCACATCCTCAACCTCACGAACCTCGCCACAGGCCGCAAGCAGACGGTGGAGTTCCGCTGCTTCAGCGGATCGACCAGTGCCGTCAAGCTCGTCGGCTGGATTCAGGTCTGCCTGGGCCTCGTCGAGAAGGCGGTCACTGCCAAGCGAAGCCCCGTCTGGAATCCCAAGCCTCCGACCGGCGGCCTGAAGAAGGCCGGTGAAGGCCAGAGCGAGGCCGAGCGGTTGATGCACTATCTCTGTTGGGCGGAAGGATCGGCCAAAGTCATGGGCAGAACTTACGGCTGGATTTACGACGGCATCCCCAGGGAAAAAGTGAAGGCTGAACTGAGACGGCTCGCCCGCCGTTACGACGGCACCGGAACGCAGCCGCGATAAGAGGGAGGACAAGATCATGTGTGGGCTATTTGGGTGGATGACGAAGAACGGCAACGGGCCTGACCTGGGCCGGTTGCGGCGCATCGCCGTCGAGACGCAGACGCGGGGAAAGCACGCCTTCGGGCTGGCATGGCTGGAGGCCGATGGGCGCATCCGTACCTTCAAGCGGCCCGGCCCCGCCACGGCCAACCTGGGCGACCTCGACCGCGTCCGAGACGCCCTGATCGTGGTCGGCCACTGCCGCTTTGCGACCCACGGCGATCCGCGGGACAATCGCACGAACCACCCGCACCGGGCTGGCCAGGGTATGATCTGCCACAACGGTGTCGTGGCCAACCTCGCCAGCCTGATCCGCCGATATCATTTGGTTCCGGAGACGGAGTGCGATACTGAAGTCCTGGGCCTGCTCATCGCTCACCGCTTCAGCGGCCCGCTGGTACAGCGGGCGGCGCGGGCAGCCGAGGCCACGGACGGCAATTTGGCCATCCTCGGCGTGTGGCGGAAGCCGGCCCGGCTGCTGGTCGTCCGGCGCGGAAATCCGTTGTGCGTCGGCGAGACCAAGGACGGGATCTACTTCGGCAGCCTGCCGGGCGCATTGCCGGGCCACGTGCGGTCGATTCCGAACTATGAGGCGGCTGTGATCGAGTTTGAGGATGGCCGGCTGTGGCAGGAAGTGCAACCGATCCTCATCTGAGCGGGACAACAAAGGCCGGCACCGAGGCCGCCATGCCCAGGGCGGTTCCGGCCACCAACGGCTCGGCTGCCCGCACTGGCCGCCACCCGCCGCCACGTTTGCCCGCGGTAGGGCGAAAGCCTCCTGGGTCGGCAAAAACCCCAAGGCCCGGCAACCAGCCCCGCTCTGGCCCAAACTATGCGGCCCGGCTACCGCCCCGGGCCAGGGCAGCTCCCGCCGGCCGCCCCCGCTAGGCCCAAACCTTGCCCAGGGCAGGGTTGCCCCGGCCCACCACCGGCCACCGCAGCCCCGCGTTGGCCGCTGGTTTGCGGCAATTGGGCTGCACGACCCCGCCTTGGCAGCTTTCGCCAACCGGCCACGACCGGCCCCGCTTCGGCCCAAGGCCCGCGTTCAGCCAATACGCTCAGCCACCTGGTACCGGATCGGCTGGTACACTCGGCATCAGCACGAGTGGAGTGAGGAGCGGCGACATTGGAAATGCCGAGAGTTGACGTTCAGACCCTGGATTCCTTCGGGACATCGGGAAGGCGATGAATCGGGAGGAGTCCATCGAGAAAAAGCGACGGCGGCACGGCAAGACTTTGCAATATAGGAATTGTTCCCCCATCCCTTCTGCCCCGGTACGCGGGTGTGGTAGAATGCGTTACCGTAGGATTAAGACTCCGTACAGGACGCTCGCCACGAATTTTGGGAGAAACCATGAGTGGGATTCTTGACTCCGAAAAGATTGCCAAACTCGTAACCATAGTAGAAGAGGCTGCTCGCTCCACGGAGGAGGGGGTAAGGCACTTCGTGGAACCCGCACCTGGAACCTTGCAGCGAGCGGTTAGTAGACGGCACCATATCGTATTCGGGCGACGGGGCTCCGGCAAATCTAGCCTGCTGCGGAAAGCTGCCTCAGATCTTACCGTTGATCGTCGTCCAATCGCACATGTGAACTTGGAGGCGTTCAAGGGACATAGTTATCCCGACGTGCTGTTGAGTGTGCTTCTAGCCACATTCAAGGAGTTCAAGAAATGGATGGACACGGCGGCGATTCACCCCGCTCACCGCACGTCTTTCTGGAATAAGTGGTTCGGCAGCACCCCGACACGCCCGTCCTATGACAAGAAGACCGCAGCCCAGTTGTCAGAACGGCTTTCGTTTCAGATTGAGCAGTTGACCGCTGAGCTTCATCGGACGGATGACGCAGAACTTAAGCTGACCTCGGCGGTCGAAGCGGCACGTCAGCAGTCTTCCAGCGGGCAAATAAAGGCAGCCCTTCCAAAGATTTCCCTCGATGCAGAGCTAAAGGGCGGTTCCGGCAGTTCGCAGAGTGAGAAGCAGGAAGTCGAGGAGCAGTTCCGGCGGTCAAAAGTGGACTTCCTTCATCGTCATATTATTGATTATCAGGATTTGTTCAAGGCTCTCACTGTCCTGTCGGGGGGTGAAGCATTCCTATTCTTGGATGATCTTTACCACATTCGGCGAACAGACCAGGCAAAGGTCTTGGATTACTTTCACAGGATTGCCAAAGATCACAGCCTGTGGATGAAGGTGGGGACTATTCGGCACCGAACCCGGTGGTACATTCACGGCGATCCACCGATCGGAATGAAACTCGGGGACGATGCCGACGAGATTGACCTCGATCTTACGTTGGAAAAGTACTCCCTCGCCAAACAGTTTCTGGTCAAGATCTTGACGAATTTTGCACAGGCTGTCGACTTGGGTTCTCTCTGGTTGTTCATCACGCCTGGTGCCATCGATCAGGGCCAGCGCGTACTAAAGGCTTGTTCCAGTAAGGACTTGGAGCATGTATTC
>CAZTPX010000076.1:0-45924 GCA_964615095.1 uncultured Planctomycetaceae bacterium | reverse complement strand
CCTGCTGGGCCTCCGGCAGCGGGTAGGTGCCTTCCTGCTCGATGGGGTTCTGCGTAGCCAGGATGAAGAACGGGTCGGAGAGCGCGTGCCGCACGCGGCCCACGGTCACCTGCCGCTCCTGCATAGCTTCCAGCAGGGCCGCCTGTGTCTTCGGCGGCGTGCGGTTGACTTCGTCCGCCAGGATCACGTTGCTGAACAGCGGCCCCTCGAGGAAGCGGAATTCGCGGTTGCCGGTCGTGCGGTTCTCGACGATCACGTCGGTCCCGGTAATGTCGGCAGGCGTGAGGTCGGGCGTGAACTGGATGCGGCTGAAGCTCAGGTTGAGCGTGCGGCTCAAGGTGCTGATCATCAAGGTCTTGGCCAGGCCCGGCACGCCTTCCAAGAGGCAATGCCCGCGGCTGAACAGGCAGATGAGCAGTTCTTCCACGACCGCCGTCTGGCCGACAATGACCTGGCCCAACTGGTCCATGATCTTGCGGCGGGCAGCGTCGAGTTTTTCAATGGCGGAGGAATCCTGAGGAGTGATCTCTAAGGTCATAATAGGTTAAGCTCGAGTAAAATCACCGTTGGTAAATCGGCAGCGTGCCGCGTTCCAGTTGCAAGATCGTGAGATTCATGGCGGTGGTGTAGGCCGCACCCATGAAGCCCTGTTCCCAGCAGCCGTCCGCATTGACTTCGGAGAGTAGCCGGCCATACGTTTCCTTGCGGTAGGCCTTCCACTTTTCCCCGCCCTCGCGATAGAGCACCTGAGAATAATAATAGTGGGCGTAATGCCAGTGGCCGAAGCTGAGGTTGGGATTGGCAGACGAGGAACCCAGGTTCTGCTCACAGTATCGCAGCATCTTGCGCACGGCTTCGGCCTTCTCCTTGTCGCCCTCTTTGGCGTCGTATTCGCCGGCGTTGAACAGGCAGGCAATGGCGGCGGCGGTGATCGGCGGGCGGCCGCCTCCGCCTCCACCGTGGAGGCTATAAATAACGCCACCATCCGGGCCGGTAGCCTTACGGATGTACTTTACGGCCTTGTCGATGATTTCCTTGGGCACGGGAATACCCGCGTTGCGGCAGCCGCGCAGCCCCTGGACCTGAGTGATCGTGGTGGAACCTTCGTCGAAGTCGCTGCCGTCCTTGGCGCTGACATAACCCCAACCGCCGGCAGCGGTCTGGGCTTGGCCGGTGAACTTGACGGCCTGGGTCAAGACACGGATCAATTCCTCGCGGCGATCGGAGTCTTCTTCCTCGCCCAAGACCTGGGAGAGGAAGAGCATGGAAAACCCGTGGCCATAGGTATAGCGGTCGTCGTCGCGGGAGCCGATCAGGCCACTCTTGTTGGCGTTCTTGACGAGGGAATTCACGGCGCGTTGGATGTTGGTCGAGTACTTGCCTTGCGTGGTCGTAGAACCTTCGCACAGCAGGGAAATGGCGGAGAGGGCGGTAATGGCGGTCGGGTAGCGGCCCTCGGGGGCCGTCCAATTACCCTGTCGTGTCTGCCGCGACGCAAGCCAATCCAGGCCCCGCCCGACCACACGATTGACCTCCTCCTTGCTCGGCTTCTCTTCGCTCCATGCCCGCACCGGCAGCGCAAGCACAACGGCAACGCCCACGGCGCACGTCCAGCCCCCAAGGCCCCTTGACACAAGCATGTTCATTTGAAATCCTCCTGATTGAGCGCGGCAACAACTTCAACTCATTTTACATTGCCCTGGCGGGCCCGTACAACGAATTTATTCGCGGCAGGCCGCCTATACTTGTCCGCGACGGGAAAAAGGTTCAGAGCGGGTCCGCAAGAGCAACAAGTTCCACGTGCTAAGTGGGGATGAGGCAAGCAGTTACGGTCTGTACACGATCTCATTGCGACAAGCCGGCGGCATCTTTCACGGCATCCAGCGGTGGCAAGGCGCCCTCCACGGCATCCAACAATGCCTCGCCCAGCTTGCCGCTGGGTTTCTTCACGCCTGCACTGCGACGGACCGTGGTCTGGATGGGCTTATCGGTAAACTTGAGGTTGATGGCGCCATTATAGGCCACAACGCGCATGGAGTTTTCGGCCACGTCGCCGCGGATATCGACGCCCATCCACTTCATGGGACCGCGAATATCCTTGTCGTAGACGATCCGCCCGTTGCGGCGATCGACCGCCACCAGCGAGGTCCGCACGTCGTTCTGGCCGTTGTTGCGGAACTGATTGTGAAAACCGGCGAAAATCAGCGCCGGAAGACGCCCCGGCTGGCCGAGGAGAAACTGCTGATGGTCGATGTCGACCGGGGCCGGCCAGGCAAGTTTCCCCTGCAAGTCGAGCGCGTAGACACGTGCCCGGCGGATGGGACAGCAAGACATCCCCTGCAGCGGTTGCAATTGGTCCTCGCCGCCATTGCCCAAGACGCGGTTGTCGTGGGCCAGCACGATGTACTGGTCGCCAAGCCGCGCGACGATGAGTTCCAACATGGGCACGTGCGGACGGAGTTCCAGTTGCAAATCGGCGATCGAATGGCCATCGGCCAGGGCCACCAGCACAAAGTGTCCGCTGGGTTCCAAGACCCCCACCGCCTCGTTGCCGACCATCGACACGCAGGCCCCCGAGGCAAAGGTCCGCGAGGGCCAGACCGCCTTCTGCTGCCAGGGATCGAACAGGCTCAACACGCGACCGTTGTTGTCGGCCCCCTGCTGCCAGGTGAGCACGTAGCGGCCCAGAAACTCGATCCCGGCGTTGGCCAGCGCCGCATTGCCCCCATACTGATAAAGGCCGTAACCTCCATAATTGATGTAGCGGGCGTTTACCTCGTTCTTGGGCCGCGGCACTTTGCGAGTGCCCAGCAGTTGCCCATCGGTACCCCGATAAACCTGCGCCTCGTCGCCACCGGGCGGCAACACCAGCAGATACTGCTCGTCGCCAAAAACCTCGCACCCCTGGGGAATCTCCTGCCGCACCCACAGCGACTCGCCGGTCAGCGGATCGGCGGCCACAATGCTCCTGCGCCGCACGAAACTGACATAGCGAGCGTTCACCGGTCCGAAGGGATTGGGACGGAAGTCCTGGCCGAAGCCCCGATTGATAAACACGTTGCCGAAGTTATCGGTCCCGGTTTCCGTGAGATCGTGGCTCCACAAGATTTGCGGTTTGTCGCCGGCAACCGGCCACGGATCAAGGGCCAGAATCCTCGTGCCCACGGAAGCTATCAGCAAATGGCCGCAGTTCCGGGCCAGCGAGGAGTTCGGATTATAGTAACCGCCAAACATGCGGCCGTTTTCTACCAGCGAGATCGCCTGCGGCTTGAGGTGCCCCAGGCCGTCGCGGAGCGTGATTCTCTGCTGATTGTTTTCCAGGCAAACCGTGTAGTCGGTGAAAAACGGACCCCGCGGCCCACCCATGAGCAGATCGTAACGGAACCCGCCGGCAATGGGATTCTCGTTGCCATCAGCTTGGCTAACGTTAACTTCGCCAACGTGCCACGCCGGGGCCTGTGGATTGACTTCTTTACGGAGTGCATCGCCGCCGGGGAAACCGGCCAACCACTGACTGGCAGTCATGCCCGTACGGCAAGGCACGTCGGCGAATTCCCGCTGCAGGAGCCGAAAACAAGCGGCAGCATCGCTCACTCGGCCGGTGCGAAATTCCAATTCGGCCATGTCGGCCAGCGTGGCGGCCTGCGACTTGCGGTCGGCGGAATCGACGGTGCCGGCGATAAGCAATTCGGCTTCGATAATCCGCCCCGCTTGCGTGAGGCGATTGATCAATTCCGTCCGCGCCGCCCCCGCCTGCGGTTGACTGCCGAAGAAGGCGAGGAACTGCCTCAAGCCGTCGAGGCCCTTGTCCTGCCTGGCTTTTTCCAGGCGTTGGTCCACGGCACGGTCAATTTCGGCAGCGGCCGCGCCGCCCCCTTCGCTGCGCAGCATGCCAAGCTGCGCCTGGACCCAGCGGTCGCGACGCACCAGGTACGTGCGGTCCATCTTCTCCAGCGCCGGCTTCACCTCTTCCATGTCGACGAGTTTCAGGTAACACTCGACAGCCTGCCGCCAGTCGCCGGCATGTTGCAGGCCGGCGGCCATGTAGCGCAGGTAGGTCACGCGCTGCGCGGGGTCGTCCAGGAGCGGCTCGACCTCGCCCGCCAGCGAGCGATGCGCGGGGAAATCGTCGCGCAGTCCAGCCAGGAGGGCGTCGCGCAGCAGTTCGCGGGTGCGACCGTGCGATTCCGACTTCTTGTCCAGGCTATAGGCCCGGCGGAAATCGGCCACAGCCTCAGTCGACTTACCGGCGTCCAAAGCGATCTCGCCGTGGAGCGTGAGCCCCTCGACGTCGTCCGCATTGGCGGCCAGCAGACGCGCGCACTCTTCCCGCGCCGCATCGACTTGGTAATAAAGTTCCAG
Source organism: uncultured Planctomycetaceae bacterium (assembly GCA_964615095.1). GTDB lineage: Bacteria > Planctomycetota > Planctomycetia > Pirellulales > Thermoguttaceae > JANXQG01. Next base: position 41,562 of record CAZTPX010000076.1, on the reverse strand, counting down.
ACCGTCCAGCCCCTGGGAAATCACTCGGCCGCGATAGCAGATCAGGTTGCCGGGCACGCCGTTGCGGCGCGACTTGGCGGTCCCGATGATCTTGCCCGTATCCAGGTCGACAGTCGCCACATCGCCGCTGCTCAGGGGCACAAAGTACTGCCCGCCGGCATAGCAGCCGTGACCGCAAACACTGACCCCGGCGGGCATGTCGATCGTGCGGCCGCCCCAGGCCTTGTTGCCGTCACTGAGGTTGACCGCGTCGATCGTGTTGCGGCCAACCAGCACGACAGCCCCCTTGTACACGCAGGCGATATAAAAATGCTCAATCTGCTCGCCGTGCGGACCGGGGGGCTCGACCCGGGGCTTGGGGCCCCACGCGAGCTTGCCGTCAGCCAGGTTCAGGCAATAGAGCCCGTCGGCCTCGGCCGGCGTGAGCAATACGCGGCCGTTGGCAATCACCGCCGTGCCGTCGAGCCAGCGGGGCACGGGCCCATTGGGATTGTAGAACGCGTTCTGAATGGGATTCCCGCCGCGCATACGGCGACCGCCCGCGACCATTTCGCCGGGGTGGTTGTAGATGTATCCCCAAAGAAGCGAATGGGTTGCCAGGTCGACGGCTACCGCGCAACCGGAACCGGTCGGACAAACGAGGACGCCATCACTGTACGACGGGGAAACGCCGGCCAGACGGCGGACAGGGTCGTTTGTGATGTTCCCATCAACCTGAGACAACTGCTGCTTCCAAATAACGGCCCCCGTGGCCGCGTCCAGAGCGTAGAGCCGCAATTCGTTCGAGACCTCGGCCATCACGTAGAGTTGGCCGCGCAGCGGCAGCGGTGGACCAAGGAAAAAAACGCCGCTCAACTCCAGCGATTCATTGCCGCCCAACTCCCATTCACGCTTACCCTGCTTACTCTGGATTTCATAGGCGACAAGCTTGTTGCTGACGCCGTGGTTCGTCGCATCGCCGCGACCGCCCCCGAAAACCATAAACTGATTGTTCGGGCCGCCCACGCCCAGGGGCAGTTCCTCGATCACGAACAGCAACCGGCCGTCGCTACTGAGCGTGCCATAGGTCGCGTCGTCCCAAATCCGCTGGCCGTACTTGGCCTGCTGGGTCATGTTGTTCTGCACGTAGAAACCGGGATTGACGCGGTTGACCGGCTCCTCGGGCTTGTCCTCTTCGGCCATCGGCCAGAGACGTTTCCCAGTGCGGAAATCGATCGCCAGGACGTTGGTCGTCGTGCGCATGAAGACTTTGTCGTCGATGGCCAGGGGATGCAGTCCGGAAAAGACCGCCAGGTTGTGGTCGCGACAAAAGGCCTCCTGCTCGACCAATGCCTTTTGCAGGCTGTCGTCCTGGGACACGTCGATCCGCCAGCGGAGGTTCAGCAGCGGCGGGCTGCCCACAGTGACGGCATTCCGCGAGGGATCGCCGCGAAACATGGCCCACTGGTCGGTTTCCGCCGCCGCGGCCATGCGTTTCAGACCGGTCAGCTTGGCCAGCCACGCGGGGGCATCGGCTTCCTGCTCGAACCACGGCATCTCGCGTCCCGCCAACAGGAATGTCGGTCTAGCCAGTCGACGTTTCAACTCGACCAAGATCTGCTGGCACTCCCCGGGCATGCCTGCCTGGTAATAGCAAGCCGCTTGCGTCAGCGACAAGCCCGGCTCGAATCCCTCGGCCGCCGGTGCTTCCCGAAGTCGCTTCAGCGTCAGGGCTGCCGCCAGCGGCGCCCCATGGTCCATCTGATACAGGGCGTGCAGATAGGTTGCCTCATATCCGGCTTGCGTATGAAATAACTGGGCGGAGATCTGCGAAAGTGCGGCGTCATCGCCGTCAGCGACGGCCTTGTTGAGCTTGTCGCGGGCCTCGGCCCCGCTGCGCACTTCGTAGAGGTCGCGGCCCTCGCGGGGCATTTGCCCCAGGAGTTGCTGGGCCTCGGTCTTCAGACTCTTGTAGATCGGGACCTTCGGGTCGGGCTGGAAAAAGAAGTCGTCGTTACTGCTCCGCAAAATCTGGGTCAGGACCTCCAAGCCCTCGCCGTAGCGATGCTCTTTCAAGACTTTCTGGGCTCTGTTCAGAGCCTGCAGAACATTGCGATCGGGAGAGGCAAAGTTGGCCGGGCCGCTATCTTCGTCGACGGGTTCGGCCACCGCCGCCACTGGGCCACGCACCCGCGGCACGCGACGGACAGCCTGCCCCAGAAGCACAGGGCACCCAGCGGCAAAGACAGAAACTGCGACCACGGCAACTAGAACCTTCGGCCGTGCCCCTACCCATTTCTCCATCTTCCGTCTCCCGCTACGCCAAGTTTAGGTTGCCCCGCTCCGCAAGGAGAACGAGGCGAACTGCTCCTGCCTGAATGCCAACCCTTGCTCTGTAACCATCTTACGATGGTTGCCGCACAAGTAAAGTTCCTCCAGATGGCATAAGCCGCATAACTTCCTATCCTAAAGCATTCGTGGAATAAACACAAGCGCATCCCACCCTTTAGGGCTATGACAAGCCGCCTTTTCGCAGAAAATTGGCGTTTCTATGGCTTATTTGGGTTGCAATTCTTCTCAAACATTCGTAGAACATGATTCAATTCTCCCTTTTTCCTCACTCAAAACATGTATGGAGGGTAATTCCTCATGGCAAAAGCCAGCCCCAAAGTTCCTAGCAAGACCGAGGTTTTGAAGAATATCTCCGAGGCCTCCGGACTGAACAAGAACGACGTTGCCAAGGTACTCGACGCCTTGGCCGATGAGATCAAGAAGAATCTTTGCCTCGAAGGCCCCGGAGCGTTCGCCATTCCCGGCTTGGTGAAAATCGAGCGGAAGATCGTGCCCGCCCAACCCGAGCGGAAGGGCGTGCCCAATCCCTTCAAGCCCGGCGAATTAATGGATCGCCCGGCCAAGCCAGCTTCAGTGAAGATCAAAGTTCGTGCCCTGAAGTACCTCAAGGACATGGTTGCGTAAGAGGAATGACGAAATCCAAATGACGAATGACGAAGGAAAAGCACGAGATCTAGGACCATAGACCTCATTGGACGCAATTGACGCGTCAATGAACACGCATTGTGGTTCAAGTTCATTTCGTCATTCGTCATTCGTCATTTCCCCCAACATTTCCGCCAGCATCTCCAGCGGCAGACCAACGACGTTGCTTTCGCTGCCTTTCACGATGTGGACCCAGCCTAAGCGGTCCTGGTAGCCAAAGGCCCCGGCCTTGCCGTCCCACAAACCGCTGGCCAAGTAGTCGTCGATTTCGGCGGCTGAAAGGCGATCCATCCGCAGGCGCGTGACGGCAATGCGAACCTGCGGACCGCCGCTAGGCACGTTCCACAGGCAAAGTCCGCTCAGTACGCGATGTTCCCGTCCGCTGAGCCTCTGCAACATCTGCCGGGCGTGCTCTTCATTGGCCGGTTTGCCTAGGATCTGTCCCTCGCATTCGACCACAGTGTCGCAAGCCACGACCAACCCGTCGGCAATTCGCGGCACAACGTCGGCCGCCTTCTGCCGGGCCAAGCGGGCAACGAGCTCTTCGGGCGTTTCGCGGCTGCAAATGCCGCATTCGGCCGCATCGGCCGGGACGACAATCGTGAATTCATAGCCGGCCTCGGTCAGCAACTCGCGGCGGCGAGGCGAGCGGCTGGCTAGAACTAGTTGGGGACATTTCAGGCCGTTCATCGCTTGCGGCAATTTTCAAAAGGTTCACTGTGGATTACAATGCATCATTGGTTTTGAAAGTATACTCGCTATCGGTCTTTGGAAAAGTGATGTTCGCTTGATTTCATCCCGAAGGGATGCCAGCAATCCAACCGCATGCCCTCCCCTGCCCTGGACGTCCTGTACGAAGACAATCACCTGTTGGTGCTCAACAAGCCAGCCGGTTTGCCCACGATGGGCACGCCCGGCGGAACCGTGACGCTCCTGACGTTGGCCAAGGATTACGTCAAACAGAAGTATCAGAAACCGGGAAATGTCTACCTGGGCGTTGTTAGCCGGCTGGACGCTCCTGTAACGGGCGTCGTTCTCCTGGCCCGCACATCCAAGGCAGCAGCTCGCATGACCGAGCAATTTCGCACACGTGCGGTCCAAAAGACCTACTGGACCCTTGTCGAAGGAACCCCCCATCCGGAAAACGGAAGCTACACCAACTGGATTATTCAGGACGAACGGCACCGCCGCATGCATGTCGCCGACAGTACCCGGTCAGGGGCGAGGGAGGCCCGGCTCGCCTATCGCCTGATTGCCAGCGATGGCCGAATTTCGCTCTTGGAAGTCGAACTGGAAACAGGGCGGAAGCACCAAATCCGCGTGCAAATGGCTTGTCATGGGCATCCAGTTGTGGGCGACCGCAAGTATGGCAGCCGCTTGCCGTTCCCCGCCGGCATCGCGCTGCACGCCCGGCAGTTGGTCGTCGCCCACCCGGTCCGCGACGAAACGATGGTATTCGAAGCCCCGCTCCCAAAAACCTGGCCGCGGGGGTGGGGACAAGAAAGCGGCTGAAATATGCGTCTCTTCAAGCGGTTTCACCGCTTGCGGCTTTCGCCCCGACGGAGTAGCTTAAGAGTTATCATTGGCTGAAATCTTCTTCCTTGTCATCCCATCCCGGTGAGCGATACTCGTCATCTGAATTTCGAGAAGTGCGCATTGACCAGCGGGTTGCTGTCTGCTCAGCAACTTGAAGAGGCCCGGCTGGCCTTGCGCAACGGCAGCGCCGCGGGGGGGCAGGCCGCCCCCACGGACCAGGAACTCTCAGAAAAAGTCGTCTTGCTAGGACTGCTGAACGCCTGGCAAGCCAAGCAGTTGCTTGACGGCCGCACCAAGTTCACCCTCGGATCCTACCGCATCGTCGACTCGCTTGGCCAGGGTGGAATGGGGCACGTCTTCAAGGCCGAAGACCCGATCCTCAAGCGGATGGTCGCCATCAAGGTCCTTCCTCTCGGCAAGTCGACGCCGGAAGCGATTGCCAACTTCACCCGCGAAATCCAGGCCCTCAGCAGCCTGAATCATCCCAGACTAGTGCGGGCCGTCGACGCCGGCAACGACGGCAACGTGAATTTTCTGGTTACCGAATACGTGCCCGGCTGTGATCTGCGCAAGTTGGTCCGCCGCAACGGCCCGTTGAACATGGCCGCGGCGGCGAACATCATCTCGCAAGTGGCCGAAGGACTGCAACATGCCCATCAACAGGGCATCGTTCACCGCGACGTGAAGCCGGGCAACGTGCTGGTCACGCCCGAAGGCGACGCCAAGTTGTCGGACCTCGGTCTGGCCGGCCCCATGTACTCTTCCAACACCGACCAGGACCCCCGCTACGGCAAGATCGTCGGCACAGCCGACTACCTTTCGCCCGACCATATCCTCGCGCCCTGGAGCCCCGTTCCCGCGTGGGACATTTACTCGCTGGGCTGCACGCTCTACTACGCGGTGACGGGCAAGGTGCCGTTTCCGGGCGGCACGACGTCCGACAAGGCCCGTGCCCATTGCAACCTGAAACCGCTCGACCCACGTCGATTGAACCACCAACTCAGCGACCCGTTCGTGGACCTGGTGGCCGACATGATGGCCAAGGACCCCGCCCAGCGGGTCCCGTCGGCCTTGGCCGTGATCGAACGCCTAGCCCCCTGGGCGCGAGAATTCCAGGCGCAGCGGCAGGCGGCGACCGCGGGCGGCCCTCCCGCTCCACCGCTGGCGGAGAGACCGGTCGCGCCGTCGGCCATGGCCATCACGCCCATGGAACCCATAGGTCCGTCGGGCCCGTCGCTAGGGCCAACGCCGCCGCCCGTGCCAAACGATGAACAGCGGTTCTCCGTGCCGGTCGTTCCTCCACCGGTCATCGCCCAGCCCTTGACGGGGTGGGAATGGGAGAATTCCGCAGAGAGCGACTCTCCTCCGCTGACGCCGGAATCGCTCTTGCGCGACACGTTGCCCGACTTGCCCAAGGGCCTTGAAGGAACCTCAGACAGCCAAGTCAGCTTGAGCCTGATCGTCGATCCCCCGCGGCGGATACCGATCGAGGTGCTCGTGGCCTTGGTCTTGGCGCCGGTCGTCCTGGCGGGGATAGGATTGGTCGTAGCCTGGATCTTCAACATCACGCTGTTTTGAGCGAAAGGCGTGGAACGTCCGGCATTATTATGTCTTCTTCGTGCCTTTCCCGCTTTTCCCTCCTTCGATATTGAACTCCCGCATCCAGTATCGCACGTCCTCTTCCAGCAATGGGCCGCAGGGCCGCTCGGGTCCCTCGGCGGCAACTTGCTGCCGCTGCTGGCGGGCGCGAAGGACCTCGGCGAACCAGACGTCGCTATCCACCGCCCGGGCCCGCCGCCGCTTGGCCGCTCGCTGAATGCGATGATCGCTGGAGACGACCGTCAACCGCCGCGGCGACGTTTCCTCCTGGATGAGTTCTTCGATGAACGTGTCGGCGTCCTCATCGCGGGGAGCAAAGCGAACGAGCAGCCCCTTGTGACGCATTTCCCGGCGCACTCCGAAAGGCGGGTCGTGAGCATCGAACACTACCACCGTCTGCGGCACTTCCTTCGGATCGAGCGAGGCGGCCAGGAAATTCAAGAGCGCCAGCCGGGCCTTTTCCAGGCTCGCCGCACCGCGAACCGGCACCGGCACGTCGGCCACATTCAACAAGTTGTAACCATCGATGAGATAGAGCATGGGAGCGGGATGAGGAATGGAACTTCGGGCAACCGCATCGCACGAACGTAAATTCTACCGGCCAGTTGCAAAACTTGTTAGGACTGCCGCGGCAGCTAAATCGTGATTTGAATTTGGCATTTGCGCCATGTCTTGACTGCGATCGGTTTCTATGCGAAAATTAGAGGCCATGCGCGGGACCAAAACTCCTATCAGTCAGTTATCAGCCGCCCATCGCTTTGATTACTGACGATCACCTCCGTGAGTTGCGTCAATGAAGTTAAAGCACGCCACAATAGACAACTTCAAGGGTCTCGAACACCTCGAAATCGACTTCAGCTCGCCGGCGGGTTACCGCCCGCTGACGGCTTTGCTTGGCGACAATGGAAGCGGCAAGACCACGTGCCTTCAGGCACTGGCACTTACCCTTTCGCTTGCGACCCGCCGAACTCGTGGACCCCAGTCCTTCGCCTGGCACGGCTTTCTCCCCGAACGCGTTTCCAACCTGGGTCCAACACGAGTGGAGCTAATAATCGAGTTTCATCCAGAGGAAGTCGCGATCACAAGCGCACTTTTCAAAGAGTGGGAAGCGTCGTTGCCCTCGGACAAGCGCCAGACCATGAAGCTGGTTCCGCCGGCGGATCATTTGGAAGTGCCTCTTCTCTATGAAAAGGGGCAAGTTTCATCCCCACTCGGATTCGAAGCCGTGACTCAGTTCCTCGGCCGCTATTATGTGAAGGCGTTGGCCGCCAACCGACCCGCCGTCCGAGACAATTTCAAGCTGCTTGGCGACATCTTTTGGTTCGACCAACATCGCAATCTGGGGACGCGCATCTTCGCCGACACGTACACATATCGCGGTGGCATCCCTACCGAAGAACTCCCGCAGGAAGGTTGGCAGGCAGGTGTTGAACAGTTGCGCGAATATCTTGTCGGGTGGTGGGGATTCCATACCACACCCGCTTCCAATCGCAATGGCAAGGACTACATCCCGCCGCTTCAACAGCACATGGACCGAGTCTTTCCCGGCACGCGATTCATCGGACTGGGGCAACGCGAAACCATGACCGAAGCGCGCGCAAACGATTTCTACTTCCTGATCGACCGAGACAGCCGGGTATACGACCTGGCTGAAATGTCGTCCGGTGAACAGGCGGTTTTCCCACTCATCTACGAATTCGTGCGACTCGACATCAGCAGGTCGATCGTACTGATCGACGAGTTGGAACTTCACCTCCATGCCCCCGAGCAGCAAAGGTTGCTGGCCGCCCTGCCGAAAATCGGGCCGGATTGCCAATTCGTGATTTCGACTCATTCGGAGTTCCTCTCGTCTGCGATTCCGAACGAACAGGAAGTGCGGTTGCAAAGGGGGGCCCGATGCCTGTAGATCTGCTTTACGTCGAGGGGAATCTTGAGGTCGAAGTGCTCTACCCGATTCTACTAGGCGCTCCGGTCTTGAAAAAAGGCGGTTCAAAAGGCTCGCTCCGGCCTCGCGCCACAACGGAACGTATTGAAAATCATGTGCTTGCGGGTTACCTCCGCGACCGGGACTTCGACTACGATCCGCCAGCGGACCTCGCGACGCCAACCATCGATCACACGTTCGCAGGTCAACCTGTCGGTTGGCGCTGGTGCCGACATGAAACGGAGAACTACCTCATCGACCCTCTTGTTGTCACTCAGGCAACAGGTCTTTCCCGCGCGGATTATGAAACTGCGTTGACGGCTGCGGCAGCCTTGATTCAGGACTATCAGGCAGCTCGATGGACCGTTGGGCAAGTCCGCCGATCTCTTCCTCCCCTTCGTGAGATGCCAACTCGCCCCGGCGGCCTGAACGAACTCGAACTCCCACCGGACCTTGACGAAGCATCGGTTCGGGCCTGGGCCGAAAACTCCATTGCCGCATTCCGGGCGCCGCTCGTTGCCGTCTCAGACCCGGCAGCGGTAGGCTTGTCATTCCGTCAGTTCCAAAACCGTTTCAACTCTGCCTTCCTTGCCCAAGTCAATCAAATACTCGTATATTTTTCCGGCAAGGATCTATTGGCGGGGTTGAAGGCATGGCTGGACTTGAACGGTTTTCACCATCCTAACGAATTTCGCATGGCATTACGGGATTGGGCGATTACTCATCCAACCGAAATGATCACGATTCATCCTGAATGGAGCGCCCTGCCGGGTGTGCTAAGAGCATAGAGACTCTTTCGTCACTCCCCGATTAGTTTCCTGTTCAATTTCACCCTTCCCCCCACCACGACAACCTCCGCCCTGCCCTGCAATTCCCAACCGGCAAAGGGCGTGTTGCTGCTCTTGGAGCGAAATTTCGCGGGATCGACCCGCCAGCGGACCTCGGGATCGATAATCGTAATATCGGCGTCCGCGCCGATCTGCAGCGTTCCTTTATTGAGTTTCAGAATCCGCGCGGGATTGATCGTCATCTTGGCCAGGGCCGTGGGCCAGTCGAGATGGCCGGGCGAAATCAACCGCGTCACGACCAGCCCCAACGAGGTTTCCAGACCCACAACGCCGAAGGGGGCCTGGTCGAGCTCCTGCATCTTCTTCTCCTTGGCGTGCGGGGCATGGTCGCTGGCGATACAGTCGATCGTGCCATCTTGCAGCCCACCAATGATCGTGTCGACGTGCTCCTGACCGCGCAAGGGTGGGTTCATCTTGTAGTTGGAATCGAACGAGCGCAGGCAGTCGTCGGTAAGCGTGAAGTGGTGTGGCGTGACCTCGGCGGTGACGCGGACCCCCCGCAGTTTGGCCCGCCGCAGGGACTCGACGCCGTTGACTGTCGAGACGTGCATCACGTGCAAGCGGCCGCCGGTGGCCTCGGCCAAGGAGATGTCGCGGCTGATCATCACGTCTTCGGAGGCGGCGGGGATGCCGGAAAGTCCGAGCACCAACGAGACGAGCCCTTCGTGCATCACGCCCTTCTGGCTCAATTCGCGGACCTCGGCATGGTTCATCACCGGCTTGTCGAACATTTTGCAATATTCAAACGCCCGCCGCATAAGTTCGGCGTCGTGGACCGGGGAGCCGTCATCGCTGAAGCCCACGGCCCCGGCCTCGACCAACTGGCCGATTTCGGCCAATTGCTTGCCCTCCCGGTTCTGGCTCACGCAGGCAACCACAAACACGTTGCAATGCCCCTTGGCCGCCGCCGTCTGACGGATCAGTTCCACCGTGCCCTGGGTATCGACTGGCGGGTCGGTATTGGGCATGCAGGCCACAGAAGTAAATCCTCCGTTGACGGCCGCCGCAGTACCCGTGGCGATCGTCTCGGCGTCCTCGAATCCCGGCTCGCGGAGGTGGACGTGGATATCGATCAGGCCCGGCGCGACAATCCGCCCCGTGGCGTCGATCGATTCGGCGGCGGCATCCGGCCCGACGTCGTAAGCGGCAATGCGACCGTCGACCGCCAACAAGTTGGTCACGCGGTCCATGTTCTGGCTGGGATCGATGATACGGCCATTAATGATAAGAAGCTTCGACATGGTATAGAAGTTGGGAGGTTTTGGATTTTAGAACTTAGATCTTAGTTCTTAGACCTTAGTTCCTAGCTGTTGGGATTTGCGTTCTACGTCCGAAGTATCGTTCCTAAGATCTAAGTTCTAAGACCTAAGTTCTACGCGCCAGCAGCCACAACACGGCCATGCGCACGGCGACGCCGTTGGTCACTTGGTCGAGGATCGCCGACTGCGGCCCGTCGGCGACGTCGGGCGTGACTTCCACGCCGCGATTGATCGGCCCCGGGGCCAGAATCAACACGTCCGGCTTGGTACGGGAAAGCCGCTCGCTGTCCATCGTATAGAGGTGGGCATACTCCCGCACCGAGGGGAACGGCCGCGTCGCCTGCCGCTCGAACTGGATCCGCAGCAAATTCAGCACGTCGACCCGCGGCAGGATCTCGTCGAGGTTGTAGCAATACTCCACGCCCAACTCGGCCCAGCGCGGCGAAACGAGCGTCGACGGCCCACAGACGATCACATGTGCCCCCAGCTTCTTCAGGCCCCAGATATTCGAGCGGGCCGTGCGGCTAAAGAGGATGTCGCCCACCAAGGCCACGGTCAGACCCTTCAGGTTCCCCCGCCGCTGGCGGATGGTCATGATGTCCAATAAACCCTGCGTAGGATGCTCGTGGGCGCCGTCGCCCGCGTTGATCACCGAGCACCGCAAATTCTGCGAGAGCAAGTGGGGGCTGCCAGGCGTCTGATGCCGCACGATCATCACGTCGACACCCATGGCTTCGATGTTCTTGGCCGTGTCGATGAAGGTTTCGCCCTTGGAAAGGCTGCTGCTGGAAGCCGTGAAATCGAGCGTGTCGGCCCCCAGCCGGCGTGCCGCCAGGGAAAAACTCGTCTTGGTACGGGTGGAATTCTCAAAGAACAGGTTGCAGCAGGTCTTGCCGGCCAAGGCAATGACCTTGCGACAACCGGAATCGAGCACGCGGCGAAAAATGGCCGCCTTATCGAGGATCAGCGTGATTTCCTCGGCCGAAAGTTCTTCCAATCCCAACAGGTGCCGCCGCGTCCAATACGCCGGCGCCTCGCCCAACTCTTCCAAAATGGCCGTTTCAGTCGTCATGGCTAACGCCCCCGAGGTGAATCGGAGAATTGCAAAGTCCTTTGTAGCACGGAATTTATTCCGTGGCCTTGCCCTTCTTAGGGCAAAACGGAATGAATTCCGTGCTACGGAGGGCTGTCCTGCCAGACTTTGCAGTTCTCCTACGAAGTGAATTTCATCGTTTCGTTGCCCGGATTATAATCGATCTTATGTGCAATACTAGAGTCACCACCGTCTTGATACTCGCCGAGCCGGCCGTCGCCTGCCGTTGGGAGGAAATTCTGCGCAGTCCGGAAACTCGCGTCTGGCTGGGACGCTCGGCAATTCCCACCGGAGAGCACCCCCAAGTCATTCTAGCCGGTTCGCTCGCCCCGACGGTCGCCCCACGCGAGGAGCAGGGCGTGATCCGCGTGGGCGGAGATGGCCCGGCCGACGTGTGTCTGGCCGCCAATTGCACCGACGAGGAACTGCGCCTGACCTGCCGGCTGTTGGGCGAGGTCGTCCGCCTCCGCCGTCTCCAGCGACAATCGGCCGAGACGCACCGCGCGTTGGCGCTGGCGGCACTAACCGACCCCCTCACCGGGCTTGCCAATCGCCGGGCATGGGACCAGGAATTGGCGCGGCGGTTGACCGATACGGCCAGCGGGCGGCAACTCTGCCTGGCGGTGCTGGACCTGGATCAGTTCAAGGAGATCAACGACAGGCAGGGTCATGCGGCGGGCGATCGGGTCTTGCAGGCCGTGAGCAACTCGCTCACGAAGCACTTGCGGCACGGCGATTTTGTCGCCCGGCTGGGCGGCGACGAGTTTGGCCTCCTGCTGTCGGTCCCCGGCGCGGCAGAGGCCGCGGCGATCGTCGAGCGCGTGCGGAGTCACGTTGCCGAAGCGGCCGCCGCACAAGGCACGGCGACACTTACCGCCAGCGCCGGTTTCGCCGTAAGCGGTGAACACCTCGAAGTAGATGCCTCCGAATCGTTGTTCCTGGCGGCCGATGCGGCGTTGATTGCGGCAAAACGCGCGGGAGGGAACAGAATGGCTTCTACATGAATCCCCCTCAGCCCCGACCCCTCTCCCGCGACGAGAGAGGGGAGTTGTCACGACCACACTCGCCAGCGGCGATGAAACAGCCATAACATCGTGCCCAGCAAGAGGCTGTCGAGCAAGACGTAAAACGCGATGAACGCCGTGGCGGCATGCTGCCACCAGAAACCGGCGCCCGGGGCACGGTTCTGCGCGTCACCCAGCGTCAACGGCAGGCTGAATGCGGCCGCCAAGGGGCTGGTCGAGGTGGACCATTGCAGCCAGGTGTATGGGCTGCCCCAACCCGTGGCAATCTGTCCCGCAGCCAGCGAGGCGTGCATCGACGGTGAGAACTCCTGGGCAAAAATCCAGGCCGCCACGGGCACCGCGTACAGCAGCAAGAGAATCACGTAAGTCGTCATCAAGCTCACGCTCGTCCGCGAAAAGAGCACCGAGCAGAACATCGCCAGCGTGGTCGTCGTCAGCGCTGTCAAAGCCACGATAATGAAGTAGCGGATGATCGTCAGCGAGTCGTACCAGTACGTCCAGGGCGGCAAGAGCCAGGCCAACAACAACGGCCAGATGATGAAGGCCGTCAACACGCACGAGACCCTCAGCCCGGAAATCAATTTGCCGCTGAGGATATGCCAGGGCGAAACGGTCGTCGTCAGCAGCAATTCCAGCGTCTGCCGCTCGCGCTCGCTGGTCACGCTGCCGGCGGAAAAGACCGGTCCCACCAGCACGTTGAACAAGACGACATAGCATGCGTACCACGGCGCGCAGGTGGGCCAGATATACAGGCAGATGGCCATCAGCGGCAGGGCCAAGAGCATGCTCAACTGGATCACCAACCGCAACATGAGCGTGCCCTGGCCAAACAACTCGCTGCGCATCTCCTTGTCGAAAATCGGGTTGATGCCGTCGGCCATGAGGTCGCTGCGCTTGGCGGGGGCAAAGAGCTTGTCCGGAAACTGGTCGTTGCGAATGACCATGCCCACGGCAGTCTTCTGCTCGAAATCGGGATCGACCACGTCCTTGGCCTCCGCGCCCACGTCGGGCGGGTGCAGCAACCGCCGGCTGGTGGCTCTCAGCAGGGCCACAGAAGCCGCCAGGCAGCAGACGGGCAAAAAACCGCCAAGCCATACCAACTGTGAGGAACCCTCAGTCAGCTTGTAGATCAGAACCCCGACCAAGGCCAGCGGCAGGATCACCAGGTAGGAGACGACCAGGGCCGCGATGGTACGGGTGAAGTAGCTGCTGGCCGCTACGCAGATCATGCCGAAGAGCGTCACCGAGGCCGCCATGCTGCCGTAGGTCGCCAGCACTTCGTAAAACGACTTCCCTCCCAGCGGAATGCAGAGCATCACGATCGGCAGCGAGCAGAAGACCAGCACCGCCAGGTGGCACAACGACGCCAACAGCTTGCCGAGCACCACGGCCGCAGGCCGCATCGGGCTGGCCAGCAGCATCTCGTAGGTCTGCCGTTCTTTTTCGCCCGTGATCGTGCCCGCGGCGAAGCTGGGAACCATGAGCGACACCAGCACATATTGGCCCAGAAAGAACAGATCGATGAGGGTCTTTGCTTCGGTTGGGTTCTTTCCCAGGTCCAAAAGTTTCTGGTTCGGCCAAGCAGCATAGACCACCAGCCCCAGCACGGCAATGTAGGCCAGCAGCAGGACGAACGCCCGCGTCATGCGAAGGTTGACCAGCAGCTCGCGCTGTAGAACGGGATTCTCAACGAAGAACATAGGGGCATTCCTTTCCACTGGCTACGGGGTCGAGTGTCGTTTACGGATCCAAAACGCCACGTCATCACCTCCGTATTCGGTCATGCGAAGCAAAGGCAGACCGACAAGCCCCCGGAAATCCGGACAGTCCGACTGAACCGCTTGCAGCACCTGATCGCTGCCAAAACCGAGCACGCGACTCGTGAGCCCCAACTCTGGAATAGCTAGTTCAAGCCAGCCTCCGATCAATCGTCCGAAATTACTGCCAACATCGGACGAAGCCCCACGTCTCAATGCATGGAGATCTGTTTCTCCAAGAATTACGGCGCAGGGGCTGCCTGTATCTGCTAGCAACTCTCGTTCGTGCAACGATCCGTCGGACGCAGCAAAACGCAGACGAACCCAGCAGCGCGGGTCTCCCCCTTTGTACAGATTTCTTTGGACGAAAGGCGATGACGGCATGAACGGAATTCGTCAGATGAAGATAGTGACATATTCGGGCCGCACTGCGCCAGCCTCGACCACCAGAGTATCGCGCGGTTCCTTGCCCAGCGCCCGCAGCATGCCCTCCAATTCATGAAAATCGGCTGAATCCGCGACAATTTTGCCGTCGTCAATGGCTACAACCCAACCGCGAGGGTACGTCTCGTCGATTGTTGCCTGTAGCCGACGAATCGTCATCTTATCCTGCTCGTATTCCTGAGAATTGCTGTCCATTCCAAGCTCCCCTCCTAAAATCACCAAGCCTTTTTGCCTACAATTCTATCGGCGTATTCAAGTAATTCTACGTGTATTTCGCCCGGACAACAACGGCCTCGTCAAGCCACGGCCCCTTTTGTCACCAGCATGAACACGTCCTCCAACGTCGGCTCCTTCTCGGCAAAGGAACTCATCCGCACGCCGGCAGCCACGAGCTTCTCCAGCAGCCCGGCCACCTGGTCGTCGTTGGCCGCCAACTCCACGGTCACGTGATGGTCCTCGATCTGCACGTCGCGGGTCTCGGGCATGCTGCGGACGACCGCCAGGCCGGCTTCCATGTTCTCCAGGAAACGGATCCGCACCGTGCGGTTGCCGCGAATGCGGTGATAGACCTCGTCGATCGGACCGGACATCAAGAGCTTGCCCCGTTCGATGATGCCGATCGAGCTGCAGCAGTCGGCCAACTCCGTGAGGATATGGCTGGAAATCAGGATCGTCTTGCCCATGCGGCGCAGCTCTTTGAACAAGGCTTTCACCTCGATCCGCGCGCGCGGGTCCAGCCCGCTGGTCGGCTCGTCCAGGATCAGCACGGGCGGGTCGTGGACCAGTGTCTTGGCCAGGCAGAGCCGCTGCTTCATGCCCCGCGACAGCCCGTTGACGAAGGAGTCGCGCTTGCCGGTCAGGTCCAGCAGTTCCATCACGTCGTTCAAGACCTGCCGCCGCCGGACGCGGGGAAGCTGGTAGGCCACGGCGAAGAAGTCGAGGAACTCCCAGACCTTCATGCCGTCGTAGACGCCGAACCCGTCGGGCATGTAACCGACACTGCGGCGCACGGCCAGCGGGTCCTTGCTCACGCGATGGCCATTGACCACGCCTTCACCGCTGGTGGCCTTCAGCAAAGTGGCCAGAAAGCGGATGGTCGTGCTCTTGCCGGCGCCGTTGGGACCGATGAAGCCGAACATCTCGCCGGCCTCGATCTTGAGGTTCAGTTGATCGACGGCCAAAAGATCGTTGTAGCGCTTCGTGAAGTTGATAAGTTCGATCATCGCGGGGAGGAGAGATTAAAGATAAGGATGGAAGGCCAATTCGTCATTCGTCATTCGTCATTCGTCATTCGGAAGTTCCACATCACGGTTCGACTCGATCTCAACGGATTTCTTTGTGTTCCTGTCCCTTTCCGGCTCTGGGAGCCGGCCGGCATCGAGGTGCGCGACCAGGAGCGTGGCATGCCGGACCTGACTGCCTTGCGATTCGGGAGTGACGGTCAGACCCGGCACTTCGTCGGCAATGTGGGCCAAGAGACAGATTTCGCCAGGACGCAACTCCAGACGCTGGAGAGCCACGTCGACCATCCCCGCGATGCTCAATTCTCCGCTGGGGTCGGCATTTTGAGCAGCACCAGCGTCAACATCGCTTTTTTTCCCGCGTTCGAGCGACGCAAACTCTTCCAACTTCAACGCCACGGTCGCGCCAGGCGCGAGTGAGCCCACTTTCTCAATACGTTCGACGCCATCCGACGTGCCGCGCACAGCCTGGCAATCGTCCAGCGCATACTTCGTGCCATTGGTCACCCGCCATATTCCATCGCTATCCTGGTGGACCGAGACCGTGCCGCCGAAATCGGCCATCTCCTCGCTGTGCATGAAATCGTTGGCGTTCGACGCTACCTTGAATCCGCTCAATTGCGTATCGTCGCCCCGCCGGCAGACCAACTCGCCGTCCGTATCCCCCGGCTTCCTGCTATCCTCCGCACGCGCGTCATACTTGGGAAGAGGCAGGATCTGTCCGTTGGGATCGTCGAGGCGGAACGCGTAGCGCGTGGCCAGCGAGGTATACAGGACCATATAGCGCGTCAGGTGGACCCGCGGGTATCCGGCTTGCATCTCCACCACGGCAATCTCGTTTCGCGAGCGGGCGAAACCGATATTGAGTTGGGCCTGCTGCACCACCAACGCCGTGCAGCCGATGGCGATCAGCGGCGCGGCGATCCAGGCCCACTCCACGCGGCCCAGCAAGCGAAAAACGAGCCAGTTGGCCGGCACCAGCACGCACAGGTAGCCCACCACTACCCAGATAATGAAACTCCGCTGCGGCACCTTGATGCCGGCGGCATCATGCAGTGCCTTTCTTGCGGCATTGGCCACGGGGCTGAAGTCGTTCCAGGCCGCCAACCCCGGAGCAACATCCTTGTCGGACGGAGGGGGTGCGTTGTCGTCCTCGACGGCTACCGGATTGCCTGGCGGCGTCGGAGTTATTAGCACTCCTGGCGGAAATTGGTTGTAAGGCGAACTATTTCCATTGGCTGCATCTTCTGCGGCCTTGATATCCTTCCCGTAGTCCGCAAATTCAACGCCCGTATCGCGGACAAAATATCGCACGGCGGTCATCTTCGCGGCATCGCGCGATCGCGACTTCTCATGCTCCTTGCCATTAAGCCAGCGAAACGACAATTCCTGCGAATCCCGCTTGCAAGAGAACTCCCGTGCCGCTCGCCGCAAGAGGCAGGCATTGAAGAAGCAATCGAAGCCCGGGTCCCAGCCGGTCAGTTCCGATCCGGTCAGGCGGAAAGCCGAGACCACGATCCGCCCTCGACCGACCTTTCGCTCGATTAACAACTCGCCAGTTTCAGGAACGTACTCGGCATGCGGATCCTTCTTGAGTTGCGCACCGGGCCAAGGTTTTAGCGGCTTTGGCGGACGACCGAACTGGCCCGCCCAGTAACTCAGCTCGTCCAGGTCCGCGGCCGAAAAACTCCGCGATTTCTCCACACTGGCCGGCAAATATGGCCGCAGGAAACTGCTGCTGAGTTGTTCCAATGCCTCGGGACCGCTAATGATGATTTGCCCGCCCCAGTGCAACCAGTCGATCAAGGCCCGCTGTTGATCGACGTCCCAGAGGGCTGGATCGAAGTCGTCCCAGAGCAGGTAGGCGATGCTCGTCCAGTAAAGCGCGTTGGTTGGCAGGCTCGGCCGGCGCGTCGCCGGCAGCGATAACACCTCGTAGTACGGCGGCTTGGGGTCGGCATTGATGGAAGAAGGATGGAGATGGATCGAGTCGAGACTCTTGTCCAGGTAGCCGTAGCGGCCGGCCTTTTGCGAGAGGACGATGAAGATGTACTGATAGGACGGCATCTGATTCGGTGACATGTCCCTCTCCGTCACCGTCGGCCCTCCGCCGCCGGCTACCAGGCGGAGATTGACCCGAAACGGTCTCTGCCGCGGCGGGATCCAGATGCACGATTCCAACGATTTCGGCTGTTCCTTGGCCAAGGCGACGGGCCGCTCGTTGGTCAGCACGAAAGGCACCACGCCCAGCGACGCCTTTTGTTGATCGGCCGGATCGACGATCTCCGCGTGCAGTTCACCCTGGAAGTCGCCACGATTGGCTTTCACCTCCGGCCAGACCAGGCCGATCCAGTGGCCCGGCTTGCATAGTCCAGCCGCCCTACCCGAAGGCATCACAGCCACTGGTTTCGATTCGAAGGGCGCTTTTTCCTTTTCTTTTTTCTTGGCTTTTTCTTCTGCCTGCTGTTTTTCCGCCTCCTCGGCATCCGGTGTCTTGCGGCATCCCCCACAACCGCTCAGGCAGAGCAGCATGAACAAAAGTAGCAGGCACACTCCGTGTGCCGTCCGCCCTGCGGCCCCAGCCGCAGGTCTCGTCTTGGAGCTCGAATGCTGTTCCAGGAAAATTGCCATCACTCTCTCCTCCGTTTGATTAGTTTAACGGATCGCGTGGATAGTAAGCAACACCCTTTGGATTGCGGCGCCGGCACCACGCTTGCATGGTCGTCGCCGCTTTTGCTTCGCCGCGAAGCGGCGTTTCTTGACACGGCCTGAGCAGAATCGATCTGGCTGAGGCCGTGCGGTTTGTCTTTTGTTCCATTTGCTGTTGGCCCGACTCTGTGGCGTATCGCCCTGGCAACAAAGTTAGTGCGTCAGAAAAAAACGCTTTCAGCAGCATTTCTCCTGCCCTGGCCGCCGCGACCAACCCGCCGTTTCGGGTCAGGCAGTGGTGTAGCCACGTTGAAAAAATGGGTCTTTTGGCGTTTCAGCGGCGATTTTCTACGTCCACATGTGTATTCGTCTGCCCCAAAAGGTAGTTGATCGCCCAGCGGAAACTGCGGGAAAACGAGCGTTTGACACTCTAATGATTGTTTTGGCACAGCCTAAGGCCGTATCCATTTTTGTGCCACTTTGTGCCATTTCCTGGCCACTTTGTGCCATTCTGTGCCATTCTGTGCCATATGTGGCCATGTGTACAGTAAATCGGAGTAGGGCACAGGGCGCTTTCATGTAGATATTTGATGGCAGAGTCATAAAAATAATTAATTATCGTCACAGCAAGTGCGGCCGTTCGCGGCCGGTGCCCGAGCCGTCGGGTGGGTCGAAGCACGAGACCCACGCGCCACTGCTTCCGCGCAGCCGCCGGCGCGGCGCCGACTTGCGCAAGTCGGCGCCGCGCATTTATCATGGCCCCCGGTTCGCTACGCCGGGGGCCGGCCGAATTGTCAATGAACAAATTCACGCGCAGAGCGTTCAGGCCTGGCTGAGTCGTTTCAGCGCGCTTTATACTCAATAATACGCATTGAATCTCGCCACCATTTGCGCGCGGCTTGAATTTGCGCCGCAAGTCAAGATGCTGAGGAACGGCAAATCAATAACTGTCGCGACCGCGTGGCATGTTCCTGCGGTGGGTGGCATGCTTTCACGCGCCAGCGGGTAAGCATGTCCTATCAGGCAACAACATGCTTACCCGCTGGCGCGTGAAAGCATGCCGCCCTAATTCCGACACTTATTGATTCGCAGGTCCCTTACCCGGCAGAAATGCCAAGCCGAATACCGGCCCAACGCGTCGCTAGATTTCAAGCTTCTGCAGCGTGAATTTCTCCAGCATTCGGGTATTGGGAACAACTCCCAGCCCCGCTTCCGCGGCCGGCGCGATTCGCACCGCGCCGTCGCCCGCGTCGCGAAGCGGGCGCAGCGGTTCGGCCAGATCGTCGGCCAAATCGCTTTCCGAAGGGAAGAAGTCGGCCGGATAGGAAGAACCGGTACAGACGGCCAAGGCCAGGTCGGCCCGGGCGCCGATGGCGCTTTGCGCCGCTGCGCCGCCCCAGCAATCGACTTCCGACGCCCGGCAGGCATCGAGGATGGTCATGGCCGCGGTAAGCCCCCCTACCCTGCCCGCCTTGAGATTCACGTACCGGCAGCTTTTCAGATCCAGCGCCATCTCGCTCTGCAGGGGCGAGGCAATGCTTTCGTCGAGGCAAATCGGCGTCCGCAGCGATTCCTGCAGCATGGCGTGGGCCACCAGGTCCTCCGCCGCCAAGGGCTGCTCGACCATCTCCAAGGCGAAATCGTCGAACCGGTACAGCATTTCCATGTAGTTCAGGCTCAGTGCCCCTTCGCAGTCGACATGGAACACATCGCCGGGGAAGTCCTGCCGCACCGCGCGGAGCATTTCCAAGGCCCAGCCCGGGCGGATCTTGAGCTTGACGCGGCGAAAGCCGGCCGCGAAAGCGGCGGCTATCGCGGCCAGGAAGCCCTCGGGCGGCTCCATCTGGTCGAAGCACGGCCCCACCTCGACGGCCGGCCGCTTCACACTCCCCTCGCCCGCGGTTGGCAAACGGGCCGGGGATGAGGGCAAATAAGCGTCGAGTACCTCATGCAACGGCCGCTCTTGCATGCGTGCCGAGAGATCCCACCAGGCAATATCCAGCGCCGCCTTGGCATATTGGTTGCCGCGCAAGGGAGCGAGCCGCTCGGCGAGCATTTTGCCCGAGTCGATTTCCGTCTTCACCACGGCCGGGGCCAGCCAATCGCGGAGCAAAGCAAAGACTCCGCCCGCCCATTCACCGCTGAGCGTAGGGGCATTGCCCGGCGCCGCCTCGCCCCAGCCCACCGCGTCGCCGCTCGTAAGCCTGACCAGGACGGTTTCCAGGGTTTCACACGGACGGCCGGCGATGACTTTCGGCCGCTTGCGCGGCAAGGCAACGTGAAAAACAGAGAGAGAGTCAATGTGCATGGGGTTGCATTCTAAATCGGCAGCCGCGATTCGTCAATTATCGGCGATCGGCTGCTGATTCGCACATCGGCGCGGGTTTACTGCATCCGAAAACCTGCCTCAAGGCAATAGACTCGGATTGGCCTGCGCAAAATCGACCTGGCGGAGGCCATCCGGTTTATCCCGTTTTTCATCCATTCGCTGTCGGGCAGACTTGGTCGCGTAGCGACCGCCGACGGTAGCCGTGGGTTTCAACCCACGGACTACGAACACGCCCAAGGATATTGCGTCCGGGCACCGTGCGCAGCATGGTCGGCGACGCCTGAGATTTCAGCCGTCGCTACGCGACGAACGGAAATCGGCGGGCATCGCCAACCGTTGGTTGAAACCCACGGCTACCATCATAGCGTCGCTACGCGACGAGTTACCGATCCGACTTAGGACTTGCCAAAGTCAATGTGCGAGCGCCTGACCTTGCAATGCCGAACTGATCACGGTGCGAATAAAATCATTGACCTGCCCGGCATGCGAAAGGTTGAGCAAATGACCGGCATCGGGCAGCATGCGGTCGGGCTTCACGCGTGAGGCGCGGATCATGCGGTCCCGCCGGCCGTGGATGTGAAAGACGGGCGTGCCGGCAAACGGCGTCGGCTGCCATTGGAGGATCGCCCCCAATGCCCACTGCACCCACCGCGGATCGGACTGCTGGAACATCGTCGCGCATAGACGCCTGAACCGCGGCTCCAGGCGGCGAAATGTCTGCACGCCCAAAGGCGCTAGCCGCTTGGCGATCTTGATGGCCCAACAGGGAATCCGGCAGAGGATCGGTCGCAGCAAACGCACTCCTCGGCGGAGCGCTACGGGCGAGCGGCAACTTCCGATCAGGACCACGGCCTTCGGCCGCAAATGTGGGGCCATTTCACAGGCCAACATGCCACCGAAGGAGGAACCGCCAAGGACCAGCGGCTGCTGGCAGGGGATAGTCTCGGCCAATCGCGCGGCATAGTTCGGCAAAGTCTCTCCAGGCTGTGGTGAAATCCACGCTGGCACGATCAAGCCGGGAAAGGCCAAGGCTTGCGGCTCCCATTGGCGGTAATCCGCGCCCAGTCCGGGGATCAGCACAAGTTGGAAACGGCTATCCATACGACAGAAAGAGTGAGCGGCAGGAGGATCGAGGGCAAGACCTGACTCGCCATGCTTCAACGATACCATTTTCCCCGCTCCCATGCCATTCCGACGACCTGCCAACTCTAGGCCCCAAGGTTCCCCAGTCAGGGAGCGGCGGCATGCGGCATCCCCACAACGGCAACCTCAACGTAAACCAGGTTTTCGGCAATGGCCGCGGGGCGGGGGCGCATTGCCGTTATTGCATCGGGCACCGTCGTTACACGTGCCGCGGAGCGGCAAGACGTGAGTAGCCGGGGGTGGAGCGCAGCGTAACCCCCGGAATCGAAATCGCGCGGCCCATGCCGCGTAGCGGCATCACAATCACGCGATGGGCAAGATCGTGGCGCCGCTACGCGGCTTTTTTGTTGGTTTCCGCTCGCGACCGGGGGTTCCGCTGCGCTCCACCCCCGGCTATTCGATTGACGCCGCTCCGCGGCGGTTCACCGGACGAATCGCACCAATCCGCCCGTCCACCGACGTGCAGAAACGGGAATGCACCCGTGGAACGGGTTGCCATTCCATGCAGACGCCAGTTAAAATAGAGTTGCTCTCCCTCGAACGGTGTCCGTATAGCGTCCAACTAGGAAATCAGTGATAGATAGAATGGCGATCCACATGCCACGGTTCGGGGTTTTCGCGCTCGTATCGCATCGAGTTGTATCCCTGGCAACGATCGCTGTGTGCGCCCTGATCTTCTGCCTCCCCGGCTGCCATCGTTCCAACCGTTCCACGGAGGAAAACCCGGGCGACGAAACGCTTTCGGCATATCATGCGGACGGCCAGTATGGCAAGCTCGCGATCAAGTATCCGCTGAACGAGACGGTCTTTCCGCCCGAAATCGTCGCCCCCACATTTCAGTGGGATGACGGTCCCACGGGGGTCGATTCCTGGCTGGTCACAATCGCCTTCGAGGACGACAAGGGGCCGCTGCGGGCCGTTGTCCATGTCCCACAATGGACGCCGGACGCGGAAACCTGGGACGGCATCAAGCGGCGCAGCCGCGGGGCCCCTGCGCGGGTAACGATCCTGGGCATCAAGCAGTCGGCGCCCAAGAACATTCTTGCCGCCGGCGAGCTGATGATTTCCACGTCGCCAGACGAGGTAGGCGCGCCCCTGTTCTATCGCGAGGTCAATCTGCCCTTCCTGGAGGCCGTCAAGGACCCCAGCAAGATCCGCTGGCGATTCGGCCCCATTTCCTCACCCCAGCCGCCGCCGATCGTGCTCGAGAACCTGCCGGTCTGCGGCAATTGCCATTCCTTCAGCAAGGACGCGACGACCCTGGCCATGGACGTGGACTACGCCAACAACAAGGCATCCTACGTGATCACGCGGGTCGCCCCGCAGATGACGCTGGCCGAAAGCGACATCATCACCTGGGACGATTACCGCCGCGAAGACCACGAACAGACGTTCGGCCTGCTCTCGCAGATCTCGCCCGACGGCAACTATGTGGTCAGCACCGTCAAGGACAAGTCGGTCTTCGTGCCCCAGCCGGACCTGGCGTTCTCGCAGCTCTTTTTTCCATTGAAGGGCATTCTGGCCGTCTACGACCGGCAGCGGAAGGTGTTCTTCAGCCTGCCGGGCGCCGACGACCCGGCCTACGTGCAGAGCAATCCGGCCTGGAGCCCCGATGGCCGTTTCATTGTCTTCGCCCGCCACCTGGCCTACGATCTGCGGAACACGAAGAGCCGCGGCAAGCTGCTGCTCACGCTCGAGGAGTGCCAGGAATTCACGCGCGACCGCAAGCCCTTCTGCTTCGACCTGTACCGCATCCCCTTCAACCGCGGCAAGGGCGGCAAGGCGGAACCGTTGCCAGGGGCGTCCAACAACGGCCGCAGCAATTTCTTTCCCAAGTATTCGCCCGACGGCAAGTGGATCGCCTTCTGCCAGGCCAGGAGCTACATGCTGCTGCAACCCGACAGCGAGCTCTATATTGTGCCCGCGGCGGGCGGAAAGCCGCGGCGCTTGCGCTGCAACACGACGCGGATGAACTCCTGGCACAGTTGGTCGCCCAACAGCCGCTGGCTGGTCTTCTCCTCGAAGGCAAATTCTCCCTACACCCAGCTCTGGCTGACGCACGTCGACGCGGACGGGGAGACCACGCCGCCAGTCGTGCTGGCGAACATGACCGCGCCCGACCGGGCCGCCAACATCCCCGAGTTCGTCAATGCCCCGCCCACCGCCATCGGCCGGATCAACGAGAAGTTCCTCAACGACTATTCCTTCTTGCGGGCCGGCAACGAGTCCTATCGGGGCCAGGATCCCGTCAACGCCATCCGCCAGTACCGCAAGACGCTGGAACTCAACCCCAACAGCGGCGAGGCGCACCAGCGTATGGGGTTCTTGCTCTTCAACGTCATGAATCAGCACGACGAGGGCCTGGCCCACCTGCGCGAGGCCCTGCGGCTGAACACCAACGACTGCCGGGCACACTACGATTTGGCCATGGCGTTTTTCGCCCTGGGAAAACCGGGGGACGCCCGGGAGCATTTCGCCGCGGCCTTGCGGCTCGCGCCTGACGGTCTGGACGAACAGTACAACGCGGTCGACATGAATCTCAACTACGGCAAGGCCCTGCTCGCCGAGCAGCAGTTCAAGGCCGCCGCAGAGCGCTTCTCCGAAGTCTTGCGACTCGCCCCGGACCACGCCGAGGGCCATCTGCATCTCGCCATTGCGCTGGGGCCGCAAGGCGCGACGGACGAGGCGGTGAAGCATATCTTGAGAGCGGCGGCGCTCGAGCCCCGCCTCGACGCGTCCGGCGAGTTGCGCTATCTGCTGGCGGAAACCTATGCCCGTGTTGGCCGCTTTCCCGAGGCGCTGGCGGAAGCCCGCAAAGCCTTGCAGCTTGCCCGCGCAGCCGACAATGGGCCGCTGATCCGCCAGATCAGGGAGAAGATCGAAAACTACAATCACAAGCAACAATGAAAAGGAGAGAGATGCCATGCGCGGTTCAGGTGGGACGGAGGGCGGTCTAGGGAAGTTTGCCATCGGCTTTTGTCTGTCGGCCCTGGCAACCTACCTGTTCTTCGACTCGGTACGGGTCACGTCGGCGGGTCACGGGCTGGTCTCTGGCCTGCTGGGCTACGGGTATGGCGGCTACTGGGAAACCACGTCGACGGGGATCATCTTCGTCCCCCTGTTCCTCGGCGTCGTGGTCCTCTTCTACGATGCGAAACCGTGGTGGGGCTGGGCCTTGACCTACTTCGGGATCGGCGTGATCGCGCTGGAGATCCTCAGCCGCATCCAGTTCCTGTTTCAGATGAAGTCTACGCATTTGGTGGGCATGATCGTGTTGTTTGCGGCGGGAGTGGGGCTGATGCTCCGCTCCTATCGCGACGAAGGCGGCGCGAAAGCCAAGGACAGGGATTCTTCCAAGGCGTGAGCTTGTTTTTGTTGCGTAAGTGGGTCTGTTACTCGTCGCGTAGCGACGCCATGACGGTAGCCGTGGGTTTCAACCCGCGGACGAGATTTCCCCCACGTTTTCCCCGTCGCGTAGCGACGATTGAAAATCAATCGTCGCTACGCGACGGAGGAAATACGTGCGCATCGCAAACCGTGGGTTGAAACCCACGGCTACCATCGGTGGTCGCTACGCGACCAAGTCTGCCCGACAGCGAATGGAACGAAAATGCGACGAACCGCATGGTCTCGGCCAGGTCGATTTCGCGCGGGCCGGGCTGGGGTCTGCTTCTCCATTCCGCTAGACAATTACTCGGCTGCAAAATTCCCACTATTCCCCTCCGCTCGGGCGCGCGGTACGATGACCGTTGTTGATCGTGTCGGCCGAATTCCGGTTTCCAACCCCTCAAAAACCGTGGAGGTGAATCATGTTGCGTCAACTCTCTCTCGTGGCCGGGTCGATCGTGCTGATCGTCGGCATCCATTACAGTGGCTCCGCTTGCAAGGCAGGGGACGACAAGCCCGCGCCGGAAAAGAAAGCGGAGAAGGCCGATCGCGACGTAGGCGGACGCGGACGCGCCGGCCGCCAGAAGTTGCTGCTCAGCGGCGGCGGCACGAAGGAATCGGAACGGGCAGTGGTCGCGGCCCTGGTCTGGCTGGCCAACCACCAGTCGCTCGACGGGAGCTGGAGCCTGAAAAACTACACCAATAGGTGCATCGACGGCGGCCGGAGTTGTACCGGCCCCGGCTCGGTCAACGCCGATGCCGGCGCGACAGCCATGAGTCTGCTGCCCTTCCTCGCCGCGGGACAATCGCACAGGGCCAAGGGCAATTTCCGGGAACATATCGCCAAGGGTATCGAGTGGCTCATCCGGCATCAGCAGCCCGACGGCAACCTGGCCAAGGGCTGCGATCAAATGATGTATTCGCACGGTCTGGCCACGGCGGCCCTGGCAGAGGCCTATGGATTGAGCGGCGACAAGGCCGTCGGCATGGCGGCCCAAGGGGGCGTGAATTTCATCCTTGTTGCCCAGAACGCGGCCGACGGCGGCTGGCGCTACAATCCCAAGGACCCCGGCGACACGTCGGTCGTGGGCTGGCAAGTCATGGCCCTCAAGAGCGCCCAGATGGCGGGGCTGAACATCGGCGGCGGCGCGGTCCGTGCCGGCGCCCGCAAGTGGCTCGACTCGGCAGCCATCAACAACGGGAGCGAGTATTCCTACCAGCCGGGCAATCCGTCTTCCAACACGATGACCGCCGTGGGCCTGCTCTGCCGCCAGCACCTGGGCGCGAAGCGCGACGACCCCATGCTGGCCGGCGGCACAAAGTACCTGTTGAGCCACCTGCCCGACCAGGCGATGCCCAACATCTACTATTGGTACTATGCCACGCCGGTCGTCTACAACATGGGCGGGCATGAGTGGGAAACCTGGAACGGCAAGATGCGCGATTTGCTCATTCGCACGCAGGTCCGCAGTGCCGACCAGTGCGCCAACGGGAGTTGGCACCCGGAGAAAGACGCCTGGGGCAGGACCGGGGGCCGCGTGATGCTCACCAGCCTCTCGGCCTTGACCCTGGAAGTCTATTATCGTTATCCGCCGCTGTACGAGACGCAGGCCCGCGAGTAGCCATTTACTTGGTCGCGTAGCGACCGCCGATGGTAGCCGTGGGTTTCAACCCACGGTTGGCGATGCCCGCAGATTTCCGTTCGTCGCGTAGCGACGGCTGAAATCTCAGACGTCGCCGACCATGCTGCGCACGGTGCCCGGACGCAAATCCTTGGGCGTGTTCGTTGTCCGTGGGTTGAAACCCACGGCTGCTTTAGCATACCTACAAAATCTACAATTATGCAGAACGAAATTCATATTTATATATGTTAATGGGGGTAGCGCTTTTGGTAGGCTTCGCTAAAATGAATTGAAGATGAGGTTATGACTCATTGCTTCGCAAAACATTCTTAATAAAACGAGAGGGAAGGAAGTTCCACCTTCCGACCCTCTCTAACCACGAAAGAAAGGTCAGTTTCTTCAATGGCTACTCTCAATTCTAAATCCTCAGTTTGCGGAACGCAACAGTATTGGTCGGTCGGTCAATCCGCAAGGTTCCTTGGAGTCTCGACAGGAACCATTAGGAACTTGCTCTCGCAAGGTCAACTCTCTGGGTACGTCGCCCAAAGTGGCCATAGGAAGGTTCTAGCGGCATCGGTCAAGGCATATGCCAACGGCACAAGCACGGGCGACAAAGAAAGCATCATTGACCGAAAGGTTGTAGGCTACGCACGTTGTAGCAGTTTGGGTCAAAAAGAATCGTTGAATCGTCAAGTAGCTCGTCTAACTGAACATATTTCCAAGCAATACGGTATTCCCACCGAAGGTGTGGAAATTCGTAGTGAAATTTGCTCGTCTTTTGCGGGCAACCGAAAAGCCTACTTCCAACTTTGTGACGATATTTACTCAGGAAAAATTGCCGTGTGCGTGTCGGAATTCCAAAACCGGTTTAGCCGTATTCCCTCCCAAATCCGTCAAATGGAAGATGCAGCAGACCGTCACGATTGCCAGCTAGTGTTTCTCGACAAGGAAGAACAGAGAAGCGAAATGGAGCAATTTACGCTTGAACTTTGTGACTTCCTTCAACATTTGTCGGCACTTACGGCAGGGAAAAAATCTGCCCTTGTTACGACCGTTCACTTAAAAGAAGAAACGCTTTCCAGGATTGCGGAATTATCGAATGAGGGTCGAAACCAAAAGGACATTCATCGAATTATTACGGCAGAAGGTCATACGACCGAGAAGGGTGAAAAGATAAGTATGAACAAGGTACGCCAAATTGTTCTACTTAATGGAAAAGTGAAAACGGTTGTGGGGATAGACCCAAAAGAACAGACGAGCCTGCAAAGCTTGCTTTCTCAGTGGGTTTCCGAAAACATAGTTCCTGCGGAAGGCAATCGGCTTACCATGAAAGAGATTCTTCCCCGGTTCAACTCTTGGATGATTGCTAATGGCAAAGTGGCCCAAAAATCAACTATCATCGGCAAGATGCTTGTAAAAATGGGTTTGCCAAGCAAGAGGGTGGAAGGGTACCGATACTTTTTGAATTGCACATTAGCCTAATACTCCGTAGGTAATGGAATTGAGGAAGAGGGTCAACACCCACACAAACCCCAAACTAACCCGCTAAAGGCCCCCAGATTCGATTCTAGGGGCCTTTTTCGTTTCAATGAGTCAATGGACCAAACAAGAGCTAATGCCCGTTATACGGGTGCTTCGCACTTTGCACAGTGGAAAATTCAATCATTAAATATGCCGCGAAATAAAACGAATTATGCCCAATCCAAAATTATGAAGAATCCGGCCCGTTCTAAGGTGGTTCCTGGATACCTTGGATACGGCAAGGGACAAGCGGACCACCAAAAGATAAGGCAGATTGATTTAGTGGTTAAATATCCCGCCAAATCTTCTACAAATCATTCTCAAGACCTATTCCAAGGAACACGACTAGAACAAGCTCCAAGAGCTATGGGGCTTTATAGGTCATTCTAAGGGTTAAATTTGGGATGATTTTGCCGTATCTCACCCCTAAACCCTTTCTATCTGCGCAAAAACTGCCGTTACCCAAACTGGACCTTCCCCAGAAGCCTGATAATGGCATCGGTCTAAATCCGCAGTCGGCAGGGAAACGACCCTGAAAGCAAGGTCAACTCCGCTCGTCAAGTTGAACCTTTTGGTTCCTTTGAACTTCACACGGAGACACTTTTACTTTGTGTCGGCATGTCTCGATTCGTGGTATCGGTTTCAAGCCTGTTCTTCCCGTGCAAAGCACTTGTAGATTTTGTAGGTTTGGCAAGGCTACCATCACATCGTCGCTACGCGACGGCGATTCGCACCGCTCCCTTTCGCTCAATTGTTCACCGCGGTCCAAAACGGCTGCTGGGCGGCAGGGAGAGGGAGTGGCTGTCGTGCAGCGCGAGGCCGCCTTCATAACGACCCTCGAGCACGCGAAACCGCAGCCCCGCGATCGGCGCGCCGCAGTTGTGGAAGGTCACACCACGATAACGATAGTTGAACATGCGGCGGTGAATGTGGCCGAAGAAGACGTGCCGCACACCGGTCTCCGGGCCTTCGCCCAGGTGATCGAGATAGTTCAAGATCCGCCGCGCCACGTGACGCTTGCGGTGCAGCAGGAAGGCCACCGGCCGGTGCAACTGGGCGCGATGCACCACGTCGTAGACGCCGCGTTTGAACTTGCCCGCCAAGGGCCGGTTCAGCCACCGCGACCGGTACGCCAAGAGCTTCTCGTGCGTGATTTCCCGCTTCTCTACGGCGTCACCGTGCAGGAAGACGTTCGGCCCCAGGCGCAGATAGAAATGGTGCCAGGCGAAGTTCGGAATGACATGCGCCTGCCGCTCCAGCAAGTCCAGGAACGGTTGGCAATAATCGTGGTTGCCCAGCAGGTAATGGATCTGGCAATGGGGGTGCTCGGCCGCGATATGTTCGAGCCAGCGAAAGGCGGCCGCCACAGTGGCCTCCATCGTCGGCAGGGTCGACCAAGTGAAGTCGAAAATGTCGCCTCCCAACACCAGCACCTCCGACCGCCGCGCCGCCGTGCGGATCGCGTCGGCATACCGCGGGGCGTCGGACCGCCGGGCAAACAAGTGTAAATCAGAAACGAAACTGATCCCGTGTGTCATGCCCTAAGTTTAGTCAATTCAAGGGCGACGGGAAAGGGAACGGGCCGCGAGGGGAAGAAAAAATCCGAAATCTGAATAGGGGGAAATCCGAAATCCGAATGTCGAAATCCGTCCGATCGTTCCGATCGGCAACAAATTCAAAATAAAAACTTCGAATGACGGAAAACTAACACCCCAATAACAAAAGCTGGATCACGAAATCCCGGGGCATAACGCACGGGCGTTTACGCCCGTTGGTCGCCGCAGGCGGTAATAGGCCCGGCATTTATGCCGGGTCTACGACAGGCAATAATCGGCGATTGTTGAGTTGTGTTTCTCGTTGTCAGGCCCGTTTACGGGCCTCCTTGCCCCCATGAGCATAACATGAGTTGAGAACCAGCGCGACCATCACGCAAGCGATAGACGGGAACCCCGTAAACGGGGTTGACACGGCACCTTAACGGGACAGCAATTTCGTGCCCTTCGGTTCACCCGGCATAAATGCCGGGCCTACTACCGGCTGAAGCCCAGAACGGGCGTAAACGCCCGTGCGCCGTGTGCTGTCCCGGAACGAAAATTCGGATTTTCCCGGCTACTCGATAATTCTGCTGATGAGAAGCGCCTTCTGCTGATTGATGTCCTTGCCGCGGATGAAACCCACGGGAATCGAACGGTCGAACATGTAGAAGGCGCGATGGCGAACGACGTCGCCCGTGTCGATGCCCAACTCCGGCCCCAATTGATAGCCGTCGGGATAGACCGGGTTCCCGTAGGCGTCTTTCAAGTTCGGATTCGTGGCGGGCGTGACCTCGAAATAGCCTACCGTGATCCAGACCGCGAAGACGTTGGAATGGTTGCTGAACACGCCGCCCAGCTTCTGCAGGGCCTGGTAACGGAAATGGGGATTGCGGTTGAAGTCCATGCAGGCCATGGGGAACTGGTCCGGCGTGGCGGCGTTGGACGACAAGGTGTTGGGCGTGCCGCCGAACAGGTAATCGTCGCTTTCCAACAAGGGGCGGACCGTTACACCGTTCTTCACGATGTCGGGGTCGGCTCGCAGCAAGGTGACGTCGGTTTCGCGGGCCGGCTCCGCCGATTGGCCGTTAAGAGCAGGCGCGGTCAGATACGCGCCGCCAGGCGTGCGGTAGGGACGCATGAAACGGCTGGACACCTGGGGGTTGATGGTCAACATGTTGGTCAACGACTGCTGCGTCTGCTGCGCCTCTTGGGCCGCAGCAGCGCCGGCGGCACTGCGCACCGGGTTGCCCCCCCCGTCGCCGCGGCGGCTGCGGACGAACTTGTCCCAGAAGACGGGATTCAATTCGGAATTCTGCACCAGGGGCGTGAAATACATGTTCATCGCCCCCATCAGCACGTCGGAGCTGGTCAAAGTATTGAGATTGATACGGCCCGGCTCCCGGTAGCGCGAGATGCGGTTGAACGGCGTGTGGAACCAGTTCATGGGACCATCCGGACCACCGGCAAGGAATGGCTGCAACTGAATCTGCGTGTTGGCAAAGCGCGAGGGCACGCCCACGTAGGCCAGCACGCGGTGCAACTGCGACGTCAGTCCCGTCGCGCTCGACTTTCCCGACTCGAAGAAGTCCAACAAATGCGGATAGGCCCGCTGCAAACTGAGTTGGGCGTTAGCCGCCGGGTCGTAGACCGTCAGACTACTGGCGCTGAACGTGGCCCGCGTCGCCTTGTCCACGTAGTTGTAGTAACGGCGGGGGTCGAGCTTGTTGCGGGCCAGCAGCCGCGACGACGAGAGGGCGGGAACCAGCAGCAATTCGTACTCGTTGTTGAAGGGACGATACGACCAGTTCAACCAGGGGAACGGGTATTGCGAGTCACCGGGCTGGGAAGGGGTAGCGGCCGGCTGTCCGAAAGGCTGGTTCAAGAATCCCAGGGTCTGGTTGAGCGGCTGCGCGAAATAATGCGTGCCCTTGGGGGTCGCGCCGCCGCCGGTCCAGGCCTGTGCTGCTGCTAATCCCAGCGCCATCTTGTTGGCCGGTTCCTGCTTCCAGAGGTCCACTTCGCCCGGCTGGCCGGAAGTGGTAAGGGTAACTCCAGGCTGATAATAGTAGTTCTTCTCGCCGCGCTGATGGGCCTCGAAGTGCCAGCCGTTGCGGGCGAGGGGCGCGGGCGTGGGCGGGGTCGGCTCCGCGGTGGAAGTCAAGCCGTTGAACGTCGTCAGGTCGACCGTCATCATGTCCACCGTGCGGTACGGGTTCCATTGCCGCGGATTGTTTCCGCTCGTGTCGGCCGCCCAGGGCCGCGTGGGATCGGCCAGCCGCTGCAAGTAAATGATGCGGAAGGCCGGCACCGTGGTGTTGCCGTCCAACATCGGCCAGATGCCGCTCTCGGTGCCCTTGCCGCCCATAGTCGGGTCGCGCTGCTGGTCGACGGGCACATCGAGCGTGATGTCGTACTGCCCGGTGGACGCGGTGTAGTTGGCCTGCTTTCCATTGGCGGCTACTTCGAATTGCGCATAGCCCTTGACCGGTTCGGAGACGCTCAATCGCTGCGGGGAATCGATGCCCAGCACCTGCGGTTTCGGTATCCCCGGCGGAAGTGCCGGATCGTTAGTGTTCCGCACCACCCGCGCGTCGGCCAGGTCGCCCGGGTTCAGCGTGACCATGCGCGTGGTGCTGGGGCTGCCCGCCGTCTTGCCGTTCTCGAAGCCGACAAACGTCCGGTTCTGCTGGTTGGGATCACCCGAGCCGACCACCGCATAGCCGCTGGGCGAAACGATGATGGAGCGGGCATTGGCGTTCGACGGATAATAACTCACCTGGCCGTCACCGGGCGTCGTCATCCCGCTGGTATTGATAAAGTAGGCCGCCCGCTCGATCGTGGGCCGCTGGGCTACTATGGGATTGTCCGGGTCGGGCGTATCGTCGCCGTTGGGCTGCTGGGTCGGCGTGCCTTGCGCCGGCGGCGCGGGTGTGGGAGATACGATTACCAGTCTCCAGACGGGCGAAACCTTGCCGCCGACCGTGGGCGTCCGCTTGGTCAGTTCCACCCCGCTGCCGTTGACCGCACCCAAGTCGACCGTCCGCGGCTCCAGGGCCGACCAGGGATTGTAGAGTTCGACGAACAGCGAGCCTTGCGGGCGGAACTTCGAATTGAAGCCCGGATCCTTCTTCTTTCCCGTATCGGTGCTCAGTCCCGCCTCCGTGCGGGCCGCGTTCGGAGGAGCGCCATTGGGGCCGTGCTTGTTCTTGTCGAAGATTTCGGTGTTGAGGTCCTGCGTCCGCACGTCGTGGAAGGCCAAGGTCTCGGTGATCAGCAGTTCGGGCCGCTTGCAGCCCCAGACCGTGTGCAGCGGGGTGTTGTCGGGGTTCCAGCCGTTGCCGCTAAAGGGGTTCGTGTCGTAGGGGAAGGGGATCATGACGCTGTTGTGGTCGCGATAGGCCACCACGTTCACGGCCCATTGGGCGAGCATCCGCGTGACGTCGTCGGGCGTGGCAGGGCTGGTCTTCTGCAAGTCGGCCAGCAGCGCGCCGGTGTCGGAAACCGCCAGGGCCAGCACGTACAGGTGCCGGGCATACAACTGGCGGGCGGCCAGCGAATCGCTGACCGACGTGCCATTTACCTTGGTCAGCACGCCCCCGTCGGCCGCGTAGTTGACCGTGGCCGTGACGGTCTGGCCGCTGGCCGTGACATACTGCAGCAATTTCTCGTTGCTCGTGCCCGGCTGGTCCGGGATCGTGGTCTGTCCGCCCCAGATCAATTGCCCTTGGTAAGGCGCCCGCGTGGAGAACGCACCGGCGCCGAAGGGCCGGTTGAGGTCCATTTTCAGCCCTTGCAGCAATTCCCAGGGAAGAAGTTGCGCGGCATAGGGGGCAATGAGCTGCGGGTTCGTGGCGGTGCTACTGGCGTTGGCGTTTGGCAACTTGGCGTAGATCAAGTCGACAGGGTGCTGCGACTGCCTGCCGGGCAACTGCCAGCGGAGGGCCGGCGGCAGGACCGCGGAGGCCGTGGGAACCCACTCGCTTTCCACCGTAACTTCCGCCCGCCGCGACTGCAAGAGCGAGCCGCTCCCGCTGTTGGTCAGGTTGTACAAGCGCTGCGGCAGCGAGATCGAATCGCGGTCGGGCCAGCGAAGGATGCGTTCGAACTCCGCCACGCCGAAGGGATTATCGACCGTGGACTGGTCCACGGCGTGCGGCGCATTGAGCGTGAGATCGAGGTCGTAAGGCCCGTTCGCCACGGGACCGCCCATGGAAATGTACAGCGGTCGGCCGGAATGGTCCAGGCCGATCGCGCCGAAGGTCTGGTAGTCGGAGGGCGAACCGTGCGAATCGTAGATGGTGCCGAAGTTCGTCCAATAGTTCCCCCCCATTACGCCGTTGAAGGGAAAGGCGCGATTGAAGGTCAACAAGGCGCCGGGCGTGCCGGTGCCCGCTCCAGCCATGAAACCCGGCAAGGCGCTGCCGGCGGGCTGCCCGTATCGCCCCATGGTCCCCGGCGACCCGGCGATTCCCGAGAGCAATGCCTGGTAATTGGGCCAATTGAAACTCCCCGGCGCGCCGGGAACGCGGAACAGCGGCAGAAGACTCACCTCGGCCGGTCCCGAGCCTTGGCCGCGCGGTAGAGAAACCGTCGCCGCCGTCACCCGCGACCCTGCCGGGCCGGCAAAAGAGGCCGTGGTGGAAACGGTCATGCCCAGCCCAGTGTCCAGGGTCGCGTGGCTCGGCAACACGGATTGATAGGCCTGCAAGCTGATCGCCGGCTGGCCGTTAATCATCTGCTGATAATAGGACGGCTGCGCCTGCGCCAGGGAACTGTGCGCGTTGAGGTTCAAACGGCCGTCCATGTCCAGGCAGAGGATTGCGAACAGCGGCTTGTACGTCCGACCGTCGGCGGTGGAACGCACGGGCATCCCCAGATCCACCCACACGCTGTCCGGTATGCCGTCGCCGTCGTTGTCGACGTCCCACTGGCCCTGGCCCGGCGTGATCCCATCCCAGAGCGGATTGAAGTTCGGGTTGCTGCCCGTGAAGTTGGGGTGATCGAGCGAGTTCGGCCGGAACATCACCTGTCGCAAGATGGCGGCGTTGCCCAAAATGTTGCTTTGGGCATTCAGGTAGGCGATCAGGTCCGAGCGGTGCAGCGAGGGAATGGGTACGAACATCCCGCTCTGACTGGAATTGGTGACGGCCAGGGCCAGCAGCGGATCCTGGTTGTCGGGGGCCGTGTAGTCGCCGTTGACTCCGCCGGGGATGATGCCGTTGGCCGCGCCCCAGGCCGACGGCGGGGCGTTGGGCAAGAGCGCCAGCGGGATGCTGCTGGAGCCAAGCTGGGTCAGCCCACCGCTTGTGGAACTGAAGCCGAAGCCCATGCCGCTATAGGGGAAACCGTTGACGATGTAGTGATTGCCATTGAGAAAACTATTGCTGGCCGAGGGCAGGACCCCGCCTTCAAAGGCGGCCATTTGCACGTTGAGCGTCTGCGGATTGATGCCCACGATGCGCGTGCTCAGGCCCGCATTGGGACCGTCGAGCATGGTTAGCACGCAGCCCACGCAATGGAACGGATCGACCGTCATGCCGTTGAAGATCGGGTTCGGATTGGTCTTCGGCAAAGTGAATTCGATGAGTTGCCCGTTGCAGACGAGGGAACTCTGGCTCAGGCCCTGGAGCATGGCGGAGGTGCTTTGGGGAGGGCCAACGCCGATCGCCGACGAGTCGGGCATGCCGATCGTATAGAAGCCGTCGATCTTCTCCAGCAGGCTGTGCCACTTGATGGCGGAGGTGGGGACGGTCTGCGGCGTGCAGGGCACGCCGCGAATGACGACCGCCATAGCGCCGTCGAGATCCTTTTGCGGCGAAACGGCCTGCGTATCGATGTCGTGGAAGCGGTTGGAGGTCTGCTTTTCCACGTTCGTCAGTACCACGAAGGCCACGGCCACCATAGCGAACATGGCCAGCAAGGCGAGCACGACTAATAGGAGCACGCCGCGACGGTTTGACTTTCTCATAACCCAAGTTCCTCTGACACTTGCCCTGTTCGTGTTTTTTGGAGTGCGGCGCGGGCACCATGCTTGCATGGTCGCCGCCGCTTTCATTTTAGCGCAGTGAAGTGGATGACCCCTGCCAGCTTGCCTGGCAGGTGAACGAGTCTTGTAAGCGAAGAAGCGTTTGTAACCTCGACTCGGGATCCCTGCCAGCTTGCCTGGCAGGCGAACAAGTCTTGTAAGCGAAGAAGCGTTTGTAACCTCGACTCGGGACCCCTGCCAGCTTGCCTGGCAGGTGAACAAGTCTTGTAAGCAAAATCAGGCCCATCGCTCACAAGACTTGTTCACCTGCCACACAAGGTGGCAGGGGTCGAGGATCGACCGGCGTAGGTCGTACTCGCTAAAAAGACTCGTTCACCAGCCCGGCAAGCGGGCTGGGGTCTGCTCCTCCACTTCGCTAAACAGTTACCCTCTTGTTTCGGATTTCCTGCTTTCAATTCTTCCACGTCGGATCGCTGTCCAATTCGACGGTCGTCGTATAGACGCCCACCACGTTTTGTGCCAGCGCGACGAGCTGGTCGCTGCCGGCCGCCGGATTCGGCCAGTCGGGACCGACCAACGTCATGTACTGATTGGTGATCGTGGGGTCGTAATCGCCGATCGAGGCGACGCGATACCAGCGGCAAAGCCCGTTCTTGTTGCACAAGGCCACCCAATCGTTCTCCTTCAGCGCGATGCCGGACGGCGTATCGCCGGGAATGTCGGTGATGGGACGGCTCAACAAAATGCTGCCGCCGCCGGGCGCGACGGACGAACCGCCGCTGGTAACCTGATCGTAAAACTGCGACACCGTTACGGCCCTCTCCGACGTCGCGTTCAACACGCGCTTGCTGCAAACCACGATCGAGACCGTGAAGCGCGTGGGATTGTTGAGCATGGGTGTGACCGTGGCGAACCACGAAAAATCGCCGTTGGGTACAGGTTTGTAGCTGGCATCCAGCATCATGGTCGGACGGCCCACGGGCTGCGGCGGCGTCATATCCTCGGGCATACCGAATTTCAGGTCGTCGGCGCCCATGCAGATCTGGTTGGCCAGCACGACGGTGTTGAGGGTGTTGAGCGTAATCCGCGGAACTGCGGTGCCGCCGAACTTGGGATTCATGCCCGGGGCGGAAGCCATGCAACCGATGGGATCGAGCAGGAAGGACTGGCTCTGGTTGGCAATCGTCGGCACGGTCCACGTAGTGGAATCGAGCATGCGGCGGACAACGATGTCGCGGAGCGCGGCCCGGCCGCAGTCGCCCGCGCGATCGCCCTTGACGGCCTCCGAGATCGTGTAGCGGCCGATAGG
The DNA here is from genome assembly GCA_964615095.1 of uncultured Planctomycetaceae bacterium. Classification (GTDB taxonomy): domain Bacteria; phylum Planctomycetota; class Planctomycetia; order Pirellulales; family Thermoguttaceae; genus JANXQG01. Next base: position 4,379 of record CAZTPX010000076.1, on the reverse strand, counting down.
CAGCAGCGCCGCCAGGCCCAGCAGGCCGATCGAGAGCACGCCGATGGAAGCCAGGACTTCCAGGAGGCTGACGCCGCGACGGGGGTGGGAAGAAAGGGAGAAGGGGCGGGGCACCCCGGGCACCCGCTTGCGGGTGGCGGGTCGGGGAGAAGGGGAGAAGGGAGCACATACTTCGGCCGCCTCCGGCCCCTGAGCTCCGATCTCCGGCCTGTCACTACATGCCTTCGCGGCCGACCACGAGTACGTGGTGCCCGAGCCGCGATTGCATGCCACCCCGCCGACATCCGGCCCCTGGCCTGCGACCTCGAATTCGGAACGGCACGGAGGCCGTCCCCTACAGATGCCTGTCCTCTGACCTCTCATGCTACTTCCCTCCCATCGCGCTGGACTGGCGGGCAAAATATCGACTGTCGTAGGGCGCAGCGTTTTGCGGCACCAACACGGCAGTTGAGGTGCCGTAATTGGCCATTTCCGATACCGTGATCCGGCCCGTGCTGGCGTTGATCGCAACCCAGAGATTGGCAATGTTGCTGAGATTGCAAGTCAGCACGTCAGTGGCATAATTGGAATCCGTTGCGGAGTTGGCAACGTGGGCGCGATCGCCCACCAGCAGGTAGATCGGCGTGCAGACTCCCTCGCCCGTCGGATTTGTCCCGCTGGCAACCCAATCGACCGATCCGTCGGCGGCGAACATGATCAGCGTAGGCGCGCTGGAGAGCTGCCAGATCGGCGACTTGCCGGCCACCACCGGATCGATGCCCGACCAGGTCAGGTCGACGCAGGCCGGCGTGGGCAGTTGCAGCGCGGCGGACACCGACTTGGTCGGCCAGCGCCAGATCTTATAGGGACCGGTGATCGGCTGCGAGAGCCAGGCCGGCGTCTCGCCGTGGCTGCAGTCGAGGCTGGCCTGGATAGTCGTCGTCGTGCCCGCCGGGTATTGACTGGCCACAAGCATCCGATAGCCCTGATAGCCGACCTGGATCTGGTCGCCCGCATGCAGCGGAATGCTGATGGCCGACGGTTGGTTGCCACAAGTGAATTTAATCGCGCAGGAGGCCAGCCCGTTGCCATTGGGCGGACCCATCGAGGTGACGGTCGCCATGCAGCCCGTGAAATCGCCGCCATAGGGCGGGGGCGTTTCCACCTGCGTGAGCGTCATCGAACAACCATACTCGGCCGCCAGCGGCTCCAGCATCACCCCGCAAGTTCGCCCCGTGGTCATCGCCAGGCTGCGGGCCGAACTGAGATAGAGCTGAATCGAGCGGGCCGCCTCGCGGATCCGCGTCTTGTCCATCTCCGGCCGCAGCTTGGGAATCGTCACCGCCGCCAAGAGCATGATGATCGTCACCACGACCAGCAACTCCACCAGCGTCATGCCGTGCCGCGGACGGGAATTTGAAATTCCAGATTTGAAATTCGCAATCGCCTTCATGATGTCACTTCTGTTCCATGTGGTGATTGTGAACCAGCGGAGCGCCGCCGGTGGAAAGGGCCGCGCCGACCGGTGGCGTGCCCGCGTACGGTGCGATAAACGGATCGACGGTCGGCGCGGTCACGCTGCAATCGCCGCTTATGACACCATTGCCCAAAGCGATACCATAGTCGTCGACTCCACTGGTCTTGCCCAACACACCGGCGAAGATCAACGGATAGAGGTGATAGGCCGTTGCCTCGACAAAGTTCGGGTCGAACGGGTCGTGGTGCAGATTGCTGTTGGGCTGCGTGGACTGGACCTGAGTGTCATCGATCTGGACGTCCGACCAGCCAATCTGGCCATTGGGGCCCGGGATCTGCGTGCCCGCGGCGTTGAGCGTGACCGTCGCGCCCGGGGCCCAGCGGAGGAAGCCGATGGGATTACCCCAGCCGTCCAGGAAGACGTTCCAGCCGTCGCCGTCAAAATTGACGCCGATCTCGCTGCCGCTGAACATGGTCTTGGCCTCGGGAATGGCGTTCATGACCCACATGAACAGACACTTGGCCTGAACGTGGTCTTTGACGCTTTGCAGGGGAGTGCCCGCGGCACTGTTCTTAGCCTGATAGAGTACTTGCAGTGACGGCGATTTTGGTAAGACAACAGGACCTTTTATCACATCACACGCGCGTTCGGGCATTTCCATCCGCATCAGGTCGCGGAGGGCCTGCATGCGGAGCGTCGCATACTGCTTCGGGGCCAATTTCAGCGACGAGAGGTCCATGGGTATTCGCCGCGTAGAGTACGACTCGTACTTCCGCATCACCAGCATGTTGAGTTTGTCGATGGTGCCCTTGGTGGCGTCGAGGCAGGCCGCCTCGCGGGTCTTGGCCAGCGCGCCCAGCGTGACCGCGGCCAGCAAGGCGATGATGGTGATCACAACCAGCAGTTCGACGAGCGTGAAGCCGCGCCGGCGAAGATCGCGAATTCCCTTCGCTGGAGTCCCGACTTTAGCCGGAATTCCCGCAATACGCCGCCTAAAGGCGGTACTCCAACGTAAACTGCAAATACCCATTGCGTGACTCACTACACTAGGGCACGTCGTCGCCCACCGTCGCATTGTTGGTAAAGCTGGCCATGTCGTCCAGCCCGTTGGCTTGATCGTAGTTCGTGCCGGCCGGATAAAGCGGCGGAGTGTTGGCCGTGGCATACTTGCCAAACTTGCCGTCCATGCCGGGACAAAGAATCTGGTAACTCTTGGGTGAGACATAGTAAGGTGTCTTCGTCGTCCACACACTGGAATCGGCATAGGGCTGGGTGGCGATGCTGACGCTGCCCTTGGGTGTGAAGGGCGCGGTAGAATACTGCCCGGCCACGGCCTTGAAATACAGGTACGGCTGGCTGGTGGGCTGGCCGTTGAGGGGCAAGTACTGGTACAGGTTCCAGACCACGCTGGCGCTGGCCGGGGGCGCAGGCGTGAGCGAGCCTTGCTGCACAAAACGCGGATTGCTGGAGTTGGCCCGCTGCTGAAAATCATAGGCCGGCGTGATCCGCTGGGCGTTGGCGTCGAAGGGATTCAAGGGGTTGGCGCTGAAACCGATAAAGGCCCCGCTGGCGTCCTGTGCGCCGCCCAGCCAGAAGACCAGGGCCGTGTCCGGCGTGAGGTCCGTGGGGTAGCCGACTTGCCCGGCCGGGGGCGTTGCCGCGCTCGACCAGGTGGCGTGCGACCAGGCCGCCTTGCAGAACTGCTGCAGGTCCGCCGTGTTGGTCCCGTCGGGCGGGTACTGGCTGCCGCCGACCTTCGTGCGGAAATCCTCCAGCGCAATCATCATCTGCTTCATCTCCATGGTGATGCGGGCGATCTTGACCCTTCTCTGCACCGTGGCGATCACCGGCAGGAGCAGGCCCACCAGCAGGCCGATGATGGAGATCACCACCAGGATCTCGACGAGCGTGAACCCACGCCGCGCGGGGCGACGAATGCTGGGAAGCTGCAAATTGGGAATTTGCGATCTGAAATTGAAGATTTGAGATTTGAAATTGCAAATTGAAACATCGCGCTGCATGGTTCGCTCCTTCATTGTTTATTTTCCTCCGCTGAGGTTCGAAATCAGCGAGATCAGCGGCATGAACAAGGCAATCACGATGAAGCCCACGATGCCGCCCAAGGTGATGATCAACAACGGCTCCATCAAGGCCGTGAGGCTCTCGGTGAGCACGGCCACTTCCTCGTCGAAGGTGTCGGACACCTTGTATAACATCGTATCCAACTCGCCCGTCTCCTCGCCCACGTCGACCATGTTGACCACCATGTCGTCGAGCACCGGGTGGCGGAGGCGGTAGGCAAGCATGGCCGTAATCAGGGCCGCGACCACGGCGCCGAGGATCATGCAGGGACCCACGAACCAGGCGATCGTGCCGGACTTCAAGCCGAAATCGCATCCGGGCACGATCGCGGCGAGGCTCGTGCCGATCAGCAGGCCGATGGGAAAGATCATGATGGCCATCATGACCAAGGCCGTTGGAGCGCCGGCGTTCTTGAGCACGACGGAATTGTCTTTCATGGGCTTGGCGATCGATTCGCCCTCGCGGATCGAGTCGTAGACCTGCCCGAACATCTTCTCGAAGGCGGCGTTGTCGGAGGTTTCCCGCGTGATGTGCAGGGCCTCCAGGATGGGCACGCCGCTGGCCACCAACGTGCCCAGTGTGCGCATCGTGCGGGCGATGATGTTCTTCTCCACAAGCTGGCCGAAGATGGGGGCCTTGAGCGCGAAGAAGTCCCAGCCCATCCGCCCGGGAGGGAATTTCCGCAGGAGCTTGACGTACAGCCAGTAGCCGATGGGGATCGCGGGGATCAGGAACCACCAGTCGCCCACCCAGTGGGCGATGCCGATCAGCATCTCGGTGATGGGCGGCAGCTTGGTGCCGAAGTCCTTGAAGATCTTCTGGAACTGGGGCACGATCTTCA
>CAZTPX010000075.1:0-47152 GCA_964615095.1 uncultured Planctomycetaceae bacterium | reverse complement strand
GAATCAATAAGTGTCGCAAGAATAGACAGATCGGAATAGGGTGGGACCAGATCGCGTAGCGAGCGCAGGCCCACCATAACCTGATTTCTGGCTAATAATGGTGGGCCTGCGCTCGCTACGCGATCTGGTCCCACCCTACAACTGCCAGACCGCACCCTTGGCAACAATCCATTCTTGTGCGATCATAATTCTCGTAAATTTTGCGTGCAAAACCGGTAAGCCCATCGAAATTACCAATCTTGTCCCGCGGCGAACGCCACTATGACCAATTACCGCTGTGAAACCGACCTCTTGGGCGCTCGTGAAGTTCCCGCCGACGTTCTCTGGGGCATCCATACGCTGCGGGCGATCGAGAATTTTCCCCTCGCTGGCAGGCCGGTACATCGGCGGCTGGTACACGGCTTCGGCGCGGTCAAGCTGGCCGCCGTACGGACGAACCACGAACTCGGCTGGGCCGATGACGAGAAATTTGCCGCTATTGCCGCCGCCTGCGAAGAGATGACCGCCGGCCGGCTCGACGAACACGTCGTGGTCGACGCCCTGCAAGGCGGGGCAGGCACTTCGACGAACATGAACGTGAACGAGGTCCTGGCCAATCGGGCGCTGCAACTCCTCGGCCAGCCGCTGGGCGAGTACCAACGCGTCAACCCGCACGACGACATCAACCGCCACCAATCGACCAACGACGCCTATCCCACGGCCCTCCGTGTGGCGGCGATCTACGGCCTGCGCGAGTTGCAGCGCAAGGTGATTGGGCTGATGGAGGCCTTCCAGCAGAAGGAGAAGGAATTCGCCGACGTCGTGAAGATCGGCCGCACCGAGTTGCAGGATGCCGTGCTCATGACGCTGGGCCACGAGATGTCGGCCTACGCCGAGGCCTTCGGCCGCGACCGCTGGCGAATCTATAAGTGCGAAGAGCGGCTGCGCGTGGTGAACATGGGCGGCACGGCCATCGGCACCACACTCGGCGCCCCGCGGCGTTATGTCTTCCGCGTCGTCGAACATTTGCGGCAGATCACGGGCCTGGGCCTGGCCCGGGCTGAGAACCTCGTCGAGGCCACGCAGAACGCCGACGTCTTCATCGAGGTCAGCGGCATCCTCCGCGCGCTGGCCGGCAACCTGCTGAAGTGCGCCAACGATCTGCGGCTGCTCTCCTCTGGCCCGCACGCCGGGTTAGGCGAGATCAAGCTGCCGTCCCGCCAGGCCGGTTCCTCCATCATGCCCGGCAAGGTGAACCCGGTGGTTCCCGAGGCCGTGGCCCAGGCGGCAATAGCCGTGATGGGCCACGACCTCATGATCGTGCAGGCGGTCTGTGGGGGCAATCTGGAACTGAGCCAGTTTCTGCCGCTGGTGGCCGACAGCCTCCTGACGATGCTCGACCTGCTGGCCAATGCCTGTGAGATCTTCACGCGGCAATGCGTGGCGGGTATCGCCGCCGACCGCGAGCAATGCCTGTTGCACGTCCACAACAGCACCGCCACTTTGACCGCGCTGGTCGAGCGGCTGGGTTACGACAAGGCCGAGCACCTGGCGGAGCAACTACAGCAGGCCAAGGGCGATACCACCCAGACGCTGAAGAAGTTCGTCGTCGCGCACGGTTGGCTTAGCGTCCAGGAGTTCGACGAGTTGACCTCGCCCGAGCGGGTAACGAGGTTGGGATCGCCCGATGGGGAAAGCGGGGCAAGCCCGTTGTCGCCGGGGTAGAAGGTGGATGCCGCTTAGGACCGGACGATAAATAACCTCGGTGCTTCTGCGAAGGTGGCATGCCATAAGCCTTCTAGGCTAGGCATGTCGGCGGCAAACATGCCCAGCCTAGAAGGCTTAAGGCAGGCCAACCGAATCCGGAAGTTATTCGTCGGTCGCCCCTTATTCGGCCAGTAGTTCGCCAATCCGCCAGGGGTCGCAGGCTTTCAGCCGCGATTCCAGCGAACTCGCCGCATCCACGGAAAGTATACCACACTCGAAATTTGCGCCAAGACTGCCTTCCCTGGCAATTTTAGCACTTTCCATTGAAAATAATCAACTCGTGCGTAGAATACGAGGCGAAATCACTTGTAATTTGAATTTATTTCGTATTTCGTGCTTCGATTTTCGTATTTTGACTTCGCCATGCCTTATGAATTCCATTGCCGGCAGCGCGTCGAGTTCGCCGATACCGATATGGCCGGAATCGTGCATTTCGCCAATTTCTTCCGCTATATGGAACGGGCGGAACACGAGTTCCTGCGCTCACTCGGCCTCTCGGTGCATGCCGTCAACGGCGATGCGCTCGTGTCGTGGCCGCGCGTACACGCCGAATGCACCTACCGCGCCCCGTTGTCTTTCGAGGATGAACTGAACGTACACCTGTTGGTGCGGGAGAAGCGGTCGAAAGCAGTTACGTACGAGTTCCGCTTTTGCAAGCAGGGCGAGGCGGATGTCGCCGCCGTCGGCTCGATCACCGTGGTCTGCGTGTCGATCGATCCTGCCAGCGGCCACATGACGCCCATCGCCATTCCCGAATCGATCGATCGGCTGATCGAGGCCGCGCCCCCGGAGTTGTTAGAAGTAAAGTAGGGTGGGCCGAGTAACACGAGTCCCACCCTACAAAACGGCTCACTCCACAAGTAAAATCTCCCTTACGTAAAGGAGCAAACCCAAATATGCCCACGCAATCTGAACAATCGAGTATCGCCTGGATCGCCTATGCCCTGATGACGGTCGCCGCCTGGGGCGTGTACGGCATCTTTCTGCATTCCGGCCAGGCGGAGATGAAAGACCCGCTACTGGGCCGCTACAAGGCATTCTTGTTTGTCGGCATCGCCTATTTTCTTACGGCCGTCTTGGCACCCTTGGCGCTGTTGTGGATGAAAGGCGCCGACTGGAGCTTCACGGCCTCCGGCTCCTGGTGGTCGCTGGTGGCTGGCGTGGCCGGCGCGATCGGCGCGTTTACGGTGCTGCTGGCCTTCGGGGCCGGCGGCAAGCCGCCCGTAGTGATGACGATCGTTTTCGCCGGGGCGCCGATCGTCAACGCCGTAGTCGGCCTGATCACCGCCCCGCCCAAAGGTGGCTGGGGAGCGATTGCCTGGCCGTTCTACCTGGGCATCGTGCTTGCGATCGCGGGCGCGGCCCTGGTGACCATTTATAAACCGGCCCCTGCGCCACACGCGCCGACGGCTGCTGTACGGACGGAGCCGGTCGAGACGCGGGTATGATGGTCGAGCGATTTCCCAGCCGCGAAGCGATCGCCGCGCACCAGTTGCAAGAACTTCGCAAGCTCCTGCAAGCCCTGGCGGCGAGCAATCCCTTCTACGCGCCGCGGCTGCGGCAGGCGGGCCTCTGCGGCGAATTGCGAGACCTGGCCGAGTTCTTCTGTCGCATGCCCTTCACGCGGAAGAAGGAAATCGCCGCCGATCAGCAGGCCCATCCGCCTTACGGCACAAACCTTACCTTTCCCCTGGGCAGCTACAACCGCTTCACGCAGACCAGTGCCACCAGCGGGGCGCCGCTGCGTTGGCTCGACACGCCCCAAAGTTGGCAATGGATGCTGGACAACTGGAAGCAGGTCCTATCCGCTGCGGAAGTGACTCCGGCCGACTCTCTGTACTTCGCCTTTTCCTTTGGGCCTTTCCTGGGTTTTTGGACGGCGTTTGAGGCGGCCTGCCAGATGGGCTGTCGCTGCCTGCCGGGCGGGGGGCTCAGCAGCCTAGCCCGCTTGCAGGCCATGCGCGACAACGCGGTCGACGTCCTCTGCTGCACGCCCACCTATGCCGTTCACCTTGGCCGCGTCGCCGTCGAGCAGCAGATCGATCTGGCCTCGCTGGCCGTACGCAAGATCATTGTCGCCGGCGAGCCGGGCGGCAGTGTGCCGACCACCCGCGAGCAGATCGAAACGGTCTGGCCCCAGGCTGCCGTCTTCGATCATCACGGCATGACGGAGGTCGGTCCCGTGACCTACCAATGTCCGGGTCGCCCCTGCACGCTGATGGTCATCGAGTCGTCCTACATTGCCGAGATCGTCGATCCGCGGGGCGACAAGGCCGTTGCCCGGGGGGAAGTTGGCGAACTGGTCCTTACGACACTGGGCCGCGTCGGCTCGCCGTTGCTCCGCTATCGCACGGGCGACCTGGTGCGGGAGAACCTCGACATCGCCCCGCGCGAAGGGCGTTATGAAATGGCCTTGCGGGGCGGCATTCTCGGCCGGGCCGACGACATGATCCTCGTCCGCGGCGTGAATCTCTATCCGGCCGCTGTGGAGAACCTCATGCTCTCGCTGCCTGAGGTGGCCGCCTACCAGGTTGAAGTGGATACCCGCGGCCCAATGGTCGAGTTGCACGTGCGCGTGGAACCTACTGCGGCGGCGAGTGACGAGGCCGAGTTTGCCGCACGCGTGCAATCGCAATTCCGCGCGGCGTTCAATCTACGCGTACCGGTCACTGTCTGCCCTGCGGGCGTCCTGCCGCGGGGAGAGATGAAATCGCAGAGATGGGTCAGGAAGTAGGCAAGTTCCCTTGAGTTCCTACCTTGATGCAACGTCTGTTTGGCATTTACCCCCAATTGCGAATGTCCGAACCGGTTTCTTGGGGAACGAGACCACTGGACCACCACCCAGTGTCTGCTCCCGGCGCAATTCTTCGCACATTGCGTGTAGGTCATAATTGAACTGGCGGGCAAACTCCTCGCGAGCCTTTCGGACTTCCTCGACAATCGGATCATTCATGGTTTTCTTTCCACTACCAGTGTTTCCGGAACGGAAACTACCTCGGCAAGCATGCTGGCCCCAACGGCTCAAAACTCTTGTAGGTGAGAAGGAATTCCTGGTGGCCTAACGACTCCGAGGCGGTGGGTTGCCCGGCGGCCGTGCGAAGCACGCAGTCGACGACCTCGCGGCCGACTTCGTCCAGCGTGCCGCGGTCCTCCAGAATCCGCCCGGCATCGACGTCCATGTCTTCGCGCAAACGCCGGTAGGTGGCCGGATTGGCGCAGATCTTGATCATGGGCGAGACGGCCGAACCGACCACCGATCCGCGCCCCGTGGAAAAAAGGATCATGTGCGCACCGCAGGCAATCAGCTCGACCGCCTCGGCATTGTCGGCGATGTTGGGGAAACCGAAACGGACCTCTCCGTCGGGCACCACGTCCAGCAGGTATAGCCCTCCGTGCGGCGGAAGATCGCCCGGCTTGAGCATGCCGGCTACGCTGCGGCTGCCGCTCTTGGCATAAGCGCCCAGCGACTTCTCTTCCTGTGTCGTGAGGCCGCCTTCGGCATTTCCAGGGGCAAAACTGCCGTGCCCCAGCACGCGGTGATAGTCCTCAGCCTTGACCACCGCGTTGAACAACTCGCGGCCCAGTTCCGGCGTGACCGCGCGGCTGGCGAGGTGCTCCTCGCAGCCAACCAACTCGTTGGTCTCTTCGAAAATAGCCGCCGCACCGTGATCGACCAGCCAGTCGAAGGCCTTGCCGATCACCGGGTTGGCCGTCAGGCCGCTGGTGGCGTCGGACCCGCCGCAGATCGTGCCCACGACCAGGTCGGTAATGCTGACCTCGGCGCGGGGCACATCGTGCAACTGGGCCAGGGCCTGCTCGACCCACGCGCGGCCGTCGCGGATCGTCGCTCGCGTGCCACCCGCCTGCTGGATGACCAGCGTCTGGACTGGCCGGCCCGATTGGTGGACGATCTCGGCCAGGCCGTCACGATCGAAACTTTCACAGCCCAACGACACGAGCAATACAGCTCCGACATTGGGATGGGTGCAGATCCGCCGCATGATGCGATTGGCATAGGCGTTGGGATAGCAGCCGGGAAAACCGATCAGTTGGACGCCCTGCTCGCGCAAGGGCAGTGCAATCTCGCGGGCCACGTGATGGGCGCACTCGACCAGATAGGCGACCACCACGTAATTGCGAATACCCTTGCGGCCATCCGAACGAAGAAATCCCTGCACGGTAATAGGCCCTTATTGGAAAAAAACGACTGTTTAGCCCCGGGGGTGGGTGGGCAGGTAGTCGCTCTTGATGTTGTGGGTGTGAACGTGCTCGCCGATATGGATCGCACGGATGGCCGAACCGATCGGGCAACCGTACTTGATAATCTTCTCACCTACCGCGATGGGGGCAACCGCCACCTTGTGGCCCATGGTCACGAGCGTGACGAGCGTGATTTGGCCGTCGTCCAAGGGGATTACAGCGCCGGCGGGAAAATCGACCGTCGCCACGGCCACATTATCGGCCGCCGCCAGGCGCAGCAGGCGGCCGCGGAACGGGACATCGTTTACACTCATGCAGAGTTCTCCAGGACAGTATTGGGCTCGGCTTGCATAAATTTGCCGGGCAATACTACCCCAACTTCGCAATCGCCTTGAAATCGGCCTTCAGCGATCGGTAAAGCTGCTGATAGACGGGGAAGGCGGAGTCGTAAACCCTCTTGGCGGCCCGGTTGGGCACAGTCTCACTGACCACGCGGATCGTGGCGGCGCAGGCCTCGGCAATGTCCTTGTACTCGCCGGCCCCTACGGCCGCCAAGAGCGCAACGCCGTAGGCCGCGCCCTCCTCGCTGTTGATCGTCACCACCTTGCGGCCGAAGGAGTCGGCCTGGATCTGCCGCCACAAGCCGCTGCGGGCGCCACCGCCCGACGCGCGGATCTGCTTGATCGGCACGTCCAGGCCTTCGAAAATCGCCAGGCTCTCGCGGATGGAGTACGTCACGCCTTCCAGGATCGAGCGGACCATGTGGCCGCGCTGGTGCGAAAGCGTCAGGCCTATAAAGCAGCCCCGGGCGTCGGGATCGGCGTGCGGCGTCCGCTCGCCGGACAGATAAGGCAGGAAGAACAGCCCGCCACTGCCGGCGGCCACCTTCTCGGCCTCGGCGGTAAGCAACGTGTAGGCATCGACCTTTTTCTTCTTGGCCTCGGCCACAACCGCTTCACACAAGGCGTTGCGGAACCATTGCAACGAGCCGCCTGCCGAGAGCGTCACGCCCATCATGTGCCACTTGCCACGGACCGCGTGGCAGAAGGTGTGTACGCGGCCCTCGGGATCGATCTTCATTTCGTCGCTATGTACGAAGACCACGCCGGAGGTACCCAGCGAAGTGGACAACACGCCCTTGGTCACGATGCCGTTGCCCACGGCCCCGGCGGCGCAGTCGCCGGCCCCGCCGACCACCAGGCAATCGCTCGACAGGCCCAACTCGGCCGCCGCGGCGGCCGTGAGCGTGCCGGTTACTTCCTCCGATTCATAGCAGCGGGCCAGGAGGTTCGCATCGAGTTCCAACTTGGCCAACAGCTCGCTGGACCAGGCCCGCCGGGCCACGTCCAGCAGCAACATGCCGCTGGCATCGCTCACCTCGGTGGCGAACTCGCCGGTCAAGCGGCGGCGGATCTCGTCCTTGGGTAGCAGGACCTTCTTGGTTTTCTCGAAATTCCTCGGCTCGTGGTTTCGCAACCAGAGGATCTTGGGGGCCGTGAAGCCCGTCAAGGCCGGGTTGGCAACCATGCGGATCAGCTCGCTGCGGCCGCCGGCGCGACGTTCGATCTCTTCGCACTCGGCGGCCGTCCGCTGGTCATTCCAGAGGATCGCGCGGCGCACGACCTTGCACTGCTTATCGAGGAACACGGAGCCGTGCATCTGGCCCGAGAGGCCGATCGCCTTGACGTCGGCCGGCTTGAGCTTGGCTGTTTTGACCACGCGACGGACCGAGCCAATGGTGGCCTTCCACCAGTCGTCCGGGTCCTGCTCGCTCCACAGCGGCTTGGGATGGTGCAAGGGATAGTCCTCCGTGGCGGAGGCTAGAATGCGGCCCTCGGGGTCAATCGCCAGGGTCTTGGTGCCGGAAGTGCCAATGTCGATTCCCAGGAAAACGCTCATCGTTGTGGTTCTCGATTGCGGGGTGAAACGGTCAGAAAATGCCAGAAAAGACTGATTTTAGCGTCCTGGTGGGAAGGTGGGAAGGGTGGCAACTTGCCAGTTCATTCCCAGGCGGTAGGGTGGGCCGAGTAACACGAGTCCCACCCTACTGCTCGCTGGTCCCACCCTACGAACTTACCCCGTCGTTCGCAGGCCGGTGGAGATGGCGTGGACGCTGGAGCGAAGCGTTTCCGCCAGGGATTCGCCGTCTTCGGCCGGTTGGTCGGCCAGCCGCAGGCGGCGCCGCAGGAGTTCCACCTGTACGAAGTTCAAGAGATCGACCAGTGGATTGCGCGAGGCCACGGCGCGCTTCAGCCAAGGTGTGGTTTCCAACAGGTCGCCACGCTGCTTGATCCGCAGGATCGTCTCCCGCGTAAGCTGGTGCTCGTTTTCGATTTGGCCCAGGATGCGGCCAACGGTTTCCGCATCGGCAACCATCGACGCATAGTGCCGCACGATGCCCGGATCGGCTTTCGAGAGGGCTAATTCGGCATTGTCGATCAAGGCGCGAAAGAACGACCAGCCACGGTACATGTTGCTCAAGGCGTCCCAGTCGGCGGGGCAGCATTTGGCCAGCCCGCTCCCCAGGCCGTAAAAACCGGTGAGCAGGTGCCGGCTCTGCGTCCAGGCGAACGTGTAGGGGATCGCCCGCAGTTCGTCGAGCGTCGCCCGCTGGTTGCGGCGGCTGGGCCGCGAGCCAATGGGCAGCGACTCGATGGCTTCCACCGGTGTGGCCCGGTTGAAGTAGGCGGGAAACTCGGGATCTTCGACCAGCCGCCGATAGGCCCGATAGCCCTCGTCCGCCGCGGCGTTCAGCCGGGCAAGCCATTGCGGATCGGGCGGCGGCTCCATCTGCGCGCTGACCAGCATGGTGGCCCAGGTAAGTTGCTCCAAGTGGCGATGGGCAATCGGCGGGATGCCGTAGCGCTCGGCCACGACCTCGCCTTGCTCGGTCACGCGCAGGTGGCCGGCGACGGAGGCTGGCGGCAGCGACAACACCGCCTGGGCCGCCGGGCCGCCCCCGCGTCCCAAGGCGCCGCCCCGCCCGTGGAAGAAAGTCATGTTCAGCTTGAACTCGCCCGCCAGCCGGGCCAAGCGCTGTTGCGCGTCGTAGAGCTGCCAATTGGCAGCAATGTAGCCGCCGTCCTTTACGCTGTCGGAATAGCCGATCATGCAGATCTGGTTGCGGCCCAGCAGGTCGAGATGCGCCTGGTAGGCCGTCTGACGGAACATGTCGCGAAGGATGTGGTCGGCGCGGCGCAGGTCGTCGATCGTTTCCAGCAGGGGCATGATCGGCAACGGCACATGCGCCACGTTCTCGCAGGCCGCCCCCAAGCGGCTGAGCCAGAGCATAGTCAGCACGTCGCTGGCATGATGCGTCATGCTCACGATCAGGGCGCCCAGCGAACGGGCCCCGTAGCCGGCAGCCGTTCGGGCCAGCAAGCGGAACAGGTCGAGCGTTTCCCGCGCGGCAGGGCTGAGCCGTTCAGGCGTGAGGCGGCGGACGGCCTCGCGAGGCGGATCGGTCAAGAGAAAGGCCTGCTTGCGGTCCTCTCGCAAGCCGCCAAAATCGATGCACAACCCCAGCTCCGCGGCCAGTTCCTGTACCGCGCAGCCCAACCGGCCGGACTCCTCGCGAATGTCCAACTCGGCGGTGTGGAAACCCAACACGGTGATGCGGTCGAGCCACTCCTGGACCAGCCCTTCGGCCAGTGCCTTGTGCCCGCTCTCCCGCAGAACGTCGGCGATTAATTGCACGTCGGCACTGAGTTCTTCGGGATAGCGATAGGCCGCCACGTCGGGCGGTGCGTTCTCGCCGAGCGTGGCCAGAAGCCGCGTCTCGATGATCAGCAGCCACTGGCGATATGACTCCCGCGGATGGCAGCGGGCCACGGCGCGATCCATGTGAGGCGAATGTTCCCGCACCTTCCGCACGGCCGCCGCAACGGCCGTTTCGGAGGTGTGGTAGCGGTCGGAGAGGCTCAAACGGTTCTCCAAATTGCGGCACGACTCCAGGTGCCGCCGCAGGGCGTCGCTACGGAGCAATTCGAGGGTCTGCCGTGTGACCTCCGCCGTGACGAACGGATTGCCGTCGCGGTCGCCGCCGACCCACGTGCCAAAACGGAGGAAACGGCCCACATGGAAGGGATAGTTGCCGTAGTTCCGGGCGAGGGCCGTGCGCAGATCGCGGAAAAGCTGCGGCACGACCTGCCACAACGTTCCGGCCACGTACAGGTTGCGACCCACTTCTTCCAGGACACTCGGCCGCAGCGGCCGTACGGTCTCGGTTTCCCAGAAGCACATCAGGTCGCCTTGCAACCGCTGCAGGAGTTCCTCGCGCTGGCGGCGCAGCAGGTCGCGGCGGTCGAACGATTGCAGCGTTTCGCCCATGCGGCCCAGCAAGCGCCGCAGCGTCACCCGCTTGGCTTCCGTAGGGTGGGCCGTGAAGACGGGGCAGATGTCGAGTTGATCGAGCAACTCCTGCATCCGCTGCGGCGACAGGCCCGCGCCGCAGAGCGTGTCCACAGCCGTGCCGATCGATTCGCCCCGCGGGGCGGGAAAGGCCGCGTCGTCGCGCAAACGCAAGACCCGTACGCGATGGCGGTCTTCGGCCAGGTTCATCAGTTCCAGGTAGCAGCCTTCCATGCGCACGAGTTGCTGCAACTGGGAGATGTCCAGCCCCGCGAGGCGCTGTTCCATGGCCGCCGCGGCCTGGGGATCACCCTCGCGCCGGGCTTGCGCCAGACGCAAGAGGCCGCTGGCCAGGTCGAGCAATTCGCCCGTGCCGTGTTCGCGGACCATGCGGGCCAATTCCCAACAGAGCAGCCGCACGTCGCGGCGCAAGAGTCGTTCGTCGGCGGAACTGGGAAGGGAAGCGACAACAGTTTCCATAGTCTTAAGAATTATAGTGTCGCCAGCACGCCTTTGGTATAGCCGACACATTCGCAGAGTCCCGGCAAGGGGTCTTTTTCGTCCGCCTCATACTCGTAGGATGCCGTGCCCTGGTAGCCGACATTGACCAGCGCCCGCAGCATGCCGGGGATGTCGATCACACCGCGGCCGAGTTGAATACACTGGCCCTTGGCCGTCGCCGCTGTCACGTCCTTGACGTGCATGTCCAGGAGGCGGTCGTGGCACTTGTTGACCGCGTCGACGAGGTCCACGCCCGCCCGCACAGTGTGGCCGATGTCGATGCACAGGCCGACGCGGCGATCGAGCGCGACGATCTTGTCATACGCGCTCTGCGGCGTGGGGAAGCGGCGGTCTCCTGGACCATGATTGTGGATGGCCACGCAGATGTCGTACTGTTTGACGTGCTGCTCGATCAACGGCAACATTTCCGCGGCGGGGCTGATGACCAGCACTTTCAGGCCGGCCGCCTTGCCGTAATCGAAGGCCTGGGCGATTTGGGCCTCACTGGACATTTCGATCACGCCGCCGCCGTAGAGCGTCAGGCCCGCCTTGGCCACCTTGGCGGCGATTGCCGCCAGTTCTTCCGGCTTGGCGGTCAGCGGCAGGTGCATCGATTTGAGGCAGATATACTTGAGCCCCGCTCGCCTGGCCTGGATCAGGGTCTTGTCGAGATCGAAGGCCCGGAACGTGTACGAGGCCAGGCCCAATTTGAGCGTCTTGCCAGATTTGCCCGCAGGGGCAGCCGGTTCCTCGGCGGATAATCGAAGCGACGCGCCGCAGGCCAAAGCGGCGGCCCCGCCCAATTGCAGGAATTGGCGGCGGGAGGAATGGAGTTGACGATGGTGGGATGTCTTGCTGGTCATTTTGTCTGTCCTTTCTGGGTTAATCGCAGTCTACTCCGGCCAGCGGGCAGTGTCCAGGTTATTCTCATTTACGGCTTATTCTGCCTGGGAGGAAGCAGGGTGGTTGATTATTTTAATCTAGACATACCCTGCTAAACAACGATCTTAACCGACAGGGCCAGGGGAGCGTTCTAGCATTACCACTCGCGGAACTAATCCGCCTGCTGCCCGCGGGGCGGAGAAATCCGGCCCCGTTGCTTTTCTTGGCGTTACGCGGCCTTTCCCCTGCCCGCCGCACCGACACCAGCGACCGATTTCAGCAAACCGCCCGTCTCATCGTAGAAACGCACCGTTCCACGGTCCGTTACCCAGACGGCATAGCCGCCCTCATAGAAGAGTTTTGATCTTGTGATCAAAGTCGCGATAGCGTCGAGGTCATGCTGCCGCTTCATCTCAGTCGTGCCGTCCCGAACGACGCCGTGCCGAGAGGCCGCCCAAGATGCCGCCAACTAACGATGCTATAGTTGCGACGGCGTATACGGCAAGCCTATGCTCCCGAGAAGGCAGCCCCAGCAAAGGCATTGTAAATGCAAAGCGACCGCTCCAGATGAACGCACAAGTGAGGGCTGAAACGCCCCCACACAGGCATCCCGATACGCATCCGAGGACCAAGCCCAGCCAAGTTCCCGCCGCTGTTCTTCCCGCGAAGCCGCTGATCAACACATTGACGGCGACAGCCGCGGCAAAGCTCCGGCCTGTGCTGACACATATCGAGCACATGAGGGCAACGAACAGGGTGAATAGCAGCATCGACCGCAGGCTGAACTGGATGGGCCGATTGTTGGGCTCGGGTGTGCTCATAATCTACGTAGTATAGCAGCGATTCTGCCTGCCGGCATGCCGCCCATGGGACATATCTCGGGCCGTTGGCATGCCGCTACGAACAGGTCTGTTCTACCCTGTTGCCTGCGAGGCGTGCGGGGCGTAGACTGGTTCTTGGATCGACAGCTTACCCTTGAACCGGAGGTGTTCGATGAAGATGCTCGCTTATCTTGTCGTAGCTCTTTGCCTGCTGGTATTGGGCTCCCCTGGATTTTACGCAGGACGGCGGAGTTGTACCCCTGAAACAGATCGATGACTGGAAAATTGAGCTGACCAAGTGAAGCGTCTGACGCGGTAGAGCCACGATCTATCGCCGAACGAGGAACCGAATCATGTGCCGAACTCGTATTCATCGAGTCCTTGACCAAGTAGGCACGCTGGCCTTTGCCGGCGTCTTCGATACGCTATCGGCGAAGCTGGCCCAGCAGGCCGGCTTTCCCATGGCTTTCGTGTCGGGCTATTCCGTCGCCGCCACGGCCATCGGCGAGCCCGATATGGGCCTCTTGACGCAGACCGAGATCACCGATCGGGCCCGGCGGATCTGCATGAGCGTCAGCATCCCGATCATCGTGGATGCCGACACGGGCTACGGCAACCCGCTGAACGTCTACCGCACGGTGCAGGAACTGATCGCCGCAGGTGCCGCCGGCTGCTTCCTGGAAGACCAGTTATGGCCGAAAAAGTGCGGGCACATGCAAGGCAAGCGGCTCATCGAACGCGAGGAATACGTACAGAAGCTCCGTGCCGCCGTGGAAGCCCGTGGCGACCGCGATTTCTTTATCGTCGCCCGCACGGATGCCCTGGCCGTCGTGGGCATGGATGAGGCCGTAGAGCGGATCTTGGCTGCCAGAGAAGCGGGTGCGGATGCCAGTTTCATCGAGGCCCCCGACTCGATCGAGCAGCTTGCCGAGATCGGCCGCCGCGTGCCCAAGCCGATGGTGGCCAACATGATCGAAGGCGGCAAGACGCCGGTCCTTCCGCGTGAGCAGCTTGCGGCGATGGGCTTTCAGTTAATCCTTTATCCGCTGGCTGGGCTGTTTGCGGCTGCTAAGGCTATCCGTACAGTCTACGAGCAGGTCTATCGCAACGGCACGGCAGATCGGACTTCGCAGATGACCTTCGCCGAATTCAACGATCTGATTGGCGTCGCGGAGAAGTATGCCTTGGCCGAGCGGTTCGGTGCCTCATAGCGGAGCCGCCTTCCGTTGACCAAGCATCATTGTCGCGGCCTTGACAAGCGTCCGCCGATCGTGCCGCCGTCGGGGCATCGGGTACGCCTTGCCAACAGCCCCTGAAGCCTCTCTTTCATGCCGCCCTCGCACCATCGCCTCGATCGTAGTACCTGGAGACGCCTTCGCTAATGCTGCTGATGGTCGCACTCCACCCCGACCGGGAAAACACGGTGCGCCGTCACAGTGGCATGATCGTCGAGCCCTACATCCCGATCGAGGAGTTCAGCGACATATACGGCAACCGCTGCCGGCGGATCTTCGCGCTCCCCGGGCCTCTCCGCCTCTGGGACGACATGGTCGTCGAAGATTCGGGGCAGCTCGACGCGGCCGCACTGTGGGCGAGTCAACATCCAGCCCAAGAGTTGCCCAGCGAGACCCTGCATTTCCTGCTCGGCAGCCGGTATTGCGAAGTCGACCGGCTGATGGAGGTTACCTGGGATCTATTCAAGGGCACGCTGGCGGGCTGGGCACGGGTCCAGGCCGTCTGCGGTACGTGAACCACGAGACCTTCCGGGCGCGGGTGTGGCTTCCCACTTCCGCTGGCTGCGGCGGATGGGCATGTCAAACACCCTATTGGAATAAGCGGAGCACATCTTGAACGACGTCCACGGCCATGATTCCGAGCCTCGATCCAACCACCGAAAAGAAAAGGCGATGCCCTGAAGGCCCGACGTTTGCCGGATTACCCGTATCGCGCTGTGACGACGGGGAACTCCCCTTGGATCAGCCTGGGGATTGCAATAGGGTTCTCGCGTTTTGAACCCGGCTGGACCGGGAAGGCAACCAGGCCCCGAGTCCACAAATCGTCAGAATATAGCGCGCCACGGAGCGACGTATCTCGTGCTGGCTCCTATAGCCGCTAGAGATCGGTTCCTTCTTGGCCCACGAGAATTCGCGGCGATTCCGGCGGCGTAACGGTCTGTCCGGCTTGCAACTGCGTGAGAATGTGCCCCGCCAGTTTGTCGTCCGGCGTGAGTTGGGCAGCCGCGGAGAACTCATGCTTGGCATTGCCCGGCGCACCGATCATCAGGTAGTGGTAGCCCAGCAGGAAACGGCTAGGCGCCGAGTTGTGAGCGTCGGCTACCGTCTTTTCCAGTTTGCGCAATTGGGCGGAGTATTTCGCCACGTCATGGTAGTAACTGTAAAGGCTAGGCCAGTCGCTTGCTGGCCCCAAGGCCAGGGCGGCATGCGCCCGGCTGGCGGCGGCCGGGTAGTCGCCCAAGGCAAAGAACGTCAGCGATATAAGTTCCTGTAACTTGGCGTTTTGCGGCAATCCCACCTCGGCGAAACTCGCCAACCGCAGCGCACGGCGATAATCGCCCTGCAAGAAGGCCGCTCGGGCCTGGGAAAACGCCTCGGCGGCCGTCATTTGCGGCGCGGCCTGGCCCGGTTGAGGAGGCGCCGGAACAAAAGCCGCCGTCATGTCGGCAAGCGAATAATCCGCTGGCAGGGGGGAGTCATAGCAGCAGGTACTGGTCCCCAGATCGTAACCGGAGGAATCGGGATAGTTCCCATCCCATCCCCATCCATCGTAGCGGGGATATGGGGCGCGCCACACTCGCCGGCCGTAGGCATTGCCCAAGGAACCGTCGCTCTTGTGGTTGCCTCCTTCTTCGACGCGGCGAGCGGATTGGCTACCGGCCGAGGCCCCGCCGCTGCGCGCTTCCGCGGGACTTCCACCGTACCAGCCCGCGCCTCGATAACTCCCACTGCCGCCGCGGCTATGACCTTCGCTCCCGCTGCTTACGGGAGTTTCGCTGGCGCTAACGCGAGGGCCTTTGCTCCCGCCGGTAGTATTCCCTCCAGTTCCGCTTCCGCTGCTGCCACCTGCTGGTCTTTCGCTCCCGCTGCCGACGTGCCCTGTGTTCCCGCTCGTTCCGAGACCTCCGCTTCCACTTCCGCTATTCCCTCCCGTGGAGTTTCTGTTGCCTCTGTACTCTGTACTGCCAACAGTTGCCGGGGCCACGCTCCCGGCTGCTCCATAGCTTCCGCTACCAACTTGAATTGCATTGAAGCTTCCGCCCCCGCCACGCTCACCGCCGCCACCAGCCACCTGACCTCCACTGAAACTTGCACCAGCCGCATGCCCTCCCCCTCCACCGCTCGCGTGACCTCCATCGAAACTCCCGCCGGCAAAACTCCCGCCCCCGCCCCCATAACCCCCGCCTCCGGCTCCTCCGGCGTGCCCCCCGTCGAAGCCTCCGCCACTCGGATGATTTCCAGGCCCGTTCCCGCTCACCAAGGATGGGCAGACGCCGATGGCGACAAGTGAGAAGGCGACAGACGACACTGTTCGGAAAAGCAGTTTCGCGGACATAGCCAGCCCCTTTTTTATGTAGCGATTGCCAACGGGAAATAGCTGTAGCAAGTGCCATGCCTTTGAACAAAATTCCCGGCAGTCCTTGCAAAAGCTGCGCGTAAGTGGTTATTGCCAAAAGCGTAACGACGAAGCGACTTTCTCATTGCTTCGCCGCGCCGCAGGCGTTTTGCGACTCCTTACCGCGACAACTGTCCAAATTCGGATGGCGCGCTTTTTGACGCCCTGCTGTCGTTGAGCAACTTCGTTGCCGACAATAGCATTTCGCAAAAACGACAAAGCGTTAGGATTTCCTGAAATATCGCAAGAGACACTTGCACCGAGATATTCATCGATTATCATGAGAGCTAGTAGATGTTTACAACTCCAATACCGGCACATTCGATTTGG
Organism: uncultured Planctomycetaceae bacterium; assembly: GCA_964615095.1. GTDB lineage: Bacteria > Planctomycetota > Planctomycetia > Pirellulales > Thermoguttaceae > JANXQG01. The sequence continues at coordinate 30,692 of CAZTPX010000075.1, read as the reverse complement.
AGACGAACTCGACGATTGGAGTCAGTGTGCCTGCTTATTCTTATAACGGGAATTTTGCGCCGTCGTAAATCTCGTACTCGAACTTAATTACCCCGATAGGCAATGGCTATATTACCCTCGGCAACGGAGGGACGCTTAGCTTAAGCGACGGTATCGGCGAAACTCTCACGTACAACAACACAGCCGGTCAACTCCAGTTGGGCTACAGTTGGAACAGAGTCGAGGGCGACCCGTCTCAGGAGTCGACCATTCCCGCGACCGTGAATTCCGACGGGAGTATCACCCTTGGCCCTCTGACGCTGAACTCCAGTTATGTCCCGCCCACCGGTGGACCATTGGGCCAGGGGCCTGAGTTTTATGCGGATGGTCAGCTAGTGCCCGAGCCGGCAACCTTCACACTACTCTTGGCCATGGGGCTGGTGGGACTCGGCGGGGAAGTTTTCCGACGGCGGCGCGCGGCGAAGGCCTAACGAACACCAGCGCCGCCACATTGTGCGGTAAGCGGTCTCGACGTTCCTCGCGAAACGCGGGGCATCCATCAGCGGAGACATTTGCATCCGTTCGCGCAGCGTTTGGCGAAGCCCGCCCAATCGCGACAGATTGCCGGCCAACTCGGCGGCGATACCCACGTATTGCCCGCTGTCGTGGGCAACTAGTTCCGTCAGCCCCAGGTTCGACAAGATGCTGAAACCGCCGCGTCCCACGGCGGTCTGCCCGGCCAGGCTCACGACGGGCACTCCCATCCATAGCGCGTCGCAGGTGGTCGTGCCGCCGTTGTAGGGAAAGGGATCCAACGCCACGTCGATCTGCTCGTACTTGCGAAAGTAGTCCGCCGGGGCCAGCATGGGAACAAAGGTCACCCGCTCCGGCGGCACGCCATCCTGCGCGAAAAACTCCAGCACGCGATCGCGGTGGCTGCCAGCGTGGGCGTGAAGGATCAACCTGGACGCCGGCACCGCTTGCAAGAGGTGACTCCATGCGGCCAGCGTCGGTGCCGTCACTTTGCAAAAGTTGTTCAAGCAGCCGAAGGTGACGTGTCCGGTCCGTAAAGCCGGCAGGCGGTCAACGGCCGGGGCCTCGCGCACCGCCAGATAGCACCAGTACGTCTCCGGCAAGCAGACGGACTGCTCGCCGTAGAACTCCGGCCGCTCTTCGGGCGAATCCAGATAGGGGTCGGTCAAGCGGTAGTCCATCATCCGCAAGCCGGTCGTGCCGGCGTAGGCCAGGTAGGCGACTTGCACCGGGGCCGGCTTGCGGGCGAAGACCAGCAGGCGGTTCTTGGCCATGTGCATGCTCAGATCCACAAGGATGTCGATGTGGTCCTCGCGGACCGTAGTGGCCAGTTGCTCGTCGGCACAGTCGGCCACGTTTCGCCAGACATCGGCATGGGCCTGGCAACGTGCCGTGATGAAGTCCGAGCTGTTCTGGCAGGCGTAGCAGAAGATTTCAAACTCGCGATGGTCGTGCGATTGGAGCAAGGGCAGCAGAAATCGTCCCACCGGGTGCCAGCGGAAATCGGGCGAAACGTACGCCACCCGCAAGCGGCGGTCGGCGGTGCGGTCGTTAGCATGGGGCCGGATGAACTTTGCTAAAGGCTCGGCGTGCTGCTGGTTCCAGCGGCGGTGCTCCTCGTAGATCGTGCGGGCGTTTTGGCCCGGACAGAAATTGAGCGTGCAGGCGAGGCTGCTATGCACTGTGGCATCGTCGGGCTGCAATTTCAGCGCCCGGCGGTAGCAGGCAAGCGCCTCGTCCAGTTTGCCCTGGTCTTTGCAGGCGATGCCCAGGTTATGATGCGCCTCGGCATAGTCCGGTTTCAGTTCCAGCGCCCGGCGATAACAGGCGACTGCCTCGTCCAGCTTCATCTGGTCGAGGAAGGCGTTGCCCAGATTGTTGTGGGCCTCGGCAAAGTCGGGTTTTAGTTCGCTTGCACGGCGGAAGCAGGCGGCCCCTTCGTCCGGTTTTCCCTGGTCGTTCAGCGCGATGCCCAGATTGTTCAGGGCCTGGGCGTAGTCCGGCTTGAGTTCCAGCGCCCGGCGGTAGCAGGCGACCGCCTCGTCCAGTTTCCCCGCGGCCCTGAGGGCATTGCCCAGGTTGCTGTGGAAGGCCGCCTCGGTCCCCTTCAAGCCGATCGCCCGGCCAATGTACTCGACGGCCAGGGCGTACTTGCCCACCTGGTAGGCCACGACTCCCAGCAGGTGCCAGGCGTCGGCCTGCTTCGGTTCGAGGGCGAGAACGCGCCGGTAGACGCGCTCGGCGGCCTGGAGTTGGCCCGCCTCATGCAGCCGGACGGCATTTGCCAGAATTTCGGAAATCGTTGCCATAGCGTCTTCGCGCCCGCATTATAACATCTTATATTGCATTGAAAGGAAGAAGAAATAGGAAGAAATCATGCCACATCGCAATTGGACTTTCCTCGGCAGCCATGACGTGACGGACCACCACATCTTCCGTCTGCGGCACGATCTGTATCGTTTTGAGCCGAGCGGCCAGGAGCGGGATTTCATCGTCATCGACACGGTTTCCTGGGTGAACGTGGTGCCTGTGACTACGGATGGAAACGTCGTGTTGATCCGCCAATACCGCCACGGCATCCGCGACGTGACGATGGAAATTCCGGGCGGGATGATCGACGAGGGCGAAGCACCCGAAGCCGCCGCCGTAAGGGAACTGCGGGAGGAAACAGGCTACGTGGCCGAGAGAATCCGCCTTCTGGCACGCGTGCTGCCGAATCCTGCCGTGCAGAACAACTTTCTCTATCTCTTTGCTGCCGAAGGGTGCCGGAACACGGGCGAGACACAGTTCGACGCTTTCGAGTGCATCGACGTTTTGGAACGGCCCCTTGATGCCATCCCCACAATGATCCGCGCTGGGGAGATTTCCCACGCGATGGTCATTGCGGCCTTCGCCTTCATGGGGTTGGCGCCGAAGGTTGCCCACGATGAACGCTGCTCCTGAATACAGGCGACTTCATTTCACGATTGCCAATCTCCTGGCGGTAATGACGATCGTGTCCGTCCTGGCGGCGACAAGCAGGCTGCCCGTATCCGTGCTTCACATCATCCCGTCGCTTGCCATCCTTTATCGTTACTCCTTCTCGCCACTGCGGCCTCCGCATTTGCCGTGTCGCATTTGCCGCAGATCAAGCCCTCAAGACCCTCCGCGCCTATTTCGTCGGCAACGGCGTGACCGACACGATCAACTATCGTGCCTTGGCCGAACTTGCCAAAAGCCTAGTCTACACGCAGGTCTGATGGCGGCTCAGCGGCTGGCCGGCTTCAGGAACTTGTCGACGTTGTCCTTGGTGACCAACTGGAAGGGGATGTAAGTTTCCGGCTTCACGGCCTCTTTCCTGGCGAGTTTTACTGCCAGTTCGACGGCCATCGCACCCTGGCCAGCGGCATCCTGAAAGATGGTGGCGTCCAACCGGCCGTCTTTGACGGCCTGCAGCGCGTCGCCGATGGCGTCCACGCCGACAACGATGATCTGGTCTTTCTTTTTGGCCCGTTCGATAGCCAGCAGGGCGCCCATCGCCATTTCGTCGTTCTGGGCAAAGACGGCGGAAATCGCATCACCGTGCGTTTGCAGCCAGTTTTCCATGAGGCTCACCGCCTTGGCCCGGTCCCATTCGGCCGTCTGTTCGGCCAGGACGCGCAGGCCCGGGTACTTGCCGAGCACGTCGCGTGCGCCGCGATCGCGTTTGAGCTGCGCGGCCTGGCCCATGTAGCCATGCATGATGACGATCTGGCCCTTGCCTTTCAGGCGGCCGGCGATGTACTCCATGGCCAAGCGGGCCGACTCCTCGTCGTGCGAGCCGACAAAGGCCGTCGGTTTGGACTGCGTTTCCGAGTTGACGTTGACGATCGGAATGCCGGCGGCGAGCGCCTTGTCGACGGCCGGCGAACTGGCATCGACTTCGCAAGGGTTGAGGATGATCGCGTCAACCTTCTGGGCCACGAATGTTTCAATGTGTCGTACCTGGTTTTCGGCGCTCCGCCGCGCATCGTTGACAATGAGTTGCACGCCCGCCTTCTTGGCCTCCGCGGTCATCGTGTCATTGAGGTTGACGATGTACTCGTTGGCCATGTTCATCAGCGACACACCGATCACTAGCGGCTTGGAACCCGCAGTCTTTTCCGGGTCCGACGGTTTGCCGCAGCCGGCGGCGAGGCAAAGCAAGAGGACGATGGAAGGAAGGGATGTCTTCATAAGCAGATCCTAAATTCGCGTGGCATTTCGCCGGTCGAGCCAGACGGCGCCTATGATTATCATACCCTTGATGATTTGCTGGTAATAGTAGGGGACATTGAGCAAATCCAGGCCGTTGCTGATCACGCCGATAAGCAGCGCGCCGAGGACCGTTCCGCCGACGCCGCCGACCCCGCCGGATAGGCTGGTGCCGCCGATCACCGCCGCGGCGATCGCGTCCAACTCGTAGCCCAGGCCCGCGTCGGGCTGCCCGCTCTCGACCCGCGCGACAAGCACGATTCCCGCCAATCCGGAAAGCGCGCCGCAAAGGACGTAAGCGAACATCTTCACGCGGCGGACGTTGATGCCCGCGGCATGCGCGGCGTTTTCGTTGCCGCCGACGGCATAAATGTGCCGGCCGATCCGTGTTCTGGCCAGGATGACCCAGGTTGCCAAGGCCACGCCGGCAAGAATAAGGACCGGAATGGGGATACCCGCCAAATCGCCCGCGATCCGCTTCATGGCGGGACTCAGGTCTGCCGTGGGCCGCCCTCCGCTGATCACATAGGCAAGTCCGCGGGCAATGGTCATCATGCCCAGCGTGGTGATAAACGGGGGTACGCGGCCGAAAGTGATGACCACGCCGTTACATGCGCCGCAGGCCATGCTCGCGGCAATCCCCAGGAACAACGGCACGATGAGCGGGTAGGCCCCCGGATGCGCGAACATTGCCGTAATCACGGCGGTCAGAGCCACGAGCGATCCCAGCGACAGATCGACTCCGCCGGTCAGCAACACAAACGTGACGCCGACGGCGAGGATCGCGTTGATGGAAATCTGGCGGGCGACGATGACCACGTTGCCGAATTCCAAGTAACCGGGCTTCGCCACGCCCAGCGCGGCGACAATGATTACCAGCGCAAGGACGAGACCAAATCGTTTCAGCCAAGCGGCGACGATAATGATGCGCGGGGCGGTGGTTTTCCATTCAAACGGGCATGGCATGCTTCAGGATTTCCTCTTGCGTGGCGTGGGCGGTGTCGAGTTCCGCGGCAAGCGTACCCTGCCGCATCACCAGGACACGGTCGCAAAGCGAGATGATTTCCGGCAACTCCGCAGAGATCAGGATTATCGATCGGCCTTCGCTCGCCAGGCGGGCGATAATTGCGTAAACTTCCACCTTGGCGCCGATGTCGATCCCCCGCGTAGGTTCATCGAGGATCACGATCCTTGGCTGGGTGAGCAGCGCGCGGGCGATCATGACTTTCTGCTGGTTCCCTCCGCTCAGTTCGGCGATGGCCTGGCGGTTGCCGCTGGTGCGAATCGCGAGTCCGCGGATATGTTCCTCGGCAACGGCCGATTCATAGCGGCGGCGAATGAACGGCCCCCGGCAAAAATCGGCCAGGGCGGCCAGCGTGAGATTGTGTTTCACGTTCATGGCCGGTATGATCCCCTGGCCCTTGCGGTCTTCCGTCACCATGCCGATTCCCCATCGCATGGCATCCGCCGGCTTGCGGATTCTGGCGGGGCGGCCTTGGACCAGGATCTCGCCCGTTTTGGCTGGCGCTAGGCCGAAGAGCGCGCTGGCGACTTCCGTACGGCCGGCGCCCATCAGGCCGGCAAGACCCAGCACCTCGCCGCGGTGAAGGTCAAAGCTGATGTCGCGGAACGCACCGGCGCGGGTCAGCCCGCGGACGGAAAGCACGATTTCCTTACCGGCCGCACACGGCTTGGGGAAGATCTCGCGCAGATCGCGGCCGACCATCAACCGGATGAGCGCATCGGCATCGAGATCCGCAGCAGGCCGCGTGGCAACGTGACAGCCGTCGCGGAGGACCGTCACGCGATCGGCTATGGCGAACACCTCGTCCATTTTGTGCGTGATATAAACGATTGCCACGCCGCGCCGTTTCAATACGTCAATCGCGACGAAGAGCGATTGCGTCTCGCGCTCCGACAGCGCGCTAGTCGGTTCATCCATGATCACGATCCGGGCCTCATGCCCCAGGGCCTTGGCAATTTCCACGATCTGCATTTGGGCAATGCTCAAATTGCGCATCGGCCGTTCGATCGGCAACTCAACGTGCAAGGGCGACAATAGGCGGTTGGCCTCCGTCCGCAACGCCCGTCGATCGATCCAACCCGGGAACCGCCCGCACGGTTCGCGGCCCAAGAGCAGGTTTTCGGCGACGGTCATGTCAGGAATCGGCATCAATTCCTGGTGGATCATGGCGATGCCGTGCCGCAGGGCCTGGGCGGGAGTGCGCAGGCTGACCGTTTTGCCACGCAGGAGGATTTCGCCAGAATCTGGGGTGTGCAGCCCGGCGAGGATTTTCATGAGAGTCGACTTTCCCGCCCCATTTTCGCCCATCAGCGCGTGGACCTCGCCTACGCGAAGGTCCAGCGAGACGTCGGCCAGGGCCTGCGTGCCGTCGAACGACTTGTTCACGTGCCGCACTTGCAGGAGCAAATCACTCATCAATGTCGAAAATGCCTTCTGCCCGTGAAGATCATGGGCAGGCCATGCCGGTTGCAGGCGGCGATCACGTCGGGGTCGTTGCGCGAGCCGCCGGGCTGAATCACGGCAGCCACGCCCACCGTGGCGGCGGCCTGGATCGAATCGGGGAAGGGGAAGAAGGCGTCGGAGGCCATCACCGAGCCGCGCACGCGGTCGCCCGCCTTCTTGATGGAAATCTCCACGGAATCGACGCGGCTCATTTGTCCGGCCCCCGCGCCCAAAAGCATGCGGTCCTTAGCCAGCACGATGGCATTGGACTTCACGTGCCGGACCATCGCCCAGCCGAAGCGCAGGTCGGCCAATTGGGCCGGCGTCGGCTGGCAGTCGGTCACCACCTTCCACTCGTTTTCCGGATCGGGCAGCACGTCCGCATCTTGCAAAAGCAGGCCGCCGTCCAAGACGCGATAGGCCCATCGGGCAGCCGGCCGAGCGCTCGGCCCCGCGGCCATCAGGCGCACATTGGCTTTCCACTTGGGCACGGTCGTGAGAATCGTCAGTGCCGCGGGCGCGAAATCGGGGGCGATGATTGCCTCGACGAACAGGCCCGGTTCGGTGAGTACCTGGGCAGTGGCCGCATCGACCGTGCGATTCAAACCAAGCACCGAACCAAAGGCGCTAAGGGAGTCGCCCGCCATGGCCGCCTTCAGGGCATCGGCCAGCCTGTCCGCCTCAGCGGCGCCGCAAGGATTGTTGTGCTTGATCACGACCGCGGCTGGCTCGTTGAAGTCGCGCACGATGGCCAGCGCACTGTCCAGGTCCAAGAGATTGTTGTAAGAAAGTTCTTTGCCGTTGAGTTGCCGTGCGGCGACCACACTGGCCCCTTCGTGCTGGGCAGCCGCATAGACGGCCGCTTCCTGGTGCGGGTTCTCGCCGTAACGCAGCACTTGCTGCCGCTGGAAACCTAAGTGCAAGGTTCCGGGGAAACGCCCTTCAGCCGTCACGCCGGCGAAATAGTCGGCAATGGCCCGATCGTAAAGGGCCGTGTGGGCAAATGCCTCGCCGGCCAGTTTTCGCCGTAGCTCCAACGTAGTGCAGCCGTTGGCCCGGATCTGTTGCAGAACCTCGCCGTATTGCCGGACATCGGTGGCGATGGTCGTAAAAGCATGGTTCTTGGCCGCCGCGCGGACCATGGTCGGCCCGCCGATGTCGATCTGCTCAATCGCCTCGTCGAGCGTCACACCCGGCTTGCGGACCGTGGCTTCGAAGGGGTAAAGATTGACCACAACCAACTCGAAGGTCAGGATGCCGTGCTCGGCCAGGGCCTGCATGTCTTCGGCGTTATCGTGCCGGCAGAGAATGCCGCCGTGGACCTTGGGATGAAGCGTTTTGAGCCGCCCATGCATCATCTCGGGAAAACCGGTGTAGTCCGCCACGTCGCGGACCGAAATTCCCGCGGATTCCAAATGCTTGCGGGTGCCGCCGGTACTGAAAATCTCCACGCCCGCGGCGACCAGGTCGCGGACGAAATTGGCCAGCCCTTGTTTATCGCTGACACTGACGAGAACACGTTGAATGCGTGGTGAGTCCATGGAAAATCAAAAGGGTCAAGAGCAGGGAAACGCCGCCGTCATTTTCGGCAACCACCCGCCAAGCCATCAAGTAGGTCCTTTCTACCGGAAAGGACTAATGTGCGCAGCCTCAGGGAAAGCGCCGAAGTTTTCCCGGGGGTTGATCGCATTAGTCTCTCTCGGCAAGAGAGACCTACTTGGTAGTCTGACGGGCCAGTGCTGTTCTGACGCCGCCAAAAGCTCGAATTTTACCGCAACGGAGCGAAAGAACCAGCCCTTGCCCGCGGCGAAGCGTGCTCGTAGTATCGGCTTTAGTCGGAAATTCGGCAAGAACGCGGCCTAAAGGCGGTACAATCGCGCTCTTCCGATAAATCTGGCTTTTTGCTAGGATTGGCAATCGTCTAGGAGGTGTTATGAAGGTTCTAGCCCTGATTGAAAGCGCCGACCACGTTTGCTACCGCTACCGGCTCAACGCTTTTGCCTGGGCGATGGCCCAAGAGGGCTTGTTGCTGGAGGCCCTGCCGATCCAGAAGGGGCTAGGACGAATCTCTACGCTCGTGGCCGGGCGGGGGGTCGAAATAGTCGTCTTGCAACGTAAACTCTTGCCTGCTTGGCAATTAGCGATCCTGCGCCGGAGCGCGAAATGCCTAGTATACGACATCGACGACGCCGTCTTTCGCCGCGACACGTTTGCCCGCAAGCGACAACAAAGCCGCGGCCGTTTGTCGCGTTTCCAAGGCGTTGTGCGGGCGGCTGACGCCGTTCTGGCGGGAAACGAGTATCTGGCCCAATTCGCCTCGGCGCACACCGACGCCTGCCGCGTACACTTGGTGCCAACATGTATCGAACCCTCCTGGTATCCCCAAGCCAGCCATCGGCGCACCGGTCGCGGGGTCCGCCTCGGTTGGATCGGCCAACGGTCTATGCTCCCCTCGCTGAGGATAATGGACCAGCATCTGAGTGCCGTGGGCCGGCAATTAGCGGACATTTCGCTCCGTGTGATCAGCGATTCCCTGCCGCAAATTACGGGCTTGCGGACGGAATTTCGTCCTTGGTCGTCGGCCAGCGAGAGCGCCGAGTTGGCCGATACCGACATCGGCATCAGTTGGCTCGCCGACGACCTGTGGGGAGCGGGCAAGTGCGGGCTGAAGGTCCTGCAATACATGGCCGCCGGTCTGCCGGTCGTAGCCAATTCCGTTGGCATTCATCGAAAATTGGTCATACATGGGAAGAGCGGATTCCTGGCCGATACACCGGAGGAGTGGGCCGCGGCAATTTCGCGATTGGCGGGAGACCCGTCGCTGCGCCACCGCCTGGGAAACGCCGGCCGTCAAACTGTCGAGGCCGATTACAACGCCCGTTGCTGGGGTCCGAAATTGGCGAAGTTGTTGCGGCAATTGGCGGAAAAGCAGATGTCGCAAGGCCGGTCTTGGGGAAGCACTGCATGCGAGAATGCGGCTCTTCCGGTCTTAAGTCCGAACCTCGCAAAACAGCCGCTGGAGTCCCGCCGTTAGGCGGAGTATTCGCGGCCATTCCGCCTAAAGGCGGGACTCCAACAAGACGGGAAAGTGGCGTAAGAGGCAAGTTTAATCTATAATGCGATTCAAAGCATGTATTTCCGCCACTTTCGTAACTCCGACCCTCCTGCCTTGGTTGACGTCTGGCAGACTCTTGTAGGACAGCCGGAAGTAAATCCGGCCGTCGATGTGGAGGTCATTGAGCAGTTTGTCCTGGCCAAGACGTATTTTGATCCCGAGGGCTTGATCCTGGCCTGCGATGGTGATCGCGTGCTGGGATTCGTCCACGCGGCTTTTGGCGCCAACGACGCGGAAGACGGGATTTCCAACGAATTAGGAACGACTGCGCTGCTTATGGTCCGGCCCGGCGGCGACGAGCTACAAGTGGCTGCGGGCTTGCTGGAACATTCCGAGGATTATCTCCGTCAGCGGGGGGCAAAGGTAATCTATGGTGGCGGAATTCGCCCCTTGAACAGCTTTTATCTCGGCCTCTATGGGGGAAGCGAGTTGCCGGGGGTGCTGGAGTCGGATGCCGTAGCTCAGCAAACGTTTACATCGCACGGCTATCGCGAAATCGATCGCACGTTGCTGTTTCGCCGCAACCTCAGCACGTTCGAGGCAGTCGTCGATCGCCGGCAAATGCAGGTCCGCCGACAAATGGTCGTGGAAGTGGTAATCGACCCGCCGACGCGAACTTGGTGGGAAGCCTGTACGCTGGGCATGTTCGACCTCGTGCGTTTTGCGCTGGTTCCGCGAAGCGGCGGCTCGGCAGTGGCGACGGCCCTATTCCGGCGCATGGAACTGCTGCCCAGCGTCCTGCAGCCTCCGTCGCTGGGGTTGGTGGAGGTCTGGGTGGAAGAGTCGGTTCGTCGCCGGGGCTTGGCGATCTTTCTGCTGACCGAGGCATTTCGCCAGTTCATCCGCGAAAACACTCGCCAGGTTGAGGTCCAGGCCATGCAGCACAACCTGGCTGCCCAGGCGCTATACCGCAAGATGGGCTTTCAGCAGTTTGGGCAGGGGAGTGTGTTCCGCAAGGAATGATGCTAAACTGTGCAAACTGCAACCGATGAGGCGTTACGAACATGAACCTGTTCCACATTCTGATTTTGGCCGTCGTACAAGGATTGGCGGAGTTGCTGCCGGTTTCCAGTTCCGCCCACGTGATCGTGGTCGCCAAACTTTTGGGCATGCCCCCCTCTTCCAAACCGGAGATGACGCTACTGATCGTGATGCTCCATACGGGCACGATGTTTGCAGTAATCCTCTATTTCTGGAAGGCTTGGAAGAGCAGCATTTTCGCCTCCCGCGCTGTGTTCAAGCAACAGGCCGTCAGACTTGTGATTGCGACGATGTTAACCGGCGCTGTTGCTCTGCCACTCAAAATGGGAATCGAAAAAGGCATGGAGAAATCAGGTTACTTGATCAAGGATGCCAACGGAAAAACGCCGGGGGCGGAAATTGAGTTGCTCTTCGATAACCTGGGGCTGATTGCCGGGGCATTGGCCGCTGTAGGTGTCTTGATCTTGATCGCCGGACTGGCCCAACGTTCTACGGTTGGCGACCGGCCCGTTGGAATTCGAGAGGCCGCTTGGATCGGCGCCATTCAAGGATTGTGTCTGCCATTCCGGGGATTTTCACGTTCCGGATCGACAATCTCTGCCGGCTTGCTACTGGGGGTTCTCAAGACGAGGGCGGAGGAATTCAGCTTCGCGCTGGCGGTGATTATTACGCCAGCAATAATCGGGCGCGAGGTCTGGCGATTAATCAAGACCCAACATGAAACCGGCGTGGGAGAAGCGACTTGGGGTTTGTTCGTCCCCAGCCTCGCGGGCATGGTCTGCGCTTTCCTGGCTGGCTTGTTGGCGCTGAAGTGGTTGTCGCGCTGGCTGGAGGGCGGCCGGTGGTATTTGTTCGGCGTGTATTGCCTGATAGCCGCATCGGTGGTTTTTACGCTTCATTGCCGGGGCTATTAAAGCCCAGCTACGATCCAGTTCGCGGAAGAGCAGCAACCGGCATTTGAGCAGGATCTCCGGCAATCCGGAGCGAACCGGCCGTTGCCACACACTGCAAGGAAATGTTGCCCAGACGGCTGCGCGTGCTTGCTGCGACCTGCTCAAGCTGCGTCCGCAACCAGCCGCGAAACGGCTCCGGCAGTCCAGTGCCTTCGGGCAATCCAACGGGCAGTGGCCCATCGACCGATTCGATTACGTCCAAAAGCGTAATGTCCTTGGGGCAGCGGGCCAGGGCGAACCCGCCGCCACCGCCGCGGCTCGAGCGGACAATGCCCCGTTTCACAAGGAAATGCAGGATTTCCAAGAGGAATCGCTCGGGCATCCGTCCCCTTTCTGCCAGACTCTTCCTGGTAACGAGCGTTCCTTCGCCCGCTTCCGCCAATTGGAGCAGCGTCTGAAGCGCATAGGTAGCACTCTGGGAAAGTTGCATAAGCCACCTCGAATCGTCGCAGGTAGAGTATTTCTACAACGAGGAAACCACCGTCAATAACACCCCCTGCACTGCGGGGTGTGTTGCGCTTCAGTGTTCCCCACATCGTGCCGAATTAGAACTGCGGCCTATTATACTCCACGGTGTGGCTATGTCAACTATATTGTGAGCTGCGGAGAAAAAGTGATTTTGTCACATAGGCAGTCGCCGCCGAGGCATTTTGAATCGGGGATGCGAGAAAAAGCAGGTTAGGGCTGACGCAGAAATAAGTGTCGCCTTTTCGCTCCGCGAAAGTAGCGCTACTTTCGCGGAGCGAAAGGCGACAATACGCCAGTTATTGATTTGCCGAGCCTTGCCCGCGGATCAACTGGCCCATGGTCGTGATATCTTCGGCCGAAAGTTCTATTTTCCCGGCCCCGACGTTCTCCGTGGCCTGTTGCACGTCGCGGGCCCCGCAGAGCACGCTGGTAATGCCAGGCTGGGCGGCCGTCCAGGCAATGACCAACTGTCCAATCGTCGCGTTGTAACGCTGGGCGATCGCTTCGAGTTGCCGCAGCAGGTCGTTGATTCGCTTGACGTTCTGCGGACGAAAACGCGGATTGGCCTTGCGCAAGTCGCCCGGATTATACTGCCGATCCGGCTGCAGTTTGCCGGTCAGCAATCCATTGGCCAACGGCGAATAGGCGAGCATGGACACGGAATGCTCGCGACACCACTGTAGGATTCCGTTTTCCTCCAGGTCGCGATCGAGCATGCTGTACTTTTCCTGGGCCGAATCGATCGGCCCGTAGTCCTTGAGTTGGTCGAGGGAGCAGTTGGAGACGCCGATCGCGCGGATCTTGCCCTCCTGCTTGAGCCGCTGAAGTTCGGCCACGGTATCGGCCAGCGGCGTGCTGGGGTCTTGCCAGTGGGTTTGCAGGAGATCGATGCGGTCGGTTTGCAGATTTCGCAGGCTGCGTTCGACTTCCGCGCGAATGGAAGCCGGCCGCAGATTCTTGTAGATTTTCTTATCCACGGGGCGAAGCGTGGCCCCCACGTCGTCGGCATAGAAATGCAACGTACCTTCTTCGCGGTCCCAGATCAGGCCGCACTTGGTGGCCAGCACGACCTTGTCGCGGCGATCGCGAATGGCCTGTCCCACGACCTCTTCGCTATGGCCGTATCCATACATGGGGGCCGTGTCGACGAGATTGATCCCCAGATCCAAGGCCGCATGGATGGCTGCGATGGACTGCCGATCGTCGGCCCCGCCCCACATCCATCCACCTGTGACCCACGCGCCGAAGCCGACGGCGGATATTTCGATTCCGGACGATCCAAGTTTGCGCATGAACATCGTTTTCCTCGCTTCCGTCAATCGGGATGATCGAACACCATTTTCTGGACTTCCACGCCGTCGATCTTAGCCAGCTTGTCGGCCAGTTCGAAACACTTGCTCTCCTCGCCGAACATTTCCAGGAGGATGAGGCCCCGCGGCGAGCAGGCATTCTCGTCGACGTGGTGCAGGCCGATGCGGGTCTTGATGTAGCAGCCGTATTCGGTGAATGCCTGCTGCACGAACTGGACTTCGCGGATGCGATCGTTGATGTGAATGCCGAAAATCACGTGTCTGGGTTGCACGGACGGGTCCTTTCAAAAAAAGGTGTGAACAATTTGCTTAAACCATAACGATTCAAAGCAACGCTGTAAAGCGGGAGGGGGGTAGTTCCTAGCGTAGTGTATCACAAAGATCATTACTTGTAGATGTATAGAACGCCCTCCGTAACGTTCCACCCTGAGCGGAACGGCATCGACCCGCAAGCGCGCGCCCCGTCATTCCAACAGAACCGTTCCGCAAGAAACAAAAAGAGCCGCATTGTGCGGCTCGGGTCGTGCGTTTTCTCGGGCGGCCGTTCAGTCGGCCGCGACGGTGTTGGCCTGAGGGGCGTCGCCGGAGCGGTAAAGCTCCCAACCCTGCGGCGTGGCCGCGAACTGGTAGGCCCCTTCGCTGAGCGTGTAGCGGCCCGGAACATCGTTGCCGGCGCCGCGATCGAACTCGATGACCGAGTCGCCATTCAATGCGATGTCCTGTGTCTTGCCGGCTTCCAGCGAATAGGTCTGGCCGTTGACCGCGAAACTGAGCGCGGTCTGAGTCTCGGCCGGATTGGTGATGCGGACCATTCCCGCGGTGGGCGACACGCCAGGCCCGACCGGGTCGCAAAGGGGATATTCGGGCGAATAGTATTCACCGCAGACGTTGTAGCAAGGGCTATAGTACCAAGGCTCGTAGCAATAGCCGGGATACCAACCGCAGTCCCAGCCATAGCATCCGCCCCATCCACCCCAGCCAAAACCGTAGCCCCACCAGGACTTACCGGGGAACCACTTGTTCTTGAAATTCTTGTAATTGCCTTTGGCGAGGTTCTTGTTCAGGTTCTTGCCCAAACCCTTGTTGAGATTCAGCTTGTTGGCGGTCTTGGACTGCCCCAGCTTATTGGCGCTGGAGAAGTTGCCCTGATGGACGTTATGCGCCGTGGAGACGTGGGAACCGGACAGCTTAGGCGTGGAATGGAAATGGCTGCCGCCGGAAGCGTGGCCGGAAGCGTGGCCGGCCGAGTGCCCGCCGGAATGGCCACCGGAATGGCCGCCGCCGCGGGCGTAGGCCTCGACGGTGAGGAGGGAAATGGCCATTGCGAGGGCCACGGCAAAAGTCGTGCAAGTGCTTTTCATGATCGAACCCTTTCGGAAAATGTTTCTTGTGTTTGCTTTTGTCGAGCCGGTGCCCGCCGACTCGCTCTTCACCTCCTTGTACGGGCGCATCGGGAAAGTGCGACAAGGCAGCCAAAAAAGATTTCGGAAAGAGGGCGCAACGCCGTATGCGACAAATGAGAAGCAAAGACGTAAACAACGAGCGGCCAAGAAGTTAGAGACATCGATCGGGACCTTGATCGTAAGTTGGCCAACTGCCAGCAGTACCAAGACATACCATAAACCGTGTCCTGGCGGACAAAGCCCACGCCACGAAGTTCGGCCAGTTCCTGCTCGCGCGTGGCAAGATCCTGCTCCCGTGCCCCCAGGGGCTTTTCCTGCTCCGCCCATTGCCGCTCGGCTTGTTCCTTGCGATCCGCCAGCTCTTTCTGGACCTTGGCAAGCTCGTCGGCCGCCTGGTCTCGGGCGATCTGCTGATCGCGGGTGAACACATATTTGTATTCGTCTAATTACACCCCGTGGTATTGTCAACCTTGGCAGTCGGTGACCCCGCCTTCCAGGGCACGGCCGGCCAGCATCCCGCAGGCGGCATGAATGTCCTTGCCGCCGCTGTAACGGCGGTCAACGGGCACGCCCAGCCGGGCCGTCAAGGCATCGCGAAACCGGTGCAACTCCACGGGCGAAGGCGGCTGGAAGCGGCCCGTCGGATCGTTCACGTCGATCAGGTCGAGCTTGACGGGCAAGCCGCGCGTCAACTCGGCCAACTGTGCGGCGTCTTCGTCGCGGGTGTTGACGCCGGAAATCATGATCCACGCCAACGTGATGCGGCGATGGCTCGCCTGGTGGTATTCGCGCAGCGATTCCATGAGTTGCGACGTGGGACAGGCATTCTCGACCGGCATCAAGCGGCGGCGGACCTCCGGATCGGCCGATATCAGCGACACGACCAGCCGGAAACGTCGCCGCTGGGCCGTGTAGAGGCGAATGCCGGGCACGATCCCGACCGTCGAGATCGTGATCGCCTTGGCGGCAATTGCCAGGCCGCACGATTCGGAAAGGATGGTGGCCGCCTGCATCACGTTGGCGTAGTTGAGCATCGGCTCGCCCATGCCCATGAAAACCACGCCCCGGACCGGGTGCGGCGAGTCGGCCTGGATCTTGACTACCTGGTCGACGATTTCCCACGGGGCCAGATTTCCACGGAAACCCAACCGCCCCGTCGCGCAAAATTCGCAGGCCATCGCACAGCCCACCTGGGAACTCACGCAGACCACGTACTTGGGGTCTCCGGGCCGATGCAACAAGGGAATGCGGACCGCTTCGATCGGTTCCGGCCGCTGGCCGCGGAAAAGGTACTTCGCGAACCCGTCCTGCGGCGAGACGACTTTGTCGACCAGCGCCAGGTGCGGGATGGTCGACATCGCCCGCACGCGCTCCAGCACGCGGCGAGAAACGCCCGGCACAAGGTCCGGATATTGACCCGTGCGGACCGCGGCAACCTGCAAGAGCCGGGCCTGCCGCGGCTGCACGCCCAGCGGGACCAGGCTTTCGTAAACCTGGTCCATCGTCAGGTTTTTGAAGGTGATGGCGGTCTCGGTCAAGGAACTACTTCAACTCGACGTGGTAGGGCATCCAGAGCAGGACCCTTTCGCCCAGCAACTTCCGCCAAAGCGCCGCCTTGCGGATCGTTTTGACCACTTCGGGCATGGCGGCGGTCAACTCGTTGGCCTCCACGCCCTCGCCGTTGAAAAGTTGCTCGAAGAGCGACTTGGGTTGCGGCAGGATCTCGATCTCGACGTCGGCGCCGGGCTTCAGCCCCGCCAACTTCTTGGCCTCGCCAATGGCGTCGTCCAAGGTGCCGATCTCGTCGATCAGGCCGAGTTTCTTCGCCTGGCGTCCGGTGTAAACGCGGCCCTGGGCGATCTCTTCCAGCCGGTTATATTCCATCTTCCGGCCCTCGGCGGCCTTGCTGACGAACTGGTGGTAGGTCTCCTGGAGCAAGTCTGTCCAGATCCTGCGCTCGTCGGGCGTGAAAGGCTGGTTGGAAGAAAACGCGCCGCTGTTCTTGCCGCGGCTGATGATCTCGGTGTTCATGCCGACCTTCTGGTAAAGGCCGCCGGTCACCAGCTTTCCCCCGCCCACGCCGATCGAGCCGGTGATGGTGGCCGGCTCGGCGAAGATCTTCTTGGCGCCCATGGCAATGTAATAACCGCCGCTGCCGGCTACGTTGCCCATGCTGGCCACCAGCGGCTTCCGGGTACCCGCTTGCGGGTGGCGGACCGTTTCCCGCCAGATTAGGTCGCTGGCGGTGGCCGACCCGCCGGGGCTGTCGATCCGCAGAACAACGGCCACGACTTTCGTGTCGTCGAAGGCCTTCTTGAGGGCCTCGACCATGGTCGAGGAACCGAGCGACGTGCCGCTGAAGAGGCCGCTGGTGCTCTTGCCCTCGGTGATCTCGCCCACGGCGTAGACCACGGCGATCTTCTGCTTGCCGCTGCTCTTCTCCGACTTCTTGCCGCCGGAGAGCGCTTCCATCAGCTTGACGAAACCGCCTAGGCCGGAGAAATCGGTGTCCATTTGCTTCTTCTTATAGGTCGCGTCGACACTCACCTGGTCGACCTTCAGCCGCTTGCCGAGCGACTCCTCGAATTGATCGGCATAAAGCACCTCGTCGATCAGGCCGGCTTCCTGCGCGGCCGTGGCGCTGAACAGCCCACGGTCCACCAGCGATTTGACCTGGTAGTCCGGCAGGTGCCGGTCCTTGGCGATCGTGGCAACCATGTGTTCATAGACGTCGTCGACGATCGATTGCAGGCTCTCGCGCAGCGGGGCGCTCATGTTCTCGCGGCTATAGGGTTCGACGAAGCCCTTGTACTTGCCCATCCGCAAGGCGTCGAATTTCAGGCCCAGCTTGTCCAGAAGACCTTTGTAGAAGGTCACTTCCATGCGGACCCCGGGCAGCATCAGGGTGCCGGAGACGGGCATGTAGATCGAGTCGCAGGCCGAGGCCACGAGATAGGCGCCGGTGTCGGCCGAAGTCAGTTCGGCATAGACCGGCTTGCCGGCCTTGCGGACGCGGGCGATCGCCGCCCGGATCTCGTTGACCTTGCCGCGGCCCAGTTCGATGTCCTCGATACGGAGCCAGACGGCCTTGACCTCTTTGTCGGCCTTGGCCTCGTCGAGCCGCCCGATCAGTTTGCCCAGCGAGGGTTGGATGTCGCCGAACATGCTAGGCTCGCCGGGTCCTTCCGGGTATTCACCGCTGAGGGAAAAGCGAACGACCACCGTCTTGGGCTTGGCCGCCTTCTTTTCAAAAGCACTGGCCGCCTTCGCAACCGCCTTTTCCACGGCCTTGCCCGTCTTCTCGGCAGGCTTCCCGGCGGTCTTGCCCGCCGGTTCCGCCATGAAGGCGTCGTCGTCGAAATCGTCATCCTGCTTCTGCGCCTTGGCCTTGTCTGCCTTGGCTTTCTCCGCATCGGCCTTCTTGGCGTCCGCCTTCTTGCTACCGGACTTGGACGCGTGCGACTTCTTCGTGACTTTGCTGGCGTTGTTGTCGCCACTGTCGGCCAGTGATACTGAGGTGGCCGACGAGAATAGGAAGACTCCGATTACGATCCACGCGGCCACAACCGCCGCACGACGATGACTCGACATGTTCATTTCCTTGGAAAAGTGAATACCTGCTTCGAACGGGCAATTACTTCTACTGGGGGGCGATGCCCCCTAATCCTCCACAAGGATTATAAGTAAGTGTATCTTCCTTTACTGGAAAAGTCAGCAGGTTGGGAAAACTTTAAGCTCAGCGCGGAAACAAGTGTTGCCTTTCGCTCCGCGAAAGAGGCGGACTTTCGCGGAGCGAAAGGCGACAATCGGATTTACCGGTCCTAAGCCGGACTCCTTCGTTCTGGGGTTAGTGTACACGTTGCCCAGCAGCCCGGTGACTCTTCCAACTCGACCCGTACCTGTTGGGGAGGGGCAAATCCTTGCGCCGCCAGGACTTCGAGCAATCGCTGCGCGAGATGATTGGCCATCAGTTCGACCGTCGTGCTGGAAAGCGGCAGGAGCCGGCACTCGGCTCGGGGAAATACCCAGCGGCGGGGGCCGAATCGGACCTCGACTTCTTCTTCGCCTGCAGCAACCCGAATGGCCGCATGGCACGTGGGCAGGAGCACCACGTGATCGAGTTCGGCGAGAATCGATTTCATGATCCGCAGCAGGGCCAGAAAGTCGATCACACAGCCGAACTTGTCCAACGGGCCCGAGAGCTCGACAGCCACGCGGTAGTTGTGGCCGTGCAGCGGTTCGCAACTGCCGTCCGGCAGCACGATGAAATGGGCCGCACTGTAGATCAGGTTATCGCCAGCGATGCGGACAGAATAATGGGGCATGCGACTACTGACCGCTAGTGCCTGACGTGTTCTCCTTGGAGGCCCTTCAAGTCAGGGTCCTTATCCTTATCCTTGTCCTTATCTTTATCCCTGGGAGGCCGAGGGTGTCCGCGCCCGTTGTCCGTCGCTTTCGGCTGCTCCCTTTCCGGTTCCTTAGTCGCCTCTTCCCATTGCTTGGTCTCCGCCACCTCGTCGTGCAGGATGAGGTTGCCAGCGTCGTCCATGACGAGGATCAAGCCCGGAGTTACACAACTTCTGTCTCTGGGGACTGGCGCTTCGCCGCCTTGCACGTCGACCAGAAGACAGCGCGTATCAAGTGGCTGCGAGAGCTTGTCCCCGCCCGGGCTCTTGACCACGGCATCGGGGAAGTTCAGGACGGTGCCGCGGACCAGGTTCTCCTTGTTGAAACTGCCGTCGCGCCCATTCTTTTCTGTCCAGTTCAGAATGCGAACCTCGCCGTTGACTTCCTGGGGCGCCTTGGCAACGACCTTGCCCACCAGCAACCGCATGTCGCCGGGCAAACGATTCGAAGTACACGGAGGATCCGACCACTTCGCCAACTTGGGATCCGGCCCGTCGCTACCCACACCGATGAACGGTTTGTTTGCATTTTCCGGGTCATCGAGCAAGGCGGCATCCAAATGGTAATTCGGATTGTGGAGCACCAGGAAGACCCGATACTGGTACTGCTTGCCAGGTTTGACGTCAAAGTCGAAGTAGCGCAGCAACAAGTACTCCGGCACCTGTACTTCCTGATCCTGGGGCTTGGCATTCTCCACTTCGGGCTTGGCGTTGTCAGGGGCGGAAAGCAGATCAGCGGTGCCGCCCAAGCTAGGCTCCGGGGCAGGCGGAGCGGTTCCGTCGGCGGCCCGAGGACCGCTGCCCCGACGAGGGGGCTTCCCGTTGGGACCAGGCCCGGGCTGATGAGACTTGGGACCGACTGGCGGACCAGCGGAATCGTCGGCCGCGCCGGCCTCGCGTTCCGCGATGGGAATTTGCGGTGGGGAGACTGCCTCGACACCCCAAGGCGCATCGGCCACCAGAAACAGGGGCGATGTGAGAGAAGGACGGACAAGACGCGGATCCGCGATCTCTTCGGCCAGATGGCCGCCGATCTTGGTGATCGTATCAGCGGCAAACTTGTAGGCGAAGATCGTGGGGCGCGACCACTGCGGTTCCGTTTCGCCGGGGACGACTTCGGCTCGCTGGATAAAATAACCGGCATAGCTCGGCAGATCCTTGGCGGGATCGCTCCCCGCGGCGGTATCGAACTTGGCGTGATACTCGGCCAACTGCTTCTTGTAGGGCACGAGTCCCGTGACGATAACCCAACGTTTGCCGCGGGTCTCACGATTGCCGCCTTTTTCCTCTTTGGCAAGGGCGCCGCGCCCGGCGGTGGCCTGCAGTTGCTCCACGGCAAAGACCTCCGGAACTTGCCGTAACCGCGGCTGGGAAAGGATCTTTCCGAAAGGGGGAATTCTTATCGGATAATCCAGCGGATTGATCGGCTTCTTGAACTCGTCGATTAGGTCCGCATACGGAGAATACCGCGTCTCCCGATCGACATTTGCCGGGCAACCGGCGTCAATCCTGCCCGCGGCACTATTGGTTTTCTGTTGAAGGTCTTTCGCCTCCTTCTCGTACCTCTTGAGCGTGAAGGATTGGTAGGTGAAATAGAGAAACAGCGCGGCGACCAGCCCAATCACGAATTTCTCCGTGTGGTCAATGAAGAACTGCTGGATCACCTTCGGGTCGAACTTGGTCTTGGATTTCATGGATGAACTCCAGTGGCCGGTGTCTTGGTTGTTGGATTTGCCTGGGTCCCGTTGGCGGGCACGACATTTACTGGGCCGGCCGCCGGAGTTTTATTGGCGGCCGGTACGCCGCCGCCTGTCGCGCCGCCGTTGGCTGGCGCGACCGGAGCTTGTCCGGCAGGAGTAAGTGTGGCTGGGGTTTGCCCCGCCGGAGTCGGCGCAGCCGGAACCGCTGGACCGCCGTTGCCGACCGCCGTCTCGCCCGACTCTTGAGCTCGCCGCGGGTTGTAAATGTAGATCACGCCCTGCACTTCAACGGGCACAGGCGAGTAAACCGGATCCACCGATTCTTCGGTGTACTCGTATTCGCCCTTGCTGCCCATCGAACTGCCGCCAGGGACGTGTCCCGTGCCGCCGGTTCTCGGTCGTTCGTGCGTCACGTGCTGGGCCGCGCCTGTTTCGCCGGCAGGGTTCGTCTGGCCCGCCGGTGCATCGGCCGCGCTCAGATCCACGGGACCCGGGTCCTGTACGAGAAACCGCACGCGGCGGACGTCGATGCGCATTGCCGAATTGGCGCACTCGGCCAGCAAGCGGGGAAGCTCCCGCTGTTCGATCACCACCTTCAGATCGATGGGCATCATGCGAAATTCTGCGTACGGCTGCTGGTTAGGATCGGCCAAGGGCTTGCCATTGTCGTCGACATAGCGGCCGGCCAGCAGGGAGTCGCCGGAAACCTGAGCACCGCCTTTGGAAGCGTGGGCCGTCGGCGTCCCTGCGCCGGATCCCTTCTGCTGCGCGACTTCGCCGCCGCTCTCGCCCGCCAGGTTGAAGAGGGCCTTGTCGCACTTGCTCCAGGCATCGACCGCCTCCTTGCCGATGTCCATCGCCAGGATTTCCTTGATGCGGGACACCTTGTGACTGGCCGGCTTGCGATAGTTCTTGGGATCGTGCGCCGGATCGCTACCCTCGTCATTCGTATTGCGAATAACCTTCAGCAACGTTTCGTAGATCCACAAGTCTTCCTGGGCCATCATAATGTCCAAAGTGGTCGGGTCGTTGGGCAAGCGTTCGCTCACCGACTTGATCTTTTTATCGGCATCTTTCCAGTCAACGATGCCCACCAGCGTTTTTGCTCGCTCGGCCGGGTCGCCGCCGAGCATTCCCATCCCCCCCGGGCCGCGCTTGCCAGAATCGCTTCCCTTGGGATCCTCGACCTCCGTTCGCCGCTCGATCAGTTTGAAGAGTTGGGGAAAGTAGGCCGCGATGTGGTCTCGATATCGTTGCAGATAAACGTCTTGCAGTTGCTTGGGCGGCAGTTTTGCAATTTCCTCCATGGGTCCCCAGATTTTTTCAAACTCCGCCTCGAAGGCTGCCTGGTCCTTCGCGTCCGCAAAAATCTGGTGCAGATGATTGCTCGCTCGCATCTCGTTATAGAGGCGCGAGGATGACTTTCCCACTTGTTCAGTCAGCGGGCCGCTTTCCCGGGCGTGGATGAATTCGACGTCCTTCTCGCTCGGATGGTCGTTATTCAAGGCAATGGTATTGACTGAGCCAAATAGGCCGTCAATCTCCTTCTTGCGGGAGAGAAAATGGTTTGCCACGCTGCCAGTCGCGAAGAACCAACTGACAAACGCCAACAACACGATCAGCCCGCAGATGATCCAAAAGTGATACTTCTGCAACTTTTCGAGAACGGCGCGGAATTTTTCCATGATCACTTGCTCCTTGCCAGAGTATTAGCGTTTTGGGGGGGTGACACCGGCGGCTGGCGGCACAGCGGGTCCAGCACCCGTGGCCGGCGGGGAAACAGGGGCCGGCGCGCGTTGCGCCCCGGCCACCGGCGGTGCGGCCGGTGCAGGGCCGGTACCCGGCATTGTCGCTGTCGCAGGAGGCACAGTTGGCACCGGCCTGGCGGGAATAGTTGCCGGCCCCGCACCGGCGGCAGTTGTAGCGCCCGTGGCCTGCGCCATCTGATCCGTCGCCAATTTCGGCTGCCAAACGAATTGCACGCGAAACGTAAAGCTGCTGACGATAACTGGCTTATCGGCCGCGGCCGCAGAATCGGCATCCGTCGCTCCCATGCCCATTCCGGACCCGTCGGGCTTGCCGGCGTTGGGCCGCCGCTTGGGGCTGGGAATGACGATTTCCTCGGCTACGATTTTTTCCGGTCTTACGAGCACCGGGTAGGAAACGCCCAGGTCGTGCATTTTGGCGCTGGCCAGGTTGGTAATCAAGGTTTGGATAACGTACTGGGCGCCGTCCAACTTGGCCCCTTCGGCGTTGTGGTAATGGCGGCCGTAAACCTGCACGATCAAGCCGGGCCCCGTGGGGCCATTGGCTGGGGGCGCTGCGTTGCCGGCGGGGGCTGGCGTTCCACCTGGGGCATCACCCAAAGCCGGCGCGCCGGGTGCGCCGGGGACGGCATGATACCACTGCTTGGTCGCTGCGAACCACTTTCCCACATCGTCCACCTGTTGCGAGTCGATGTTCGTGATGAGCATCTGATTCCGCTGCATGATGGCGTTGCGCAACTCGTTGCGGTCGGTCGTCGCGGGCATCGCCTTATCGTCCCTGGGCGGGCATTCGTCCAGGGCCGAAAGGAACTTCAGCCAGAGCTTCCGCCCGTCGAGATTGTTGATCAGGTGGTCGCCGCGCTGCTTGGTCTCGAGAAACTTTTTCAGCGCCGCATCCTTGTTTGAAATCACGCTGCTGGAGCGGGAAACGACACTCTTGGCGGCGTTCTCCTGCGTCTTCCATTCGGCCTCTCGCACGCTCCTGGATTGCATCGCGTAGGCTGCATAACTGACCGTACAAGCGAGCATGACCAGGGCCGCCGCCGCCACGGCCCAGGGCTTCTTGCGGCGGATAAGGCGGTCCCTGGTGATTTCCTTCGGCAGCAGGTTCGTCCGCAAGCCGGACTGGCCCAGGGCCTGCAGGCACAAACCGTAGCACACGCCGAAGGAAAGGATGTTGTCTTTGAACGCCGGTGTGGCCAGGACCTCCGGGCCGACCAGGCCGCGGAAGGACTCCACGCGCTCGATCTCGAAGCCCAGGCTCTGGGCCAGGTAGCGGCGCAGACCGGCCAATTTGAAGGCGTTGCCCATGGCCACCACGCGGCCGATCTTGGCCGTGCGATCGAGATTCGTGAAGAACCCCAGCGAGCGCTGCAGTTCGGTTTGCAGATCGTTGAACACCGGCCGCATGGCCTGGAACACGGCCTTGGGATCCTGGGCCGACGTGGCATTGCGTTTCAGGTGCTCGGCCTTGGCGAAGGTCAGCTTCATTTCCTTCGTCAGCGCCTTGGTAAAGTGGCTCCCGCCCAGCGGTACGCTGCGCTGCCAGACCTTGAAACCGTTGGTCACCACCAGGTCCGTGGAATCGGTGCCCAAGGAGACCAGCACGATCGATTCCGGCGGGTCGTCGGGGTCGTAGACCTCTGGGCCGGGCAGGTCCTGCAACATGTCGAAGACGACGTAATTGTAAAGGGCCAGCGGCGCGAGCTGCACGACATCGACCTCGATGCCCGCATCCGTGAACGGCTTCAAGGCCCGGAAAACAGCATCGCGCTTCATGGCGAACAGGCCGATCTCGGTCTCCAGCACGAAACCCGACTCCTCGCTGCCGCCGCCCATCCGCTGGTAGTCCCAGATCACGTCG
This sequence comes from uncultured Planctomycetaceae bacterium, assembly GCA_964615095.1. Taxonomy (GTDB): domain Bacteria; phylum Planctomycetota; class Planctomycetia; order Pirellulales; family Thermoguttaceae; genus JANXQG01. The sequence continues at coordinate 6,035 of CAZTPX010000075.1, read as the reverse complement.
TTGAGGTCAAAGGGGATCTGCTGGCGGGCCTCGTAGCGAACGATGTCGGGGATCTTCTTGGCTTCCACCGGCGGCAGCTTGATGAACCGCGCCAAACCGCTCTGGCCGGAAACCGAAACCGCCACGCGGTCGTTGTGTACCTCGTTCCGTGAAAGGAACTGCTTCAGGGCCTCGGAGATCAGCTCGGCCGGATTGGCGTCGGGCTGCGTGAGAACTTTGGGATATTCGATGTAGTCGAACGCCTCGACCGTGATCTTGTCGGCATCTTCATGCCTGCGGCAACGCATTGCCTTCAGGGCGCATTGCCCAATGTCGATTCCCCAAACCGCGCTACTTCTGGCCATGGTAATTCTCCAAAGGCGAACGGCAACCGCCGGGCCGCCCCAAGCCGGGGTTGGTGTACACAGCCGCCGGCTGCGCAGCACACTCCTATCATACTCTGTTCCCGAAGTCTCTCTCTGTTCCTGACGGCTCGCCTGCCCGAAAGGGCGCATCCAGAGTGGAATGGAAAAGAGCCATCGGCCTCTAATCCCCAATTTATCGCAAGAGGGTAGTTAGTGTCAACCAAAAAACGTTGCCGCACCCATCGGATTTGGGGGAAGGTAGAGTTTGTCAACCTGGGTGGGGGCCGAAAAATGCCTATTTGCCGCGTTATAAGCGAAATACAATACTAAAGAGGCATGTGGTTTCGCAGCAAGTGGAGGTCCCGATGACTTGTGAGATTCGGGGGAATCGGTAGAATAAATAAATGGAAAAGTTGACCCCAATCTTGCCCTGCCGCGGGCGCGACGATCTGAGCGAGCCGCGGTCGGCCACCCAGGCCGGTGAACTCTTGGCGGCCTGGACCGCTCTTTGGCACCCCGCCCTGGTGGCGGCCGCCGGGGCCATGCCGCGCTGGACGGCCGCCGCTTCGCCCCCCGACGATCCGACTGGGCACCTCATCCTTCTCCCGCCAACTGCTGAGCCGTTGCTGCCCGACGATTGGCTCAGCCACGCCGAACACCTGGGGGCACGGTTGGTCCGCGGCCAGGGCCGACGGCCGGAAATGATCGCGGCGGCACTGGCCAAGCTCGATACGCCGCCACCGGAGATTGACGCCGACCTGGTGGCCGATTTTCTGGCCTTGGGGTATGCCTACTTCGTAATCGAGACGATCACCGTAAGCATCCGCTACATGAACAGCCTCGATGAGTTGGCATTCGAGCGCGAACTGCTGGCCGCGGCGGCGGCGGCCTGCAGCGGCGATTGCGAGGGCGCCCGCGCAAAGCTCCAATCGGCTTTTGATCTCTTGCACACCGCGCGCGAATACTATTATCCCAGCGAATCGTACCTGCTGGATTTGACCCTCATCGCCCCAACGACCTTGGGAGGCCCATTGCGGGCCCAACTGAGCGACAGCGAACTTGCCAACGATACGCCCTGCAATCTGCTGCTTTCCGCTCAGGTCCTCGAGCAGATGGCCGCCCGAGAACCGGCGACACTCGATGCCCTGCGCCATGCGCTGCAACAAGGCGCCGCCAGCATCGTCGGCGGCGAGTTCTGCGAACTGGAATTGCCGCTGTTGGGGCCGGAAGCCATTCGAGCGCAGCTTGAAAAGGGCCTGGCGGTCTACGAAAAGCATCTCGGCACGCGGCCGAAGGTCTTCGGGCGGCGGCGGTTCGGCATGACCCCGGTCCTGCCGCAAATCCTCGAGCATTTTCAGTTCACGGGTGTGGTCCACGCGACGCTCGACGATGGCCGCTTTCCCGTGGGCAACACCAGCCGCCAGCGTTGGGAAGGGATCGACGGCACGACGGTCGAGGCGGTTCTCCGCGTGCCCGTCGACGCTACGCGCGGCGAGGGTTTTCTCCGCCTGCCGCACGGCCTGTCCGGCACCGCCGACATGGACAATCAGCCCACGGTGCTTATCGCCCACTGGCCCGGACTGACCAGCCCTTGGTACGAAGACATCCATCGGGCGCGTCGCTACACAACGGTGCTCGGATCGTTCTATACGCTGCCCGATTATTTCGAGCGCATTGGCATGTCGGGACATCAGATGACGCCCAAGCCCGACGAATACCGATCGCCGTACCTGAAGCAGGCGGCAGCCGCCGGTCAGGTCGATCCGCTCTCGCGTTGGGTGCGGTATCATCAGCGGCGAACGGCTGCCGAGGCAGCGGAGACCCTCGCCGCCCTGGCTGCCTTGGCCGGCGGCAAGCCTTCGATTCCTGTGGCTGAAGTGCTTGGTGATATCGATAGCTCGCTGGCGACGCCCACTGACGATGCCAGGCTGAACGAGCGCGTTGCCGGGATCGGCGAGACGGCAATGGCCAACGTCGTCCACGCCATCGGCGCGCAAGGTCATGTGGGAGAACCGCCAGCCGGTACAACTCCGGCCGGCGTCGTAGTGGCAAATCCTTTGAGCTTTTCTCGCCGCGTGTGTGTAGATGTCTCCTGCCTCGATTCCCTGCCCGATGTTGCCGGGGCCGTCCTACATGCCGGTCAAGAGGCAGGGCGGAAATCGGTCGTCGTCGAGGTTCCGCCGCTAGGTTTTGTCTGTGTGGCTGCCGGAGGCGGGCAAACGCCCTCGAAACCGGTGCGGCGGCGTTTCGGCCTCTTTCGCAAGTCCCTGCCGCCGCCGCTGCCGATGGCCGAAATGGCCGCTTCCCCCGGCGGCGCCCTCTTGCGCAACGAGTTCTTCGAGTTGGTTATCGATCCACATACGGGGGCAATCCGCTCGGTATTCGACTTTCACTCCCGCGCGCCGCGGTTGGCCCAACAGCTTGGCATGCGGTTACCGGGGGCGGCCGACGAAGACCAGGCTTATTCGATCATGGCGGCCGACGAGATTCGCGTGCTGGCCGCGGGGCCGGTGCAGGGCAGGGTGGAGGTTCGTGGACGGTTGGTCGATCGCGGCGGCCAACTCCTGGCCGGCTTCACGCAAACAACCTGCATCACCTGGGGCAGCCGTGTGATCGAACTGGACATCCAACTCGATCCCCGCCGACAACCGGACGCCGACCCGTGGAACTCGTATTATGCCGCTCGCTTCGCCTGGGGGAAGGAGGAGCCGACCCTGTATCGCAGCCTGAATCAAGCAACTGTGGCGACCGACGCCCAGCAGTTCGAATCGCCGCATTTCGTCGAGGTCCGCAGCCAAGCGGGACGTACCACGGTCCTCACGGCGGGCCTGCCCTATCATCGCCGCCACGGCCTGCGGAAACTCGATTCGCTCTTGCTCGTACGAGGGGAAACGGCCCGGCGGTTCCGCTTGGGCATCGGCATCGATCTGCCGCAACCGATGGCCGCGGCGCTGGATTTATCGGCCCCGTCGCCGACGATTGCAGTTGCGGCCCGGCCGAAGAACGACTCGGCCTGGCTCTTCCACCTTGATTCGCGCTCGGTGGTGGCAACGCATTGGGAACCGATTCTTGAAAGTGGCGCCGTGGCCGGATTCCGCGTGCGGCTATTAGAAACGGAAGGGCGACACGTTTCCCTCGGCCTGCGATCATTCCGGGCAATTAAGTCAGCCGAGAAGGCCGGCGGCGCCGACCGGCCGCCCAGCGAGTTGAGCATGGAAGGCGATCGTATCACGGTGCCTCTGCGGCCCTACGAGTGGGCCGAGGTTCAGGGGCGTTTTCAGTAATATCTTAGAGTCTGTTCCGCGAGGTGTTGGAGTCCCGGCTTTAGCCGGCTGAAGCCGGGACTTCAACGCGGGTCCCCAGCCTTTCGGAACAGACTCTTACTCCCGTACGACGATTGGCTCCTCGGCCGGGCGCAGGTCGACCAGTGAGCCGATCGATAGGATCTGCGGCCAAAGCGCGGCGCATCCCAACACGACGAGGATAGCGCCCACACCTCCGCCGATAATCGAGGGGACCAGGCCGAACAAGCCGGCCGCGATGCCGGACTCCATACCGCCCAGTTCGTTGGAAGCGACGATGAAGACATTGTTCACCGCCGTCACGCGTCCGCGCATGTTGTCGGGTGTGAGCAATTGAATCAGCGTGTGTCGGATCACGACGCTCACGTTGTCCAAGGCCCCGATAAAGAACATGGCCGCCAGCGCAATCCAAAGATATTTTGAAAAACCAAGGCAAACGGTTGCCAGGCCGAAGCCGGCGACGGCCCAGAGCATGGTCCATCCCGCGCGGCGGATCGGCGGCAAATGCGCTAGGAGGACAGCCATGCAAATCGCCCCCGCCGCCTCCGCCGAGCGCAAGTAGCCGACCACGGCCCCGATTCTGTCATCCGGAAAGCCCAAAACCTTGTCGGCAAACGCCGGCAGCACGAAGGTGGCCCCGCCCAGAAGCACGGCAAACAGGTCGAGCGAGATCGTGGCCAGGATCGACTTCTGGCTCCATACGAATTGCACGCCCGCCACGAGCGTTTGCAGCGAGATCGACGGCTGCTTGCGCTCGGGCCGATCGGTGCGCACGAGCAATGTGCCCGCCAGACCGGCCAGGCGGAGCAAGACCACGAAGGCCAGCGCCAAAGGCACTCCTTGGCTGGCGGAGATCGAGAGCAACACTCCGCCGACCACCGGACCAACCATCGTGGAGATTTGAAACACCGTGCTGTTCCAGGTCACCGCGCTGGCGAATTGCTCCGGCGGCACGATCCACGGCAAGAGGGCCGATCGTGACGGGGCGCCGAGGGTCTGCCCAATGGCATTCAGGACCAGCAGCAGGTAGATCCAATAGACGGGCAAATGGTAGTAACAGGCCGTGCCCAGTACAGCCGCGTCGAGCGATGTCAATACGATCATCGCGGCCCACACCCAGCGGCGGTCGAAACGATCGGCCAATTGACCGCCAGCAATGGCCAAGAGCATCGCCGGCAAGGCCATCGCCAAGCCTTGCCAACCCAGGGCCATCACGTCCTTGTTCGGGCCGTAGAGGTAGATTCCCACCGCCAGAAACTCGATTTGCCGAGCCATGGTCATGGCGAGCCAACTCAGCGCGTAACGGCGATAATTCGGGATCCTCCACGCCGCATAGGGGGCAGGCCGCGGCGCGTCGGGCAGCAGAGTGGGTTCGGATAAGGCCATTCGGGCGAGGTTGGTTCAATTCGGAGTGGAACCTATTAGCCTACCCGAAACTTGGCGGCGAAAAAACCCCGCCCCTCCGTTCGAAGTCCGGACTTTAGCCGGCTTTCCTGCCGCAATTTCCGCCTGAAACGGGGCTATTCTGCCAGAGGTTGAGACTGACACTAACCCGAAGCGCCAGCGAGGTCCTAAGTCGTTCCCTCGCTGGCGCTTCGGGTTGGTATGGATTCGGACAATCTTAACCGTAGGCAGTATACGAACATACTTGCCGCACTACGGGGGTTGCGTTGTCGTCCTTAATCGTTACGATTTTCTTCATGGAAAAGATTCCCGAAACTCCCGGCCGCCGCGGCGCGGTGGCGATTATTGTCCAAGATGGCCGCATGCTCGTGATCCGCCGTTCGCAGCACGTGATCGCTCCGCTTACCTATTGTTTTCCCGGTGGAGGCATCGAAGACGGCGAAACGGAAGAAGAAGCGGTCGCCCGCGAGGTCCAGGAGGAAATTGGCGTTTCCATCCGCCCCCTGCGGCGGCTGTGGGAATGCGTGACCGCCTGGAAAGTCCACTTGGCCTGGTGGCTGGCCGACATGGATCGGGCCGCTGTGGCCGTACCCAACCCCCGCGAGGTCGAGTCGATCCATTGGTTCACGCCGCGGGAAATGGCCAGCCTGCCCGAACTGTTGGACAGCAACCGCCAGTTCTTGGAACTGATCGAAAAGGGAGAAATCCGGGTGTTGCCATGAAGCGGAAAAACCCAACAGAGGAAAACCATGTACTTGTCTAACTTGCAGCACTTTCGTCGTTTCGTTTTGTCCCTTGCCGCTGGCCTTTGGCTTGGCCTCGGCTGCGCAATGTCAAGCCCGGCCGCCGATCTCCGCTACAACGTCTCGTGGATCGGCAACAGTTTCAGCGGAAAGACCGCCTGGGTGCAGCAGGATATCGAAGGGCTTTGGGTGGATGCCGACGGCACGGTCTTCACCAACGTCCGCTGGGACGAGGCCGGCGG